>CAZVKC010000016.1:0-86389 GCA_964627455.1 uncultured Solibacteraceae bacterium | reverse complement strand
GCGAATTCGATTACCTGAATAACGCACGCCAGCATCCGCACCTGCCGGACTGGGCGATGATCGACGTCACCACTCCGGCCGACGGCAAACGTCCGGGACGCATTGCCGCAGCCGGATTCTTCGACGAACGCTGGCGATAAGCCGTTACTCGTGGCGCAGCGCGATCACAGGGTCGACGCGGGTCGCGCGCAATGCCGGAATATACGATGCGCCGAGCGCGACCGCCGCAAGGATTGCAGCGACGGCCCCAAACGTGATGGGGTCAAACGCCTGCACCTGGTACAACTGCGACGCGATTAGCCGCGAAGCCGCAAAGGCTCCCAGACCGCCGGTGATGAGGCCGGCGATCGCCAACCGCGCGCCCTGCGACAGGACCATGCCGAGTACGGACGAGCGCTCGGCGCCCAGCGCCATGCGGATCCCGATTTCCTGCGTGCGCTGCGTCACGGCGTAGCTGATCACGCCGTACAAGCCGAGCGCCGCAAGCGTCAGAGCGAGTCCGCCGAACAGCGAGAGCAAGCCCACTACGATCCGCCGTGGACCCAGCGAATCCTGCACGCGCTCTTCCATCGTTTTGGTGTTCGACATCGGCTGGTTCGGATCCACCTCCCGCACGGCTTGACGAATCGCCGCCGTCAACTGATTCGGGTCGCCACCCTGCGCCTTCGCCACAATGCCTGCCATCGGCGGCGGCTGTTGCACGATGGGCAGGAAGTACGCGCCCTTGGTGTCGCTCTCGAGCGAGGTCTGGTACACGTGTCCCACCACACCGACAATCTCGATCTGCGGCGAGTCGGGTCCGCCGCGTTGGATCTTGCGGCCGATCGGATTCTCATTAGGGAAGTAGCGCTGTGCGAGCTTCGAATCGATGATGATCACCGGCGGCGCCGTCGCGCTGTCGCGATCACTGAAGAACCTGCCGCTCATCAGCGGGATGTTGAGGGCCGCGAAGTAATCCGGCGTGACGTAGCGCTGATCTCCGTGAGGTGAGGGTTCACCGGGCTGCAGCGCCTGCCCCACGATCCGAAACGATCCGGACCAGTTGTCGCCGCTGAACGGCATCGGCACCGCAAGGCCGGCATACGCGACGCCGGGAATCTTGCGCAACCGCTGGTCGAGCGCGGCGTAGAAGTTGGACCGTTGCGTGTCATTCCGGTATTTCGCGGCGGAAAGCCCGACAAATGCTGTCTGGACTCCCTGGGCCGAAAAGCCGGGATTCACCTTCTGCGCTTCAGCGAGGCTGCGCAGGAAGAGTCCCGTGCCGACCAACAACACCAGCGCGATCGCCATTTCTGCCGTCACTAGCACGGACCGCACGCGCTGCTTCGCGACACCGGCGGATCCGGACCTGCCGCCGTCTTTCAACGTGTCGTACTGATTGCGGGACCTCGATGCCTGCAGGGCAGGGAAGATGCCGAAGAAGATTCCGCAGAGAACCGAAACAAGCGCCGTGAACACGAAGACGCGCCACTCCATTTCAATGCGCGGCGTGAGCGGAGGCGGCACGGCGGATACGATCCACTTGACGCCGGCCCAACCGACGCCGAGTCCCAGCAGTCCGCCTGCGAAGGACAACACGAGGCTTTCTGCTAGCAATTGCCGGATGAGGTCCATGCGGCTTGCGCCGAGAGCGGTTCGGATCGCGACCTCCTTCGCGCGTGTCGATGCGCGGGCGAGGAGCAATCCCGCGATGTTTGCGCAGGCGATCAACAGCACGAATCCCGCGGCGCCTAACAGGACCCACAGACCAAGTTTCATTTGGCCGCTCAACATGTCGGTGGAAGGCTTGACGAACAGGCCCCAGCGGACCCGGTTCTGCCCCTGGTTCTCGCGTTGCACGATCTGATCGACGAGGATCTTGATGGCCGCGTTCGCCTGTTCCATTGATACGCCGGGCTTCAGTCGCGCGAAGCCGCCGAACTGCTCGTTGTAACGGCGCTGCGGACTATATGCGACAGGCTCGAGCCCGAGCGGGACCCACAGGTCCGCCTGCATTGGGAAGCGGAAACCTTCCGGCATCACGCCCAGCACCTTGTGCGGCTCTTCGTTGAACTGCACGGTCTTGCCGACAATCGACGGATCGGCCCCGAACAAGCGCTGCCAGATGTGGTGCGACAACACGACCACTCGACTGTTGCCCGGCTGGTCTTCATCCGCTGTATACGTCCGTCCCAGTAGCGGTTGATGTCCCACGACGTCGAAGAAACGAGGCGAAGTTAAGGCTCCGCGCAGGCGCTCCGGCGTTTCGGACCCTGTGAATGCGAAGTCGCGAGGCTGCGCAATGGCTGCGCTCTGAAAAACACTCTGAAGGCCTTCGAGATCTTTGAAACTGGTCGCGGAAAGACCGATGTCCGCGAGTCCGTCGATGCCCAGGTACTGCGTGCGCAAGGCGACCACGCGATTTGCATCCCGGATGTCCGCCGGGTTCAGCAGCACCGCGTTCACGGCGCTAAAGATTGCAGTGTTCGCGCCAATGCCAAGGGCAAGGGCGAGCACGGCCGTGACAAGAAAGGCTGGACTTTTGCGCAAGCCGCGGATGGAGAACTTCAAGTCAGCGAGCATAATGGTTCACTCCGTAGACGAGATTACGTGGGCTTCGGTTCGCTGGATTTCTGAAATAATACGCAGAAAGATGAATCGCCCTGTCGCGTTCCTCGTGTTCCTGTGCGCTGTCCCACTGTTTGCCCAACCCGCGGTGATCAAACAGAAGATGGAGAAAGCGTTGTACTCCAACATCGTCGACTTCTGGTATCCGAGGACGCTCGACAAAGCGAACGGCGGCTACACAATCAACGCCGGGCCGAAGGGCGAATCCAAAGGTCCGGGGACGAAGGGGATCGTGACGCAAGCGCGCATGGTCTGGTTCTACGCGCGCCTCGCACGCAGCGGCTATCGCAAAGAGGAAATGCTCACCGCCGCGGACCACGGCTTCCGATTCCTGCGCGACCGCATGTGGGACCGGCAGCATGGCGGTTTTTATTGGGAGGTCGATGCGACAGGCGCGCAGCGAATCAAATCGAAGAAACATCTGTACGGGCAGGCCTTCGCCTTGTACGCGCTGTCCGAACTCTATCTCGCCAGCGGCCGCGGGGAGGTCCTCTCGCTCGCCAACCGCCTGTTCGATGTCCTCGAGAAAAAGGCGCATGACGCGAAGTACGGCGGCTACGTCGAGAGCTTCAAAGAAGACTGGACCCCGGACAACGAACCCGGCTACATGGGGGATTCCTCGCTCAAATTGATGAACACCCATCTGCACCTGATGGAGGCGATGACCTGGTATGTTCGCGCGAGCCAGTCGCATCCTGCATTTTCGCGGTTGCGCGAGTTGATCGACATCGAGACTAATGCTGTCGTGCGCAAGAATCTGCCGGCGTGCACCGACAAATACAATGCCGACTGGACTCCTCGTCTTGACACGCCGCAATATGCGCGCGTGTCGTACGGGCACGACCTGGAAAATGTCTGGCTGATCATGGATGCCGCCGAAGCGATGGGTGAACCGGTGCAGCCGTTCGTCGATCTCTTCCGCGAACTGTGGCGAAACTCCCTGCAATACGGATACGACAAAGACAACGGAGGCTTCTACGATTCCGGCCCGATCGGCAAGCCGGCCGATCGCAAAGAGAAGGTCTGGTGGGTGCAGTCTGAAGCGCTCGTCAGCGCGTTGCGTATGTGGAAGGTGACCGGCGACCCGAAGTATTGGGATGTTTTCGAAAAGACGTGGAACTTCGTCGACCGGCGCCAGATCGACTGGACCAACGGCGAGTGGCACGCGACCGTACTGCCGGACCTCACGACTCGCGGCGACAAAGCCAACATCTGGAAAGCTGCGTATCATAACGGCCGCGCGATGATCGAGTGCCTGCAGTTTTTGAAGTAATTCTGTATAGACGGACTCAACGGCTTTCAGGCGGGGGACACGGCGCATCGCTACCCTGAACGGTAAGAGCGAAAGCTCTGTCTGCTCAAAGTGGAGATCTGACCCGTGAAGTATCTTGTTCTGACCGCGGCCGCAGTGTCTGTATACGCTGCCAACACTGCCGCATCCACGCCGACGTTCTCAAAAGACGTCGCGCCGATCCTCTACCAGCGCTGCATTGAGTGCCACCGTCCTGGCGAAGCCGGACCGATGGCTCTGCGCACCTATCAGGAAGTCCGCCCGTGGGCGAAGGCAATCAAGGCGTCGACCCTCACCCGCACGATGCCGCCGTGGCATGCGGATCCGTCGCAAACGCATTTCTCGAACAACCGCCGTTTGACCGACGATCAGGTGCAGACGATCGCCAAGTGGGTCGACGCCGGCGCGCCCGAAGGCGATTCCAAAGACATGCCGAAGATGCCCGTGTTCACCGACGGCTGGAAGATCGGCAAGCCGGACTTCACCGTTGACATGGGCGCGGATTTCAAGATTCCCGCGGAGGGCGTGATCCGCTATCAGTACTACACGGTCGATCCCGGCTTCAAGGAAGACAAGTGGGTACAGGCCGTCGAAGTCCGTCCGGGACAGCGTGCCCAGGTCCACCACATTCTCGTGTTCGTGCGGGAAGGCGGCCAGCGCGTGACGCGCGCGGGCGAACAGTTCAGCGACATGTTGATCGGCTATGCGCCGGGTGTGCCGTCGATCACCTTCGATGAGGACACCGGGTTCCTGGTCAAGGCTGGTTCCAAGCTTGTGTTTCAGGTTCACTACACGTCCAACGGCAAGGAAGCTGTGGACCGTTCCGTTCTCGGCTTGAAGTTTCGCACCGCGCCGCCTCAGTATCGTGCGTTTTCCGGCAGCGCGACGCAGTTCCGTTTCGCGATTCCGCCCAATGATCCGAACTATGAAGTGAAAGCCACCTGGACCTTCCGTGAAAACGTGACGCTGCTCGACCTCACTCCGCACATGCATCTGCGCGGCAAGGCGTTCAAGTACGTGTTGACGTATCCGGACGGACGCACGGAGAACCTGCTCACCGTACCCAAGTACGACTTCAACTGGCAGTTGAGCTACATCCTCGCGGAGCCTCGCAAGATTCCGGCCGGTTCGAAGATCGAAGCAACCGCCTGGTACGACAATTCGGCGAACAACAAGTACAATCCGGATCCTTCGAAGACCGTGAAGTGGGGCGATCAGACGTTCGATGAAATGATGATCGGCTTCTTCAATTACAAGGTTCCGGTGGATCAGCAGGCCCCTGCCGTGAAGCCTGGCGCGGGCGCTTCGAGCGCTGGCGGCGGCGACCGCTAAACCGGATACACGATCCATTAAAAAGAGGCCGCTCCAAGTTCGGAGCGGCCTTTCGCTTGTAGAGGCTCAGGAAGCTAGCGAGTCACCTTGACGGTTACCGTGTTCGAGTATGCCGAAACCTTCGTGGAGTTGAAGGCCTGCACGCGGAACACGTACGTTCCTCTGGATACGGTGTTGGTAAACGTTTTCACGTTGGCCGCAACCGTCCCAACGCGTACGAATGCGGTCGATCCGGACGGAGCACGCTCGATGTAGAAGCCGGACTCGTTGGTCGACTTGTCCGCCCACGAGAGTGTAACAGTGCCGCGTCCCGCTGAACCGGTCAACCCCGACGGCGCGTTGAGCACATTCGGATCCGGGCTCACCGTGATCACGACCTGCGCCGTGGACCTGGCGCCGCGGTTGTCGGTTACGGTGAGCACCGCAGTGTACGTTCCCGCGGCCTGATAGATGTGCGACACGTTTGCGGTTGTGCCCAGCGCCGTGCCGTCGCCGAAGTTCCAGCTATAGTATGCGATCGAGCCATCGGGATCATTGGACCCCGCCGCGGAGAAGTTCACCGTCAGCGGAGCGATGCCGGAAGTCGGGGTCGCAGCAGCCATCGCCACTGGTGGCGTGTTCGGAGTCCCGGTCGGGAACACCAGCAGCGTGATGCTCTGCGGCGGGGCCGAGAAGGCCGCCGTCGTGCCCGTGAAGGCAAGGTCCGCCAGACGGGTGATCGCATTGGCGGAGGTCAACTGGTACACCTGTGCCGTTCCATTATTGGCGAAATTCGCAACCGACAAGCTTACCGGCGTGGATCCTGACAGATATTTGTTGATCACCATCACGGTCAGCGCGCTGTCGCCGGTGCGCTGTGCGGCGAACACTGCGACATTGTCCGGATTCGGGCCAGTCGCCGAGACCGACACATCGCCGAAGGTCGACTTCGCGCCGTCGTAGTTGCGATACATCTTGATGGCTTTGTACGTGGGTGTTGTGGCGTCAGGTGTGGTCCAGCGCGCCGCAAGGTTGAGACCCTCGCGTCCGAAGATGCCGAGGATATCCGCCTGCGTGGTCGCTCCGTTGATGTGGCTTTCCGCGCCCCAGTTGTACTCGGTGATGCCGATGGGCGTACCCGCGTAATAATACGTGTCCGCCCAGTTGCGCAGGCGCGGGATCAACTGCACCTTGTCGTTGATCCAGGTCTGGTCGACATAGTTGGGATCCCACAGCGAGCGCGTGGACTTGTTGCGCAGCAACTGCATCGTCGTCGACGTGTCGTTGCCGAACTCGCCGCCCTGCGGATAGTAGTGCACGGTGAAGACATCGAGTAACCGCCGGCCATCCGCCTTCAATTGCTGCAGCATCCAGGGCAGGTAATCGGCGCCGCCGTGATTGGTGCGATCCGGCAGGTAGCTCCAGCCGTTGATGCTGCCGTACTGCTGGTCATAGCCGCTGAGAGTGTATCCGCTCCAGCCCCACTCTTCGGGACCCACGATCGTCGCGCCGGGATCCACCGCGCGAATCGCCGCCGCGTAATCCTTGATGCGGCCGAGCACCTCGTCCATCGTCGCCCCGGTCGGATGCACGTCCCGATGCGTCGAGTGCCAGATGCTGTGCTCGTTGTCGAGTACGTAATAACGCGGGTTCGAAGCGCCCGCGGCTCCCCAACGATTGACCATCGCCTGCACCCACGCCTGCTGCATCGACGGCGTGTTGCCCGTGTTCGCATCATTCGGATCATTGCCCGTGATGTTCTGATTGTTGGACTTCAGAATTCCGTTGCCGGCGTCCGGAAACCACTGCCAGTCGTTGCCGGTCTGCGCGCCGTACTTGGCTTGAGAAAAGCTCGCCAGTTTCGTGCGGTTGGATCCGAGTTTCGCAACCCAGTCGAGCATCGGGATCGTGATCATCGCACGCGCGCCCGCTGTCTGCGTGTTTGAGATGAATGTATCGCCGCGCTCGCCGGCGGTGCTGCTCGCCTCGGGGACGCTTTCGAAATACCAGTCCTGCCCGCGGTTGTCGGCGTTGATTTGCCAGTTGTACCGGCTCGTGTTGTTGCCGCCATAGCGATTCAGCGGAACATTCAAGTCCGACAACTGGGTGGAGGTCCCATAAGCGATTCCGTAAACACGCGGATCGATCGGCCTCCTGTTCACATTCACGTCAATCGAAACACTCGCGGCCGGGTTTTGCGCGACCGCGAGCGTACCAATGAGAACGATTGCCAAATAGGGTTTCTTCATAGATTGGAGAAGTTAGTTGCGAGAGATCGTGACCGCGGCCGACGCGGACTTCGCCGGATCTGCGACGCTCACTGCCGTGACCGTAACCGTCGCAGGATTGGGCACGGACGAGGGCGCCTTATACAGCCCGCTGGTGCTGATCGTCCCTGTGGACGTGCTGCCTCCGGCGACGCCGTTTACTTTCCAGGTCACGTGCGTGTTGGTGCTGCCCGAGACCGTCGCCGTGAACTGCTGAGACCTCCGAACGCGAACGGTGGCGCTCTTGGGACTAATGGTGATCGACACGGGCGGAGGCGGATTCACGACCGTCACCGAGGCCGTGCCGCTTGCCGTCGGAACCTCGACGCTCGTCGCGCGAACCGTCACCGTTGCCGGCGAGGGGGCGGTAACCGGGGCTGTGTATAGGCCGCCGATCGAATCGATGAACCCGACCGCCGAATTGCCGCCAACGACGCCGTTGACGTCCCACGTCACTGCGGGATTCGTTGTACCCGAAACAGCCGCTGTGAACTGCTTCTGCGTGCTGATCTGCACGCTGGCGGTCAAGGGTGACACCGATACCGTAGCCGAGCCCTGCTTCGCCTGCCCGGAATTCGGGTCAATCATGAGCACGGTCGCGTCGACGGCTTCGAGGTTCGACCCGGCGATCGTCAGCAACTGGCGAAGCTCAGTATTGTTCCAGCGATCGTCCGGGGCGCCCGACAGATACCAGGCCGAACCGTTGTCGGCGAGGATCATGCCGTAACGTTTCAGCGCGGTCAGAATGATCTGGTTCACCGGCGAGAATCCCGAGATGTCGAAACTCGCCTTCAGCCGGAACCGCGCGCCCATCGGTGGATACTGCGTGCCCGTGAGGCTCGACGCGTAATGCCGAGCAGGCCACACGTACGCCCGCTGCGTCTGCGGAACCGTGAAGCGGATCGCGTGGCGAATCTCGCCGGCCAGGATCTCGTCGTAACGCACCAGTCCCGCAAAGATCGGCAGACCGGCGGCATCGGCCGAGGTCCAGGTTTCCGGTCGCAGGGCGTTCGACTTCAGATCAAAGATTGCGCCCGAATCACCCTTCCAACTCGAAGTCTGCGGGAACGCTCGATAGATCTCATACAGGACGCAATTGTCTTTGTCGACGGCAATCGCGTGCCGGTCGCCCGTGCTGTTGGACCCGCCTTCGATCGGCGCATTCAGCGGAATGGCGTATGGTCCCGGGTCGCTTTCGTCCTGATACAGGAATGTCGCCGGGTACTTCGTCTGCGTCCCTGGAACCATCAGATAGGGAATCCCGATGGGCCCACCGTTGTACAGGCCCGCGCCGAAATCGGCCCGCAACGTGGCCGTGGCGCCAATCGTGTTGACCCAGGTTGAAGAACTTGGATGCACCGGCAACTGGTCGATGCGTGTATTCCAAATGTTGTCCTGTGGAAAAACGTTGCACTGGCCAAATATGTTGCCTACGATGCAGAAGAACGAAGCAAAGAAGATTGTGCGCTTCATATACAAAGGTTCCAGTACGGAAGCCTCAGAATAGAAGACCGGTCAGAGGGCGACAATCGGGCGATCCCCTCAAGATTTTTTCGTTGGTAATAGAGTCCTTCTAATGTCTCGTGACTTTGGTCACAGCGCCGGCGCGCGATGCGCCGTATCGTTGCATACAGGGAACGCCACCATCAATGAAAAAACTCTGGATCAGCTTCGCACTCGTCTTACTCATATCGTTCTCGATCCTCGGTTGGGTCGGGACACGCATCTATCAGGAAATGCCGCCCATTCCGTCGCGGATCGTCACCACATCAGGTGATGTCGTGGCTGCGGAAGGGGCGGTTGCAGCAGGGCAGAACGTCTGGCAGTCCATGGGCGGTATGCAACTCGGTTCGATTTGGGGACACGGCTCCTATGTCGCGCCCGACTGGACCGCCGACTGGCTGCATCGCGAAATTACCTTTGTCCTCGACGATTGGGCGACGGCCGAAGCCGGCAAGCCTTACGCCGAACTCGATAATGAAACGCAGGCGAAATTGCGCGGCCGGCTCGAGAAGGTTTATCGTTCGAACGGCTATGACGCGTCGCAGAATCTCATCCGTATCGACCCGGTTCGCGCCCGCGCATTTGAGAAATGCCTGGCGCATTATTCGGATGTGTTCCAGAAAGGCAACGTCAGCTACGCGATTCCGGCGGGAACCATCAGCAGCCCGGAACGCATGCGGCTGTTGAGCAGCTTCATCTTTTGGACGGCCTGGTCCGCCTCTGCACAGCGCCCCGGCGATACGATTTCGTACACCAACAACTGGCCCTATGAGCCGCTGATTGGCAACCGGCCGACTGGCGAAAACGTGATGTGGACCGGCGTCAGCATCATCATGTTGCTGGCAGGCATCGGCGCAATGGTCTGGTGGTACGCATCGCAGCGGAATCACGAAGACGAAGAGACCCCGTCCGTGCTGCCGAAGCAGGATCCACTGGGCAGCTGGCGCGCGACCGCGTCGCAGAAGGCGACCCTGAAGTACTTCTGGGTTGTGGCGGCGCTGATCCTGACGCAAATCACGCTCGGCATCGTTACGGCGCACTATGGCGTCGAGGGTGACGGTTTCTACGGCATCAAGATCGCGGACTTCCTGCCTTACAGCGTGGCTCGCACCTGGCACGTGCAGATCGGCATCTTCTGGATCGCGACGGCCTGGCTTGCGGCCGGCTTGTTCATCGGTCCACTCGTCAGCGGCAAGGATCCCAAGTTCCAGACGCTCGGCGTCAACGTGCTGTTCGGTGCGTTGCTGGTCATCGTCGCCGGATCCCTTACCGGAGAATGGCTCAGCGTGAAGAACCGGCTATCGGACGCGCAATCGTTCTTCTGGGGACATCAAGGGTATGAGTACGTCGAACTCGGGCGAGGCTGGCAGATCCTGCTGTTTGTTGGCCTGTTGATCTGGCTATTCCTGGTGGTCCGCGCGATCAAACCCGCGCTCGCAACCGCGGGAGATCAGAAGCAACTGATCTGGTTGTTCCTGATGTCGGCCGCCGCCATCGGACTCTTCTACGGCGCTGGTCTCACCTGGGGCCAGCACTCGAATCTCTCGATCGTGGAATACTGGCGCTGGTGGGTGGTTCACCTCTGGGTGGAAGGCTTCTTCGAAGTGTTCGCCACCACGGTGATCGCGTTCTTCTTCACTCGCCTCGGCCTCATTCGCCCGGCGTTCGCGGCGAAGGCTGCGCTGCTCTCGGCCTCGATCTTCCTCGCCGGCGGCATCATCGGAACCTGTCATCACCTGTACTTCTCCGGTACGCCTTCGGTCGCACTGGCCTGGGGCAGCGTGTTCAGCGCGCTCGAAGTGGTTCCGCTCACGCTGGTTGCCTACGGCGCACTCGACGATCTGCGGCGCGGCAACCTGACCGTATGGGCGCAGCGCTACAAGTGGCCGGTGTACTTCTTCGTCGCGGTTGCGTTCTGGAACATGGTCGGCGCGGGACTGTTCGGCTTCATGATCAATCCTCCGGCAGCGCTCTACTACATGCAGGGACTCAACACGACTCCGCTGCACGGGCACGCAGCGCTCTTCGGTGTGTACGGCATGCTGGGCATCGGCCTGATGCTGGTTTGCCTGCGCGCCATGGCCCCGGATGTCCAGTGGCGCGAGAACTGGTTGCGCAGCGCCTTCTGGTCGCTCAATGGCGGCGTGATGGCGATGTGCGTCGGCAGCCTGCTGCCGCAAGGGTTGGCGCAGACTTGGGCTGCGGTCGAACACGGATACTGGTATGCGCGCAGCACGGAGTTCATGGGCACTCCGATGATGCAGACGTTCCGGTGGATGCGAGCCCCGGGCGATACGCTGTTCGCCCTGGGAGCCTTCATTCTGGTGGCCTTCGTGTTCCTGCACAGCAACGGCAAGAAGGCTGAGAAGCCTGCCGTTGCCAGAGAACCCGAGACCGCTCCTGCCATGGGTGACTAGGACCAAGTCAACCGTGGACTGACGCCGCGGATCCAGCGACTGGCTGCTGGATCCGCGGCTTTTATGCGTTCAGGAGCCAGTTGGTGAACTCGTCTTCGCCGTGGACATCGGTGAGACGCATGTCGCGGCTTTGATAGCGCCAGGTGAGCTTCGTGTGATCGACGCCCATCAGGCGCAGGATTGTGGCGTGCACGTCGTGGATCGACTTGCGCTGATCTACGGCGCGCAACCCGAATTCATCGGTGGCGCCGAGCGCGCGGCCGCCTTTGATTCCTGCGCCGGCCATCCACATCGAGTAACCGTACGGGTGATGGTCGCGCCCGTTCTTGCCTTCCGCGAGCGGCGTGCGCCCGAACTCGCTGTTCCAGACGACGAGCGTCGAGTCGAGCAGTCCGCGCGCTTCGAGGTCGGTGAGGAGCGCTGCGATCGGCTGGTCGGACTTCTTCGACATCTTGTTGTGCGATCCGAGAAGGTCGTTGTGCGCGTCGTCCCAATCGTCGCCGAGGTTGGTTCCGAAGAACAGTTGCACGCAGCGGACGCCACGTTCGACGAGCCTGCGGGCGAGCAGGCACTTGCGTCCGAAGTCGGCAGTGAGGGGTTCGTCGAGGCCGTACATCTTGCGGGTGGCTTCCGTCTCAGTATTGATGTCGACGACGCCCGGCGCCTCGGCCTGCATGCGAAACGCGAGTTCGTAAGACTTGATGCGCGCGTCGAGCGTCGTGTCCTCTTCGCGTGATGCGAAGTGCGCGCGATTGAGGTCGTTGATGTATCCGAGCGTTTCTTTCTGCGCGTCGCTGCTGACGTTCTCGGGCGTGGCGAGGTTCAACACCGGGCTCTTGCCGCTGCGGAAGATCGTGCCTTGATACGTCGCGGGCAGGAATCCCGCGCCATACGCGCCTGCACCGGACTTCATCGCGCCGTCGGACATCACGACGAACGAGGGCAGGTTCTTGTTCTCGCTGCCGAGTCCGTAGCTGACCCATGCGCCGAGCGACGGGCGTCCCGGGAATTGCGAGCCTGTGCACGAATGGAAGATCGCAGGGGCGTGATCGAACGCGTCGCTGTAGCAGGAGCGGATCACCGCGAGTTTGTCGGCGTGCCGGCTGAGGTTGGGAAAGAGGTCCGACATCTCGAGTCCGCCGTGGCCGTGTTTGCGGAACTGCCAGGGAGATCCGCGCATGATCGCCTTGCGGAAGTCGATGCGGGATGTTTTGAGGCCCTCGGCAAAGCTTGCCGGTACCGTCTCGCCGGACAACCGCGCAAGGGTCGGCTTCGGATCAAACGTATCGATGTGGCTGACGCCGCCGTGGTTGAAGATGTAGATGATGTTCCTGGCCTTCGCGGCGTGCGCGGCATTCGCCATCATCGAGGCGAGTGCAACGCCGCTGAAGCCTTTGCCTGCACGAAAGATCATATGCCGGCGCGTCATCATGTCCATTGTCGTTATTACTCCACGTACAGGAATTCGTTGGTGTTGAAGAGTCCGCGGGCCATTTCGAGAAGAGCCGCGCGGCGGGATCCGAGCGTCGCGGTCTGCTTTTCGAGGAACTGCTTCGATCGCGCCGCTTCCATCTCTGTTGGTGGGCGTCCGAATATGGCGGACCATGCGGCCGTCACCGGATCCGCTGGCGCGGCTTCGAGTTTCGCAGCCAGCGCATCGGCCTGCTGCAACGTGAACTGGCCGTTCAATAGCGACAGCGATTGTGGAGCCGTGGTCGAAGACTCGCGGCGCGAACAGCTGAGCACTCCTTCCGGCCGGTCGAACACTTCGAGCAGCGGCACGCGGAAGTTGCGACGTGAGATGAGGTAAATCGACCGTCGCGTATGCTCGCTGCGGTCCTCGGTCACGATCCACGCGTTGTTGATCGGCTGGCTCATGCCGTACAGTTCTTCGGTCGCGAGTGGAGGCACCACTGGCCGGCCGCCCATCTTCAGATTCAGGGTCCCAGCTGACGCCAGCACCGCATCGCGGATCTCTTCGGAATCCAGCCGCCGCCGCGTGAAATGCGACAGCAGTGCGTTCTCGGGATCGACTTCTGCCGCGCGACTGCCTGCGGCGGGCCGGGCGCTCTGCTTGTACACGGCAGAGTTCATGATCAGCCGGTGCATCGCCTTGATCGACCACTTCTTCGCGACAAACTCCGAGGCAAGCCAGTCCAGCAGTTCCGGATGCGACGGCAGTCCGGCGCGCGTTCCGAAGTCGCTTGGGGTCGGATTCAGGCCGCGTCCAAAGTGATACTGCCAGATGCGGTTCACCATCACGCGCGCGGTGAGTGGGTTTTCTGGTGACGCGATCCATTCCGCGAGCGCCTTGCGCCGCAGCGTGGTCGGCGATTGCAGCGGCGGTTCGGGGATGTCCCCGCCGCCGAGGACAGACAACAGTCCCGGCCGAACTTCTTCAGCTTCGCGCCCACTTTTCGCCGGCAGGAACGTCCGCGGCGCTTCGCGACCAATATCTGTGATCGCAGGTGAGAACGGCCCCGGCGCATAGTTCTTGTACATCGTCACCAGCCGCCGCTCGATCTTGCGCAGCCGCTCGTTCTCGGCCGGAGTCAGTTGCGCGAACACCTCGTCATCCGTGGGTTCGAACTGCCTGGTGTTTGCATCCACGATCGCCTTTTGCTCGGGAGTCTTGCGCTCGTCGGGCGTGTGGTACGCCTCGCCGACTTCTTTCGGCAACTTGGCCAGACGCGCCTCGCGCAACCGCGAACGGTGCGGATCGAGCATCGCGCTCAACTGCGCGCCCAGTTCGTAGAGGCGAAAGGTGCGCGTATTCTCATTGAGGTCGTACCCGCGCGCGTTGTTGTAATGCAGGAATACGCGCATCTTCACGAAAGGAGCGAAGATCGCCTGCATGCGGTAGTAATCACGCTGCGGTAGCGGATCGAACTTGTGATCATGGCAGCGGGCGCAGCCGACGGTGAGTCCCAGAAAGACGCTGCCGGTCGTATCGGTGAAGTCCGTGAGCTGTTCTTCGCGGTTGATGTCCTCGACCTTGTACAGCATGTCGCGGTTTGTCCCGACCGTATAGAAACCCGTGCCCTGTTGGGCATCGACATCCTCGGGGAACAGTTCATCACCCGCGATCTGTTCGCGGATGAACCGATCGTACGGCTTGTCCTGATTGAACGACTGAATCACATAGTCGCGATAACGCCAGGAATACAGTAGGTAGGGATCCTGCTCGAAGCCGGATGTGTCGCCGTAGCGGGCGAGGTCCAGCCAGTGCCTGCCCCACTTTTCGCCATATCGCGGGGACTCGAGGAGCCGGTCGATCAAGCGCGCGTATGCATCGGGACGCGTGTCGTTGATGAAGGCATCGACCTCCGTCTGTGGTGGAGGCAGACCGTGTAGATCGAAGGTTGCGCGGCGGATCAACGTACGACGATCGGCCTCCGCCGAAGCTCTTAATCCCTTCTCCTGCAACTTCGCCTGGATGAACGAATCGATGTTCTCCCCTGCCGGGCGCTTTACCTTTTGAAACGCCCAGTGCGTGGAAGCCGCCGGTTTCGCAACACCACCGGACCACGGCGCGCCACTGGCGATCCACCTTCGCAGTGCATCCGATTCCGCCGCCGGCAGTGGACCGCCCGGAGGCATCTTGATCTTGCCGTCGTAACGGATCGCCGCAAGGAGCCGGTCGCGCACCTGCGTGACCTCCGTGGACGACGTCAGTTGCACTCCACCCATCTTCGTTTGGGCGCTATGGCATTGGTGGCAGCGCGCAGCAAGGATACCCGCGCCATCCTGGGCGGACACCGAAAAGAGGAAGAGTACAGCGAAAAACGGCACTCTCAAAATTCTATAGGAGTCAGTAGAGGGAAGGTTCGCCCGGCGGACGCGTCTTCCAGCGGCGATGCAGCCACAGCCACTGGTCCGGATACTCGCGGATCACTTGCTCGATCACGGCGTGGATCCTGCGCGTGTCCTGTTCCGCGTCGCCCGTGATGTCGACCAGGGGGAAGAAGCGCAGCACATACTTGCGGCGCGAAGCGTCCCACAATGCGAACCCGGGAATCACCGCCGCGCCAGAATGCGCCGCGAGCCGCGCGAATGCGGTGCCCGCGCAGGCCGGGACTCCGAAGAAGTCGATGAACACGCCCTCTGCGGGACTCACATTCTGATCGATGAGGATCCCCACCGGCTCGTTCTTCTTCAGCGCCCGCAGAATATCGCGAGCCGCGTCCTTCTTCGAAATGACGTGGTTGCCGGTCGCTTCGCGCCGAGCCTCGATGATGTCATCGACCGCGCGATTGTCGAGCGGCCGTACGACCACATGCATCGGCTCCGTCATCAGCGAATGCGCGACGGCCGAAAACTCCCAGTTGCCGAGATGCGCGGTCGCGAACAGCACGCCGCGGCCTCGCCGTTTGGCTTCGTGGTAATGCTCGAACCCGTCGTATTCGATGAACTGATGGATGTTCTGCTTGTTCAGGCGCCCGACACGAGCGACCGACACGAGGATCCGCGCGATGGACGCAAAGACGCCGTCGACGATCTCCGGCCTGCCGGCCAATCCCGCGATCTGGAGGTTACGTAATCCGGTCCGCCGCAGCTTGGGGATCAATAAATCAAAGACACGAACATATAGACGCGCCAGCGTATCCGCAGCGCCACCCGAATGTTCGAGCGAGAACAACAGGAACCGCACCAGCAGCGCGACAGCCACGTGGTTACTCGATCCAACCGCCGCCGAGCACGATGTCGCCGTCGTACATGACCGCGCCCTGGCCGGGCGTGATCGCGCGCTGCGGTTCGTCGAACCGGACCTCGACCCGCGCCGGATCCGCCGTCGGCGTGATCGTCGCAGGCGCCGGCAGATGCTTATTGCGGATCCGCACGGAACCCCGCACGGGCGCAATGATCGGCGCAATGGAGATCCAGTTCATGTCCTTGACCGTCATCGTTGTCCGCAGCAGGTCTTCGTTGCGTCCCACGATGACGCGCTGCGATGCCGGTTCGGTCGCGATCACGTACAGCGGTTCGCGCGCTGCGATACCCAGTCCCTTGCGCTGGCCCACCGTGTAATGATGCACGCCCGTGTGCTCGCCCAGCACTTTGCCTTCGGACGACACGATCTCGCCGCGAGTGGCCGTGCGAGGTTCGATGCCCTGTTCCTTGAAGTACGCGTCCATGAACGCCGCGTAATCGCCGTTCGGCACGAAGCAGATCTCCTGCGAATCCGGCTTCGAGAAGATTGGCACCCCGAGTTCCCGCGCCAGTTCGCGAACCTGCGGCTTGGTCATGCCGCCCAGCGGAAACAGAGTCCGCGAGAGCTGCTGCTGCGTGAGCCCGAAGAGAAAGTACGTCTGATCCTTAGCCGCGTCAGCCGCGCGCTTCATGCGGTAACGGCCGGATGCCTCGTCGTAATCGACCTGCGCGTAATGTCCAGTCGCGACGTAATCGGCATGGACTCCCGCCGCCATTTCCAGAAACTGATCGAACTTGATGTGGTTGTTGCAGAGCGTGCAGGGGATCGGCGTGCGGCCGTTCAGATACTCGTCGATGAACGGCTTCACCACCTGCTCTTCGAACCGCTTTTCGAAGTTGACGACATAGTACGGGATGCCGAGTTTTTCCGCGACATAGCGCGCATCGTATACATCGTCGAGCGAACAGCAGCGCCCCGTCGGACCATCCGGCACGAGTTCCGGCAGCCGCCGCTGGTTCCACAACTGCATCGTCATGCCGACGATATTGCGCCCGTCGCGATGCATCATCGCCGCGACCGTGGACGAATCCACGCCGCCGCTCATGGCGACCGCGACGAGTTCTGTTGTATTAGCCGGCATATGCGGGAGAGACCCTATATAAGTGATGCGCAGCCTGCGAAACGGCTTCAATCAATGCGTCGACCTGTGCTTCGTCGTTGCTGCGTCCGAGCGAGATCCGCAGGCAGGACCGTGCGTCTTCCTTGCTGAGGCCGATCGCGGTGAGTACATGCGAAGGTTCCACCGCGCCGCTCGAACAGGCCGCGCCGCTCGATACGGCGAATCCCTTCAGGTCCAACGCGATCACCAGCGGTTCGCCTTCGATGCCTTCGAATCTGATGTTCGCCGTATTCGGCACGCGTGGCGACCCCGCGCAGTTCACCGACGCAAAGCCCACACGTTCGCAAACGCCGCGTTCGAGACGATCGCGCAATGCAGGGGAGGGAAGTCCGCGATCGAGAACCGACGCTCGCCCCAATGCTACGGCTCCCGGGACATTCTCCGTGCCCGGACGACGGTCGCGTTCCTGATGCCCGCCGAACGCCAGCGGCGCCAGTTTTACGCCCTTGCGAACATACAACGCGCCGATACCTTTGGGCGCATACAGCTTGTGACCACTGATCGTGTACAGGTCCACATCGGGCGCATGCACTGCAATCTTGCCCGCCGCCTGCACACCGTCCGAATGCATCAATGCTCCGCCATCACGTGCGATCGCCGCGATCTCGCGAATCGGCTGGATGGTCCCGATCTCGTTGTTGGCGTGCATCACGCTCACCAGCACCGTCTCGCCGGGACGCATCGCGCGACGCACATCGTCCGGATCCACGACCCCGGAGGATCCCACTGGCACGACAGTCACATCAACGCCATCCAACGCCGCACAAGGACCCAGCACCGCCGGATGTTCGATCGCCGTCGTGACGACATGCTTCCGCGCGTACACCGAAGCCCGTACCGCACCCTGAATCGCCAGATTGTTGGATTCTGTGCCACCCGACGTGAACACGATCTCGGTCGCTTGGCAGCCCAACAGCGCCGCCACCTGCCGCCGCGCGGATTCCAATCGATGCTTCGCCGTCTGCCCGAAATGGTGGATCGAAGACGCGTTGCCGAACGCCTCGGTGAGCAAAGGCAGAAATGCCTCCATCACCTCAGGCGATACTGGTGTTGTCGCGTT
This sequence comes from uncultured Solibacteraceae bacterium, assembly GCA_964627455.1. Lineage (GTDB taxonomy): Bacteria > Acidobacteriota > Terriglobia > Bryobacterales > Bryobacteraceae > F-183. The sequence goes on along the minus strand of CAZVKC010000016.1, from coordinate 68,102 downwards.
GTGATCGAAGTAAAAACGATCCACACCACCAGTTTACCAACCATGCCTCGCAAACCCGTCATTACGCTCACCACGGACTTCGGACTTGCCGACCACTACGTCGGAACCATGAAAGGCGTGATCGCCGGAATCGCTCCGCAATCCACCGTCATCGACATCTGCCATCAGGTGACACCGTACGAAATCCTCGAGGGCGGTTTCATCCTCGAACAGGCGTACCGCTACTTCCCCAGGGGCACGATCCACGTCGTGGTCGTGGACCCCGGCGTCGGCACCTCGCGCCGCCCGATCCTCGTCGAAGCGGCGGGCCAATACTTCATTGGTCCCGACAACGGCCTCTTCACGCTGCTCTACGCCGCCGAGCCAAAGCACAAGGTCCGCGCGATCACCAACAAGAAGTTCTTCCTCGCGACCCTCAGCAACACGTTCCACGGCCGCGACGTCTTCGCGCCGAGCGCTGCGCATCTCGCGTCCGGCAAAGCGAAGCCAGCGCAGTTCGGGCCTCTCATCAAGGATTACACGCAGGCCACTGCGATCTTCGCCACACGCACCGGCAAGCGCGTCTGGACCGGGCAGGTGCTCAAGGTCGACCACTTCGGCAACCTCATCACCAATCTCCGTTCCAGCGAGTTCGAGGTCGGCAAAGCAAAGCATTTCGAACTCCTCGTCGGCAGCTACATCGTGAGCCGCTTTGCGACCAATTATCAGGAAGCCGGCTTCGGTGAAGTCTTCGTGATCGAAGGCAGTTCGGGCTATCTGGAAGTGTCTGTGTGCCAGGGTTCGGCAGCCCGTCAGCTTGGTTGCGGCGCAGGCGCCCCGCTAGAATTAAGCCTATGGTGATCAAGCTCGCCGCCACGACCCTGGCGGCCTCTGCGTGCCTGTTTCTTTCTGCTCAATCCAAGCTGAGTCCCATCGACAAGTTCCGGCAGTTGGAAGAAGTTCTGCCAACGCCCAACGAATACCGCACGGCATCGGGAGCGCCCGGCCACAAGTACTGGCAGCAGCGCGCCGACTACAAAATCAAGGTCGAAATCGACGACGTCAACCAGCGCCTCACGGGATCCGAGACGATCACCTATCACAACAACTCGCCCGATACCCTGATGTATCTCTGGCTGCAACTCGACCAGAACATCTGGGAGCCCGGTTCGGACTCGATGACCACGCGCACCGCGCCGGACTTCAAGCAGTTCCCGTATCGCACGGCCGCGTCGCTGCTGCGTGATCCGTTCCCGGGCGGATACAAGATCGCGAGCGTGACCGACGCCAGCGGAGGCACACTGCCGCACACGGTCGTCAAAACGATGATGCGCGTGGATCTTCGCGAGCCGCTCCTGCCCGGCGCGAAGTTCGTCTTCAACGTCGCTTGGAACTACAACATCACGAACTCGAAGTGGTTGCCCGGCCGCACCGGTTACGAGCACTTCCCCAAAGACGGTAACTATCTCTACTGCATGGCGCAGTGGTTTCCTCGCCTCGCCGCCTACTACGACGTGTATGGCTGGCAGCACAAACAGTTCCTCGGACAGGGCGAATTCACGCTCGAATTCGGGGACTATCAGGTTGAGATCACCGTGCCGGATGATCACGTCGTCGCGTCGACCGGCGTTCTGCAGAATCCCGCGCAGGTGCTGAAGCCCGTCTGGCGCGAGCGCCTCAAGAAAGCCGAAACGTCGAAGACACCGGTCCTCATCGTGACGGAAGCCGAAGCGATCGCCAACGAAAAGAGCAAGCCCACAGGTAAGAAGACGTGGATCTTCCATGCGCAGAACGTCCGTGACTTTGCATTCGCGAGTTCCCGCAAGTTCATCTGGGATGCGCAACTGCACACGGCCGGAGGTCACAACACCTGGGCGATGTCGTACTTCCCCAAGGAAGGGAATCCGCTCTGGGAACGCTACTCGACGCAGGCTGTGGTCCACACGCTGAACACCTACTCGCGCTACTCGTTCCTCTATCCGTACCCCACCGCGATCTCCGTGAACGGTGTCGTGCAGGGCGGAATGGAATACCCGATGATCTGCTTCAACGGACCGCGTCCGCAGGAAGACAAGACCTATTCCGCACGCACCAAATACGGACTCATCTCCGTCGTCATCCACGAAGTCGGACACAACTACTTCCCGATGGTGGTGAACTCCGACGAGCGCCAGTGGACCTGGCTCGATGAAGGCATCAACTCCTTCCTGCAGTACCTCAGCGAACAGGAGTGGGAACCCAACTATCCCTCGCGCCGCGGCGAACCGCGCGGCATCACCGAGTACATGACCAGTAACATCCAGGAGCCGATCATGACCAACTCGGAATCGATCATCAACCTCGGCTCGAACGCCTATCACAAGACCGAAGTCGGCCTCAATATCCTGCGGGAAACCATCCTCGGCCGCGAACTCTTCGACTTCGCGTTCAAAGAGTATTCGCGACGCTGGAAGTTCAAACGGCCCACGCCCGCCGACTTCTTCCGCACGATGGAAGACGCCAGCGGCGTCGATCTGGACTGGTTCTGGCGCGGCTGGTTCTACACCACCGACCACACCGACATCTCGCTCGAGAACGTCAAGCTCTACACTCTCGATACGAAGAATCCGGATCTCGAAAAGCCCGCGTTGAAGCAGCGCAAGGCCGAAGAGCCGGTCAGCATATCCGAGCAGCGCAACAAGACGCTGCATCGCCGCATCGACGACTATCCCGAACTCGCGGACTTCTACAACAAGTTCGACGAGTACGCCGTGACGGAGCGCGATCGCAACGAGTACAAGAAGTTCCTCGACACGCTCGAGGCGGATGAGAAGTCCGCACTCACTCCCGGCTTCAACTTCTACGTGATGGACTTCAAGAACGTCGGTGGACTCGTCATGCCGCTGATCCTCAAGATCGAGTATGTCGACGGCACGAGCGAAATGCAGCGGATCCCGGCCGAGATCTGGCGCAAAAACAACATCCAGGTCTCGAAGCTTCACGTCACGCGCAAAGAGATCAAGCAGATCACTGTCGATCCCTTCCTTGAAACGGCCGACACCGATCTCACCAACAACTTCTTCCCGCGAAAGCCGGTGAAGAGTCCGTTCCAGTTGTTCAAGGAACGACGCGAGAAAAATCCGATGCAGATCGAAAAGGAAGGCGCCTCGCCCAAGTCCGCCGAGCCGACGACGAGCGGAAGCGGAGCGTCCCAGCAGTGAGAAAGCCTCTGATTCTGGCCTCGCTGTCGATGGCCGTCGTCTTTGCGCAGTCGAAGCTCAGCCCGATCGACAAGTTCCGGCAACTCGAAGAAGTGCTGCCGACGCCCAACGAATACCGCACGGCGTCGGGCGCGCCCGGCCACAAATACTGGCAGCAACGCGCGGACTACAAGATCAAAGTCGAGATCGACGACGAGAACCAGCGTCTGACGGGATCCGAGACGATCACCTATCACAACAACTCGCCCGATACGCTGGTTTATCTCTGGCTGCAGTTGGACCAGAACATCTGGGATCCGAAGTCGGATTCCATCCTCACGCAGACCGCGCCGAGCTTCAGTCGGCTTCCGTACAAGACGGCCGCGGCTTTGCTGCGCGATCCCTTTCCGGGCGGCTACAAGATCACATCGGTGACGGACGGGACCGGGGGCAAACTCCCGCACACGATCGTCAAGACGATGATGCGCGTGGACCTTCGCGAACCGCTCCTGCCCGGCGGTAAGTTCACCTTCAACATCGGCTGGAACTACAACATCACGAATTCGAAGTGGATCCCCGGCCGCACCGGCTACGAACGCTTCGACAAGGACGGCAACAACATCTACTGCCTCGCGCAGTGGTTCCCGCGCATGGCGGCGTACTACGACGTGTACGGCTGGCAGCACAAGCAGTTTCTCGGCCAGGGCGAATTCACGCTCGAGTTCGGTGATTATCAGGTGGACATCACCGTTCCCGATGATCACGTCGTGGCCGGGTCCGGCGTGCTGCAGAATCCCGCGCAGGTCCTGAAGCCGGTCTGGCGCGAACGCCTGAAGAAGGCCGAGACCTCCAAAACGCCCGTCATCATTGTGTCCGAAGCTGAGGCCATCGAGAACGAGAAGCACAAGCCCACCGGCAAAAAGACGTGGACCTTCCACGCGCAGAACGTCCGCGACTTCGCCTTCGCGACCTCCCGCAAGTTCATCTGGGATGCCCAACTGCACAACAAGACCTGGGCGATGTCCTACTACCCGAAGGAAGGCAACCCGCTCTGGGAACGCTATTCCACGCAGGCAGTGGTCCACACGCTGAACATCTACTCGCGATACTCGTTCGACTACCCGTACCCCACCGCGATCTCCGTCAACGGCGTCATCAGCGGCGGCATGGAATACCCGATGATCTGCTTCAACGGTCCTCGCCCGCTGGAAGACCGGACCTACTCGCAGCGCACGAAGTACGACCTCATCTCCGTCGTCATCCACGAGGTTGGCCACAACTACTTCCCGATGGTGGTGAACTCCGATGAGCGCCAGTGGACCTGGCTCGATGAAGGCATCAACACGTTCCTGCAGTACCTGTCGGAGCAGGAGTGGGAACCCAAGTACCCGTCCTGGGAAATCGAACCGCGGCGCATCGTCGAGTACATGTCGAGCACCACGCACGACCCGATCATGACGAACTCGGAGTCGGTCTACAACCTGTTCGGCAATGCGTATCTGAAGACTGCCGCCGGCTTGAATATCCTGCGCGAAACCATCCTGGGCCGCGAACTCTTCGACTACGCGTTCAAAGAGTATTCGCGCCGCTGGAAGTTCAAGCGCCCAACGCCTGCGGACTTCTTCCGCTCGATGGAAGACGCGTCCGGTGTCGATCTGGATTGGTTCTGGCGCGGATGGTTCTACACCACCGATCACACCGACATCTCGCTCGAAGGCGTCAAACACTACACTCTCGACTCCAGGAATCCGGACCTCGAAAAGCCCGCGTCGAAGCAGCGCAAGTCTGAAGAGCCGGTGTCGATCTCCGAACAGCGCAACAAGACCCTGCACCGCCGCATCGACGACTATCCGGAACTTGCGGACTTCTACAACAAGTTCGACGAGTACGCCGTCACCGAGAGAGATCGCTCCGAATATAAGAAGCTCCTCGACACGCTCGAATCCGATGAGAAGTCCGCGCTCGCGCCGGGCTTCAACTTCTACGTGATGGACTTCAAGAACATCGGTGGACTCGTGATGCCCCTCATCATTCAGATCGAATACACCGATGGCAGCAGCGAACTCCTGCGAATCCCCGCCGAAATCTGGCGCAAGAATAATGTCCAGGTTTCGAAGCTCCACGTCACGCGCAAAGAGATCCGGCAGATCACGCTCGATCCGTTTCTCGAAACCGCCGACACGGATCTCGCGAACAACCACTTCCCGCGCAAGCCCGTGAAGAGCCCGTTCCAACTGTTCAAAGAACAGCGCGAGAAGAATCCGATGCAACTCGAAAAGGAAGGCGCGGAAACGAAGAAGTGACGATCAGCCACCGCCTTGCGGTTCTCGCGGTGATTTCGACAGCGGCGTGGGCCCACGGCGTCCACGCCAGCCTCACGTCGATCCAATACAGCGAGCAATCGAAGTCGCTCGAAATCGTGATGGTAATGTCTGCCGACGACATCGAGACGCTGCTGCGTCGCGACTCGGGCAGGCAGGTCGAAGTCGATCGCAACGCAGAGCCGCTGGTCTTCGCCTATTTGCAGAAGGCCTTTGAAATCCGCGAAGCGCGCAAAGACGTCAAGCTTCAACTGAAGTGGATCGGCATGGAAGTGTCCGTGCAGAAGATCACCGCGTACCTCGAAGCCAAGGCGCCGGAAGGTCCTGACGGACTTCGCATCCGCCACGACCTGCTCTTCGATCTGCTGAACGATCAGGTGAACATCCTCAGCCTCAAGAAGGCCAACGCGAAGCCTTCCGAGCATCTGTTTACGGCCGCCGCAAAAGGCGCGTGGCAGACCGTCAAGCTTACAGGAACTTCGGCGCGACCTTGAGTCCGGTCTTGAGGATGCGCTCGGTCGGCATCGCCACCGCGTCGCCTTCCTGCAAGCCCTCGATCACCTGCGCCTTCACCAGACTCGACACGCCCAGCTTCAGCGGACGCCACACGATCTCGTCCTTCTGCAGCAGGAACACGCCCGTCTGATTGCCCTCGCGCCGCAGCGCGGCTTTGGGAACCGCCACCGCACTCGCCACTTCCGACGCACGAATGAACGCGTTGATGTTCGACCCCGGCAGCAGGTCGAGATCCGGATTCTCGATCACGCACTGCACCTCGCCCACCTGCCGCGAGCCCAGCGCCGTGATCGACGTCGGAACCTTCTGCACCGTGCCCTTCCACTCGCGCCCCGGCTTTGCGTCCCACGTCACGGTCACAGGCTTGCCGATATCGACGCGCCCGAGTTCCGGTTCATCGACGTAGATCAACGCGCGCACCTGTTCGATCTTCCCGACCGAAGCAATCAGACTGCCCGGCGCGATGTAATCCCCCGCGCGGACCTCCACCTGGTACACCACGCCGCTCATCGGCGCGCGCACCGTACCGAGCGCGATCTGTTGCTCCGCAAGCTTCTTCGATGTTTCCGCTTCACGCAGGCGCGCTTCCGCCGACGCGCGATCCGACGCGCCAACCAGCGAACTCCGCCGCGTCTGCAGCGACTGGATCTGCACCTGCGCCGCCTGCACACGCTGTTTCGCGGTCGTCAATTCATAAGGCGTCGCCGCGTTCTTCGCTACCAGACGCTCCAGTTCGGTCACCTCGCGCTGCGCTGTTGACAACTCCTGCCGCGCCGAGTTCAGCGAACCGTCCAGAGTTGCGAGTTCGGCCGCGCGCCCGCCGCGTTCGATCGTGTCGAGTTCCGCGCGGATCTGCGCAATGCGCGCCTGCGCCGCTTCATACGCCGCCTTCGCCTCGCGCATCTCGACCTCGATCAGCGGCGCCCCTGCGGCCACCTTGTCGCCCTTGCGCACGTGGACCTTCTGCACCACGCCCGGAACCTCGTTCCGCGCCGCGCCCCACTCCACGGGTTCGATCTTGCCGTTCGTGGACAACAGATCGACGATCGTTTCCCGCGTGGTCTTCGCGAACTCCACTTCCGGCGGACTGTTCCGCCATTGCAGAATCCACCACACACCGGCGGCGATCAGAGCCAACAACAAAAGCCCAACAATACGTTTCAAGCGATATGTCCTTCAGTATGTCTGCGTTCGTCGCGCACAATGCTCGAACAGCAGTTGCCATTCCGCACGCTGGATCTCCAGCGCGACGCGTTCCTGCAACGATCCCGGTCTCTGCCGCGCCTCTTCGCAATAGTCGATGAACGCGCTCGCGTCCCAACCCTTAGAGATGCGAAAGCCGCAGCCCGGGTTGCGATCGACGATCTCGGATGCGGCCTCTGCGAGAGGCGCGAACACCGCATGGCTGCGCACACGGCGGAACCAGTATCCCGAGTTCCAAGCGTCCGGCTCCTGCCGGTGCAGGATCCCGTGCCAGTACGAACCTTCCACCGAACCGTCGTCCTGCGCCACCTTGTGCGCTTCGTCGAAGAACGAGAAGTAGGTCCACAACCCGGCCAGCGCGCCCGCCGGATGCGCGGCGTCAACAAACAAATCCCGGTGGATCTGTTTCATCGCCGCAGCCACCGCGGCGTCGCGGCTCGCCACCAGCGGGATCAGTCGCTCGCCGCGCCCGTCCACCGCGAGCACAGCTGCAACGGCGGGTCCGAAACTGGCGGAATCGAATGGCATTCTTATACTTATTGTAGGGTGCGGGCGCTCGTTTTTTCCGGCGGAGGCATGTATGGCGCGTACCAGGCGGGCGCCTGGAAGGTGCTCTCCCGCCATTTCCAGCCGGATCTCGTGGTCGGCGTCTCCATCGGATCCCTCAACGCCTGGGTTGTCGCCAGCGGCGCGCCGCCGGACCTCCTCGAACAGCACTGGCTCGAAGGCGAGGACCTCGCTACCTACCATCTCCGCTGGCCCGCCAGTCTCACGCACGGTGTCGTCGACCCGGCCAATGCCTATGCGGTGATGCAGCGCATGCATCGCGAACTACAGCCGAGGATCCCGCTTGCCGTACTCGCGCGCAAAGGCTGGACCCTCCGCCCCGTCGTCTTCAAAGATCACGACATCACGTGGCGCCACCTCGCGGCATCGTGCGCAATTCCCGGCGTCTTCGACCTGCAGAAGATCGATGGTGTTACCTACGCGGATGGAGGCCTCATCGATCCCCTGCCGTTATTCGCGGCAAAAGATCTCGGCGCTTCGAAGATCCTCGGCATCAATTGCATGACATGGGGCGGTTTCGGCGGCGTCGACGCGATCCAGATCAAACCCGCCAAACGCCTGGGATGGACTCTCACCGACATGCTGTGTTGGGACCGCGCCCGTGCCGAACGCTGGATCCGCCTCGGCGAAGAGGACGCCCTGCGTCTTGTCGATACCGGCGCGCTTCAGATCGACTGATACTCAGCTCACCATCCAATCGAGCCGGCGGGACGTGATTTGTTCCGTAGTGAGTCCGGTCAACTGCTGAATCTCCTCCGCGGTCATCGCGCCGCAATGCAGCGCCCGTTCGAAGTAGTTCAGGTAACCCATCGCAGTTGCCGCGTCGTCGAACGCTGTTCCGAGCGCCGTCGCCTGAGCCGCCTGCTCCAGAAAATTCTGCAGTCGCTTTGCCGTCGCCGCGGCCGTTTCGTGAAACAGATCGAAGATCGCGGCGTAGCGCGCGGGTAACTGCGCCGGGTGTAGATCCCAACTCTGATGGAACCCATGCTGGATCGACCGCCGGATGTTGCGCCGGTGGAGGTCCCACGCGTGGTGGATGTCGTTCGGATCACTCCCCAGCGGCAGCGTCTTGGTCGGACCATCCGCCAGTGTCACGCCCGTGCCCGAAAACGCGATCAGCATCTGATGACGGGCCGTGTCGCACAGCGGATGATGCAGTTCCTGATCCACCGACAGCAACCCGCAATTCGACAGAAAATCGTAGGGGCCGAAATGTGCCGCTCGCAGCCGCCCGCCCGCGGCGTCCGGCAACTCGCGCAGGTGCGGCAGTATCTGTGTCGTCTCGATCAGAGTCTCGATCGCCACCCACGCCGGAAGTTGCGACGCCAGCGCATGCACCTCATCGGGACTCTTGATCTTCGGCAGCGTCACGGCGAAGTTCGCGGGGATCACGTCCAGATGTTCCAGGACCAGTTGCAGTGTCCGTTCCGCGCGAGCACGCGTTTCGGCGCCAAACGACTTGATGCGGATCCCGACGAAAGCCGGCAGGTCCTCGGATTCGTTCAGTGCCCGCGCTGCCTCCACCGCATGACGGTCTTCCTCATCACTTGACCGCACGCCGTAGCCGTCCTCGAAATCGATGCGGAAATCCTCGACCGGTGAAGTTCGCAACTTGGCTTCGATCCGGGCTGGATTTTTGCCGATCGGTCCAAACTGCTCGAACGCCTTCCGCGCCAGCCCGCCTATTTTCGAAATGGTTCCGGCGCGGAACAGATGCGCGCCGCCGTACAGGGTATGTACCGGTTGAATACTCGCCGCCACTCCCGTATGGTACAACCCCGCGGACCCCCGTTCACAACTTGGCAAAAAATATTTTCGTGTCCGTAAGATCCTGATGTTCAATCGGTTACGAGGGGCGCCGCCCCCGGAGGTCAATTTCGGCGATCCGTTTTTCGACTTTCATTTCATACACTCAAGGCGGGTAGAGAAGTTGTTGGTTTGGGAGACTCCTTGGTCAGGGCGGACTTCGTGTCCGCCCTGATTTTTTTGGACCGGCCACTTCTTCTGGAATGACCCGGAGGTAACAATGAATCCGAACACTCTTATTCAAGTCTGCTGGCTGCGGGAATCCGGCCCCGCGCATCTCGACGCCGATTTCGGGACGCCTGTGCCCGCCGACCGTCTCGAACTCGCTTTGATGGGGCTCGCCTCACGCTCGCCCCGGGATGGCGGCCCCTACGATGGCCCCGATCCCGAATCGCATGGACTCGAAGTCTCGCACATCCTCGGCGCCCTGCAATCGCTCGATCGCGTTCAGAGTCTCCCGAAATGGATGGCTTGGCGATTTAGCGCCTTTTTCGGGCCGCTCAAAACCCCGGCCGCCGTCAGCGCCGCGCGGGAGAATTTTGCCAGCCTGTCGCGCGCCTGCGACAGCGTTCGCCGCACTGCAGGCAATCGCCCGTGGACCGAACTCTATCTCCCCTACTTCACGCGCAGCATGTGGACCAACCGCTTCGCGCTTCTCGACCGGATGAAATTTGTGCAAAAACACGGATGGGTGCAGGCGGCCGAAGGCGTCGATCCTCTGTCTCTCGGTGATATCGTGACGCGCGTGTCCGCCGGTGTTTTCCAACCCGGCCCGGATCGCGATCTGCCGTTCCGCTTCTTTCTGGGTTGCCGCAACGGCCTGTTTCGTCATCCCTGGATCGACGGCCTCGCGGCGCGCTGGGGGATCCGCGGGCTTCCGCAAGACATTCCCGTCTCCGCCATCGACATGCGTGTTTCGTCCCGTGCGGTTGAAGCCTGGCGCAAGAGTCCGCGCTCGCATCATGGCCGCTATCACCTGGTGTGGGCTCGCACCGCGCTTGCCGTCCAGTGGATCCTGCGCCGCTGGAATCTCGCCCTGCAGACGTCCAGCCCGGAGGGATTCGAAGATGTCGAAGGTTGCCGCCAGGCCCTGCTGTTCAACTGTCTGCGCCCCTGGGCGGAGAACGGCCGTACCGACCTTTGTTACGACGTGCTCGACGATGGCATGATGTCAGACCAGTTCCAGCGCGCTGTTCCGCGTCTTGAAAACGCACTGGAACAAATGGCCGCATACCTGGATGCAACCGGCAAGCCCAATCTGGCGGCTCGCTATCGCAGCGAAGAGCCGCAATTCCTCGCCGCGCGAATCGCCGATCGCGGCATGCGGAACAAGGCGATCCGAGGCATGCTGCACTCCGAAGAACTGCTCATCAATGCGCTGATGCGTTATGCGAACGAGGTGAAGTCCGCCGAGTCGCCGCGCCTTGTTCGGAAGTGCTCCGACGCGCTGGCTGTCGATTTCCGGGCTCTGCTGCCCAGGATCTTCCGCCACAACATGATCAAAGAACTGGAATCCGCCGTGTTTCTCGAGGCGATGTCCGCCATGCATTGCGCCATCAGCGGCGAACCGCCAATGGACGTTCGCATCGAAACCGTCGATGGCTACTGGCACATCAACAACCGCATGCCCACCGAGGATGCCGCCTGAAGGAGGATCCATCATGTTCCTGCCATGCACGATTCACTACATCGATTGGGACGCCTCCATCAACGGCGTCCCTGGAACGCTTCAGCGTCCGCCGCGCAGCACAAGCACCCTGTGGAACTCGCTGTCGCCGACATAAACGACGCCTTTGCGATCCACGAACACGCCATGCGGCCGCTTCATGCCGGTGGCCACCGTTGCAATGGTCCCTGCTTTCGGATCAATGCGGCGGACCGCATGGTTTTCCGTATCGGCGATGTACACCATGCCGTCGGGCGCGCACGAAATACCCTTGGGACCATTGAGTTTCGCGGTCTTCGCGACGCCGTCTGTGAGTCCCTTTTCGCCCGTGCCTGCGACATGCCGCCACTTGCCGTCCACCAACTGCAGTACAACGTTGCCTTCGCGCAGCACGAGCCACAGGTTGCCCTGCTTGTCGAAGTCGATCGCCCGCGGACCATTCAGCGGCGTGCCTTCAAGCGGCGCGCCATCAGGAGTCGGCTTGCGTTCGCCCGTGCCCGCGAACGTGTCGATCACGCCCGTCGTGAGATCAACGCGCCGGATTCGGTGATTGCCGATGTCGCAGACGAGCAAGCGTCCCTGCGGGTCGAAGACGATGCTGTGCGGCTGCCGGAACTGCGCCTGCAAAGCGGGTCCGCCGTCGCCCGAAAAACCAGGTTCGCCCGTGCCTGCGATCACCGATAACTTCTTCGTCTTCGCATCCAGCTTGTACACCTTGTGCGCCGGCATGTCGACGAAGAACATGTTGCCGCGCTTGTCGAAGCGGACCTCGTACGGTTGTTGCAGGCCGCCTTCGGCCGCAACGGTGAGCTTGTGCGATTTGAGGTCCAGCCGGCTGACGCGATGGTTGTCGATCTCGCAAATGTACAGCGCCTTGTCGGGACCCGTCACAAGTCCATACGGGTTGCGAACAGCGTCCGTTGCGATCTCCGGCTTTTCAGCCGCGAGGCTGTAGAACGCTCCGCAGAGCGTCGACAACAGCGTCCGTCTCGATATCCGCGAGGCTGCTTCGCTCGACGATGCGCACGTGGGGTCCGCGGGGAGCCCAGATGCGGGAGTTACTGTATCCGAAGAGAGCGACCGTGGGGACACCCGTGGCCGCCGCGAGATGTGTGATGCCGGAATCATTGCCGATATAGGCCGCCGCGCCGCGAATCCAACCGGCAAGGCGGTACAAGTCAGCATACTGCACTGCGCCGGCCAGCGGTTGTTCGGGACTCGCGCAGTACACCGCAGGGAAGGGCAGCCGTGCCTCCAACTCGCGGAACTTCGACAGCGGCCAGTTCTTGTTGGTCGACCCGGAAAAGGGATGAATCGCGATATAAGGCGCGCCGCCGGCTTCCACTTCCGGTGTCAACGAAGGATACGCGGTGCCAGACGCAGCGCCTCCAAGAAAAAAATCCACCGCGTGGACCTGCGAATCCGCGGGGGGCAGCGCCGTGCGGAACTCCGGCGCGAGGCCAAGATCCCGCATCGCCATCGCGAACTCCTCGCGATTCGCGCCATACCAGGAAACGATCGAATCGAAACTGCGCAGATCTTCGACCAGCCGCGCCGACGGCGCACGACACGGAATGCCGAGCGTGTCGAGTCCAGTCGACGCGATCGAACGCACGTGATTTGCGAAACGAACGAGTGGAACCACCGGCCCGGGGACCCACACTTCCGTGTAGTCCGCGCGCAGCGCTTCCATGGCGGGGAAACACAGCAGGCAATCGCCGATTCCGCCCGGGCGGATCAACAGCCTGCGCGTCAATCGATAACCACGGCCGGAATCTGCACCTCGATGGTCTTCGGCGCGAAGCACATCGTGTCGTTGCAGGCCTGATAACGCAACTTGCCGGCGACGTTCGTCGAACCCTTCTTCGCATCCGGCCCCGCCTTGAACGCAGCCGTGATCTCGAACTCGCCCGAATACACGTTCAGCGGCTTGGGCGAAAAGCTGTACTTCTCGTCCTTGCCCTTCGGATACGTGACACCCGTCGATTCGACACCGTTGGGGCTCGCGGCAAACGTCAGCCGCAGCGGGATCAGGTAATCGTCAGAGGGCGTGTTCGTATTGCAGTGGAACCCCGGCTTGACGTGGACCTTGATCTTGACCGACGCCGCGCCGCCCCGCTTGATGGTGATCGACGGCGGAGGCTCCACCGTCAACTGGTTAATCTGCGCGAACGAAGCCGAGCACAGGAGCGCCGCTGCCGCCAGGAAGGATAGAAGCCTTCTTGGTTGCCGGCGCTTCGAGAAGATCTTTGAGGTCATTGACGTATACACTCTTGCTTACCAGTCCCACATGAACCGCGGCAATGCGTCCTTCGCGATCGATCACGAACGACGTCGGCAGGCTTTCCACCCCGCCGTACAGATTGCCGACCTGCTCGGTGCCGAGCAGCGTGCGGTAGTTGATTTTCTGCTGTTCGACGTAGGGCTTCACGATTTCCCAACCCTCGTCGTCCATCGCCACGCCGAGCACGGCGAAGCCCTTGTTCTTATACGTGGTCTCGAACTCCTTGAACCACGGAATCTCGATCTTGCACGGACCACACCAGGTCGCCCAGAAATTCAGCAGTACGACCTTGCCCTTGTAGTCCGACAGCTTGACGATCTGCCCGTTCGAGTCCTTCAGCGTGAACTCCGGAGCTGCTTTGCGATCCTTCGTCGGCTTGACGGCGGCTTGCACGCTGCGCGGATCCCGGGCGCATCCCGTGATCAGAGCCAGTCCCGCGGCGATGATAAAGGCAGTTCGAAATAACACTCTTTTCATTATATTGCTCGTGAACCTCAGAACATTCCGTTGGATCCCATGTTCTCAACGAACCATGCATATAAGATGAGCGGCGCCGCGTTCGAGTTTCGGAATGCTGTCAAAACCCGCGACCGGTCCGCCGGATCCCGCTCCAGCATCCGGTACAGCGCATCGGCCCGCCACATCCACTCGGGCGGGGATTCCCGCTGCAGGTTCGACGTCCGCAGCGCGTCGATATACGCCGCAAACAATCGGTCCCGTTCCGGACCCTGCGGCGTAAACTCGATCAACGCCTGCAACAGCGCGGCCGTCTGGTGAAAGCCGGGGTTCGCGCCGCGCATCTGGCGCAGGAAATCCTCGAGCGCCTGCTTCCATTCCTCCCGCCGCCGCTCTTCCACCGTGAACGGCAAACCCGCCGTCGAGAACCGCAGTTTGCGCAGCCCTTCCATGAGTCCCTTGTTGTCGTCGGATTCCCAATAGGATTCCGTCTTGATGCGCCCTTCCGGCTTCGGCGGCTTCAGTTCGGATTCTTCGATCGCGTTGCCTGCCACTCCCGCGTTGAACCATTCCACCATCGACCGCGCGGATTGAAACACATGGCCCGCGTCCGCGCACCGCGGTCCGGTCAACTGCGTGATCAGATACTTGCGGATGCCTTCGTGCACCGCCGGGGCCGGGAACGCGCTGCGGATCCGTGTCAGTTCCGCCTGCAGCGATTCCCACGTCGCCGCGAACGCACGGCTATCCGCCGGCAGCGAGGCAAGCCTCGCGGCAAACGCCAGCGCCTTCGTCTCATCGCGGACCACGCGGGCCAGCGCCACGGCCTCCAACGCCGATTCCATTCCGTCGATCTGCTGCGATGCGTCGGAAAACAGCCCGAAGTATTCGGTGAGGTCCGGGATCGCGCCGGACTCACACTCCAGGCGCCCCGGCTTCGGACGTTCGATGCGCTCCGTCAGTTCGCGGGCCAGTTTCGGATTCACCAGCACTGCCTGCTGCACTGCGCGGACCTCGAGCGACAACCGGTCCAGACGTAGCGAAGACGCGGCATTCCGGTACGCGTCCACGGTGTCCGGCGCGGCGCCGTACACCGGCAATCGCGGATACCGCTCCTTCGCCTGGCTTGCCAGCACGAAAGCCCGTTCGATCAGTTCCTGCTTCTGGGGCCTGCTGAGCTTTGAGGATTCGGTCAGCCGCAACAGCGCCGCAGCCTGGATCTCCGGCGCAGTCCCTGTGGCAAGTCCTTCGATATGTTGCAGTTCCGGCGGGATAGGCGTATCTGCGGCCCAGCCGGCGACGAGCAGGAGTATACCGGAAATATGCATCACAGGACTACCACCGGCGAGGAAAATCTGACCCGCATCCCCCGCAAAAGAGTTTCGCCAAAGCGTGAGATTTTCTCGAAGATGTCAATATGGCAAGAGCTGCACGAATCGTCTGGCCGGGCAGACCCCACCACCTGACTCAGCGTGGGAACAACAAACAATCCGTCTTCCTCGAACCCGCGGACTTCGCGTTTTACCTGTGCCTGCTCCGCCGCGCGCTCCCGGCCTCGGATACCCGGCTTCTGGCGTACACGATCCTCGAGAATCATCTCCACCTGATCGTCGTGCCCGGCCGCCCGGACTCGCTCACCGACCTCACGCGCCGAGTCAACGGCAGTTATTCCGCCTACTTCAATTCCCGCCAGGGACGTTGCGGCCATGTCTGGCAGACCCGCTATTTTTCCTGCGTCGTATCCGACCGTCACGTCCATCACGCGCTGCGCTTCGTCGAGAAGAATCCGCTGCGCCTCGGCCTCGTGCGGCGCGAGGCCGACTGGAACTGGTCGAGCGCCGCCGCGCATCTGGACGGCCGTGATGACGCGCAGGTCCTCGACATGGATTTCTGGCGGATCCGCGGCGGGTGCGACGCATGGTCCAACATGCTCGCGGCCCGCTACCGCAACGGGGAACAAATCGATCATCTGTTGCGGCGCTGCACGTTCAACGAGCGTCCTTTCGGAGACGAAGCATTTCTGAAGTCGGCGGAAGAACGATTCGGGCGCACCTGGAACCGTTGGACGTTCGAGCGAGCGCTTCGTTCCGAACTGGAGCGCAAACCGATGGCGCAACTGCACGTCGTGCCTTACCCGCGCATTCTGTACGCCGGCGTTTGAGAGAGCGCCGAAAAGAACAGGTACATCTTCCAGAACGCCACCAGCGTCAGAGCCACGAACACGATGCTCACGCCCTTCCAGAACATTTCCCTGGTCGAGCGTTGGGGACCCGGAAAGCCCGCGACCTTGATCAGCAGGTAGCCGGCGATCCAGCCGCCGATGTGCGCCGCGTTATCGATGCGCATCATGCCGGACAAATTCCCGAGGAACCCGACGACCAGAAGGCCGAAGGTCCAGTAGGTGTAAATGCGGCGTCCCGGCGCGGTGGGCGATCCCGGCTCCGCACTGGAAGCGAGCAGCGCGCCGACCATCGCGGCAAGTCCCGCGGATGCGCCGACCGAAGTCGAATACGGGCTGACGAGCAGGCTCAACGCGAAGCCGCAGATGGATCCCAGAATGTAGACGATCCACAAGCGCATCGACCCGAGAAAGTCCTCGAAGTGCTGCCCTACATGGTACAAGCTCATGCCGTTCATCGCGATGTGCATGATGCCGCCGTGCAGGAATCCCGCCGTGATCAGCCGCCACCACTGCCCGCCGTAGAGGATCTCAGGGCTCCACTTGGCGCCGAGCAGAATGAGCGTCCGGTTATCGAGCGACATGATCGCTCCGCCGTTGCCCTGGTTGACGCTGATGACGATCGAGGCCACGAAGAACGCGGCGTTGATCAGCAACAGCAGCAACGTGATGGTCGATTGGTCGGGGATCACCGATTCGATCGGAAGCGCGGCTTCCTCAGCGGCACGGGCGCCGACTTTCTCGTTGCAGTAAGGGCAAACTTTATCGTCAGATGAAATAAATGCCCGGCAGTGCGGGCACATGCGGCGGCGATCCACTGTTCCCATTGTAGCGTCTGATAAAATCAGAGTTCTTCTCTCTTGGCTTTGGCAAACGAACAGCAGCTTCGCGCAGACATCATCGAGATCGGCAAGTACGCCTGGCAAAAGGGCTGGGTTGCGGCCAACGACGGCAACATCTCGGTCCGCCTGGACGCCAATCGCGTCCTGTGTACGCCCACTGGCGTGAGCAAAGGGATGATGTCGGTCGACGACCTCATCATTTGCGACCTCGAAGGCAACAAGGTCGAAGGCAAGCGCGAGCGCACCAGTGAAATCATGATGCACCTCACGGTGTATCAAATGCGTAGCGACATTCAATCGGTGGTGCACTTTCATCCGCCGGTGTCGACGGGATTCGCGGTGGCCGGCAAGGCGCTCAACGAAGCGATTTTGCCGGAAGTGATTCTCACGCTCGGCTGCGTGCCCCTTGCCGAATACGGCCTGCCGGGTACGCCGGCGTTGAGCGACACGCTGAAGCCGTATATCCCGAGTTACGACGCGATTCTCATGGGCAACCACGGCGTCGTCTGCTATTCGACGGATCTTTGGAAGGCGTACTTCCGCATGGAGACCGTCGAGCACACGGCGCGCATTGCTCTGGTGGCGGAGATGCTCGGCGGAGCGAAGGTGCTTCCGCGCCAGGAAGTCGCTAAACTGTTTGATTCCAGGTCGCGCTACGGGATCGTGTCGAAGAGTTCCGCCAAGCCGGGATGTCCGGTGGCGGCAGAGGATCTCGGGAGTGTGGCGGCCGCTGCGCCGTCCAGTTGCGGATGTGGTTCCTGTGGGACCTCCTCGGCAACGGCTGCAGAAGAGGAAAAATTCGAATTTACGCGCGCTGAGTTGATCGCGCTGGTCAACCAGGCGCTGGCCGCCAGAGGCGTGCTTTCGTAGGTATTAGGGAGGAAGTTGCTCAATGGGCGAAGCGCTCGGAATGATTGAAACTCGCGGACTCGTGGCGATGATCGAAGCCTCGGACGCCATGGTGAAAGCGGCCAACGTCACGCTCGTGGGCTGGGAAAAGATCGGATCGGGTTACGTGACTGCGCTGGTTCGCGGCGACGTCGCCGCCGTCCGCGCCGCCACCGATGCCGGAGCCGCTGCCGCGCGCCGCGTCGGCGAACTCATCTCGGTGCACGTGATTCCGCGTCCGCACCCGAGTCTCGAAGACGTCCTGCCGATCGGCAAGGCCTCGAAGTAAACCTGTCCCCAGATGATTCTCGCCCGCGTAGCCGGCAATGTCGTCGCCACCCGCAAGGATCCGCGGCTGGAAGGCCAAAAACTGTTGATCGTGCGGCCGGTGACGCCGGAAGGCAAAGAGGAATCGAACTACCTCATTGCCGTCGACGTCGTCGGCGCCGGTTCGCGGGAACTCGTGATGGTCGTGTCCGGATCCTCGGCCCGCATGGCAGAAGGCTGCAAGGATAAGCCTGTCGACGCCGCGATCGTCGGCATCGTCGACACCGTGCATCTGGACAACGGCAAGAAGAAGTAAATCTCATGTACCTCGGGCGCGTGACCGGTTCGGTGTGGGCGACGGTGAAGGATCCCAACCTCGCCTCGCACAAACTCATGATCGTGCAACCGCTCGCGCCCGCGACGCTCGAACCCATCGGCAAACAGGTCATCTGCACGGATGCCGTCGGCGTCGGCGCGGGCGAACTCGTGTACTACTGCCGCGGCAAGGAATCGAGCTTCCCGTTCCTGCCTGTGGAAGTTCCAACAGACACGACGATCGTAGCGGTAGTCGATTCCGTACGGGTCGAATAACAATGCTCATCGGCAAAGTCATCGGTGAAACGGTTGCGACCCACAAGCACGCGTCACATGTGGGCCGCAAAGCACTCATCGTGCAACCGCTGCAACTCGATGGGTCCAACAAGGGCGACCCAGTCATTGCGCTCGATTCCGCGGATGCCGGTGTCGGCGATCGCGTGCTGCTCGTCATCGAAGGCTTTTCCGCGATGACCTCCGTCGGACGCCCCAATTCTCCCATCGACGCCGCGATCCTCGGCGTCATCGACGAAATCCAACTCGACGGTTAGGGTTGCGCGCTGATGCGCCGCCTGTATTCTGCTTCCGCCTGCGCCGCTTCTGTTGCGCGGCCCGCGGACCGGTAAGCCCGGCTCAACGCCAGCAGCGCGGCCGCGTCTTCCTTCGCCGCGATCTCGAGGTGCGGGATGGCGTCGGCGGCCCGTCCCGCTTCCACCAGCGCGCGCCCCAGGGCGCTGCGCGCGGGAATCAGTGCGGGATCCGTCGACACGGCCTTTTGCAGCCACGGCAGTCCAGCCTCCGCGCCATCGATCCGCATGAGCGTGTCGCCGTATTCGAACTCGAACTCCGCGTTGCCCGTATAGTCGCGTTCGAGCGACGCGAACAGCGGTTTCGCCAGATCGTATCGACGCGCCATTCTCCAGCAATGCGCCTGCTGGCGCACGATGCGCGGCGCATCTTTCGGATCCGCCTTCGCCGCCTCCCCATACGCGCGCGCCGCGGGTTCCCAGCGCTTGCACCCCTGATAGGCGTCGGCGAGTTCCACCCAGCGCGACTGCGGTTTCTGCGGCCACCGCATCGCCTCTTCGAGCGGCGCAATGGCCTCGCACGGCTGCTGCAGTTTGAGCCGAGCAACACCGAGAAACAAATGTCCCGGACCCGGTTGCGGCCGCACTTTGATGAACTGCGCGAGTTCGCCCGCCGCCTCCGCGTAATCGGCTGCGTAGAACAGCGCCATGCCGAGGTTCAACCGCCACATTGGATTTGCGGCATCCTGCTGGACCAGTTTGCGATACGCGCGCGCCGCGTCGCCGTATCTCTGCGCACGCATCGCGGCGACGCCTTCCTGCGACAGTGCGACAGGATCCTGAAACATGAGAAGCAGCAAGAATGCAGCAATCATGGCTTCCCGATCCGTACCACGCGATTGGCCGCAACGCCGGTCATCGCCTTGCGCGCGCCGCCCGGCCAGATCACCTCGATATCCACGGACTTCGAATCCGCCAGGCCGAAATGCTGTGGACCCGCGATCGAAGACGAATACCCGGCCGCTGTCGAAACGATCCGCCACTGCGCGCCAACCCGAACCCGTGCCCCCGGTTCGCGGACATCGACCTCGATCCAATTCGCCGCACCGCTGCATGGATTCTTCAGCACTTGCGGTGAACCTTCGAGCGCCGTCAACACCACGTCGAGGCATCCGTCACTGTCGAGATCCGCGGCAGCAGCGCCGCGCCACATCGCCTGCGGTAGCGCCTCCCAGCCGGATCCCTGCTGATAACGCCCACTCCCGCTTCGGAACCAGGATGGCGGTTCTTTCGCCGCAGCCCCGCGTCCTCCGGTCACCGACAACGCATCGCTGCGAGCAGCGACGATGTCCAGCCAGCCATCGTTGTCGAGGTCCGCGAAGAGGATCCCCCAGCCCGCCATCATGCGGCTCAACACATTCATCCGCGTTGTCGCTGTCGCTTCCTCGAACGCCGATCCCGTATTGCGAAAGACCGGAAACGTTTCGTCGCGAAGCGCTGAATAGATCAGGTCGGGTTTGCCGTCGCGGTTGAAATCCTGCGCATCGGTCCCCATTGACGATGTCGGATTCCCATCGAGAGGCGCGGCTACGCCCCACGCAAAGGCCGACTCTTCGAACCGCTTGCCGCCCTCGCGGCTGAGGAACAATTGGTTGAACACGCGATCGTTGGGAACGAACAGGTCCGCGAACCCGTCGCCGTCGAAGTCCGCCACCGCGACCGACATCCCTTTGCCGGGATGCTTGTCGAAGCCGGCAGCCTTCGAAACATCCAGAAACGTTCCATCGCCACGGTTCTCATACAACGAGTTGGTGGTAGCCGGATAATGCTTCGGATGGCAGAAGTCGGGCTTGCCATCGACGATGCACTCGCGTTCCTTGGCGGGATCCCACATCACGTAATGCACGACGAGCAGATCGAGGTCGCCGTCGTTGTCTTTGTCGAACCACGCCGCCGCCACGGCCCAGCGCGAATCCCCAGCGAGTCCTGCCTTCGCCGTGACATCCGCGAACGTTCCGTCGCCGCGATTGCGATACAACGTAACGCGATGCAGGCCGCTCACCAGCAGGTCCACGCGGCCGTCGCCGTCGTAATCAGCGGCCGTGGCGCCGAAGGAATAATCCGAGCCTGCAAGTCCCGCAAGCGCCGTGACGTCTTCAAAGCGCATGCCGCCGAGATTGCGGAACAGCCGGTTGGCGTGCTCGGGCTTGGACTTCCGTCCCGACGGCATGTCGCCGCCGTTCGCAAAGAAGAGATCGAGCTTGCCGTCACCGTCGAAATCAAAAACAGCGAGCCCACCTGGCATGGTGGCGGGTAGCGGTTTGCGCGTGAGCGTCTCGCCGGTCTTGAGCACCATGGGCAGAGGCCGGGCGGTCCATGCGGGACCAACAACCGCAGCGGCAGCAGCCAGGGCGAGGCACACGATCCAGATCATTCGGGTCTTCTTATTCTCTCGCAGCGGGCACAAATGCAAAGCGGTCCGCCCCGGTAAGGACGGACCGCTAGGTTGAGGTTTCAGATTGGCGCTAGAACGAGTACCGCAGTCCCATCTGCCATTGCCGAGGCACGTAACTGGTGAAGGCTCCGAAGATGCGGCCGGCGACGCCGGGGCAGTCGACGCACCCGTTCGGGTTCGCCAGGTTGGTGTGATTTGTGAAGTTGT
The DNA here is from genome assembly GCA_964627455.1 of uncultured Solibacteraceae bacterium. Classification (GTDB taxonomy): domain Bacteria; phylum Acidobacteriota; class Terriglobia; order Bryobacterales; family Bryobacteraceae; genus F-183. The sequence goes on along the minus strand of CAZVKC010000016.1, from coordinate 46,445 downwards.
ACGACTCGGCACGGAACTGCAGGCTGTGCTTTTCGGTGATCGCAAACGTCTTGAAGAACGACACGTCCAACTGCTGGAACGACGGTCCCTCGATCTCGTTGCGGCCAACCGTGCCAAACGTTGCACGAGCCGGGCGCTGCCACGGTCCATCCGTCATCAGGTTGGCCGTCAGCGGCGCGGACGTGGTCTTGAACCAACCGAACTGGCTCTGGTCGCTCACTGAATAGTCGCCCACTGCGTTTGGGCGGCACCAGCCAGTATCCCGGTCGGCGTTGCAGTCACGATAGCTCGGTGTGAAGGGCTGGCCAGACATCCAGTTATAGGTGCCGTTCGCCTGCCATCCACCGAGGAACGCATCCACGATCTTGGGCGCATTGCTCATGTGCTTGCGTCCCTTGCCGAAGGGCAATTCGTAGACGGTCGCGAGGAAGAACACGTTGGCGCGGTTGTTACTGGACACACCGCGCGCGAGTTTGGCGTCGCGCGGATAGTACGTGCCGTCGTAGTCGATGTTCTTCGAGAACGTATAGTGCGTCATTACCGAAAGTCCCGAGGCGAAGCGCTTGTCGAACTTCATCTGGACCGAATGATAGCTGTTGCTGGCGTCGCTGCCGTAATAGCGCAGGTTCTGTGACCAGCCGAACTTCTGGAAGAACGGCTTGCGCTGGTTGGTTGTGAGCGTGCCGAAGCCGTTGATGTCGGCCTGGTTCGGGTCGTAGTCGCCGCCCGTACCTGCAAACACGTGCGTACCCTTGGATCCGACATAGCCGATTTCGGCGGACATGCCCTGGCCAAGCTGACGCTGGATCGTGAAGTTCCAGGAGTCGACAGTGGGGAAGCGGATCGGATTCGTGATGACGAAGGCGGTGACGCCGTTCGGCAGCATGTTGAAGCCGTTCGGCCCCTTCGGCTGTGCCGCAAGGATCGTCGCCGGATTGAGAGCCGTGGGACCCTGGTCGAGCTTGAACACTGCATCGTAGTTGTTCGCAGGCTGCGTCGACTGGATGCCCAGCACCGGCAGGTTCTGCGTCACGTTGTGTCCGAAGATCGAACCGAACACGCCGAGGTTGAAGCCGCGGCCGTAGCCCGTGCGGACCACTGTCTTCGAATTCACCTGGTAGGCTATGCCGAGGCGCGGCGCGAAGTTCGACCACGGCGCGGTGACGTTGAGATCGCGCCCAACGCCGTTCACGCCGGCGACTTTGACTTCACCCGTGCCGATGTCGACGAAGCCGCCGTTGCGGTCGCCGTTGACGTACTGCGGACGGTAGATTTCCCAGCGCAGGCCATAGTTGATGGTCAGCTTGCGGGTGACCTTCCAACTGTCCTGGCCGTAGAAGAACCAGCGATTCTGCGTCTCGCGTGCGTCGAGCGAGTTCGATACGTAACGCTCAAAGCGGGACACATCGCCGAGCAGGAACGAGGCGAGGCCCGATCCACCGTTTGGACCCTGCGTGCGCGCCACGTCGAAGTTCAACTCGCCCGCCCGGTGGCGGTCGCTCGGCACGCGCAGGTTGTAGGCCTGCCGGATGTCGGCGCCGAACTTGAACGTGTGGTTGCCCTGGATCTTGGTCCAGTTGTTGACGAACTGAATCTGCTTTTCGTCTTGGATCAGAGGGCAGTTGCAGCCATTCACGCCGAGCGCATAACCGAAGCGGAAGGGGATCGCGCCACCGCTGCCGTAGCCGTTGATGAAGAATGCGGGCATTCCGGAACTGAAGTTGTCGTCGACGTTGAGCCCGGGGATGCCGGCGTCTTTGGCCGGAGAAGTGCCTATGCCGTTCGGTGACACCTGCAATTTGTAGCGGACAAATCCGAAGCGGAAGTCGGTCAGGAGTGTGGGACGGAGGGCGTAGTCGAAGCCGCCGGCGATCGACTGATTGCGGGTGTCGGACTGGCCGGCGAATGCGCTGATCGAGCCGGAAGCGTCAAGTCCGCCACCCCCAGCGATTCCGTAGGAGCCCGGAGCCGCCAGGCGGAACTGCTGGATTGTATAGCGTCCGAAGGTGTGCAACTTCTCGGTAGTGAAGTGGTCGACGCGAACGTTGTAGGATTCGTCGTCGAACTTCACGCCGCCGGAAGAAGCGAAGTTCGGCTGGTCGAGAGTCGCGGGTGCGTTGGGCAGCGGGATCTGCTTGAGAAGAGCCTGTGCCTGCGTCGAAAGGCGTGCGGTGGGGATGCGGTCGCCGGCAAAGCGCTGGCGGGTGGCCGGGGTGGCTCCGCTGAGCGGATCATAGATCGGCACATTCAGGCCGCTCAGATCGCCGAGACGCTCTTCAGCAGACGGCACGCGGAGCAGCGCACCGCCGCCAGTGTTGCGGCGCGTACCCTGAAAATCGCCGAAATAGAAGAGTTTGTTCTTGATGATGGGACCGCCGATGGAGCCACCGAACTGATTCCACTGCGTGAGCGGAATCGTGCGGCCATTGGAACCCGGAATGACTCTCGATTGCGTGAAGGGGTTGCGCGCCTGCATGACATTGTTGCGCAGGAACTCGAACGCGCTGCCGTGCATTGTATTGGTGCCCGACTTCGTCTGTGCGCTGACGACGCCTGCGCTGGCGACGCCGAATTCCGCGTCGTAGTTGGCTGTCGTGATCTTCGCTTCCGTGACCGACTCGAGAGTCGGATTGATGACCAGCCATCCCAGCACAGCGTCATGGTTATCGGTTCCATCTAGCAGGTGGCTGGTGCCCGCGAAGCTCTGTCCGTTGACGAGCATACGGTAGGCGCCCTGCGGATTTTCGGGTGCGGCGGCTGTCGCTGACGTTGGGAAAGACACTACGCCCGGCGTCATCAACTGAAAATTCGAGAACTTGCGGTTAAGAGTGGGAATGTTATTGACCGTCTTGTCGCTCCAGGTTGTCGCGACGTCCGACCGTTCCGTCTTGAGAACGGAAGCTTCGGCGGTGACTTCCATGGTTTGGGTCACTTCGCCGACCTGCATCGTGATGTCGACCTTGGTTTCGGTGTCGACCGACACGTTGATGTTGTCCTGCACGTAGGTCTTGAAGCCTGCTGCCTCGACGCGAACGCGATACCTTCCGACGATGAGGAATCGTTGACTGTAGTTGCCGGAATCGTTACTGGTTGTGGATACGCTGACGTCGCGTCCCGTGTCTGTGATGGTCAACTTGGCTCCCGCCACGACCGCGCCAGTGGGGTCAGTGACGGTTCCGACGATACTGCCATACACGGCTTGCGCGTATGTGACCGCCGGGTTCAGAGTTGCAAGAGCGAGCGCGATCAGGGCGCTCCGGGTTGCCAGATACTTCATCTATTCTGGACCTCCTTGGGCGAATGCACCAAATGGGGACTAGGATACAACAAATCGAACCTGGCTGTTGAGGACCGTGTATCCTGACTCTGATGAAGATCAGATACCTGTTCCCCGCCGCGGCGGCGCTAGTCCTCGTTTCCTGCGGTGGCGACACCCAAAAGCCGGCACCCGAAGCGCCCGCCGCGCCTGCGGCAATGAAGGTCGCAAAGCCGGTCGATGAGACTCGCCGTTTCCCGATGGATGGCCGCGAAAAAGTCGATGTCGTCGAAGATCACATCCTCGGCAAGGACTTTCTGCCTGGCGGCAATGTCGCGGAATATAAGAAGGACGGCAAGACCTGGAAGCAGTTTCTGATCAAGGCCGACAACCCGGGGCAGACCGCGATCCTGCTCGGCCGCATCAAAGATTCGCTGAAGGATCCAAAGTTCGTCGCGCACATGGGCGGCTACTATGGCCTGGACGGAGACACGCCAGTCTTCGCCTTCCCGAAAGGCCGCTGGATCGCGGGCGTCACGGGGCTTCCCGAAAAGGACGCCGACACGCTGGGCCGCCAGATGGCGCTCAGGTTAGATTAGGAGCATGGCGACAAGCCCCGAGCAGAACGTAGCGCTGGTACATCAGCATTACAGGACCTTCTGGTCCGATGCGCCCGAAGCAGAACTGGCAGCGCAACTGACTCCGGACTTTGTCGACCACGCGATGCCGGCCGGTACGCCTCCAGGTCCCGAACCGGTGCTGCAATTCCGTCGCATGGCGAAGAAGGCGTTCCCCGACATGGAAGTCACGATCGATCGCGCGGTCGCGCAAGGCGATCAGGTTGCGGTCCACGCGACGTGGCGGGGCACCCATGTGGCGCCGTTCGCCGGGCTTGTGCCCTCGGGTGTCAAGGTCTCGTTCACCGGCATGGTGTTCTGGCGATTCGAAGACGGGCGGATCGCCGAGCGCTGGGCGATCATGGACCTGCTGCCGCTCCGTCGCGCGGCAGGCGGTTGATTAGGCCGCAGGATTGATCCAATGCAACAGCTTGAATCGCGCAAAGTCCCGATCTGTTGATGCCAGCCCTGCGCCAGCTTCAATCGCAATTGCTGCGAGCACGGCGTCAGTAAGGCGGGGGCCTCTCGCATCAACATCCAGAGATAGCTGTTGAAGAATTTGGAGATGCTTCGGCCCCGGTTGAATCAGAATCACTCCAGGCATGCTTAGAATCTCTCTCGCGATCTCAAAGGCGTCTTCAAGGGAAAGTGGACTCTGTGTAATGCGTGGATTGGTAACGATCCGAACAAAAGCCCAGAGTGATATCCACGGAATCCCCAATGTCATTCGGGTCCGCAACTGATCCTCGATCCAGAGTCGAATTTGCTGGTGCTTGGTGGCCTTGCTGTCGTAAGCGTACAGGAGGATGTTCGCGTCCAGGATGGTCAACGGTGATCAACGCCCTCCGCATGTTCGAGTAATTCACCGATGTTGTCATAGGTGAGGCCGGCTTTGAGTCCGATGCTGCGAGGGTGGATCTGAAAGTTCTGTTGCAGTGGCTGTTCCGGCTGCGAGGCCAATCCGATCCGAACCAACTCGTTGAGACCTTGCTCAAGAGAGATGCCGCGTGATGAACAGAACTGGATAGTTCTTTGCCGGACGTCCTTTTCCAGGCGGATCGTCGTTCGCTCCGGCCCAGCCGTGGCAGTTCGAGAACCGATCTTGCGCGCCATGATGACCCGAGGTTAGCACGCGCTTTAACCTTGGTCGATGGGTTTGTACCGGCGCGCCAGAAGCCCGTTGGCTTCGCTCAGGTCGAGATCCGCGAGCAGTAGTCCGGCGTGGCCGTAGGGCTGATGCGCGAGCACACTTCCGTCGGGCCGGATTACCGCCGACGTCGTCGGGGATCCGGCACTGGCGAAGTTCACGGTCGCGAAGAAGCAGTTGTTTTCCGCCGCGCGGCACAGCGCGGCTTTTTCGTGAAACGAATTCGCGGGATCCGCAAAAGACGCCGGCCGGTAACTGCCGGGTTCCGCGATGTGGAAGTGCGGGTGAAACACAACCTGTGCGCCGCGCCGCGCGGACCAGCGCACCGTTTCCGGATACCGCCAGCCTTCATGACAGATCGCAACGCCGAACGTGAGAGGCCCGGTATGAAAGACGTGCCGTTCCGTGCCCGGCGTGTAGGTTCCCTCTTCGGACGGATCGATCTGCACCTTGTCCTGATAGCCGAGGATCGCGCCATTCTCGTCAACAACCAGAGCCGTCGCGCGCAACGCGCCATCTACGATCCGCTCCGTGCCGAGCACCACGGCGATTCGCGACGAGCCCGCCGCATCCGCCACGCGAGCATGCGCACTCGCCAGGAACGCTGCATCCGGCGGAGGCACGACCTTGCCCATGCCGCGATAACCGGGCACGAAACATTCAGGGAAACAAATGATCTGCGCGCCCGCGGCCGCCGCCTCGCTGATGGCGTCCATGGCCGCGAGGACCGACGCTTCCGGATCCGAGGGATGCTCGAGATTCGCGAGTGCGATCCGGAACATCGGCATCAGCTCAGGATGCAGACGTCTTTGAGATTGCGGAAATCCTCGGCGTAATCGAGGCCGTAGCCAACCACGAATTCATCGGGGATCTGGAAGCCGACGTAGTCGACCTTCACTTCGCGCATTCGCCGTTCGGGCTTGTCGAGCAGCGTGGCGATCCGCAAACTGCGTGGCTTACGCTGTTCGAGCAACTGCAGCAGATAATTCAACGTCACGCCGGAATCGACGATGTCCTCGACGATGATCACGTCGTGACCCTCGATCGACACGTCCAGATCCTTGGTGACTTTCACCTGGCCGGACGAAGTCTTGCCCTTGCCGTAACTCGAAATGCCCATGAACTCGATGCGCGCAGGCGTTTGCATCGCGCGGGCGAGGTCGGCGAGAAACATGCACGCGCCCTTCAGAATCACCACCAGGTATACGGGTCCGCGACCTGCGTAATCCTCATCGATCTGACGCCCCAATTGCTGGATGCGGTCGTTGATCTGCTGGGCCGAAATGAAAACACTGAGATTCGCTGCCATTCGAAAAGGGATCCAGTCGTGAGGAACTAGCCGGCCGCCGGAATTTCAACCGGCTTCGCGTGCCGCCACAGGCGTTCGAGTTCGTAGAATTCGCGCGCTTTCGGCGAGAAGACATGAACGATCATGTCACCGTAATCCGCCAGCACCCATTCGCCATTCTTGAAGCCTTCGAGGCTCGCCGCCCGTTGCCCGTGCTTGCCGAGTTCGACGTCGATCTCTTCAGCAATCGCTTGCACCTGGCGCGGATTCGTGCCCGAGCAGATGACGAAATAGTCGGCGAACGACGTGACTTCACGCAGATCGAGGACCTTGATGTCCACGGCCTTCTTGCTTTCGGCCGCGCGCACTGCGGTCAACCAATACGGGACCTCGACGGCCGGGTCGGCTTTCTTCCGGGCTGCTGCTGCGGCGGTCTTTCTGGGCTTCTTCGGCGGCGCCGCTGCTGCAGCGGCTTCCGGTGCGAGGACATCTTCGACAACTTTCGCGGTCTTGCGGCGGGTAGCGCTAGCGGTCTTTTTCGCTACCGCGGATTTCTTTGTAGTGGCCAAACGGTGAGGGAACAACTCCTTGCCTCATCGTACTACACGGTATATACTGCGATGCGAATCTGCGCTATGAAAAAGCCCGTTTCCGCCATCGATCGCCGCACACTTCTGCAGGCTGGAATGTCCGCCTTTGCCGTCGCCGGATTGGAGTGGCCCGCACTCGCCGCCGGCGATCAGGTCATCGCGTTTGAAGACACGCCGAAGTTCGACCCCGCCAAGCCGCGCCTGCCGTGGGACCAGACCTCCGAGTGGATGACGCCCGACGACCAGTTCTTCTGGGTCGGACACTACGGCTATCCGGAGGTCGACGCCGCCAAGTGGAAGCTCGACATTTCCGGCCTCGTCGGCAAAACGGCATCGCTCACGCTCGACGACATCCGCAAGCGTCCGTCGCGTGAGTACACCGCCACCATGGAATGTTCTGGCAACTCGCCCACCGGCGGACTCATCGGCAACGCCCGCTGGAAAGGCGCTCCCCTCGCGCCGATTCTCAAGGACTGCAAGGTCCCGCCGGAAGCCGTCGAAGCCGTGTTCTTCGCCGCCGACACGGGCACGGAGAAGATCCGCGGCGCCGAGTACAAGCAGAATTTCGCGCGCAGCCTGCCGGTGCTCGAAGCGATGTCGAACGACGTGCTGCTCTGTTACGAGATGAACGGCAAGCCGCTCAATGCGAATCATGGCGCACCCGTGCGTCTGATCGTGCCGGGCCACTATGGCGTCGCGTGGGTGAAGTGGTTGACGCGCATCGAACTGCATGACCGCAAGTATCTCGGCCGCTTCATGGGACGCGACTATGTCACGATTCGCGGCGAGAAGCGCGGCGAGGAGGTGATCTGGCGCGAGACCTCGGTGGGACGCATGAATCTGAAGTCCGTACCGTCGCGCGTCGTGAAGCGCGCCGATGGAAAGCTTGTAATTCAAGGCGCGGCATGGGATGACGGGACACCGGTTCAAAAGGTGGAGGTCCGCATCGACGACGGCGCGTGGGTCGCGGCGAAGCTCGACACCGCGCACAAGGATCCGTACACATGGCGCTTCTGGTCGCTCGAATGGTCCAACGCTTCGCCCGGCGAACATACCATCGCATCGCGCGCGACCAACGCGAAAGGTAAGGTCCAGCCCGCGGCGTCGGATGACTTCATCGCGTTGAAGAAGACCTATTGGGAGGCCAATCAGATCGCGGTTCGCAAGATCAAAATCGGCTAGCCAGCCAAGCCGAGAATTCCCGCGCAGCGCCGAGTTCCACGAGGTCGTTCTCGAGCGACGAGTGGTTGCCCCAGATCACGTCGGTGGCTCGTTCCGCGATGGCCTCGATGCGATAGCACCCCAGGACCTCGCGGCGTTGCGCGTAGAACCCATACGCGCGGCACGCCACCGGGCGCGCCTCGTAGATCAGGCATGCGTCCGTCTCCTGATCGAGCAGCGGACACACCACCGGCCGCGTGCGACCCGCCGTCTCACGGACCCGCTGACGCGCCGCTTCTGCGATCTCCGCCGGCAACGCATCGATCGCCTGGGCAACCAGCGTCCATTCCTGCAACGATACGCGCGGCTCCGCGGCAAGATGGCGGCAGCAATCCGCGCATCCTTTCCGGCACGGCCAGTCCTCACGCGTCGCCAGAATCTCTTCCGCGCGACGCCGGGTGCTCTCCTGAATCTGATACAGGCGCGATGACATGGGAACCCTACAACCGACAGCGTAATATGATGAGCACACGATATGCGCGCCTTCTTCCTGCTGACGCTCGCGATTGCACTCCACGGCGCGGACTGGCCGCAGTTTCGCGGACCCGGCGGCTCCGGCCTGTGCCCCAATTGCGGTCCGATGCCAGTCGAATTCGGCCCGGGCAGGAACGTCGTGTGGAAGTCCGAACTGCCGGCCGGAAAATCATCGCCGCTCTTCATCGGCGACCGGATCTTCGTGACCGCGGCGGAAGGCGATGATCTGCTTACCATCTGCCTCGAACGCGCAACCGGCAGGATCCGCTGGCGGCGTGCCGTGCGTGCGGCAAAGCGCGAAGTCCAGAATCCGCTGAACCATCGCGCCGCGCCGACGCCTATCACAGACGGCAGCCATCGCGTCTTCGCCTTCTTCGCGGACTTCGGCGTCGTCGCCTACGACTTTGACGGCAAGCCCCTCTGGCAGCATCCGCTCGGACCCTTCAACAGCCAGCACGGCATCGTCGCCTCGCCTGTGTACGCTGACGGCCGCGTCATCCTCGTCTGCGACCAGGACACGGACGCGTTCATCCTCGGCATCGACGCCGCAACCGGCCGCGCTGTCTGGAAACATCCGCGCGAAGTGATCAACGGCTACTCGACCCCGCTCATTCACCATCCGCCACAAGGACCCGCGCAAGTCATCGCGCCCGGCTCCTACCAACTCACCGCCTATTCGGTTGCCGACGGCAAAGTCGAATGGTTTGTCCGCGGACTCACCTGCCAGCCGAAGTCCGCGCCCGTGGTCGCGGGCGATGTCCTCTACTTCGCCGGTTGGACCCCCGGCAATGATGCGGGCGAACAAGTGGACCTCCCGCCGTTCGCCGATGTCATCGCCAAAGCCGACGTCAATCACGACGGCAAACTCGCGCAGAGCGAACTCCCGTCTCCATGGCAGCCGACAGGAAGCTGGCGCGCCATCGACCTCGATCGCGACGGCTTCCTCAACGAGCGCGAGTGGACCTTCTTCCGCACCCGCCGCGCCTCGCGCAACGCGCTGTTCGCGATCCGGCTCGGAGGCCGCGGCGATGTCACCAGCACGCACGTACTCTGGCGTTACGAAAAGTCGTTGCCGGACGTGCCGACACCGCTCGTCTACAACGGCGTCGTCTTCCTGTTCCGCAGTGGCGGCATCGCGACATCGCTCGACGCGAAGTCCGGGAAGGTCCTGAAACAGGCCCGTCTCATGGGTGCGCTCGAGGACTACTATGCGTCGCCCGTTGCCGCCGATGGCAAGATCTACATCGCCAGCGAACACGGCAAAGTCGTCGTGCTGCGCGCCGCCGGCGATTGGGAAATCCTCGCGATCAACGATTTCGAGTCCGATATCTACGCGACCCCGGTCGTGCTCGACAGCAGGATCTACATCCGCACACACAACGCCCTCTACGCAATGGAAACCGCACGCTGATGCCGATCACCCGCCGCGCGGCCATGAGCACCATGCTCGCCGCCGCCGCCGCCCAAACGCAAGATCACGCCGCCCCCGCGTGGACCACCCCCGATCTGCCCGACGACCGTCTCACCGAAGCCTACACACGCGCTGCGCGGCAGAACGTGCTCGCCGCCGTGAATCCCAAAGTCTTTCCCGGCTATTTCTCGGTATGCGCCGACGGCCGTGGCTTCGGCTATGGCAACACGTATCCCTCGCTCGACGGCCATCAGATGACCGACGCGCTGCTGTGGCTCGGTCAGGTCGATACGGCCAAGGCGAACTGGGACTATGTGCGGACCTTCCAGCGCGAAGACGGCAACCTGCCGCTGGCGATCTTCCCTTCGCAGGCAGGCAAGACCGTCGGACCCAAAGGCTACACGACGACCATCGCGCCGAACGGCGGACTCTATCAGCACTGGGTGCCCGGCAATCCGTTAGCCGCGCTCGCAAGCCCGACCTACATTCAGAACGCCGACGCGATCTTCCGCCGTACGCTCGACCTCGACTGGCTGCGCACGCAGATCGCATCCATCAATCGCGCCGCGGACTTCCTCGAATCCCTCACCACGCCGGAAGGAGCAGTGAAAGGCGGCGGCTATTACGTCGAACGTCCCACGCGTCTCGACTGCGACGGCGTCACGCAACCGCATGCGGAAGACGCCTTCCGCCGCGCAGCCGCACTCAATCGCATCGTGGGCGATCCGCAGCAAGCCGCACGTCACGAAGCCGTCGCCACCCGCATCCGCAATTATTTCGTCGAGCAGTTCTGGAAGAAGGATCGCTTCGCCGAATACCGCCATCCCGAGCGCGGCTTCATCGCCACCCACGGCTACAGCGATGCGGACTGGACCGCGCTCGCCTTCGGCGCCGCAACGCGCGAACAGATCGCCGCACTCTGGCCGTCGATCCGCAACGAGCAGCGCTTCTACTACGGAGGCATGCCCGCGGGAATCGTCACCGAACCCGACCGCTACGAAGCCTGGGAATTCTCATATCCCGACCGCATGGACCTCGCCGCAATGGGCCGCGTCTGGTTCCTCGAATGCCAGGCCCGCGCGCGTATGGGCGATGCCGCGGGACTGCTCGATTCCATTTACCGTGTCTGCGATGCGGGACGCCAAGCCGGCTACTACTGGCGCGAACGCTATGGCCCGAAGGGCGGCTACGGCGCCGAGAAGTACTGCGAATATCCCGCGAACCTCATCCGCATCGTGCAACGCTTCGTACTCGGCGTGGACCTCGGCCTCGACGGCAGCATCACTCTCCGGCCCGTCGTGACGCCGGAATTCGAAGCGCGAGGCTTCGGCCAGCGTCTGGCGTGGCGCGGCCGCCGCGTTCTCGAATACCGCATCCACAAGGGACGAATCACCGGATCCTACACCGGCGATTCGCCGCAAAAGCTGTACCTGCCGAAACCCGGCTCACGGCGCACGATCGCGCTGACTCTGCCCGCCAAGCCGCAAGGACACAGGTTCGACGTGAAATTATAGGCGCAGGGCCTTGCGCTCGGACCAAAACAGGAGCAGAATTCCACCGGGGAGAGTTTCCATGAAGAGACTTCTGTTCGGGTTCTTATTGGTCCTGGCCCTTGTTGCAGCGTCAGGACTGTACGCAGCCGATGGTCCCATGCCACGGCTTTCCACCGTCACACCGGATTCCGGCAAGGCCGGCGACGAATTCACCACGACCGGAGAAAACGTCGGCAAGGCGCTCGTCAAAGAGTTGTACCTCACCGACGGCAAGGACGACACCAAGGTCCAAATCGTCACGCAGAAAGATGACTCGATCGTCTTCAAGGTTCCCGCGGACGCCAAGGCCGGCCGCTACAGCCTGATGATCCTGAGTGCAGACGGCAAGCAGTTCCTCGAGCAGCCGGTCAAACTCACCATCGAGTGACCGGCCGCCCGATCTCGTGAACCTCTAGGGCGTACAGCCCTGCGTGAGGTTGTGCGCGCGGGAACCATCCGCGCCGATGCCCAGCAGCAGTTCCTGGAACGTCTGCAGCGGAACCTCGTTGCCGTTGCGTCCCGACGCAGGAATGAGCGCCCACTTGTCCACCGCAGTCAGCCCGATGCCGTCGGATGCCGGTTGCAGCACGCCCGGCGCACTCTCCTCGTGTCCGACGGGAATGCAAAGCGACGGATGATCGAACGGCGCGCGTTCGAACTTCACCCGGTCGTCGGTCAAGGCCCGTAGAAACGCGGCGACCTGCGTGCGTTCCTGCGCATTGAGGTTGATCACCGGTATGCCCGGGCCGAGGTTCCCGTCACCGGGGAAATCGCCGCGGCGCCCGTAAAACTCGAGGACCTGCTCGATGGTCGCCTGTCCGCCGTTGTGGAAGTACGGGCCGGTCAACTCGACATTCCGCAATCCCGGCGCCTTGAACACGCCGCGCGCCAGGTTCTGCTGGGCGATATCGAAGAGTGGTTGATTGAAGCCGTCCGTCGCCGCGCCGCCCGCATCATCCGCCACCGGACTCACCCCAATCCGGAAGAATCCCAGCGTATCCGGCAGATTCGCGTTCGCATTCGTCGAGCGCCGCGCGAAGTTCGTGTAGGATGCCGCCGTCAGTTCCGGACCCATGTGGCAGTTCGTGCACTGCGAACCGCCGCCGCGAAACTCATTGAACCCCTGCACTTCGAGCGGGGTCAGCGCAGCCGTGTCCCCTTGCAGAAACCGGTCGTAGCGCGTGTCGTCGGACACGAGCGTCGATTCATAAGCCTGAATGGCGAGTCCCCAATACAGCGGGAAGTTCACTTCCATCTGCTGGAACCCATCCGCATCCGTACCCGCCGCCTCCCAATACCTGGGTTGAAACGCCGCCCGAATCAAGTCGCCATACGAGCGGTCGAGGCCCGCGCCGTCCGCAGAAGCCATGCCGCCGAGCACGCTGTCTTCCGCATGCACCTGCTGCCGGCCCAGCGGCCGCAGCGAAAGCATCTTGCGCCCCAGCTTCGGCCACGAGCGCCCGTCCCAGGACATCTCGACATTGTTCAATACGGGGCCAACTGCCTGCGAAGCGAGACTGGCGTTGTCGAGACGCACGCGTTGCGAGGTGAGTCCCCCGTTGCCGTCGTCGACCCAGGCCGCCAGGCCCGTGTCGGAGTCCCCGAACGGAGTCGCGCCGGTGAAAACCTCCCTGGCCCGGCCATCCCAGAAATTACGGACGTTGAACACCGCGTTGATCACCGACGGGGTGTTGCGCGCGGTGACTTGCCGCACCTGCACGCCCGCGGATTCGAACAGGCCGGGCTTCGGCGTCACCGCGAGGCCGGCGTCCATCGCATTGCCTGGCAGGACATCGAGGAAACTCACGCGGAACACGCCTGCGGATCCGAACACCTGCCGCAGATCGCGCAACACGGCCGAGTTCCCAGCCGCGGGATTGGCGAGCTTACGAAAAGGAAAGTCGTCGAGCGTGAGCGTTTGATTCGGAGCAACGGTGTTCGAAGAGTCGTGCGGACTGGACAGTTGATTTTGCACGCGGTGATCCGCGCCGGCGTGAAAATGACACGTCGCGCAGGCGGTCCGCCCGTCGCTGCCGGCCTGCACGTCCCAGAAAAATGCTTTGCCAAGCGCAACCAGCGCCCCGCGGTCGCGAACATAATCGTTGAGTCCTGTGGGCTCGGGGATCGCAACGCCGCGCAGTGTCGCCAGCGGCGCGCCAGGATTGCCCCGGCCAGGGCCACCAGGTCCGCCAGGACCGCCAGGGCCACCAGGTCCGCCGGGCCCCGGTTGAGCAAAACCAGCAGCAGTTGTGCCGAGAAGGAGAACCAATTGGATGAGGAGCCTTCTTCGTGTTTGAGTCATACACCTGTAAGAACCCTGAAAAACGGGTTTTGCCTGTTAAGGAATGTTATGACAAAGTCCGGCGGCCCTGTTGGTGCAGTACAGTCTGAAGAGAGCAGCGATGAAAGAATCCCGGTCCAGTTGGTGGATCCTTGCGGCGTTGACGCTGGGTTGCGTCGTCTTGGGCGCCCTGCAGTTCCGCTGGACTGCGGAGTTGAGCGCAGCCGAATCCGCGCGCCTGCGCTTCGATCTGGGCAACCGGTTGGATCTCTTTGCGGCGGCGATCAATCAGGAAGCGGCTCGCCAGGAACGCGAACTCCTGCCTGCACCCGAAGAACTCGAGGACTCCGGCTGGAAGCGCGCCCACACGGAGCGCTTTCGCCGCTGGCAGGATGCCGTGGAAACTCCTTTGTTCTCGCGTGTGATGGTCGCGCGTCCCGAAAAAGACCGCCTCGCGCTCTATGAGGTGAAGGAAGACGGCGTGGAGCCGGTCCCGGCCTGGCCCGCGGAATGGTCGACGTTCCGCGCCACCGCAGAGCGCCGCATGGCCGGCCAAGGACGTCCCCCGTCGATCGATCCGCGGCTGTGGCGGCTCGTCGAGATCCCCCTGTTTGGACCCGAAGGCGAGGAAATCGAGTGGCTCTTGCTGGAGGTTGACGCGGATACCGTAGTGAACCGCTGGCTGCCGGCCCTCGCGACGCGTCATCTCAAACTCATCGAATACCGTTACGAGGTGCAGGATTCGGCTGGGAACCTGGTGGCCGGAGAGCAGTTGATGAAGCATGATGCGTCCGTGCCGGCGTTCCCGTTGCGTTTCGCCGGTGGCGGCCGCAGAGGCAGAGGCCCCGGTCCCGGTCGCGATCATCAGGAGATGCGTTGGACGATACGCGCGGCCCATCAACAGGGATCGCTCGAAGCAGTCGTGCAATCCAGCCGGATCCGCAACCTGTCGATCGCCGGCGCCCTCATCGGCATGATTGCTGCCGCCGGATTCTCTTTGTTGCGCTTCAACCGCCAGACGCGCGAAGCCGCGGAGGTCGAACGCCGCTTCTTCGCGACGGTCTCGCATGAGCTGCGAACGCCCCTCACCGCCATCAAGTCCGCCAGCCAGAGCCTGCTCGACGGCACAGTGAAGGAAGAGCGGCAGCAAAAGCAATACGCAGGAATCATCGCGCGGCAGGCCGAGCAACTGACCGATCTCGTCGAACAGGTCCTCTACTACGCCGCGGCCGCAACCAAAGCCCCGCGCAACAAGGCTGCCGTCGATACAGCGGCTGTGCTGCGAAGCGCCATCGAGGGAATCGCGGGCGAGGCGCGCGCGGCGGGATGCCGGATCGAAGCCGGGATCCCCGAAATGCTGCCGGAGATCCTGGGTGACGCCGCCAGCTTGCGCCGGCTGTTTCAGAATCTCCTGCATAACGCCGTGCGCCATGGCAGCGAAGGGAAAGTCATCGAGGTGCGCGTGACCGCAGGACGCGAACTCGAGGTGCAGGTCGTGGATCGCGGCAAGGGCCTGGAAGATACGGAAGTGAACCGTATATTTGAGCCGTTCTTCCGCGGTGAACGCGCGAGATCGCAGCAGACGCGAGGCGCGGGCATCGGCTTGTCGGTGGTTCGCGACATCGCGCAGTCGCATGGCGGATCCGTCACCGCGGAGAATCGCAAAGACGGCGTGACGGGCGCGGTCTTCACTGTGCGGCTGCCGCTCATGGAGACGACAGCATGACCCGCCCGCCCCGGATCCTGCTGGTCGAAGACGAGCCGGATGTCCAACTGATCGTGTCCGACATGTTGCGCGCCCGCGACTACGAAGTGTTGACCGCGTCGGATGGGGACACCGGCCTGCGAATGGTTTTCGAATCCGGCCCGTTCGATCTGTTGATCCTGGACGTCATGCTGCCGGGCCTCAACGGATTCGCCATCTGTCACCTCGCCAGGCAGGGCGGCTTCGACGGCGCGATCCTCATGCTCACCGCGCGCTTCGATGTCGATGACCGGGTCCACGGCTTGCAGGAAGGCGCCGACGACTATCTCGTGAAGCCGTTCGAGAACAAAGAACTGCTCGCGCGCGTGGCGGCTCTGCTACGGCGCGTTCGCAAGCACGAACTCACGCCGGTGCTGCGCTTCGAGTTCGGCGGCGTCATCGCGGATTTCTCACGCGGCGAAGTGACCCGCGCCGGCGAACCGTTGAATCTCAGCATCAAAGAATTGAAGCTGCTGCGATTTCTGATTGACCGCCGCGGCCAGACCGTCACGCGCGAGCAATTGCTGGCGAGCATCTGGAGCGAACAGCCGTTCATCACCCCGCGCACAGTGGATGTCCACGTCGCATGGCTGCGCAACAAACTCGAAGAGGATCCGCGCAATCCGCGCTTCATTCAGACCGTGCGTGGGGAAGGCTACCGCTTCGAACGCGTCTAAACCTTCCAGGATCTCGCCCGCACCAGCGGACCGTTGAGCACCTCGACGGCGTAATTCACGTCCTCGACAATCTGGAAGTCGTACATCCCCACGCAAATGAAATCTGCGCCGCTCTCGAAGGCGTATCGAAAACTCTGCTTCGGCGGCAGCGCGCCGGCCGCCAGCACCTTGAACGCAATCCACGGCTCCTGCAGTTCGTTCATGTACGCCACAGCCGCCGCCGGATCCTCGCACCAGATGTTGTCGCATTCCTTCTCGCCCGGCCGCGCGGACCAGTAGTTCACCTGGTGCAGCGTCTTCATCCAGAAATCCGGCCGCAGTCCGTGGTCCACCGCGCCTTTTACGGTCGCAAGCTTGTGCCCGCCGATGCCTGCCGGAAGCCCGTTCTTGCGGATGAGGTCGAGCGCCGCGGCCATCTCGTCGAACCGGCCCGCCGCCACCATGTCGTCCGCCAGCGCGCCCTGAATGTAGCAGGCCGCCGCCCCGCTATCGATCGACTTGCGAATCGCGCCCAACAGATCCTTGTTGCCGCAATCGGATATGAACTGGATCCGCCCGCCGTTGCGCCAGTAATCGCGAATCACCGCGCACAACGCCGGATTCGTGATCAGCGAATTGATGCCGCATGATTCGGCCAGCGCCAGCGTCTGAAAAATCTTGTCTTTGTGATGGTAGGCGCGCACCAGCTTCGAAACGTAAATGAGATCGCGCGCGTGAGCCCATCCACCGATGAGGTTCCCACCCATGATCATGCGGGAGACGTTCAGCCTGCCGATACGCGCCATCGGGATCTCACCCTTCAGGTCCGAGCGCGACGCGAACTGAAATCGCTTCACCGTCGCACTCGATGTGAACGTGTCCCCTTTGGCCGGCGCCTGCAGGTTGGCCTCTTCGAAACTGCGCCACCCGTGTTTTCGCAACACGGCAAGCACGAACGCCCCCAACACCGGCAAGCCCGCGAAACTCGCCAGCACCTCCCGCCGTTGCGGACTCGTCGCCGGAGCCGCCACCATCGCGGACTTCCACCAGTGCTGCAACCCTACATAGCTGCGAGGGAAGGCAAGAATCGTCGACAGCGCGAACAACTCGACCAGTGTCTTGTTGACGATCAGGTACGTCCCCTCGGTCATCCCGAGGTTCGCGAATGGCGTGAAGAACGGCGGATATGCCAGGTAATACAGCGCGAGCATCCCTATGCCAGCCCACGCCGCGGGACGAATGAAGACCCCGAGCATCAGTCCGAGTCCGACGGCGATGAGTCCGATCGTATTCATCGCGTCCACCACCGGCATTACGCTCGCCTGATCCGCCAGCGCGCGGAACACAGGTCCCAGCGGACCGCTGCTGCCTTTCAGGTAACCTGCGGCTGTCCAGTTCGGATCAATGACCTTGGTCCAACCCTCATACAGGAAGTGCCAGCCGATCACCATCCGCAGCAGGACCAGTGGCAGGTAACGATACGTCATGGCGAAGCGGGACCTCCTTCCGCGCGAGATGGCGCTGGTCCGCGGCCGGACTTGGGCAAATCCCCCGGCCGCACCGCGACTCTGTCGCGCTGCCTGCTTCTGCGTGCAAGTTCCGGGCCACAGCATTTTCCTCTTGCATGCGAGCCGCTCCGTCATGTACTATTCCAAGTAGTTAATTAACCAAGTGGTAAAGTATGAAAGCGCCTGACACGCTCAGCCTCACCCTCGCGGCCCTCGCGGATCCCACACGCCGCGCGATCCTCGAACGTCTCGCGCAGGGCGAAGCGACGGTCAACACGCTCGCGGAACCGCTGCGCATGAGTCTGCCGGGCGTATCGAAGCACATACGCGTCCTGCAGAAAGCCGGACTCATCACGCAGGGTCGCGACAAGCAGCGCCGTCCCTGCCGGTTGAACGCCGAGCGCCTGCGCGATGTCGCGTTCTGGACCGAGCGGTTCCGCCGCAACTGGGAAGAGAGCTTTCAGCGTTTGGACGAGTACCTGTTGGAACTCAAAGCAGAATCAGGAGGCAGGAAAAAGAAATGATCGACAACGAAGGCGTCATCACCACGCCGAGCGATCGCGAGATCCTGATGCAGCGCGTCTTCCGCGCGCCGGCGCAATTGATGTACGACGTGTGGACGAAGCCCGAGCACGTCCGCCGCTGGTACGGCGTGCGAGGCACGACCGTCACGGTCTGTGACATCGACTTGCGAATCGGAGGCAAATGGCGCTGGGTCGTGGTGCGTCCCGACAACGTAGAGATCGCGTTCTCAGGAGAGTTCCTCGAACTCGAACCGCCCCGTCTGATCCGCCGCACCGAGCGCTTCGAACAAATGCCAGGCGGCGATCCCGCCATCGTCACGATCACCTTCGAAGAGCGCGACGGCGGCGCGGAAACTCTGTTCTCCGCCACGATGCTGTTCCCCACGAAGTTCGAGCGCGACATGTGCCTGCAATCGGGCATGGAACTCGGCCTCCGCGAATGCTACGCGAACATCGACAGGATCGTCCTCTCCCCGGCCACGCCGGCTTAAGCGTTGTGGGGCGGACTTGAGTCCGCGCGGGGCTTCAGCCCCGCCACCACATCCCGATTGTCGTTGAACCAGTCTCGATAGAAAGTCCCCGGCTGAGCCGTGTCGCCAGCCGCTTCGAGCAACCGCTGCAACGTCGACCGCATCGCGGCAGGGCCCTTCTTTCCCGGCGCTATGAGGTTCCGCCCCTGCAGCGGATCCTTCACGTTGTCGTATAGTTCCTCGCGCCCGCCCGCAACATGCCGCAAATACGTGAACCGCCCGTCGCGAACCCCGCGGAACTCCGGCGCAAGCGTTCCCGACTCCGGATACTCGGGATGCGAAACGTAATTCATCAGCAATGCCGAACGGCGCGGCGCCGGCGCACCCTGCAGCACATGTTGCGACAGATCCACTCCGTCGAGGTGCGCAGGCCGTGGAAGTCCGCACAAGCCGGCAAGCGTCGGATACAAGTCCAGCGGCGTGATCAACGCATCGGAGACGCGAGGACGAATCCGCCCCCACCGCATCAGCAGCGGAACATCGACGCACTCCGCATACCCGCGCATCGCGCCGTATATCCCGCGCGAACCCAGCATCTCGCCGTGCATCGACACGCATACAACAAGCGTGTTGTCGAGGATCTCGTTCTTCTCGAGGTACTGCAGGCAGCGTCCGATATTCTCATCCACGTTATGCAACTGCGCGTAGTAGCAACACGGATCCGCTTCTTCCGAATCCTTCGATCGATCGCGAGCATTCGCCCGCCACCGCAACTCGGCCGGGATCTTCGCCAGCGACGCTGCCGGAGTCTGATTCGCGCGCCACGGCGGATGCGGTGGATGCGGCGACAGCACCACGAAAAACGGCTTGTTCGACACGCGGCACTCGTGCATCACCTCGATCGCAACCGCCGTTTCCGCGTCCGTCTCGTACCCCGGCATCAGCAATCGACGCGGCTCGTCGCGATAAAAGTACCCGCGAGCAAACTCCGTGTGAAAGTTGAACGCGTGCCAGTTCTCGAACCCCATCCGTAGCGGACCCGGCGGCACGAACTCCGGTTGCTGCCCGAACCCGGACCTCCGCGGCGCCGGGCGCGCAGAATCCAGCGAACCTGCCAACCGCCCGGCCGCCAGATGCCACACCCCGACATAACTGGTGAAATATCCTGCCTCGGCAAACGCAGCCGCCAGAGGTTTCGAATCCGCGGGCAGCCGAGGATTCACCGAGTTGAACACCGCGCCCGTAACCGAAGGCCAACGCCCGGTCTGGATCATCGCTCGCGCCGGCGTACTCAGCGGAAACGTCGCCAGCGCATTGGTGAACCGCAGTCCCTGGGCCGCCAGCCGATCCAGGTTCGGAGTCGGGACGTTCGACGCAGAGTTGCCGTAGCATGCGAGATCGCAGGCGCGCACGTGGTTCAGCAGCACCAGCAGAACATTCGGCCGCTCTCCGGCCGCCCATGCTGGAACCGCGCCCGCTGCGCCGGCGATGAACTCGCGCCGGTTCATTTCGCCGAAGTGGGCGATGCCGCACTCGTCCCCGGCTTGTCCGGAACCCGGGTGCGCTGGGACACCACGGACTGCTGATTCACCGTCTGGCTCGAATAGATCACCTGCACGACCATGTTGCGCACCTGCGTGTACTTGGCGAACAACGAATTCAGCACCGCTGCCGAAAAAACCTCGAGAGGCGCATTTTTATTGGCCACGGCGACAATCGCCGCTGTCGTGTCGGTGCGGAAATTGTTCACGTCGACGTACTGGTCTTCGGTCGCATTGTCCGCGTATGTGACCGTGAGAAACACCTGGATCGTGCGGCCTCCGACCGATTCGATTGCGGCAACGAACGTGTTGCTCGTGCCGTCGGACGAGGTCGTTGTCGTCTGTCCAAAGCCGGGCAGGGAAGCGGCCGCGAGCAACACGACGAGAGCAAGATAACGCTTCATCATGCCTCTAGCGTAACTCTGCCGCCAGTCATCGAAGCCTCGCGAATGGCAAGCGTGACCGCAAGGGAACGCATCGCGCTCGCGGCCGTCACCAGCGGCGCCGCGGATCCCTGCACGACATCGCAGAAATGATCCAGTTGCCGGGCCACAGGATCCACCGGCGGACCCGCGTCGACTTGCGATGCCACAAACGGCTCGTACCAGGAAGGCTCCTGCGGCTGCCGCCACAACCGCATCGTCGGAATCGCCAGCGACCCATGCGTCCCGCTCACAAAAATGCAATCCTGCGAAGCATCGCGAGGATACGCCGGATTCTCGCCCGTCGTCTGTTCCCAACTGCGCGGCGACACAGCGGTATCGGAAAGCAGCAGCGTCCCCAGCGCGCCGCTCGCGAACTCCAGCAGCACTGCCGCCGTATCTTCCGCGTCGAACCCGCGGATCCGGTTCGACCCCATCGCCTGCACCGCCGTCACCTCGCCCGCCAGTGCGCGCAAACTGTCGACATCATGCACGAGGTTGATGAGGATCGGGCCGGTCTTGCGCCGCCATTCGGGCGCGAAGTACGCCGCATGCTTGTGGAACAGCGTGGTCGCCTGCACTGCCGCGATCCGCCCCAGATCCCCGCGCGCGATGCATTCGACCGCCGCCCGCATATACGCGCTATGCCGCCGGTGATGTCCGGCCAGCACCGGCACGCCCGTTTCCGCAGCCGCGCGAACGATCGCCGCCGCGTCGTCCAGTGAGCCCGCGATCGGCTTTTCCACCAGCACCGGAATCCCGGCCTCCAGCAAGCGAATCGTCACCGGCGCATGCAGGGCATTGGGCGCCGCAACGATCGCCCCGTCCAACGCGAGATTCGCCCGCAGCAACCCATCGACATCCGCGAACTCGGCAGCCCCAGGCGCAGGATCCACCACCGCCGCCAGCGCGCAACGTGGATTCGCGCGGACATGCGCGACATGGTCGCGGCCCATCACGCCGGCGCCCCCAATCACCGCGAATCGCAGTTGCATCCAGACAATCTTGTCACACGGCGCGATACACTCAGCCGAAGTGACCCTCTCGGATTTGTTTGACCTCTCGTTCCACGGCCGCCGCGACGTCGAAGCGCTCGAATTCCAGGGCCGCGTCTACACCTTCGGCGACATCGACGCGCGTTCCAACCGCATGGCCAACCTGCTGCTGCGCGCCAAAGGTTTCCAGCCGGGCGACCGCCTCGCCGTCCAACTCGTCAATTGCGTCGAGATGATCGACCTCTTCCTCGCCTGCGTCAAAACCGGCGTCATCTTCGTACCCGTCAACATCCTCTACAAGGACCGCGAGACCACCCACATCCTCCACGACGCTGAACCCAAGGCCTTCCTGCAGCAGGCCGAAGCCGCAGCCTGGAGCGCCGAGGCCGAAGCGACCATGCCCGTCGAACGCCCCGCCCTCGTGCTCGACGGCGCCACGCCCGCCGGCATCATCTATACCTCCGGCACCACGGGGACCTCGAAAGGCGCCGTCCTCACCCACAACAACTTTGCCGTCAACGCGCTGAACATCGTCACCTGCTGGCAGATCACCGCGCAGGACCGTCTCCTGCTTGCCCTCCCGCTCTTCCACGTCCACGCGCTCGGCAACGGCATCCATGCCTGGCTCGTCTCCGGTTGCCGCATGCGCCTGCTCGAACGCTTCGAGCACCAGAAGGCCCCGCACGAATTCCTGGACTTCGCCCCCACCCTCTTCTTCGGGGTCCCGACCATGTACGTTCGACTGCTGGACTTCGAACCCGACACCGCCAAACGCATCGGCGAGCGCATGCGCCTGTTCGTCTGCGGATCCGCGCCGCTGCCCGCCCAGACGCTCGAGGAGTTCCGCGGCAAATACAACGGCCACACGATCCTCGAACGCTACGGCATGAGCGAAACCCTCATGAACATCGGCAACCCGTATGCTGGTGAACGCCGGCCCGGCAGCGTCGGCCTCCCGTTCCCCGGCGTCGAGATCCAGGTTCGCGACCCCGAAGGCAACCGGGTCCCCGACGGCGTCGAAGGAGAACTCCATCTCAAGGGAGGCAACCTCTTCGCCGGCTACTGGCGCCGCGACGAGGCGACCAAAGCGTCGATGACCGCCGACGGCTTCTTCAAGACCGGGGACATGGGCTTCCGGTCCCCCGACGGGTACTTCACCCTGTGCGGCCGCAAGAGCGACCTGATCATCTCCGGCGGCTTCAATATTTACCCCCGGGAGATCGAGGAATTCCTGCAGGAACAGCCCGGCGTCCTCGAAGCGGCCGTCGTGGGCGAACCCGACCGGGTGCGTGGCGAGATCCCCGTTGCCTTCTTCGCGGGCGAGGCCGACCCCGCCGCACTCGCAGCCGCCGCCCGCGCCCATCTCGCGTCCTTTAAGATCCCCAGGCGCTTCGAACGCATCGAAAAGCTGCCCCGGAACGCCATGGGGAAGGTCGTGAAAGCGGCTTTACGAAACCAAGGCTCGCCGGGCGCGTCAAAGGTGTAGACTGGAAACAGCGGGAAAGCTGTCCCGTCACCCTAGGAGGCGTGTCTTTAGATTTATGGCATCACGCGCACGGTCATACATTTGGGTCCTTGCCACGGTTCTGCTTTGCTCACTTGCCGGTGGAATGTTTGGTCCCGCAACGGAGGTCGCCTCGGCGGCTACCCAGTCGGAAGACGATATCTCGCAGACTTTAAAGGCCTTCACCAAGGTCTATAACGCCATCGAGGAGAACGCGGCGGACAAGGTCAACGCCGACCGCGCGATCTACAACGGCGCCATCCCGGGGATGCTGCGGACGCTCGATCCGCACTCGAACTTCTTTGATCCGCGCGCCTTCCAGTTGCTGCGCGAAGATCAGCGCGGCCACTACTACGGCGTCGGCATGCAGGTCGGCCCCAAGAACAACCGCACGCAAGTATTAGAACCGTTCACCGGCGCGCCGGCTTACAAAGCGGGCATCCGCCGCGGCGACATCATCGCCGAGGTGAACGACAAAAAGACCGACGGACTGACCACCTCCGAAGTCGCGGACCTGTTGAAGGGACCTCGCGGCACTCCCGTCCAGATCAAGGTCGAACGCCAGGGCGTCGACAAGCAGTTGAGCTTCACGCTCATCCGCGACGAAATCTCCCGCAAGAGCGTCAGCGAAGCCTTCTGGCTCAAGCCGGGCATCGCCTATGTGGACATCAACTCGTTCAACGAGAACACCAGCCGTGAGATGGAAGACGAGCTGAAGAAGCTCGGCGAAAGCAACATCAAGGGACTCGTGCTCGACCTCCGCGGCAACCCCGGCGGACTTTTGAATGAAGGCGTCGAAGTCGCCGGCCACTTCCTCAAGAAGAACGAAGTCGTGGTGAAGCATCGCGGACGCACGTCGCCGGAACGCCCCTATCAGGCGCGTCGCGGCGGTGGCGCGGGCAAGGATTATCCGGTGGTGGTCGTCGTCGATCGCTCCTCGGCCTCGGCCGCGGAAATCGTGGCGGGCGCGCTGCAGGATCACGACCGCGGTTGGGTGCTTGGCGAGAATACGTTCGGCAAGGGACTTGTGCAGACGGTGTATCCGCTCAACGAGAACACTGGCCTCGCGTTGACCACGGCGCACTACTACACGCCCAGCGGACGCCTCATCCAGCGCGATTACTCGAACATCAGCTTCGTCGAGTACTACTATCACAAGAACCTCGAAAGCAAGAACACGGCAGACGTGAAGATGACCGACAGCGGCCGTACGGTGTACGGTGGCGGCGGCATCTCGCCGGACGAGAAGTTCACCGCGCCGAAGTACGACAAGTTCCAGATCGAACTGTTGCGCAAGGCGTTGTTCTTCAACTACGCGCCGAAGTTCTTCTCGGTTCGTGGAGGCGACGCGAAGCTGCCGCAGAGCTGGGTCCCGGATCTCGAGGTGCTGAACGACCTCCACAAGTTCGCGCTCGAAAGCAAGCTCGACTTCACCGAAGCCGAGTGGGCGCAGCACAACGACTGGATCCGCAACGAACTGCGCCGCGAGTTGTACATCACGGCGTTCAGCAAGGAAGCCTCGGACCGCGTGGCGATCGAAAATGATCCGACGGTGATCAAGGCGATCGAAGCGATGCCGAAGGCCAAAGGCCTGATCGAGTCGGCGAAGAAGATGATCGTCCAGCGGCTGGAAACTCCGCGCGACAAGTAGTCCGCTTCCGAAACGACCGAAAACCACCATCGCGGGGAAATTGGCTGCAGAAGCCAGTTCCCCCGCGATTTCCTTTTTGCTGGTACTTTGAGGGGAATGCCCCGTATTGGTTTGTTATGGCTGCTGCCGCTTTGCTGTTTTTGCCAGGGCGATCGTTCAACTCCTGTTGGTGAACTTTCTATTTCCGGGGCTTTAATTGACTCGGTATCCGGCGAACCCATCCGCGGTGCGCAGGTCCTGATGGTTCCCGCGAGCGGGAAGGATTTCGACGCCAGGATGATCCAGAGCGTGACGAACCCGGGTCGCGGCGACTGGAGAACGACGACGGGTCCGGCCGGGGATTTTCAATTTCATGGACTGCCGAAAAATCAATACGTCCTTTGGGCTCGCAAGAATGGCTATTTTGACCTGCAGGCAGACAACAGCAAGCGAATAACCGTACGTCTCGAGCACGGTTCAGCCGCAGGGGTAAAGCTCTCTCTTGCACCCCTCGCTGTCGTGCAGGGATCGGTCACGGACCAGGATGGCGAACCAGTACGGTACGCTCGCATCGTCGCTTTTCGCCGATCCGTCAACGATGGTTTTGCCCGCTACGACCAGGCGCGGGACGTCTCGACGGATGATCGGGGCGCGTACAAGCTCTGGAATCTCTACCCGGGAGCCTATTTCATCCGCGCCGAAGGCCGCTATGGCGGAACCCTCTCGATCATCGACGACTCGTCCGGGGCACGCAGTGTCGAGACGTTCCCCGCTCGCTATTCGGGCGGCGCGACATCCATCACGCAAGCTGAACCGCTCGTTCTCGACGGCGGATCCAGGGCTCGCGTGGACTTTCGCGTGACCCTCGAGAGAGCCTACCGGATACAAGGCACATTGCCGGGCGTAACAGAAGGGCTGGAGCCGCAGTTTCAACTCCTGCATGGCGGAGAGCCCGTTTCGACCCATCGTGCCGGATACAACTGGACGAACGGGCGATTCGAAGTCTTCGATGTTCCCGCCGGGCAATACGTGCTGCGGGCAAAACGAGCCAGCCTGACTTCCGAAGCACCGGTCCGAGTCGGCGGCGACGCCAATCCTCCGCCCGTCTCGATGCCACCGTTAGGCGGCGAGCGTCCCGCGGCGAACCTCCGGGTGTTTCTCAACGCCGAGGGCGAGGCCAAGTCTCAAGGGCCGTTGCGCAATGTGCGCGGATGCACCGCGAACCTGAGATCGACGGATGTATTTGATTGGAACCCCCAAGTCCGGTCGAAGTGGGGATCTCCACCGAATCCATCCGTCACATTTGATGTCGTTACCGGGAAACCTCATCTCTTCTACGTCCATTGCGACGGAAGTTATGTCACCGGCATGCGAATGGGCAGTGCGGACCTGACCCAAGGCGCCATACTGCGTTTTGAACCCGGAGTGGATCCCGACCCGATTTACGTCACCTACCGTCAGGGTGGGGGTACGGTGAATGTCGAGTGTGAACCCTGCAAATCCCGCAGCCACACCGAGATTGTCGCAGTTCCGGTCCGCGATGTATTGGCGGGCGCTGTCAGCATCCTCTGTGAGCCGGCGGAATGTAGCGTGAAATCGCTCAAGCCCGGCGAATACCGGATCTTTGCGTTTTCGAGGCTTTTCCAGACCGACTACCGCAGTCCCGGCTTTTTGGACCGAACCAGCGGCGGAGTTCCGGTCGTCGTGGAGGAGGGGTCCAGCAAGACGGTCGTGGTCCGGGAGTTAGCCAAATGAACCGGAACTGTCTCCCTCTGGTCTTGTTTGCCTTCGCATGTACGCCGGTTGCTGCAGCAGCGCAGCAGGCCACGCCGTCCGGCTTCACCATTGCCGGAGTTGTGATTGATGCGGTGACGAACAATCCTCTGCCGTTTGCGCGCGTCTTTCTCGATGAGCAGGGACGTCGCGGTTTGGGTGGTGATTCCCTCGCATGGATGAAGACCGGAAAAGACGGCAGGTTTCGGTTCCGGGTCGCAAGGGCCGGTATGTATTCCCTGTCCGCGCAGTACCGGGGCGTTACGCAGCGGTTTGGCCAGTCCTACCCGGGAAGCGGTTTTAGCGTCGCCGTGCGCACCGGGCCGGACTTCGACACCGGCAATCTGGCTTTTCGCTGGTTTCCTGTCTCATCCATCTCCGGCCAGGTTGTCGATGATGCCGGCGACCCCATTGAGAACGCGCGCCTTCAGTTGATTCGTGTGGATGTGCTAGCCGGGCGGCAAGCGATGGCGCCCGCTGGTTGGACTCGCACCGACGAGCAGGGTAAGTACCGGTTGGGCGCAGTCCCCGGCGGATCCTATTTCGTGGTGGTGACCGCTTCAGAGCGGGCAGACAATTTTGCGGAAGAATCGAATTCGCCGGTGGACGCCTTCGTCCCTGCTTACTTTCCGGCGCCGCCTTCTCTTACCTCCGTCGACAAGGCCCTGCGGTTGAAGCCCGCCGAGGACTTGCGGGCGGACTTCACCTTGCGCAGGACTTCCGGCGTTGAGGTTCGTCTCACTCTGGGGCCGGGACACATGGCTGTCGGCAACCGTCAATTGATTCTCCTGCCCGAAGCCCTGGAAGAGGTCCAAAGTGTGCAGGCCCAGGACTGGGTGGTCAGTTCGCGACAGGTGATCCGAGGCGTTCCACCAGGTCGCTATATCTTGCGCATGACCGGCAGCAAGTCCGGACGCCCCTACCGTGCCGAAAAGCGCATTACCGTGTCGGGTGAATCGATGCAGGTGGATTTCGAAGATCCCCGTGTCGCTGCGATCAACGGTGTCGTCACCTTCTCGAGCGCCACCCGGCCAAAGCGGAGCCTCTCTTTGAATCTCGCAAACGACGCCAGCCGCTTCTTCTACAACGCGCCTCTGACCGAGTCCTCAGGAAAGTGGCAGTTTTCGATTCCGGATGTCTTTGCCGGTCTGTATCGCCCGGTCCTGCTTGGCAGCGAGGGTTTTTTCATAGAGGAACTCGAAGCCTCCGGCGCGGCTGTCGATGGACAGCGGCGGGTCGAGATCGCCGAGGGGTCCGTGGTGGAACTGAAACTACGCCTCAACGGCGAGACCGGAAACGTGAAGGGGATTGCCGTTGATGAGAAGGGTGCGGCGCTGCCGGGTGTACTCGTGATCCTCGCGGATTTTCGAGGCAAGCATCCCTCCGGCCGCGGCTATCTCACCGACAGTGATGGGACTTTCACTTTCACTCAGGCGCTCGCGGGCGAATACGTAATCGCGTGCGTCGATGATCCCCGGTTCGAATACGCCGATTCCGGCAAACTCCGGATTGTGCAAAGCATGGGCCGGAAACTGCCGGTTCCGACCAACGATGTGGACGCCGGGCGCGTGCCGCTGATCCGCTTGAAAGAGCCAGGCCGCTAGTCGCTACTTGACGAACACCAGTTCGCCGAAGCGGGCGGGGTTGTGCGGGTTCGGAGTTTTGAGCCCGGAGTCGGACCACTGGCTGAGCCGGCGGTTCGGCTCCACCCCGTCCCAGCGGTTGAGGTTCGCGGTCCACACGGCGCCGGTGTCGGGATGCGTCGTCTTGCCGGTCAGTTCCACGAAATTCTCCCAGGGGATCGCGACTTCGAGTCCCCAGCCCTCGTCGTTGTCGCCGCGAGCGTTGAGCGTGCCGCGGATGAAACTCGCAAGCTGCCAGTTGTCGAGTTGGAAGCGCTTCATGAGGAACTTCGGGAACGCGTAGAAGTAGTCGTACATTACCGCGCGTGCGTTCATCTCGAGGCCGTAGTAGAAGTCCTGCTGCTTGGGATTCGGGTTGATAAAGATCTCGACGCAATCGTCCATGTACGTCGGGTCGTCGCGCTCGGTGTGATGCGCCACGATGTCGATGTCCTCGGCCTCGTAGCCCACATACAGGTTCTTGTCGTCCCACAGCAGCCGCGCCTTGGTCTTCTGCTTCGCGCCCGTCTGCGCGTCCCAGGGAAAGACGAACTCGATCACCTGCGCGTGGTTCCACGCCGCCTCGTCGAGTTTGCCGTCAACCGTGATGCGGCCCTGCGCGCGCTTGACTTCATAGCGAGGGACGGGCGGGATGTTGGGGCGCAAGTCCTGTTGAGCGAGGAAAGCGAGAGCGGCAATTGCGGGGATCACCTGTCCATTGTAGGAGAATTCGTAACTGCTGCGTTCCCGGCTGGGTTATATTCTTTCTGTGCGTCAACCGCCGTGTTCTTAACGTTGTCGGGGAGGCTACTATGCTTCGTTCCTCGTTTGGATTTGCGCTGATTTTCGGGCTTCGGCTGCTCACCGCCCAGAACGTCTACTATCTTCCGCAAGTGGCCGATGGAACGGTCGCGAACGGGACTCTCAAAACCACCATTTCCCTTGCCAACACGGCTCGGACCTCAGCCTCCATCTCGATTGCCGCCACCCAGGACGATGGGAGCCCTCGAACCCTTTCACTTACCGGTCTCGGAACGGGTTCCCGGTTTAACCTCAAACTCGCCCCCGGAGCTACGCGCATGCTCGTGACGGACGGTACTGGCGATGGTTCCGCGGGCGCGATGGCCGTGACCTCAGATGTGCCGCTGAGCGTGTCGTCCATCCTGACGTTCGCGGATCCGGCAGGGACGACCGGCAGCGAGTCTGCCCTGCCTGCGGTCACAAGCCAGGATCTCGCCGCGGAGTACCGGTTACCGGTTGATACGGCATCGGGCATGAACACAGGTATAGCCCTGTATGATCCAGCCAAAGCCGCCGCGACCGTCACGCTACGACTGCTGGATGAAACGGGCGCGCCACAGAGCGACACCGTCACGGTAAGCGTCGCCGCGCAGGGCCACACCATCCGCTTTATCCAGGGCGATCTCTTTGGTGGCGTGCCGGATGGTTTCCGCGGTACGCTGCGGGTGGCCACTTCAGGCGCAATCCGCGTTGCAGCGGCCGGGATCCGCCGTAGCGGCACATCTTCCGCCATCACTCTCCTTCCAGCTACGAACGCCATCGCGAGGCGGGTCCGTTTCCTGTTCCCGCAGGTGCTCGACGGTCCTTCCGCTAACGGAAACGCGATCCTGCAAACCACTTTCGCTATAACCAACCTGTCGGCAACGACGCCCGCGACGCCCGGTGTCAAGTTCACCCAGGATGATGGCACGGCGGCAACCCTGAATCTGCAGGCGCCTTTGGGGCCAATTGCACCGGGCGGAACCGCCTTCGTGCAGACGGATGGATCCAGTTCGGCGCTGGTGTCCGCTGCGGCGCTCGTCGTGTCGGACCAACCGGTCGCGGTGACAGCGTTTGTCACCGCCTATGACAGCAGCAGCGCGACGTTCCTGGCCGAAACCGCACTCCTGCCCGCGCCCCTGGACTATCAGTTTGCGCTGCCCTTCGAGAACACCACTTCCAGTGGAGGGGCGGTAGTCTGGAACGCCGGGAAAAGAGCCGTGGCCGTGAATTACTGGCTTGTTGACCCCGATGGCAAGCCGTTAAGCGCTCCGCAGACCACAACGCTTGCCCCAGGATCCCGTTGGCGGGGATCCGCCGGGGACCTGTTCCCAGATGTCGCTACAGCGCCGCCCGCTTCAGGCTCGATCGTTGTGTCGGCGGGCAGTCCGGTGGACGCCAGCCTGGCGGTGTCGCCGGTTCGACAATTCACCGCGCCGCTTTCTGTTTCCACGACGCCGGCAGTTCGCCTTCCCTGGAATGGCGACGGAACGCCGCCCGCGACCGTTCGGCCAGTGCTGGACGGCGCACGCAAGGTGACGGCCAGTATTCCTTCTTCCGGCGGATCGCTCACGCTGCGCGACGCCAAGGGCAATCAGTTCACCTTGACCATCCCGCCGGGGGCTCTGCTCAACCGCGAAACCATAACCATGACGGCGATCGCCTCCGTCGCGGGACTCTCGGGCGCCGGGCTATCGGCAGGGGTCCAACTCGAGCCCGATGGACTCGGCCTCATCCGTCCGGCGACGCTCCAAATCGATCTGGCCAGCGCCCCTCCGAAGGGATCCCTGCCCATCGGCTGGCGCGGTCAGGCTCCCGGCGCCTACCTCAATCCGGCCTTGCCCGACGCCCGCACATGGAAGATCCTGCTCACGCACTTCAGCGGCGCCGGCGTGGGGAGTTTCGATCTCACGTCGGAACTGATCCGGATCGCGAATGACTATGACCTTTGCGTTTCGGCCGGCAGTTACCTGACGGCGCAGGCGCATGAAGAAGCCGCCGCCGGAGATCAGGCGAGCGCAGACATCGACTTCGCGAGGGCGCTCGAGGTTTTCGAACTGGGCTATGAGCGGGTCATCGAACCCATGATGGAACTGGCCATGGGCGGTGACGACGAAGACGTCATGCGTTGCGCGGCGCAACTCGCGCTGACGTATTCGCGCACCCTGATCCTTCTTGGCGCTCCCGGCGATGATCCCACGCTGTCGGCCATCAGTGACTTCACGTCGTATATTGTGGCTCGTTACGCGCAGAAACTTGCTGACCGCTGCAACAAACACGATTTCACCGCCTATTTCGACCTGATCGCCGCTTATCGCCAGATGGAGTTGACGGGCTCCGATACGGCTGCGATGCCTTCGCCGTCCACCTGCCCGCCTGCCGTCGAATTCAATTTCAGTTCGAACATCAAGGGTGACGTAGCGGTGGGCGTCACGGGAACGTTCGACGCGCTGGTGACCGGTAAAGTCACGCTCTCAGGCAACATGACCAAGGAAGTCCTGAGCCAGGTCATAGACCCTCAAAAGGACCTCTACACGTCGTTCACGCTTGCGGGCGCTGCTCCAGCAACGTACAACAACATCAACCTGCAAGTGAACAACCTTCCCGCCGGATGTGCGGTCACTGTTCCCCGATTGACGGCGGATAATCTGACGGTCAAAGCCGGGCAGGATCCCAAGCTCAGCCAGGTGCAGTTCAAGTTCAATCCGCACTACGACCCACAGGCGGTGACGGCAAACGGACAACAGCTATGCAGTTTCTGCCCGGTCTACCGCAAAATCCCCGTGAAAGTCGAACTTTGGGTGGATCCAGGGAAGCCTGCTGAGTCGATCGTGATGACGTGCTCCGGTGTGTCGCAGACCATTCCCGCCAACTTCTGGTGGACGGGATGGTCGCTGAACCATGCCGCAGCAGGCGACAACGGATTCATTCAGGGTTGGGATCTCGTCAACACCCCGGATTTGTTGGCTCAGAAGAACATTTCCCAGACGGTGACCAACGACGGGATCACGCTGACGGAGAAGACCGACTTGAAACTGAAGCCGGTCAGCCAGTAAAGTTGCCGGAAACAGAAACGGGGCGGATCCTCACTGCGAAGGATCCGCCCCGTTTGTCGATTGAGTTTCGTTCGTTAGACCAGTTCGGTTGCCGCGAAGAAGTACGGGATCTCGACCGCGGCCGTTTCCGGCGCGTCGGAACCGTGGACGGAGTTGCGGCCGACGCTCTCGGCGAACAGCTTGCGGATGGTGCCGTCGGCGGCGTTGGCCGGGTTCGTGGCGCCCATCACTTCGCGCCACTTCCTGATGGCGTCTTCACGTTCGAGGCAGAGCACGACCACCGGACCTTCGCTCATGAACTCGACGAGTTCGGCGAAGAAGCCGCGTTCACGGTGCACGGCGTAGAAACCTTCGGCTTCCTTGCGCGTGAGGTGCTTCAGCTTCATGCCCTTGATGGTGAAGCCGTTCTGCAGGATGATGTCGATGATCTTGCCGGTATGGCCGTTCGCCACTGCGTCCGGCTTGATGATTGCGAATGTACGTTCCATTGATAGTTCTTCTCTTACAGTAAGCTCTTGATGGTTTCGCCAATGGTGGCGGGAGTCGGACACACGACGACGCCGGCGTCCTGCATCGCGGCAATCTTGTCTTCGGCCTTGCCGGATCCGCCGGAGATGATCGCGCCGGCGTGACCCATGCGGCGTCCGGGAGGCGCCGTCTGGCCGGCGATGAATCCGACCACAGGCTTCTTCACGTTGGCCTTGATGTAGGCAGCCGCGCGCTCTTCGGCGTCACCGCCGATTTCGCCGATCATGACGATGGCGTGCGTGTCCGGGTCTTCATTGAAGAAGCGGATCGCATCGGTGTGGTTGGTGCCGATGATCGGGTCGCCGCCGATGCCGATGCAGGTCGACTGGCCGATGCCCAGCTTGGTCAACTGGCCGACGGCTTCGTAGGTCAGGGTTCCCGAGCGGGAGACGACGCCGACGTTGCCGGGCAGGTGGATGTGGCCGGGCATGATACCGATCTTGCATTCGCCGGGCGTGATGATGCCGGGGCAGTTGGGGCCGATGAGGCGCGTGCCCGGATGCGCGTCGAGCACGACCTTGGCCTTGATCATGTCCGCCACCGGAATGCCTTCGGTGATGCAGACGACCAGCGCGATGCCGGCCTTGGCGGCTTCGATGATGGCGGCCGCGGCGAACTTGGGCGGCACGAAGATCACGGTCGCGTTGGCGCCGGTTTCCTTTACCGCGTCGGCTACGCTGTTGAAGACGGGACGGTCGAGGTGCTTCTGGCCGCCCTTGCCGGGGGTGACGCCACCGACGACGTTGGTTCCGTAGGCGATGGCCTGTTCGGCGTGGAAGGTGCCTTCCTTGCCGGTGAAGCCCTGCACGATCAGGCGGGTGTTCTTATTTACCAGGACGCTCATTGGTTCTTACGCAGCCTCCTTCGCGGCGGCCACAACTTTTTCAGCCGCATCCTTCATTCCATTGGCGACGGTGAACTTCAGGCCGGATTCTTCGAGAATCTGCTTGCCGAGTTCGAAGTTGGTGCCTTCCATGCGGACCACGATGGGGAGTTCCACATGCAGTTCGCGGCAGGCGGCGACCACGCCGGTGGCGAGACGGTCGCAGCGCAGGATGCCGCCGAAGACGTTGATGAGGATCGCCTTCACGTGCGGATCCGAGGTCAGCAACTGGAACGCGTTCTTGATCTGTTCTGGGCTCGCGCCGCCGCCCACATCGAGGAAGTTCGCCGGACTGCCGCCCGCATACTTGATGATGTCCATGGTGGCCATCGCGAGTCCCGCGCCGTTCACCATGCAGGCGACGTTGCCGTCGAGCTTGATGTAGTTGAGGTTGTACTTGGACGCCTCGACTTCGAGCGGATCCTCTTCGTTGATGTCGCGCAGTTCGGCGAGGTCGGGATGGCGGAAGAGTGCGTTGTCGTCGATGTTGATCTTGGCGTCGAGCGCGACAGCGCGGCCGTCGCTGGTGGTGATGAAGGGATTGATTTCGGCGAGCGAGCAATCGCACTCTTCATAGGCCTTGGCAAGCGCCTGCATCGCGGCGGCAGCGGCGGGGACGATGTTGTCCGGCACTCCGATGCCTTTGGCGAGTTTCACGGCCTGCGCTTCGCTGAGGCCGACGCCAGGTTCGATGTGTTCCTTGAGAATCTTCTCCGGAGTGGTGGCGGCGACGTGTTCGATATCCATGCCGCCTTCGGAAGAAGCCATGAAGACGTTCTTGCCGACGCCGCGGTCGAGTACGATGCCGAGGTACAGTTCCTTTTCGATCGGCAGCGTTTCTTCGATCAGCAGGCGCTGCACGAGGCGTCCTTCGGGTCCGGTCTGGTGCGTGACCAGCGTCATGCCGAGGATGTTGTTGGCATGCTGGATGGCGTCTTCGATCGACTTGCCGACCTTGACGCCGCCGCCCTTTCCGCGTCCGCCCGCGTGGATCTGCGCCTTGACCACCACGTTTCCGCTGGCGGCCTTGGCGGTGACTTCGCGTATGGCGGCAGCCGCTTCTTCTCGAGTCAAAGCGACCTGGCCCTGGGGCACAGGCACACCGTACTTCGCCAAGATGGCCTTGGCCTGGTACTCATGGATTTTCATATGGATTCCAGAGGATTCTCGTGCAAAACTGGGAGAATCCCCATCATAACATGGCCTTTCTTCCTTACCTGCACCGCGTAGCCGAGGGCGGCATTCTCACCCGGGATGAAGCCTATGAGGCGATGTCGGCGATCCTCGAAGGCGATGTGACCACGGCGCAAATCGCCGGCCTACTGGTTGCGATCAAGATGCGCGGCGAAGTCTCCGAAGAAATCGTAGGCTTTGCCAAGGCGATGCGCGCGCGATCCGTGCGCGTGACCGGGCTGGAAGACCTGCCGATGATCGACACCTGCGGCACAGGCGGCGACGGCGTGGGGACCTTCAATATCTCGACCATCGCGGCGTTTGTGATCGCGGGCGCCGGCGTGCACGTCGCGAAGCACGGCAACCGGTCGGCGTCGGGAACCTTCGGGTCCGCGGACCTGCTGGAGGCGCTCGGCGCGAAGATCGACAAAACGCCTGACCAGATCGCGCGGGACATCCGCGAGAAACGCATCGGGTTCCTGTTTGCGCCGGCGCATCATCCGGCGTTGCTGCATGCGCGTGCGGCTCGCACGGAGTTGAAGATGCGGACGGTGTTCAATCTGCTGGGTCCGCTGACGAATCCCGCGGGGGCGCAGCGGCAGGTAATCGGCGCGCCGTCGGAAATGTCCGCGCGACTGGTGGCCGAGGCGCTGGTCGAGTTGGGAACCGAGCGGGCGTTCGTGGTGCATTCAGTCGATGGACTCGACGAGATCTCGACTACGGGTTCGACGATCGTGTTCGAGGTCCGAGGCGGCGGCGAAGTGGTGCGGCATTTGTGGGAGCCTGCGGATTTCGGTGTTCCCCGGACGCGGCTATCGACTCTCATTCCGTTCGGAAGGGAAGAGAACGTGTCGATTGCGAAGGCCGTGCTGCGGGGCGAGAGTGGTCCGCGACGGGACATCGTGCTGGTGAACGCGGCGGCGGCGCTGGTTCTGGCGGACCGTGCGAAGGACTTTCGAGGCGCGATGGTGCTGGCGGGCGAGTCGATCGATTCGGGCGCGGCGGCGGGCCGACTGGCGGCTTTGCAGGAGTCCTAACGGTCGGGGAGTAACATGTCCGGCTCCGTTTGCGCCTTGATACACTAAGACCTTTCATGCAGAATCTCCGGCTTTGTCTTTCCGCTGCGTTCCTTCTGGCGTTCGCATTTTTGACTACAGGTTGCGGTCCGAAACAGCCCGCGCAGGCCAACAAGAAGCAGGCCGAGGCGGTGGAGGTCCGTGTGACGACCGTCGCGGCGAAGGACATCACGCGCGTGGTGGAATCCGTCGGCACGATGTTCCCGTACGACGAAACTGTCATCAGCGCCGAGATCGACGGCCGAGTCGAGAAGGTCGAGGTCGACCTGGGCGACAAGGTGCAGGCCGGGCAGGTCATCGTCCGCATCTCGGATGAGGAGCAGCGCTACATCCTGCTGCAGAACGAAGCGCAGTTGCGGCAGGCTTTGGAGCGTCTCGGGCTGCGTGACGAGAAAGACAAGTTGAAGGACGCGAAGGATGCTCCGGAACCGCGGCGCGCGGCGGCGGAACTGTACGAAGCCGAGCAGCGATTCAAGCGGCAGCAGCAGTTGGCGGCGCAGGGGATCGGCGCGCAGGCGGACGCGGATCAGGCCTCGGCCCGTTTTCGAGCGGCGCAGGCGAGCTATGACGCGACGTTGTATGGGACGCGCAACCTGATCCAGGAAGTGGAACGGTTCAAGGCGCAATTGGAATTGCAGCGCAAGAAGCTTCGCGACACGACCGTGCGGGCGCCGTTTGCGGGCGCGATCAAGGAACGCATGGTGAATCCGGGGCAGTATGTGCGGACCAATACGCCGTTGATGAACATGGTGCGTACGAGCCCGATCCGTCTGAAACTGGAGATCCCGGAGCGGATGGCGCCCTGGGTGAAGGTCGGGCAGTTGGTGGACGTGGAAGTGGAAGCGTTCGAAGGCAAGAAGTTCCAGGGGAAAGTCTGGCGCATTTCGCCGACGGTGGACCAGGCCAAGCGCACGTTTGTGACGGAGGCTCTGATCGACAATTCGGATAACTCGATGAAGCCGGGTTCGTATGCACGCGCTCGCGTTCCGACTGACAAGGTGGAGCGTGTGAAGGTCGTTCCAGCGCGGGCGGTCGCTTATGTATTCGGCGCGAACAAGGTGTATGTGCTCAAGGACAACGTCGTGGAAGCGAAGGACGTGAAGTTGGGCGACCGGTTCGACAACATGATCGAGATCCTGGAAGGGATCAACGAAGGCGAGACGATTGCTGTGACCAATCTGGCGCGTTTGGATACGGGCTCGAAGGTGCGCATCGCGCAGGGTCCGCCGCCCGGTGCGGCTCCGGCTGCTGCTCCTGCTGCCGCAGCTGCCGCCGAGAAGAAAGGGCCTTGAGGAGGGAGCGGACTGCTCCCACTCCCTTGCTCTGACGGGCAAATATTCAGTTGTCAATCCAGCGCCGGCCCAGGAAATTGGGCTGGCCTTTTCCATTTGGTGGATGCTGCATGCATCGTGGCGCTGGAGCGCTTGGCCTTCGGACGCGTTTTGCGCGGATCAGCTGGCTTTTCTGAGCGACGGATCGCCTGCCGTCGGCGGTTCGGGGCGCGGCACTGGGTTCGTTTTGGAATTTTCGGAGTTGTTGGGGTTGGCGGCGGTCGTGGTGGATTGCGGTTGTTGGCCGCCGTCGTCGATTTCCGCTGTTTCGGTCGCAGGCTGGTTTGCGAGCGCGAGGAGTTCGTCGATGGTGATGTTGTTGAAACGGTCCTTCTGCATGAGTTGGAGTTCGTGGCGTGCGCGGGAGTAGGAGCGTTCGATGCCGGTGAGGAGGCGTTGGACGGCGATGGAGGTGTTCTCGCCGTGGCGGTTGCGGAAGGCGACGGCCATGCGGAGGAGTCCCGTGGCGGATTGGCTGGAGACGGTTTCGAGGAGTTCGTCTTCGTTGACGGCGATGTCGAGGTCGAGGAGAGTGGTTTCCATGGCGATGGCGCGGTTGCGGCGCCAGGTGGTGTCGACCATGCGGTCGACGAGGATGGCTTCGACGGCGTCGAGGGGGCGGAAGCGGGCGTGGAAGGCCTGCTGGAGGGCGTCGAAGGCAGCTTGGGATTCCCAGTGGAAGATGACGAGGGTTTCAGAGGTGAGTCCGTGGGTGGCGGCGTTGCGGGAGGAGACGGACTTGCCGTGTTCGGAGCGGGGACCGGTGGAGAGGGCGGCGTTGGCGCGGTTGGCTGCGGTGCGGCGGTCGGTGGTGGTAGACATTTTTGTGGCCTCCTAAAAAGCGAAAAGCCCGGGCAGCGCCGGGCTTTTGTTGGTGAGAGTCAAAGTCCTACTCTCGATTGCAGGATAGCGGATGGCCCCCGGGGTTCACCAAATCGGGAACTGGAGCCGGATGGGTTAAGTCTAGTGGAATGTAAAGAATAGAAATAATTTGCAGAGTTGTGAACGTGTAAGTTTACTTCGAACGCCTGACGGCCAATGCTATGCTAGCGGTCGCAGAGATGATCTCGAAGAGAGCGAAAAGCCCGGGCAACGCCGGGCTTTTGTTTATGGGCATAGACCTCCGCTCTTGCGCTATGGAATGCCCGTGCCGGCAGCGCAGGAAGGTGCGTCGGCTTCCATGCGACGCGCGGCGCCGTGCTTCACGAGATAGGCGATGGAGAGTTCCGCGAGTGCGGAGCCATTGTTGATGATCGCGTGGACGTCGCTGTTTTCGATGTATACCTGCCCTTTTTCGATGGTCTGTTTCTCGCATTTCGCGTTGTAGAAATCGACACTTCCGGAAACGACGGTTCCCACCAGCAAACCCGGATGCGTATGCCAGCCGCTGTAGCCGCCGGGCATCAGCGCGAGTTGCTGGACATAGAAGTCGCTCTGGCCCTGCGCCTGTAACTGCAGTTGCCAGTTTTCAGTGGATCCGTCGGGGTTTCCGGCGATCTGAATCTGCTGGTTCATATTGCCGGATGTGGTTCCCGACGCAAGAATCTGGTTGACGGTGAAGCCGAAGGACGGCGTCGCGAGCAGAGCGCTGACGCAGACCAGAATCGCGGCAGCCGCCAGGATCAGGATCCTGTAACGGCTGCGAAGGACATTTCGGTATTGCTGCATGGACAAGTTCCTCATTGATGGTGTTTGTTCTTCGCCGGGCCCGGCACAACACGATGCCCGTTCATAGCAGACACCGGAATCGCGGCGCGAAAACATCAACGCGGGTAAGAAATATTTTTTTCGAACCGGATTGAAGTTCTCACGGCGCGTCTGCGGTATCACAATCGGGAGGAGCATCCGCGGAACTCCCAATCAACAAGGAGATACCGAAATGTTTCGAAAACAGAAGACCGCCATCCTGTTTGCCGCCGCCCTCGCGTGCCGGCTCGGCATGGCACAACAACAGCAGCCGCCAGCGATCCTGCAAGTGGAGTTCGAGAATTGGGTGCTGTACGTCTATGACACGTTCGACCCCACCAAGTGGGCGACGAATGCTGCCGTCACTCCCGCGACGCTTCCGAAAAACTTCACACTGCAGTTCGGCGTCGCCGACATCGTGGCCGTCAACGGCCAACCGGCAAAGGGGACGATGATCCGGGAGATCCACAACATGAGCATCAGCGCGACTCCCAACCCGGGGCAGGCCATTGGCGACATCCCGCGCGGCGCTGTGGTCAACGACTATTACGAAATCCAAAAGCCCGACGGCACGCACGTCGGAACCATCTTCTTGAAAGCGCTCGTGACGGGTCCGCCACCTCCCGGAGCGCCGCTGGCCGCGACTCAAGGGAACTTCACGATCATCGGCGGCACAGGCGCGTTCATGGGCGTTCGCGGGCAGGCGGGACAGGCCGTCATTCCCGGCGTGACGTTGTTGCGGCAGGCGTCGATCACCGAGGATCCGGCGAATCGCAAGAAGAATGGAGGCGGCGGGAGGCTGAAGTGGATCATGCAACTGATTCCCGAAGAGCGGCCTGCCGTCATCGTGACAGCGAACGGACCAGCGATCACTCATGCGAGCGATTCCACGCTGGTGACGCCGGCATCGCCCGCCGCGCCCGGCGAGACGCTGTCGCTGTTTGCGACGGGGCTGGGTCCGACGAAGCCCGGCGTGGATCCCGGCACGCCGTTCCCGGCAGGTACGCAAGCCGCTGCGAACTCTCCGATTGCCGTGACGGTGAACGGCGAACAGGCCGAGGTGTTGAGCGCCGCCGGATATCCGGGAATCGTCAACGGGTATCAGGTGATGTTCCGGTTGCCCGCGGGGATCCCGGCCGGCATGGCGAGTGTCCAGGTTTCCGCCGCGTGGATTCCGGGCGCGTCGGTCCGCATTCCCGTCAGCGACGCGCCGTCCGGCGCCGTCACCAGTGGCCAATCCGCGGCTGCTGCGGATGTGCGGGGACCTGTGTTCCCTTAAGCAGACGGCCTATTGCGTGAGCCGGGGCCAGCGTATGCGGAACAGGTTCCCTTCAAAACCCTTCTTCTCGAAGAGGTAGGTTGCAGGATCCGGACCAACACTGATCGTGCCCCGCGCGACGATCTGCATGCCGGGGACTTTCAGCAGGTCCTTCACGGTTTGGAAGCCTCCCTCCGGCAAATCTGGAAGAGGCTTGCCCGGCTTGAGCGGGATCGCGTAGGTCTTCGCGCCCGCCGCATTGCGGGAGGTGTCGGGATCGATGTAGAGCCACTTGCCGTCGCGCGCCCAACTGAGGATCGCGAAAAAGGCCGAGAACTTGATCGCGCGCTTGCCGTGAACCTCGAAGATCGTGGTTTCCCACCTGGATTGGGCTCCCGGGGCGGCGGTAATGCCGGAGACCCAGTCGCCGTCATAGGAGATCCGCGGGATCGCAAGAACGGGCGTGTCGGAAATGCGCTGCCGCCCGCTGCCGTCGAGGTTCATGCGGTAGTAGTAGTCCCTGTCGCCGTCGGTGGCGCGAAACACGATCTCGCCTGGCCGGCCGATGACCGTAGCGCTTTCGCCCGTCATCACCAGCCGCGGCGGCACGTGGCGATCGAGAGGCGCGATCCAGAGGCGCCGTTGCCCGTTGTCGGATGTGCTGAAGAGAACGTCTTTGCCGTCGCGCGAAATCTGATAGCCGTGGGCCGACACATCCGGAAGAATCGGCTCCGTCTTTCCGGTAGAGAGTTCGAGCGACCAGAGAGATCCCGTTATGCCGAAGGGGCTGGAGGGCTCGTCTCCGGAACGCTGGCTCGAGATAGCGGCGGGACTGCCGCGCTTCATGTAGTAGATGCGCGTATAGTCTGCAGACAGCGAAGGGAAGAAAGCAAAACCTTCGGCCAGCACCTGGCGGTCGCCGGTTTCGCCGTCGTGCATCCAGATGGTGTTGTAGCGGCGTCCAACCGAGGTTACGAGAGACTGTCCGTCCGGGGCAACCGCCAGGCCCTGCTCTTCGCTGGGGCCGAAGGTCAACTGCTCCGGGAGTCCATCGGGGAAGCGCTGCCGCCAGAGATGCCAGCCGCCGTCGACCTCCGCGTTGAAGTACATCCACTTGCCGTCCGGGGACCATCCCGCGGCGAGACAAGCACCCTTGGGTCCAACCTGCCGCGTATCGGTTCCGTTCATCGAGATGAGGCGGCAGGGTAGCCACGCGGTGGCGGCGTCCATTTCGACGATCAGCACCCATTTGCGGTCGGGCGATGCATAGGAATAATGCGCCATGGCCCGCTTGTGCGGGGGAAAGTAGATCGAACGTTCGCCAGTGCGGTCCTCAGCGGACGTCACGATTCCCATGTGGACACCGGTGCCGGGTTCGATTTCGGAGAACAGCAGTTGGCGGGGCGCGATCCAGATGAGGCCAGAGGCGTTCGGCAACAGGCGCGTGGCTTCGCCGCCCAGAACGGGAACGGTCCAGGTGTCCCAGGAGGCGCCGGGTTTGAGGACCGTGTAGGCGACGCGGGATCCGTCGGGTGAAAACGCAGGTCCGTACTTGAGATCGGGATCGTTGCTGAGGCGGGCCGCTTCGCCGTCGGGCAGGA
This sequence comes from uncultured Solibacteraceae bacterium, assembly GCA_964627455.1. Classification (GTDB taxonomy): domain Bacteria; phylum Acidobacteriota; class Terriglobia; order Bryobacterales; family Bryobacteraceae; genus F-183. Next base: position 4,867 of record CAZVKC010000016.1, on the reverse strand, counting down.
CCTTGACGTATACCTGGCCACGACTTTGGAAATGCTCACCTCCGCGAATGAACGTCACCATGCGGCCGTCGGCCGAAAGGGATGGCGCGTGCGCGGAATCGGTGAAGTTGGTGATTTGCGTGAACTCGGGTTGGCCCGGACCTGGCGGGCGCCGCGTGTTGAGAAAGAGCGCGAGTCCGCCCATGCTGACCGTGGCGATGGCAACTGCGGCCGCGATGTACTGCCAGAGGGGACGCTGAGCGGGAGGAGAAGGGGCGGAGGTACTGGCGGCGGCCGCTGTCTGGTCCTGCTGGCGCAGCAGGCGGCGCAGATCGACGACGAGATCGCGTGTGGTCTGGTAACGATCGGCCGGTTGCTTTTCGAGGGCCTTCCCGAGGATCATGCGCAGTTCCGCGGGAAGCGTGTCCGGCGCCGGTTCCGGCCGGCTGTACATGATCTTCTGCAGGATCTCGAGATTGGAGACCCCGCGAAACGCGCGGCGCCCGCAGACCATTTCGTAGAGAACGAGGCCGAAGCAAAAGATGTCACCGCGCGCGTCGACCGGCTTGCCGGCTGCCTGTTCCGGCGACAGGTAGGCGACCGTCCCGATGACCATGCCCGGATGCGTGATCTGCGAGTGTTGGTCCCCATTTTCGCCTGCGGAATCGCTTTCGAGCATTTTCGCGAGGCCGAAGTCGGCCAGCTTGGCGTAACCGTTCTTTGCGACGAGGATATTGTCGGGCTTGATGTCGCGATGCAGGATGCCCGCTTCGTGGGCGCAGGCGAGTCCATCGGCGACCCCGGTGAGGAGTTCCACGCATTCGCGCCAACTGCGGGGCGCGGACTTCGCCCAATCGGTCAACGTGCCTCCATCGACGAGTTCGGTGACGAGGTACTGGCGGCCGTCGATTTCACCGGCGTCGTAGACGGTGAGGATGTGCGGGTGATTGAGTGCGGACGCCATTTGCGCCTCGCGCTGAAACCGGCGAAGCGCGTTGGGTCCGGTGAGGTCGACGGACAGGATCTTGATGGCGGCGGGACGGTTCAGGCGTGTGTCGAAGGCGCGGTATACGATGCCCATGCCTCCTCTTCCGAGCATGCTTTCGACTTTGTAGACGCCGAGTTGATTGAGGGGAAACGGTGGTTCCGGCGCGCCGGACTTCCAGGGATCGTTTTCGAGCAGGAGATCGCCCTCCTGCCGGTGGGCGAGCAGCGATTCCACTTCGCGGCGGACGGTGGGATCCGTAGCCGCGCGCACGAGGAACGCCGTCCGCATCTCGGGCGGTTGTTCCAGAGCTTCGTTGTAGAGGCGCTCGATCTCGAGCCAGCGATCATTCGGCATGGCGGGTCGCACCCTCTTCCAGTTGCTGCTGTTGTTGTTGCCGTTCCCGGCTCTTTCCGATTTCGCGGGCGAGCCAGGGTTTTGCGAGACGCCAGTCGCGGAGCACGGTCTGCGGGGACACCTGCAGGACTTCGGCCGTCTCGTCGACACTCAGGCCGCCGAAGAAGCGGAGTTCCACGACCTTGGCTTTGCGGTCGTCGAGTTTCGCGAGGGCGTTGAGGGCGTCGTCCAGATCGACGATGGACGAGTCGCGATCCCACACTGCGGCCGGTAAGCCTTCACTGAAGGTGATGCGAAAGGCACCGGCCTGGCGTTTGGCGGCGTGGTGCGCGCGGGCGGTATCGACGAGGATCCGGCGCATCATTTGTGCGGCGACGGCGAAGAAATGGGCGCGGTCCTGCCAGGGCAGGCCGGAAGCGCCGGCGAGTTTGAGATACGCCTCGTGAACGAGTTCAGTGGTTTGGATGGAGCCCGGGGACTGGCGGCGGAGATAGCGGCGGGCGATGCGGCGGAGTTCGCCGTAGACGAGTGGGGTGAGTTGATCGAGCGCACCGGAGTCCCCGCCTGCCCACGCCCGCAACAGGCCTGTGATGTCGGTGCATGCGTCCGTCAAGGTGCAGATTCCTCCCTTGCGCCAGTGTCTAAGTATACAAATCAGGTCCTGTCATTTGCATGCGCCGCTCTCCATTTGCCTTTGTCTGCTGACGGTCGCTCTTCGCTTGATCAGTCGCCTTCGCTTGCGTTCCCAATACTCGGGGGTAATCTCGATTGGTTTGCTGGAATGCAGGCCTTCCAGCAATTCATGGGCATCTGTCAACGCGACTCTCCGGTTACACGCCGGAATGGGATGGAACGTTTTCTGCGTTCGGCCAGGTTGGGTCCGCTATCGACTGTTTTCAGAAATGGAAGTTCCAACCCGTATTTGTAGGGCCCACGACGGCCAATCGGTGGAACTCGGGTCAGCGGCTCGCAAAAGAGAAGTGCTGGAGCTCGTAATCAACGTTGCGATCTGAAAAACGCTTATCCCGCAACAAATTGCCGTCCGATGAAGTTCCGCTGACCGCTGCGAGGTTGTGCGCGAGCGCCGGAGGCGCACCGAACTGGAGGATCCGGCGTGCAAACTCCAATTCAGAAGAGGGGAACTGCAAACAATGACTCGTAGAACCCATCAATAAACCGATAAGACAAGAGCGAGGAAGTCGCAGGCGTCGTCGTGAAACAATCCTCTGGTAAAATGTTGAGCACAACACCCGAGCAGGTTCCCTTACCATGGGGAGTTGATCTCATGCCGCACGCCCAGCCAGCAATCAATCGCACGCCGCGCCGCAAACGAACCGGGCAGCCCGTGCTCGTGATGCCAGCAGCCGGCGTTCCCCACGGGCCACAAGTACACCGCTTCGACGCGAAGCAACAGGACGCGATTCTCCGTTTCACTGCAGAGAACAACGGGAACTCCGCGCTCATCTGCGGGGATACGGAAACCGTCCTGTCACGACTTCCCTGCGGGATCTTTCAAACGTGCGTTACCTCGCCACCCTATTGGTCACTACGTGATTACGGCATTCCTGGACAGATCGGGTTGGAGGCTTCCGTATTCGCGTATATCGATCACCTGGTCAAGGTATTCGCGGAAGTCCGCCGCGTCCTCAAGGATGATGGGACGCTCTGGTTGAACATCGGGGACTCGTACACGAGTGGGGGGAGAACGTGGCGCGCAACGGACAAGAAGAACCCCGTCCGGGCAATGAATGTGCGACCACCAACTCCGGAAGGACTTAAGCCGAAAGACTTGATCGGCGTACCTTGGTTGCTTGCGTTTGCTCTCCAAAAAGAAGGATGGTACCTGCGGGCGGACATCATCTGGAACAAGCCGAACTGCCAGCCAGAGAGCGTAAAAGACCGCCCCACGCGGTCGCACGAATACGTGTTTCTGTTCAGTAAGAGCGAGCAATACCGGTACGATCATACCGCCGTGCGCGGCCCGAATGATCGGAATCTGCGAACGGTATGGGACATTCATACGCGACCGTACCCGGAGGCGCACTTTGCCACGTTCCCGTCAGCTTTGGTCGAGCCGTGCATCAAGATCGGTTCTGGCCCGCGTGACCTCATCCTTGACCCGTTCATCGGTTCGGGAACGACCGGCCAGGTGGCCCTACAACTGGACCGACGCTTCGTCGGGATCGAACTCAACCCTGAGTACCTGCGCATCGCAGAAGAACGATTGAACGGGGATCTCATCGCATGAGCACCACAGCGTTGAGTGCTTCGCGCCAGTTGATCTTTCACCAGATGCTTGTTGCCTCTCGGAAGACTGTCCTGCTGGACGCGCTCAGCGACGCCCTGGGACAGATTGACCCGGCGGTTGCGAAGAAGGAAGTCCTGAAGTACGTCCCCGCGGACGCGCAGAAGATTCTCGCGGCATCAGGGATTCGTGACGAACACGTGTTCCCCCTGCCGTGTGTGCTGGCGAAGAAGCCCACCCTGATCGGGTACTACCGCCTGCTTTTGGGCATCTCGCAGAAACGATTCTACCGCGCTGGTACGAGTATGAGTCCGTACAAGGGCATGGAGCAGCGTGGATCATACAGTTTGAAAGGCGGTCCTGACCTCGACCGCTTCTGTACCGCCATGTCTCAGAACCTAGCTGAACTCGTCCGGCGAGTTTCGCCAAAGATCACGGCCCGGGATGTTGTTGAACTCCCGCTTCTCACGCTCGGTGCGCAATTGTACGGGAGTAACAACAATGCCATCGGAAAGCAGGCGACCCTTGAGGTCTTCCTTGCTGTAGCGGAGATCGTGGAACCTTTTATCACGTCGAAGTCATCCACGAAAATCATGATCAAAAACGCAGCCGAGCGCACGGTAGTGATTGCACTTGCTGCCGACCCTGACATCCGCGTTCAGGAGGATTTCGACGGGAAACTTAGGAACATTTTGGCTGTGGAGATCAAGGGCGGTGCAGACGTGAGCAACGCGCACAACCGAGCCGGAGAAGCTGAGAAGTCACATCGTAAGGCTAAGAAGCAAGACTTTCGTGATTACTGGACGATCATCGCACTCGCCGGACTCGATGCCGATCAACTCAAAGATGAGTCGCCAACCACGCTTTCTTGGTTTGACGTTGCGCAAGTACTTGCTCGAGAAGGAACTCACTGGGAGGAGTTCCGGAGTCGATTCGCCGGCGCAGTCGGCATACCCCTCAAGTAGTAATTAGACGACATTGAGGAGGCATATGCGAAGTCGTCTGACTGCGCTCTCGGGGATGAAGCATGGTGTGTGGGCGTTTATTGCTGAAACCCGCCCAAGAACTTTGAAGATGAATTGATCCGGGCCAAGGGTGCCAGAGCAACCGCGACGAGGCGGGTACAGCCAAGCTCCGCAACTTGATCTCAAGACCTGCTAACTACGTGTCTCGCCATCGTTAGAACAGGCGGGTGCCTTTTCGAGCGTGGTTCGCAAAGTGCATCGGGATCTCTCAGAACAACGAGTCCTGGCCGCCGGGGATGAGGGCGCGGCGGGGGACCTTGAAATAGTCGAAGGCGG
>CAZVKC010000015.1:81617-108019 GCA_964627455.1 uncultured Solibacteraceae bacterium | reverse complement strand
CCGTGGATGCAAGTTGCTTTTCGAGGTCCACGACTTTGGTCTTGAGTGGTTCGAGTTCTGCGACTTGCGCATCCTTCGCAGACGCTGCGGCCGCAAGTTGCTTCTCGAGTTCCGCAACCCGGGCTTTCAGTGCGCCGGCGTCATCTTTGCGGGACGCCGCGGCCAACTGCTTTTGGAGATCCTCGATCTGCGTCCGAAGCTTGGCGAGCGACGCATCCTTCTCTCGAACTGCCGCCTCTTTGCTGGACGCTGTAGCCGCCAGTTGCTTTTCGAACTCGGCGATGCTGGCTCCATCTTTACCGGACGCTGCCTGCAACTGTTTCTCCAGGTCCACGATCCGGCTCCTCAGCGACGCGGACTCTGCCTCTCTCTCCTTCGCCAGCGTCTCCGCGCGCTGCTGCGCCGACGAGGCGTCGCCCTTGCTCGTCTCCAGTTCCTTCTCGAGTTCCGCGATCCTCTTCCTCAACGCCGGATCCGCGGATCCGCCCTTCCCATCACGCAGTGACTGCAATTCCTTTTCCGCCGCCTTCAACTTCGCGCGGAGTTCCTGTTCGTCGTCTTCGAGCCGCTGTGCGCGTGTCGCCTCTGTTCGCAGATCGGCGCGCAATGCGTCCAACTCGCGATTCGCTCGCTGGACCTTCTGCGTCCAAACTCCTTCGAGTTCGTTCGACCGGCGGCGCTCAGCGTGACGCGTCCACCACCAGGCGATCAGGAAGCCGAGCAGTCCTGCTGCGCTCAGCCAGAAGATGATTTTGACAATCAGATAAGACATCGAATGTAGCTGCTGCTATTGGATTGCGTGAAATTCAATTCTGCGGTTGCGAGTTTTGTTCTCGGCCGTGTCGTTGGGGACCACCGGCTTTTCGGCGCCATGCCCGGTGCTGGTCAGGCGCGCACCTGCGACCCCGCGTCCCATCAGATAACGCTGGACCGACGCGGCTCTGCGTTTGCTCAGGGCCAGGTTCTTTGCGGCATCGCCATCCCCATCTGTATGGCCGTCAATTTCAACCTTCACCGCCGGCGCCGTCTTCAGGATCTTCGCGACCTCATCCAGGATCCGGCGCCCATCACTCATGAGCACGTCGGTGTTCGGAGCAAAGCGAATGTTCTTGCCGTCGAGGAACTGGTTCAGTTGTGACTGCAACTTCGCGGCGTCACCTTCGACTGCGGCTGCGGCGACCGGTGGGGGCGCGACAGAAGCAGGCTTGGGCGGCGGAGGCGGAGCGGGCGCTTCCCGCGCGTTGACCACCACCTCGCTGATACCCCACACGGCTTCGAGCCGCAGGCGCGCTTCTTCGCTGACGATCGGACTTCCTGCAGGTCCCGAGAGGATCGCCGTCTGCCCGTCCAGCTTCAAGCCATAAGGAGGAATTTCAATGCCGCCTGCCTGCAGCGCCGCGATGGATCGCGCGGTCAGGTCCTGCTCGATTTCCGCGGGTTCGGTGGCGGTGCAATACCAGCACAGCAGGACAAACAGCACCACGCCTGCAAGGGGAATTCCCCAACGATCCATGATGGGCCCGACTCCTTCTGCTTTTCAGACATCTTTTTCTATCATCCCCCGGACCGGGGGCGTCGTGCCTGTGGAAGCCGTCTGCGCCAGATTACACCAGTCCGCTGATGCGATTCAACGCGGGTGCCGGCCGCGCGGATGACGATACAATTTTCTAACGATGATCCAAAGAATCGGTTGGGGCCTCGTTGCCGTTGCGGGAGCCTATGCGCTCGGCGGCATCGCCCTGGCTCGTAATGAGCACATCAACAGTTTGTGGCTGATCGTAGCTTCGGTCTGCATGTACCTGATCGGCTATCGCTTCTACGCGAAATTCATCGAAGCGAAGGTCATGGCGTTGAATGATCAGCGCGCCACGCCGGCCGAACGGCTTCGTGATGGCCACGACTTCGAACCCACCAACAAGTGGATCGTGTTCGGCCATCACTTCGCGGCCATCGCAGGTCCAGGTCCGCTGGTAGGACCCACGCTTGCCGCGCAGTTCGGCTATCTTCCCGGAACTCTGTGGATCATCATCGGCGCGGTGCTGGGCGGCTGTGTGCAGGACTTCGTCATCCTCTTCTGCTCCATGCGACGCGATGGCAAAACACTCGGCCAGATGGCGCGCGAAGAGATCGGCAAAGTTGGCGGACTCGTCGCGCTGGTCACCGTGCTGCTCATCATGATCATCCTGCTGGCGGTGGTCGCGCTCGTGGTCGTGAACGCATTGGCGCACTCACCCTGGGGGACCTTCACGATCGCAGCCACCATGCCGATCGCAGTGTTCATGGGCATTTACCTCCGGTACCTGCGTCCCGGCAAAGTGCTCGAATGTTCCGTCATCGGATTCCTGCTCGTGATCGCCAGCATCTTCGGCGGCGAGGCGGTCGCGAACTCAGCAACCTGGGCGCCGGTGTTCACCTACGGCGGCGTCGCGCTCGCATTGATGGTGATCGCGTATGGATTCCTCGCGAGTTCGCTGCCGGTGTGGCTGCTGCTCGCGCCGCGCGATTACCTCAGCACCTTCGTGAAACTCGGCGTCGTTGTAATGCTCGCCGTCGGCATCCTGTTCGCGCGTCCGGAACTGCAGATGCCCGCGTTCACGCGCTTCGTCGACGGCACGGGGCCCGTGTTCGCCGGCAAAATCTTTCCCTTCTGCTTCATCACCATCGCTTGCGGCGCGATCTCCGGCTTTCACTCGCTGATCTCGTCCGGCACGACGCCCAAGCTCATCGCACGCGAAACGCATGCGACGCCCGTCGGGTATGGATCGATGCTGCTCGAAAGCTTCGTTGCGATCATGGCGATGATTGCCGCCTGCGTGCTGGAACCGGGCGTATACTTCGCGGTCAACTCGCCGGCCGGCATCGCGGGCGCGACTCCGGAACTCGCAGCGCAAACCATCACGTCCTGGGGTTTCCCGGTGCAAGCGTCCACTATGGCCGCGCTTGCCAAAGACGTCGGCGAACAAACGCTCTTCTATCGCACCGGCGGCGCGCCGTCGCTCGCTCTCGGCATGGCGCACATCTTCGCGGAAGGCGGCGGAGGCAAGGCGATCCTCGGCTTCTGGTATCACTTCGCGATCATGTTCGAGGCGCTGTTCATCCTGACGATCATCGATGCGGGAACCCGCGTCGGCCGCTTCATGCTGCAGGATCTGCTGGGTCACGTGCACAAGCCGCTGGGCCGTACCAACTGGATGCCCGGCGTCATCGGCTGTTCCGCGATCATCGTCGGCGCCTGGGGATACTTCCTCTATCAGGGCGTGAAAGATCCGCTTGGCGGCATCAACACGCTGTGGCCGTTGTTCGGCATCGCGAATCAACTGCTGGCGAGCATCGCGCTGTGCGTCGCGACCACCATCCTGGTGAAAATGCATCGAGCGCGTTATATGTGGATCCCGTGCGTTCCGCTGGCGTGGCTGCTGATCGTTACATACAGCGCCGCGCTCGAGAAAATCTTCTCTGACCTGCCGCGTGTCGGATTCCTCGCGCAGGCCCGTCAACTGCAAGCCGCGCTCGATGCAGGCAAGGTGGCCGCGGCGAAAGTCGCCGACACCAACACCATGATCTTCAACGCGCAGGTGGACGCGGCGCTGTGCGTGATCTTTCTCGTACTGGTCACGATCATCGTGCTCGATTCCGTGCGCATCTGGTACGGCATCCTGAACGGTTCGCGCGAAGCCACGGTTGCTGAGGCGCCTTTTGTTCCTTCGCAACTGCGGCCGGAGGAAGTCTGATGATGTCGCTGCAACAACGTGTCGTGCAGTTCTGGCGCATCGTGGTCGGAATCCTGCGAGAGATCGGTGATGAGAACGCATACGCCCGGCATCTCGCGGCGCATGGCGCGAGTTCGTCGCGCGAAGAGTGGCGAAAATTCAGCGAAGAGCGGATGCGCCGCAAGTACATGAAAGCGAAATGTTGCTAGATCCTGTTCCTGATTCGGCTCCGATTGTTGAACTGATTGAGGCGTTCCGCCGATCAAAGGCTATGTTCGCCGCTGTACGCCTGGGAGTCTTCGAAGGCAACCGCGACCTTGGGGTTGCGGGCGAACGCCTGCTCGACGCCTGCGCCTCGATGGGGCTTCTTGAAAAGCACGGCGACGAGTACCGCAACACGCCGATCAGTGAGACGTACCTGCGCCGCGGGAGTCCGCGAACGCTCACAGGGTACATCCAGTACTCGAACGCGGCGCTGTATCCCATGTGGCGCAATCTCGAAGACGCGATTGCCGAGGGATCGAATCGCTGGAGCCAGACTTTCGGATTCAGCGGTGGTGGCCCGCTCTTCTCTCACTTTTTCGAAACCGAAGAGAAGAAACACGACTTTCTCATGGGCATGCACGGCTTTGGGCAGATCAGTTCGCCGTTGCTGGTGCGTTCGTTCGATCTGTCGCGCTTTCGCCGTTGCGTGGATCTCGGCGGCGCCACGGGGCATCTCGTGATGGCGGCTGTGGCGGCATACCCCGGCATGCAAGGCGCGGTGTTCGACCTGCCGCAAGCCGTGGAGGTCGCACGCGAGTTCGTGAAAGGCACGCCGGTGGAGTGCATCGCTGGAGACTTCTTCACCGACCCGCTGCCGCCCGCGGACCTCTACTGTCTCGGCCGCATTCTGCACGACTGGAATGAAACCAGGATCCGCCTGCTGCTCGGCAAAGTGTTCGCCGCACTGCCCCCCGGCGGCGGCTTGCTGATTGCCGAAAAGATCCTGACGCCCGCGAATGTTTCCGCGCACATGCAGTCGCTCAACATGCTGATCTGCACGGAAGGCCGTGAGCGGACATTCGAGCAATACCGGGAGATCCTCGCCGGGACGGGTTTCGAATCGATACAAGGCCGCATCACAGGCAAGCCGATTGACGGCATCCTCGCGATCAAGGGGCAGCAATAGCGATGTTGTCTCCGGAACAGATGGCGCTTTTGGACCGTCTGTTTGACGAAGCCTCGCAGCTTTCGGTGGAAGAGCGTGCGGCCTTTCTCGACCGTAATTGTCCGGATCCCGAAGTGCGCGCGGAGGTCGAATCCCTGCTGCCCCACGCGGTTTCCGGGAACACCTCGACGCCTGCTTTTTCGAATGTTGTCGGCGCCGCCGCGGCGATGGTGCAGCATAGCGAGCGGCAGGACTCGATGGTCGGTCCTTATCGCATCGTGGGATTAATTGGCGAAGGCGGCATGGGCGCCGTCTACGAAGGCGTTCGTGACGATGACCAGTTTCGCAAGCGCGTCGCGATCAAGACGCTTCGCATTGGTGTACGCACCGAACCGGTGCTGCGGCGCTTTCTGCAGGAACGGCAGATCCTCGCCGAACTCGAGCATCCCAACATCGCGCGGCTGCTCGATGGCGGCACGGCGTCCGACGGCACACCTTACATCGTTATGGAGCGGATCGACGGTGAGCCGCTCACCGCGTATGCGGAAAAGCACAAGCTTTCCGTCCGCCAGAAGTTGGAACTCTTCCGGCAGATCGCCGCGGCGGTGCAGTATGCGCACCAGAAGCTGATCGTGCATCGCGATCTCAAGCCCGGCAATATTCTCGTCGATGCCGACGGGGTTCCCAAGTTGCTGGACTTCGGCATCGCGAAACTGCTCGATGCGGAACTCGCCGGCGCCGAGGCGCTCACCGCTACTGGCTTTCAGTTGATGACGCCGGATTATGCGAGTCCCGAGCAGGTGCAGGGCAAGCAGGTCACGGTCGCTTCGGACATCTATTCGCTGGGCGCAGTTTTATACGAGCTTTTGTCTGGCGCACGTCCGCACGGACTCAAGACATACGATCCTACCGAAATCGCCGAGAAGGTTTGTCTGAAGGAAGTCACCGCGCCGAGCATGCAGGGACATGCCGCGTTGCGCGGTGACCTCGACACGATCGTCCTGAAGGCGATGCAAAAGGATCCCGCCCGGCGTTATCCGTCGGTCGAGCAATTCGGCGACGACATCCGCCGCTATCTCGAAGGGTTGCCGGTGCTGGCGCGCCCCGACTCGACGATGTACCGCATGGGAAAGTTCGTGCGGCGCAACTGGATCTCGCTGAGCGCGGCGACCGCGGTGGTGGCCGCGTTGACCGCCGGCATCACGGTGTCGATGTATCAGGCGCGGCTCGCGCGTGAACGTTTCGAACTCACTCGCACTCTGGCGAACCGCTTCCTATTCGACTTCCACAAAGAGATCGCCAACATCCCCGGGTCTACCAAGGCGCAGCAGATGGTGATCAATACCGCAGTCGAGTATCTCGACAAGCTGAGCAAGACCGCAGGCACGGATGCGGTGATCCTTGAGGACATGGCGCAGGCCTATACGAAGCTTGCGGCGGTGCAGGGCGGCGGCATGACGCTCATGGCCGCGCGTTTCAAAGATGCGCTGGTCAGCCAACAGCGGGCTGTAGAGTTCCAACGGCGGCTGGCGGCGATCGATCCGCTGAAACGCCGGATGCTCGCGCGCGGGCTGCTCGACCAGGCGAACATCGAACTGCGGCTGGCGCGCAACGCGGACGGGCTGGCGCATGCGCAAGAAGCGGTGCGGATCCTGGAGGACGTCGCCGCGGGTCCTGAAGGTACGGACTCGAAGCTCTGGAACGAACAGGCCAGCGCGTATCTTTATCAATCGCGCATGTTGAAGCGGACCGGGCGTCCGGCCGACGCGTTGCAGTCCTGCCTGAAGGCCAAGGAGAAGATCCAGGCGGTATTGAAGGTGAACCCTTCGATGCCGATGGTGTATCGCGAAACGATCATCCTCGAGGATGAGGGGACACTGCGCACCGAGTCCGGGCAGGTGGAAGAGGGCGTCGCGCTGCTCGAAGAGTCGATGCGGAAGGCGGCGCAGGTGGTGGCTTCCGAACCGGACAACCGGATGTACAAGCGGTTCCTGTCGGTGTTGATGGGCGGCGTTGCAGAAGCGTACTTTTCGCATGAGATGGTTAGCCTCCGGGATCCCCGCAAGAGTCTCGCCGTGCACGAGCAGCGGGCGAAGGTGGTGCAGGAACTGGCTGACTCGGATCCCGCCGACGGCGGCGCCCGCATGGATCTCGCCGTGTCCCGGATGGAGCACATGATCCCACTCGGGGAACTGGATCCGGAGCATGCATTGCCGATTGGGAGAAGTGCGATTGAGACCTGGGACGCTGTCTTGCGATCCTCCCCTGGAGACACGTTTGCGACCACCCGTCGCGCCCGTGCGTTGACCCGGCTGGCGATGATTCAGTTGAAGCTGGGCCGGACGCAGGACGCGATTGCCGGGGCATCCGAAGCGGCCGAAGCCCTGGAAAAGGTTCTGGTTACGAATCCCGGAGAGCGGTTCTTCGAGATGTCGCTGGTGTTCGCGAAGACGACCGCGGCGCAGGCCTTGGCGGCGGCGAACCGGCATGGCGAAGCAAGGGCGATGTTTGACGGCGCCGCGCGTGCAGCGGAACAGTTGGAAGGCCGCACCCCGCGGACGTTGACCTCCGCAGTGGTGGCGTCTTACGCTTACGATCATTACGGAGATTACACACGATCCCAAAAGGACCCGGCAACCGCGCGAAAATGGTATGAACGCTCGGCTGCGAGCTGGGCTGCGCGGCCTGAGTCGACCAAAGCCGTCGAACAACGCAGGCGTGAAGCAAAAGCGAAGCTAGATGGACTCTAACCATGACATCACCCGGATCCTGGCGGACTGGGAGCGGGATCCCAAGGGGTCTCTCGAGCGACTGACCCCGCTGGTCTATCACGAGCTTCGCCAGTTGGCTGCCTCGTACCTGCGCCGCGAGCGGCAGGACCATACCCTGCAACCCACCGCGCTCGTCAACGAAGCTTACATGCGCCTCGCCGGCATGCAGGATCTCGAGTGGAAGGATCGCGGCCATTTCTTTGGCATCGCGGCCCGCGCGATGCGGTTGATCCTGGTGGATTCCGCGCGCAAGAACCAGGCTCAGAAACGGGGATCCGGGAAGAAGGTCCAACTGAAGGACGAGGTCCTGTATTCCGATGCCGATGCTGGTGAATTCCTGGATCTGAATGACGCCATCGACGCCTTGCAGAAGTGGGACGAGCGCAAGTGTATCGTATTGGAAATGAAATACTTCGGTGGTATGACGAACGACCAGATCGCGGTTGCGCAGGACATTAGCACGGGCACGGTTCGCCGGGATCTTGCGGTGGCCGAAGCGTTCCTCCGGCGGCGGTTGAGCGAAAGATAGCCTCGCGCCTAGTACTACAGGGACCAAAATAGTAATAAGATCGGCACAGTCTGGTGTTACTCTGACACTTCTTAAGGAGTATTGTGCGCTCATTCAGATCTGTAGTTCTCCTTGCTTTATCAGCCCTTCCCCTTCTTGCTGTTTCCCCGAATCTGGTTATTTCGCATGTCTACGGCGGTGGGTCCAACTCCGGCGCCACCTGGCAAAACGACTTTGTCGTCATTTTCAACCGGGGCAACGCGTCCGTCAGCCTGACTGGCATGAGCATCCAGTACGCGAGCGCTGCCGGGACCGGTAGCTTTTCGGCGAATCCAGTCACCGCTCTTTCCGGAAACCTGGCGGCCGGCCAGTACTACCTCGTGCAACTGGCGGGGGCTGCGACGTCGCCCGTGGGCGCCGCACTTCCGACCCCCGACGCCACGGGAACCGCGAATCTGTCGGGAACTGCGGGTAAAGTGATCCTGGCCAACACCACCACCGGATTAGCGTGCAATGGGGGCAGCACTCCGTGCTCCTCGGCGCAACTGGCGCAGATTGTCGATTTGGTCGGGTACGGCTCAGCCAATTTCTTCGAAGGGGCGGCCACCCCTGCTCCCAGCAATACTTCGTGGATCGCCCGCAAGAATGGCGGTTGTACGGAGACCGATAACAACTCAGCGGACTTCGCAGTTGCGACAACTGGTTCCATCCCGAACACGGCGACTGCGCTCAGCCCCTGCGGCGCCACCACCCCGGTGCTCTCGATCAACGACGTGTCGCAAGTAGAAGGCGATGCGGGAACCACGAACTTCGTCTTCACAGTTGCACTGTCGTCGCCCGCAGGCGCCGGCGGCGTGACTTTCGACATCGCGACTGCCGACGGCACGGCGACCGTTCTGAATTCCGATTATGTGGCCAACTCCCTCGTAGGGCAGACGATTGCCGCAGGCAATTCCTCCACGACATTCACCGTGGTGGTGAATGGCGACGTGGTGGTCGAGCCGAACGAGACCTTCTTCGTCAACGTGACCAACGTGACGGGCGCAACGGTTGGCGATGCGCAGGGCCAGGGCACGATTGTCAACGACGATTTCATCCTCACGAAGATCTCCACCATTCAAGGTTCGGGTAACACATCGCCCCTTGTCGGAACCGCTGTGACAACACGCGGAATTGTTACCGCCGTGGCCTCCAACTCGTTCTATATCCAGGATCCGGCCCCGGACGCCGATCCGAATACATCGGAAGGAATTGTGGTGTTCACCAACGCGGCTCCGCCTGCCGCGGCCGCAGTCGGGAACCTGGTGCAGGTGACGGGCTCGGTGACGGAATTCATTCCAAGCGCCGACCCCAATAGTCCGTCGATTACGGAAATCATACCGACGCTGACGACGGTTGTTTCGACCGGCAACGCGCTGCCCGCCCCGGTGGTCATCAGTTCGTTGACCGCCGCCGGTGGGACCTCGCAGCTCGAAAAGTATGAAGGCATGCTGGTGAAGGTCAACAGCCTGACGGTGGTGGCTCCGACTGACGGTACGGTGAATGAGCCGAACGCGACCTCCTCCAGCACAGGTGTTTTCTATGGCGTTCTGACGGGTACGGCGACGCCGTTCCGCGAAGCCGGAATCGAAGTTTTCGACCCCAAGCCGCTCTGCGCGGCAGGAGCCTCGTGCGCGATTCCAACCTTTGACGCCAATCCTGAACGCCTGCGAGTGAATTCTCGCGGCATCACGGGCGTCTCAGCGGTCGAGGTCGGGACCGGGAACGTTCTCACAAACCTGACCGGAGTCCTCAGCTACGGCTTCCGTGCCTACACGATTCTCCCGACGGTTGCGCCTTCGGTTGGCGGTACGGCCGTAATAGCCACGCCGGTTCCGGCTTCTGGAGCGGGCTCTGTGACGGTCGCCGCGATGAACGTGGAACGGCTGTTCGACGATGCCGCACCTGGCGATGTGGTGATGACGACGGCTGCGCTGTCCAAGAGGCTCGGCAAGATTTCCAACACGATTGTGAACATCCTGCGGACCCCGGATGTCGTGGCGCTCGAAGAAGTCGAGAACCTGAATACGCTGCAGTTGCTGGCGAACCGTGTGAATACCGATGCACCCGCTGCCGGCTATGTCGCGTACCTGTTTGAAGGCAATGATCCGGGTGGCATCGACGTCGGATTCCTGGTGAAAAATACGGTACAGGTGGGCGATATCGTGCAACTCGGCCTGAACACAACGTACACGAACCCATGCACGGGCGCCCAGGATTTGCTCAACGACCGTCCTCCGCTGCGGTTGCATGGCTCCGCGGTGAAGAGCGGACAGACCCTCAACTTCACGGTCTTCGTGAATCACCTGCGATCCCTGAACGGCATTGCCGATGCGACGGTGTGTAATGCCGGCGGCGTGACGAACGGCGCACGCGTCCGCGCGAAGCGGGCTGCGCAGTCGAACTTCCTGGCTGGCGAGATCCAGAACGAACTCAATGCGAATCCTGCTGCGAAGATTATCGCAGTCGGCGACTTCAATGCGTTCGAGGTCAACGACGGGTACGTGGACGTCCTGGCGGGCATTACCGGCACGCCGGCCCCGGCTACCCAGGTTGTGAACGCCACGCTCGATCCTTCTTACGCCAACCTGACAAACATGTTGACCTTATTGCCGGGAACGCAGAGGTATTCCTATGTGTTTGACGGCAACCATCAGACTCTCGATCATGTGCTCCTCAATCCTGCGGCCCTTGCGCAAGTGGTAGGCGGAGGATATGGCCGCGTCAACGCGGACTTCTCCGAGTCCCTCCGTAACGACGGTAACCGGCCGGAACGGTATTCCGACCATGATCCGGCGATTGTGTTTCTAACGACGGCATCCAACGTGACCGCGAACGTGACTGTCGTCCGGTCGGGGCTGCTGTACAACCGGACCGCATTGACGGCGACCAGCAACCTGACGATCACCAACAACTCGGCGGCTCCCATTGCGGGTCCGATCCAGGTGGCTATCAATGGACTGCCCTCTGGCGTTACCATTACTAATGCGAGCGCTAACCAAGGCGCCGCGTACATATACAATCTGGCTGGGCCCCTCAATCCCGGTCAGAGTACGACCGTGACCCTGAACTTCTCTATGAGTGTTCTGCAGGCCATATCTTATGCCGTGAACGTCTTCTCAGGGACGCTCTAGCAGACCACAAGGAAGGACGGAATGAAGAAACTGACCATACTTGCAGCCCTCGTGCTGCTTCTACCTGCCGCTTCTTTTGCGGACGTTTTCCAAGTGACGATGGATACTGCCGGTTGGACCGGCAGCACTGGCACCATCGACATCCAGTTCAATGCGGGCTCCTGCTGCGGCCCGGCGACGCCATTCGAGCTTGGCTCGGCGACTCTCCGGAACTTCAGCATCCTCGGCGGCTCGCTTGGCGCGTTGATCTATGACGATGATGTTTCGCTCGGCGGCTCAACCACGGGCGCATTGCCTGGTCCCATGACCATAACCAACGGGAACTTCGTCAACGGTCCTGTGTACGCCGCGACGTTCGGGACTAAGATTACCTTCGAAGTGGAGTTCCTCGGACTGGCTTTCACTGTGCCAGGGCAAACGAATCTCTCCTCTCTGTTCGTCGTGATTGGCGCAACTCCAGGCACGCTTCAGGCGCAGCTCGACCTGCTTGGCAACAACAAGATCGGCACATCGCAGAGTTCAGAAGGCGTTCGGGTGTCTCCCCTCGGGGCTATCCCGGAACCTTCGACCTACCTGCTGGTATCGGGAGCGCTCGCCGCGGGCTTTCTAATTCGGCGGCGACGCCGGAGATGATGCGGGTTCCGCTCTCCTGATTTTGAAGGGCCATTTCGCTGCGGCGGGATGGCCTTTCTAATTTTCAGGCCACGATCTCGCGGATCACTCGTCCGCCGATGTCGGTGAGCTTTTTGTAGCGGCCAGCGTGTAGGTAGGTCAACCGGTCCTGTTCGAGTCCCATCAAATGCAGCAGGGTCGCGTGGACATCGCGCATCGGAATCACTTCATTCGCAGCACGCACCGAGAAATCGTCTGTCTCCCCGAAGGTCGCGCCGGCCTTCACTCCGCCGCCCGCCATCCATACGGCGAGTCCGTACTGATTGTGGTCGCGTCCGGGCCGGTCAGTCGTGAGATTGTTGTCGAACGGCGTACGGCCCATCTCGGACGCCCACACGACAAGCGTCGAATCGAGCAACCCGCGGGACTGGAGATCGGCAAGCAGGCCCGCGACCGGCTTGTCGACTTCCGTGGCATGCACCGGCAGGCGTTCCTTGATGTTGCCGTGATCGTCCCACCGGTCGCCGCCCGCGCCATGTAGCAGCTTGACGAAACGAACGCCGCGCTCGACCATGCGCCGGGCCAGCAGGCACTGGCGTCCGAACGGTTCGGTCACAGGATCATCCATGCCGTACAGCTTTTTCGTAGTATCGGATTCGCCGGTGAGATCGACGAGTTCCGGCGCCTTGGCCTGCATGCGGAATGCGAGTTCATAAGCGGCGATGCGCGCGTCGAGTTCCGACGTGTTGGTGCGTTGCGCCGAGTGCTGCTGGTTGAACTTCTTCAACAGGTCGAGTTCCGCGCGCTGTTCCTCGGTGGATCCATGCGGATGCAGATCGACGATCGGCGTCGCGCCATTGCGAAAGAGCGTGCCCTGGTGTTCCGCGGGCAGGAAGCCGTTGCCCCAAACGCTCGCGCCTCCGATGGTCGCGCCGCGGCGGTCGCCCATGACGATGAATCCGGGCAGGTCGCGATTCTCGCTGCCGAGCCCGTAGGTGACCCACGCGCCGATCGACGCGCTGCCGGGGAACTGATTGCCCGTGAGCGTGTGATACACCGCGGGACCATGGTTGTTGTTGTCGACTTTCACCCCGTGCAGGAATGCGAGTTTGTCCACCTGTTTGGCGAGGTTCGGAACCAGCGCCGACATCCAGCGGCCGCTCTGCCCGTACTGTTTGAAGTCCCAATACGGCGGGATGATGCGGTTGGGCGCCTCGGAAAACGTCGCGATCTCACCTTCGGTGCGCGCAGCCTTCGGCATCTGCTGCCCGGCTCGCTTGATGAGTTCCGGCTTGAAGTCGAACAGATCCATCTGGCTGACGCCGCCTTCCATGAACAGGAAGATGCAGTTCTTCGCCTTCGCGGCGTGATGGGGCTTCTTCGCCGGATCCGCGGCTTGCAGCATGCC
The DNA here is from genome assembly GCA_964627455.1 of uncultured Solibacteraceae bacterium. Lineage (GTDB taxonomy): Bacteria > Acidobacteriota > Terriglobia > Bryobacterales > Bryobacteraceae > F-183. Next base: position 94,687 of record CAZVKC010000015.1, on the reverse strand, counting down.
GGCCAGCGCGAGTCCGCCGAGGCCGAGATAGCCGTCGAAAAGAAACTGCCGGCGTGTTCTGTTAGTCGACATAAAGGAACTCATTCGATTCGAGCAGCACTCTGCAGATGGACTGCAAACTGCCGGGATACTGCAAAAACATTTCCAGCTCCGATTGTTTGGGCTCGCGCTGCAGCGCAAATTGAAACGCCTTCGCGATTTGCCCTTTTCGATCCGGCGCAGCAGACTCCGCGCGCCTGGCCAGGTACTGCGACTCTTCCCGCACCAGGTCGCCGTTCATCATCGTCAGCGCCTGCAGCGGAGTCGTCGTGTTGATGCGCCGCTCGCAGCTTTCGCTGAACACGATCGCGTCGAACGACGCCATCATCGGCAAGGGCAGCGAGCGCCGCTGGAACACATACACCGACCGGCGACGCGCGTCCTCTTCCTTCTCGTTCGATTCCCACATCACGCCGCCGCCGCGGCCATAGCGCGCGAAATCGGCGAGGTCCGCGGGCAGGGGCGGAAACACGCTGGGACCTCCACGTTCCAGGTTCAATCGCCCACTCACCTGCAGGATGCTGTCGCGCAACGCTTCGGCTTCCAAACGCCGCCGTTGAAAGCGCGTGAGCAGCCGGTTGTCGGGATCCTTGTCGAGAGGCACAGCCGGATTCTCCGAAGCCTGTTGATACGCCTTCGACAGCAGGATCCGCTTGTGCAGCGCCTTGATGTCCCAACCGGAATCCATGAACTGCACCGCGAGCGTATCGAGCAGTTCGGGATGTGACGGGCGGTCGCCGTTGCGTCCGAAATCCGACGTCGTGCGCACGATGCCTTCGCCGAAATGCTGACGCCAGATGCGATTCACGATCACCCGCGCCGTCAGTGGGTTGTCGCGCGATGCGATCCATCTGGCGAGCGTCAACCGCCAGCCGCGCGTGGGGAACTGGCGATAACGATCCGTCTCCAATGCGGCGGCTTTCTCGGCGCCTGCAATTGCCGTAGGAAAGCCGGGTTCCACAGGATCGCCGGGTTGCCGGTAGTCGCCGCGCTTGAGGATCCGCGTCGGCGCAGGATCCGGCCCCATCGGGGGACCCGCCACCGGCATCACGCCCATCGTCGCGGGCTTCCATCGCCCCATCCGATTCTGCAGGACCTCAAGACGCGCGTTCAACTCGCCATAACGCGCCTTCTCTTCCTGCGAGAAAATCGACTTGCCCGAGTATTCCGCCATCGCCTCGCGGCGCACATCGTCTTTATCCAACGCCTCGAATCGCACGCTCGGATCGATGGACTTGTAAGCCTCCTGCAAGCGCGCCAGCATCCGGTCTTCGAGCGCATCGAGCGGCGCCTGCTCTTCCGGATCCCCGGTGCGTTCCGCTGCTTCGCGAATCTCTAGATAGCGTTCCTTCTCGGCTTCACTGAAAATGCGCTGCTTTTTCAACCGCAGTTCCAGCCGCAGGTCCGACTTCTTGAACTCCTTCGAGGCCGCTGCGCGTTCCTTGCGCGCCGCGATCAACTTCGGCAGCAGTTCCTTCTCCAGCGCCTCGAGCGCCTGCTTTTCAGGACCTTTCTCGATGCGCTGCTCGAGTTCTTTCACCACCGCCGCGGCCTTCGCCGCGAACGCCTTGTCCTTGAAGGGAACATTCGGGGTCCCGCCGGGCTGCGTCGTATTGAAGAACGCCTGCAGCCGGTAATAGTCGCGCTGCGGAATCGGGTCGTACTTGTGATCGTGGCAGCGCGCGCAGCCGATTGTGAGGCCGAGAAACACGGATGATGTCGCGGTAGTCACTTCGCTGAGGTAATTCTGGCGGACCTCCGCCGCGACGAGGTTCGAACGATCCCACGGCGCCACGCGCAGAAAGCCGGTCGGGATGTACCCCTGCGGATCCGGCTGATAATTGTTGCGGCTCTTGCTGTGTTCGTCGCCGCCCGCGAGTTGCGCGATCACGAACTTGTCGTACGGCATGTTCGCGTTGAACGCGTCGATCACCCAGTCGCGATAGCGCCAGGCGTTGCCGATCGCGCCGTCGCCTTCGAGTCCACTGGTCTCGCCGTAGCGCGCGAGATCGAGCCAGTGCCGGCCCCAGCGCTCGCCATAGCGGGGATCCGCGAGCAACTTGTCGACAAGCTTCTCGTAATTGCGATCCACGAGGAACCCGGCCAATTCCTCCGGTGTTGGAGGCATGCCCACAAGATCGAAGTACACTCGGCGGGCCAGCGTACGCGCATCGGCCATGGGCGCCATCTGCAATCCGGCCGCACGAATCCTGTCTTCGATGAACTCGTCGATGTTCTTCCGCCTCGCATCCGCGACGGGCTTCTCGAACGGCCAGCGATAGTCACCGGAAACCTTCGCCGCGGGAACCGGCATCTTGCGAATCCACTCTTCGACCGCTGCGATTTCGGCTGGCGTGAGCGCCTTGCCGCCCAAAGGCATTCGCGGCGAGAGTTCGCCTTTCAGCACCTGCACGAGCGGACTCTGTTCGGGATGACCGGCAACCACCGGAATGCCGCGCCGTGCGCCGGGTTGCTGCAGTTGATCGAGCGATAGTCCACTGGCGCGCGTGCGTTCGGAATGGCATTCGCCGCAATTGCGGCGCAAGATTGCCAATGCGTCGGCGTCCCCGCTCCATGCAAGCGAAATCGGGACGCAAACGCTGAACCAAGCCAGCCAGCGCATAATGCTTTTTAGCATATCCTAGGCATGATGAATCCGACTCGACGACACTTTTTCTTCGGCTCGCTGCTGGCAGGCGCAGTCCCCAGTGCGGGCTTCGGTAGCGTTCCTTCGCTGAGGGCTCTCGGCTACAAACCTTACTACGACAAGCTGAACATCGCAGCAATCGGCTGCGGCGGGCAGGGAGGCGTGATCCTCAACCAGGCGGCGGCCACCGAGAATATCGTCGCGCTCTGCGATGTCGATGAGAACCGTGCCGCGGACAACTTCAAGAAGTTCGAGAAGCAGCCCAAGTACAAAGACTTTCGCGAGATGCTCGACAAGGAAGGCAAGAACATCGACGCCTGCACCATCGGCATCCCGGATCACATGCACGCGACCGTCGCCATCGAATGCATGCGCCGCAGCAAGCATGTGTACGTCGAGAAGCCTCTTACGCGCACGCCTTGGGAAGCGCGTCTGCTGATGGACGCGGCCGCGAAGTACAAAGTCACGACGCAGATGGGCAACCAGGGCTACTCGCACGAGAGCATCCGCGTCGCATCGGAAATCGTCTGGTCCGGCGAGATCGGCGACGTTACGGAAGTCCATGCGTCGGCGTCGCCCGGTACGCATCCGACCGGAACCGATGGTCCGCCGAAAGAGACGTCGGTGCCGTCGAACCTCAACTGGGACCTATGGCTCGGCAGCGCAGGCATGCGCGCGTACGCCGAAGAGTACACGCCCTACAACTGGCGCGGATTTTTCGATTTCGGCACGGGGCAGATCGGCAACTGGGGCATCCACACGATGGGTCCCGTGAACATGGCGTTGCAGTTGACCGCGCCCACCAGCGTCGAGTTGATCACGGCCGAGAAGGCCAACAAGTGGACCTTCCCGTCACGCGCAGTGGTGAAGTTCGAGTTCCCCGCACGTGGCGGCATGAAGCCGGTGACGGTGTACTGGCACGATTCCGCGCGGCCCGGCGATCCGGAAGCATTCAAAGTCCCCGGCATGGAGAACGAGACGATCCTGCCGCCGAGCAGCAACCTCTCGGATAAGGGCCGGCCGATGAGCCGCGGTGGATTTCCAGGTGCAGGTCCTGGTGGACCGGGAGGCGGCCGTCCGCCTCAGCCGCCGCCAGGAGGTCAGCGCTGGGGCGCCGGCGGACCCGGGGTCAAACTCTACAGCCCCGGTGGATTCGGCGTCCCGCCGCAACCCGGCGTGTTGAGCGGCAACGGCGCCGTATTCATCGGCACGAAAGGCATCATGGCGACCGTGGAACGCGGCGAAGGCGTGCACCTGCTGCCGGCCGCGCGCTGGAAGGAATACAAGCTGCCGCCGCAGGTTCTGCTGCGATCCCCGGGCCACATGGCGGACTTCGTGCGCGCCTGTAAGAGCGGCGACCCCGCCGTGTCGGACTTCAGCATCTCGGCGCCATACACCGAATGGATGCTGCTCGGCGCCATCGCCTTCCGCGTGCCCGGCAAGTTGCTGTGGGATAGCAAGAATACGCGCTTCACCAACAGCCCGGAAGCGAACAAGTATGTCCGTCCGGTGTTCCGTCCCGGCCGGGAAGTGAAGCTCTAAGCGAGCACTTCCTTCACCTTGCGCAACAGCGCTGCGAGCGTGAAGGGCTTCTGCAGCAGTTGCGAACCCGGCGGGAAGTTGCCGGTTTCGACGGAAGTCTCCGCGGTGAAGCCCGATACATACAGGACGCGGGTCGACGGGTGCAACTCGACGACCTGCTCCGCCAGTTCGCGCCCGCTCACTTCCGGCATCACGACGTCGGTGAGCAAGAGATCGACGGGATGGTCCTGGATCGCATCCAGGGCCTCCCGAGCGCTGCCGGCTTCGAGTACTTCGTAACCCGCGCGGTGCAGGACCTTCCGCATCAACGAGCGGATCCCCATCTCATCGTCAACCACCATCACGCGCCTCGGCGGCGCCGGCGGCGCTTGCTCTTGCGGTTGCGGCTGCGCCTGTTCCGCAACGGTCTCGGTTGCAGGCGCCGCCGTATGCTGCGCATGCAGCAGGATCCGCACATAGCGGTTGTTCGGGGCCGCCCACGCGGAGCCTCCCCAGGATTCGACCTGCCGGTACGCCCGCGCCATCGCCGGGCCCAGTTCGCTGCCGTCCTTGCCGGGAATCACCGACTCGAATAGCGGACGTTTCGGCGCAGTCCCTTCCATCTCGACACCGCGGTTTTCGATTTGGATGATCGCATAAGGCCCCGGCGGCAGTTGTCCGCGATACGAAACGTCGCGAACCGCGCCTTCCCTGGCGTGGATCGACAGGTGGGTCTGCGTCTCGCCTTGCGACATCCACGCTGCGATCTCGTACAAGAGGCTGTGCAGCGCGACCTCGTCGGCGTGCACCAGAGTGCCGGGCGGCGGAGTCTCGAGATCCAGCGTCAGGCTGGGACCCGCCGTGGCCCGCATCCGTTCGACGGCCGAATGCAGAAGATCGTGCAAGTCGAGGAATGCCGCGCCAGGCGCACTGGCGGGCTTCCGGGAAAATGCCTGCAATCCCGCGGCGATATGCTCGATGCGCTTGGCCGCCGTCAGGACCTGCACCATGTCGTTATGCCGTGGATCCGTTTCCGGCAGCGATTCCAGCAACTCTTCGCCGTACCCGCTGACAATCATCAGAGGATTGTTGAGGTCGTGCGCCGCGCGTCCGCTGAAGGATGCGAGCGCGTCCATGCGTTGCGCCTGGATGACGTGCTCCTCGATGGTGCGCCGTTCGGTGATGTCGCTCAATACGCCGTGCACGCGCGCCGGGACGCCTTCTTCGACGCGAATCGTTTCGCGGAACCAGCGCGGATTTCCGGTCAGGCGGAATTCGAACGAATGCACGCCGCCGGCCGCGAACGCTTTCTGATACTGCAACAGCATCGCGTCGCGATCGATATCGCTGAATCGCGTGCTCCAGAATTCCGGGGCAAGCCAGTCTCCGGCCGCGATCCCGGTGATCGATGCCGCGGACTCTGAAACCGTCAAGAACTGCATCGACGGCAGTTCCGCGGTCCACACCACGGCCGGCAATTCGGCAGGCGCCGCCGCCGCAACTGGGGCCTTGGCCGCGGCCTGCACCGTTTCCGCGGACTCTTCAATATTGAGGTCTTCGATGATCAGCAGCGCCTGGATCGAGATGTCTTCGTCCCAGTCGCGATGCGGCTGCACGGTGATGCGCAGGCGATCGCCGGATTCCGTGGTCAGAATCAGCGGAGGCGTCTGGGCGGCGGATCCTGGACTCGCCATCATTTCCCGGATCCGGCCGGCGAGTTCCGGCTGCGGCAGGATGCTGTCCAGGCGCCGGGACCGCAGGTCCTCGCTGCGGACGCCGAACCGCATCCGGAACGCACGGTTCGCCGACACGAGAATGAGTTGGTGGTTGAGAATGCCGAGACACACCGGCAGCGTGGACACGATCTCCTGCCAGTAGCGGCGTTCGGTTTCCACCAGCGCCAGCAACCGGGCAACTTCTCTTGATTTCCACTGCTCGAGGTCGGATCTCTCCATGACAGGCTTCAATACCTATCCCAGTTTCGGCCTCCGGACGGGTGCAAACAAGGTACCAGAAGGGCATCCGGTTCCAGTACCAGAGGCTAATTTCAACCCGCCGGGAACTTTTGGGGCTCCCACAGTGTCCAAAAGGTCAGTTAGAATCGGATCGGGGCAGTTTGACCGGTCCTTGGCCACATCGTCGGCTAAAGGTTGATCCAGGGAGATGGACTGCCATGGCGGAAGCTGTTGTGAGAATCGACGCGATAACGGAAAATCAGCCTGCTGCCACCGTGGAATCCGCGGTGGGTCCACCTGCGGCCTCCCGCTACGACGTGGCTCTGGTGGAGCGACTGCAGGCAGGCGAAGAAGCCGCATACGAAGAATTGATCGCTCTCTACCAGCAGCCGGTATTCAACCTGGTCTGCCGCCTGCTCGCGGATCCCGGCGACTCCTGTGACGTCGTCCAGGAAGTCTTTCTGAAGGTCTTTCGGAACATCGGCAACTTTCGGGCCCAGAGCAGCCTCAAGACCTGGGTTTACCGGATTGCGTTGAACGAGGCGAACAACCGCCGGCGCTGGTTCAGCCGGCACAAGCGCCGGGAAGTCGATCTGGACCGCGACGACGATCAGGTTCGCTCGTTGCAGGAATCGATTCCGGATTCCGGCTACACGCCGTTCGATCTGCTGCTTGGCGCAGAAACGCAGGAGCGGATCGAAGACGCGTTACGCAATCTGAGTCCGGTCTTTCGTGAAGCCGTTGTATTGCGCGACATCGAGGAGTTGAGCTACGAAGAAATCGCCGAGATCCTCAATTTGAATATGGGGACGGTGAAGTCGAGAATATTGCGAGGACGCGAGGCGCTGCGCAAGCAGATGCTGAGCTCGGGTGAGTCGAACTGGTGGGTGGCCGTCCGAGGGATGGCTTCAGGGGACTAATCATATGCAGTGTAAAACGGTTCAAAGGCAACTAGTGGATCCGGACGCAGCTGGTTCGCGCCCTGAAATTGCCGCGCACCTGGCGCAGTGTCCCGATTGCCGTTCGCGCTCGCAGGAATACAGGCAGATGCGGTCTACCTTGCGGCATCTGCCGAAACGCCTCCCTCCAGCGCGGTTGTCGGCTTCTTTGCGGGTGATGGCTTCGAGGGAACGGTTGCGGGCTGTTGGCAAAGAGTTCAACTGGTTCGACCGGGTTCGCTTGTTCTGCGGAGACCTGATGCGTCCGTTCGCGGTGCCTGCCGTCGGGGGATTCGCCTCCGCCGTCGTGCTGTTCAGCGCCCTGATGCCTTCGCTCGCGATGCCCATGCCAGCGATTCAGAACGACGTTCCGCTGACTTTTATCACCGGGCCGACCGTGAAGTACATCGCGCCCATCGGCATTGGTGAAAGTGAACTGGTTGTCGACTTGACCATCGACGAATCCGGACGCATGGTGGACTACACCGTGGTCCAGGGCGAGAGCCTGTTGAAAGACATGCACGCCAAACGGCAACTCGAGAATACGCTGCTGTTTACCGAGTTTGTGCCGGCCACCAGGTTCGGAGGCCCGTCTTCCGGTCGTGTCCGCTTGTCGATCACCAGCAGCTATATCAACATCCGCGGCTAGAAATCATTCCAGGAAATACAGAAAGCCGGAGTCTCCGTGGACTCCGGTTTTTTTTGCTCTGTGCCGCCTGTATCTACTATCGGGGCAGGTCAAGAAGGCCTCAGGGCTTTCTCCAGGAACTCTCAGTGGATGTGTCAGAAATGCGAACGGCCGGCTCGGGAGGTCCCGGCCGGCCGCTTGAACCGAAATTGCGAAACGAACTTAGTCGATGTTGAGGACCTTCTGGATGACGCCGCGCTCTTTCTCAATCTTCTTCTGCAGCAGCATGATCGCGTAGATCAACTGCTCGGGGCGGGGCGGGCAGCCCGGGACATAAACGTCCACTGGGATCACCTGGTTCACCGGAATGAGAGCGTAGTTGCTGAACACGCCCGTCGAGGTCGCGCATGCGCCCATCGAGATCACCCACTTGGGCTCGGGCATCTGTTCATACAGGCGGCGGATCACCGGCGCCATCTTGTTCGACACGCGGCCGGCGATGATCATCATGTCCGACTGGCGCGGCGAACCACGCATCACTTCCGCGCCGAAACGGGAGATGTCGTAGCGCGAACCGATCATGGACATCATCTCGATGGCGCAGCAGGCGAGGCCGAAGCTCATCGGCCAGATGGAATTCTTGCGCGCCCAGTTGATGGCCCAGTCGACGGAGGTCGTGATGATGCTGTCGCTGAACGGATTCTCGTCTTCCTGGTCGATACGAGCAAACAATTCAGCAGGCTGGCTAATATGAAACTTGCTCTCGGCTTCCACGAACACATTATCGCACGTCGGCTTCGCTGACGAATTCCTCGAAAGATTTGGCATTCAGCCCGAGTATCACGACCTTTGGGGCCGGTCCCACCGGATCCAACCCGAGGTCGCCGCGGCGATTCTCGCGTCGCTCGGCGTGCGGCCGGAAGATGCGGCAAGCCCGCTTCCGCTCGCGCCGCCGGCGTCGGTTCTGTCGCCCGGCGAGCGGTTCGATATCGAGCCGCGCTTTCCCTGGCTCCCGGTGGAGGTCGTCTGTCACTGGGACAGTGGATCCCGCACCGTGTTGCGCGGTCCGGCGGATGGTCTCCTTCTGCCTGCGGACGCTCCTCTGGGCTACCACCGGCTGGAGGTCCGCTGCGGCGCCGATCACGTCACGGGATATCTGATCGTCTGCCCGGAAAAGTGCGTGCTTCCGACCCATCGCATGCGCGGCGTGGCCGTATCGTTGTATTCGCTGCGGTCGCACCGCAATCAGGGTTGCGGCGATTTCACCGATCTGCGGAACCTCGCGTCGTGGGCGTCGCAAAAGATGCAGGCGGACTTCATCGCGCTGAATCCCCTGCACGCGATCCCCAACCGCCAGCCGTACAACACCAGTCCCTATCTGCCGACCACCACGCTCTATCGCAATTTCCTCTATCTCGATCTCGCCGAGGTGGATGGTTGCCCTCCGCTGGCGGCTTACGAATCCCGTTTCGCTGAGCTTCGCGCCACGCCGTGCGTCGAGTATGAAAAAGTCGCGGCGTTGAAACTCGAGATCCTGCGGCAGGCGTTCGCATCTTCTGCGGATTGGTCCGCCAACCCGGCCTTCGCGGCCTATCGCGCGGAACAGGGTGAATCGCTGCATCTGTTCGCGACCTACTGCGCCCTGGATGAAACCATCCATCGCGCGAATCCCGATATCTGGCTTTGGCAGGACTGGCCGGCCGAGTCTCAGGATCCGGCATCACCCGCCGTGGCCGAATTCGCATCCAAACATTCGCAGGATGTTTTGTTTTACGAGTGGCTGCAGTGGCAGATCGACATCCAACTCGGCAAAGCGCAGAAGCATGCGACAGACGGCTGTGGGATGCACATCGGTCTTTATCACGACCTCGCGCTGGCCGTCGACCGGTCGGGCTTCGACGCCTGGGCGTTTCGTGACTTCTATATCAAAGGCTGCCGCGTCGGATCCCCGCCGGACGACTTCGCGCCGGAAGGGCAGGACTGGTCCTTCCCGCCGCCCAACGTCAAACTGCATCGCGAATCCGGATACCGGCAGTTCATCGCGACCATTCGCAATAATGCCCGCCACGGCGGCGCGCTGCGTCTCGATCACGTGATGCGGTTGTTCCGCCTGTTCTGGATCCCCGACGGCTATCCCGCCGCGGCCGGCGCATATGTCCGCGACCACGCCCGCGACCTGCTGCGGATCCTTGCGCTCGAAAGCGCGCGCGCTAAGGTCCTGATCATCGGCGAGGACCTCGGAACCATCACCGACGAAATGCGCGCCGGACTGCATAATGCCGGGATCCTCAGCTACCGCCTGCTCTACTTCGAGCGTCACAGCGATGGCCGGTTCCGGCTGCCGCACGAGTATCCGAAACAGGCGATCGTCTGCACCACGACGCACGACCTGCCGACGATCGCGGGATTCTGGTCCGGGCACGACATCGAGGTTCGCCGCCGGGTCGGCCTGATTCTCGACGAAGCGTCTTATGAGCAGCAGAAAGCGCAGCGACTCGCCGACAAGCAGCGGATGATCGAGGCGTTGACCGAGGTGCGGATGCTGAAGGATCCCGTCGACCTCAATGAACCCGGGCTTCCCGAGGCCGTGCGGAAGGCGATTCTCCGGTATCTGCAGTTCACGCCTGCGTATTTGTTCGCCGTCACCCAGGACGACCTGACCGGCTTCATCGACCAGCAAAATGTCCCCGGCACGACGTGGCAGCATCCCAACTGGAGCCACAAAATGCCAGTGACGGTCGAGGAATTGGCCGGGCTCGAACTCTGATCCGCCGTGATAGCTTACAATGGAACTACGGGCGTGTAGCTCAGCTGGTTAGAGCACCTCGTTTACACCGAGGGGGTCCGGGGTTCGAATCCCTGCGCGCCCACCAAAGAGTTGCCCCAGCCGGGGAATTCTGCGGTACACTGAGGACGAACGGGAACGCTGACTTCCCTTTCTACGTCCTCCCTTCAGACGTCTCGTTTCTAAGATCTCCCTAACAACGCAATAGTAGCTTTCGATGGTCCACAATCTCGAAGCCGAATTCGTAAAGAGTGCCGCACGCCCGGATCAATTTCCGGACGGACGCGTATTCGAGGGGATCCCGGAAATTGCCTTTCTGGGGCGAAGCAATGTCGGTAAGTCCACTCTACTGAATGCTTTAGCTGGAAATGGCAAGAAGGTGGCTTTCACCAGCTCGACTCCGGGTAGAACGCAGCTCATCAACTTTTTCCGTGTAGGCGCCGATCTAATGTTCGTCGACCTGCCCGGATACGGTTATGCGAAGGTGCCGGTCGATATCGTTCGCCAGTGGCACGGGCTGATCGAGAGTTATCTCGCCACCCGCTCCAATCTCCGCCTGTGCGTGATCCTGCTGGACGCGCGCCGCGGCTGGATGGACAAAGACCGGGAACTGAAGCAGTGGTTGGAGCATCATGGCCGCCCCTACATCGTAGTGGTGACCAAGATCGACAAACTCAACCAGAGTGAACGTCAGCGCGGGCTAGCCGCCATACGCAAAGAATCCGGCGGCGACATCTTTCCAGTCTCGGCCCCCACGGGCCGGGGAGTGAGGGAACTTTGGCAAACGATCTGGAAAATAAATCAAACACAGCAGTAGGGGCGCAACCTTCGGCGCCGGCTCCCGCCGGTTCCGCCGAGGCGCCGCAGTCCGAGGCCGCCGCCACTGGCGCGCCTGAGGCGGCCCCGTCGAACACCACGACTTCCGCTTCTTCTCCTTCTAGTTCTGCTCCCGCCGCCGCGGCCGCTAAGAAAAGCGCTGCGGGTGAAGGTACGAACGGGGAAACAAAAGTAACGACGAAGCGCGCCGCGAAGACCGCGGCGGCTCCGGCTTCTTCGGCGGAAGCGCCAAAGGCCACGGCAGCAGCAGCTGACACACCGGCCGCTGCCACTGCAGCGCCTCCTGCTCCCGCAAAGGAAGAAAAGCCCGCCGCCGAACCGGTCCCGGCGCCGCCGCCCACCACCGCAGTGGTGACGGCTCCGCCGACCGCCGTTGTGGCGACTCAGCCGCATCCGCCGGCGGCCGCCCCCGCCGCTGCGCCTCCCGCAGCCCAGCCGCCGCAACAGCAGGCTCCGCCCGCCGCTGCCGCCGCCAAGCCGCAGGGACCCGTCGTGGCCCGTCCGGTCGTGGCCGCTGCCGCGCAGCGTCCGCCGCAAGGCGCCGCCGGTGGACAACAGGGGCAACCGCAGCAACAACAGCGTCCTCCTCAGCAGGGCGGACAGCAGCCGCCGGCTCAGCAGCAGGCGCAGCGTCCTCCGCAACAGCAGCCCGCCGGTGAACAGCCCGCGGCGACGCAGCCTTCGGGCGCTCCCGAAATGCTCCCCGGCGAAATGCGCGCCCGTGCCGCGATCCAGCAGCAGGGCGGCAAGTCGATGCTCAACCTCGCGGATCTGAAAGACATGAGCATCCAGAACCTGAACCAGCTCGCCAAAGACATGGGCGTGCAGGGGATGGCCGGCCTCCGCAAGCAGGAACTGATCTTCAAGATCCTGCAGAGCCAGGCCGAAAAGAGCGGACTCATCTTCTCCCAGGGCGTCCTCGAATGCCTGCCCGACGGCTTCGGCTTCCTGCGCGCTCCCGAGTACAACTACCTGCCGGGTCCCGACGACGTCTATGTGTCGCCGTCGCAGATCCGCCGCTTCGACCTTCGCACCGGCGACACGGTCAGCGGCCAGATCCGTCCTCCCAAGGAAGGCGAACGCTACTTCGCCCTCATCAAGGTCGACGCGATCAACTACGAGACGCCCGAAGAAGCCCGCAACAAAATCTTCTTCGACAACCTCACGCCCCTGTACCCCTGCAATCGCCTCAAGATGGAGACGACGAAGGATAACTACAGCGGCCGCGTGCTCGATCTCATTACCCCGATCGGCAAGGGCCAGCGTGGACTGATCGTCGCCGCGCCCCGCACCGGTAAGACGATGCTCCTGCAGAGCATCGCGAATTCGGTTACGGCAAACCATCCGGAAGTGATCCTCATCGTTCTGCTGATCGACGAACGTCCGGAAGAAGTCACCGACATGCAGCGCAGCGTGCGCGGCGAAGTCATCAGCTCGACGTTCGACGAACCGGCTTCGCGCCACGTGCAGGTTGCGGAAATGGTGATCGAAAAGGCCAAGCGCCTCGTCGAACACAAGAAGGACGTCGTGATCCTGCTCGACTCGATCACTCGTCTGGCTCGCGCTTACAACACGGTCGTGCCGCCGTCGGGCAAGGTCCTGTCGGGCGGTGTCGATTCCAACGCGCTGCAGCGTCCGAAGCGCTTCTTCGGCGCGGCGCGCAACCTCGAAGAGGGCGGTTCGCTGACCATCATCGCTTCGGCGCTGATCGATACCGGCA
>CAZVKC010000015.1:69592-81517 GCA_964627455.1 uncultured Solibacteraceae bacterium | reverse complement strand
CTCGAAGAGGGCGGTTCGCTGACCATCATCGCTTCGGCGCTGATCGATACCGGCAGCCGCATGGACGACGTGATCTTCGAAGAATTCAAGGGCACGGGCAACATGGAAATCCATCTCGATCGCAAGCTGATGGACAAGCGTGTGTTCCCGGCCGTCGACATCACCAAGTCCGGCACTCGCAAGGAAGAACTGCTGCTCACGCGCGAAGAACTGAACCGCGTGTGGGTGTTGCGCAAGGTCCTCAACCCGCTGTCACCGGTGGAGTCGATGGAACTGCTGCTCGACAAACTGTCGCGCACGCGTTCGAACGGCGACTTCCTCTCGTCGATGAGCGGTTGATCCGAGACTGCAGGAATACAAACAAGCGCCCGGGGTTGCGAAATCCCGGGCGTTTTCTCATTTTGCGGCGGGCAACCGGTACAGCTTCTTCTCGTAGCGGATCCAGGCGGCGCCATCGGAGGTCCTCAGCCTGCCATCGTCCGCAAGGAAAAATCCGAGTTCACGGTCGCCTGCGTCGGTGGTTTGAAAGCGAGGACCGCCCGGCAGGATGCGCCACTCCTTCAGCGTGATGTCCACATAGCGCGGATACCGCAGCTTGGTGTCCACAACTTGAGACTTCGTGCATTCGATGGCAGTCTCCGCCGGTTCCGGCGCGGCCTCTGCATCGGGATCCATCCACGCGGCCTTGCCCGTCAGAAGGAACTCGCGGACCCTGCGCGGATTCTTGCCCTTCAGCTTGGGGACCGCTGCCGCGTAGGCTTCCTGAGCTTCAGCGGGAATGAGTTGATCGAGTTTCCGTTGCGGCAGAAAGTTGTATTGCGAGATGATCCTGGCCTGTTCGGCGACCTTCATGGTTTGCGGGTCGATCCACACCAGCGCGTCGGCCATGTGCATGCCGAGCCGTCCATCCTCTTCCCACCACAGCGAGGCCTTCTCGATCCACTGCTGATCCGGCAGTTCGACGAATGCCGGGGAGGCTTCGCCTTGCAGGTCGATCCGAAGCACGCGATACGGCATATGGTCGGGCGTGCCGGCCATCCCGAAGCAAAGCAGGAACACTGCCCTGCCGTCCGGCGAAAAGATGAAGTTCCGCGCGACGAATCCTTCTGGCACGGCGATTTTTCGCACACCGGGGAGTTCCTCGAGAAACGGCAGCGAGGAGACCTTTTTGCCCGGCCGTGAACATCCGAACAACCAGCCGAAGAGAAGCATCAACACTGCCGATTTCATGGACATGCACCCAACCGGGCGCGAAACGAGTCACGAATCGGTCAAAGGGTTGCTTACGCGGCGCCTTCGAGCGAAATCACGTTCTTGATCCCGCCGGCGCGGCCGAACAGCAGATCCTGATGCTGGTCGATCGTGTACCGGCGGGAAATCACGCTGGCGACCGCCCGCGGGAACTCGCGCTGGAAGACGGTGAGGTCTGCGATCGCGTTTTCGAAGGCCTTGCGGCTCGCGTTCACCGTCCCCAGCAGGATCTGGTTCTTCAGCACCATGTTGAGGATCATGCTGTCGGTGTCGATGGGGAGCGGCGGACGCTTGCCCGCAATGCCGGTGAAAATGAACACGCCGTTCGGCGCGAGATACTGCAGCATCTCGAACGACAGCGGCGCATAGCCGGTGGCTTCGTACACGAAGTCGATGTTGCCGCAGTGTTTCGCCAGTTGGTCAGCTGTGGTGGTGGCGGTGGAGACGTATTCGACGCCCATCGCCGCGCACAGTCCGGCGCGTGGATCCGACTCGGGCTCACGCGAATAGACGAGCGTCCGGTAGCCGCGAACCCGCAACGCCATGGCGCCGAGGATCCCAACGGGTCCTGCGCCGAGCACCACCGCGGTTCCGCCCTGCTTCCACCAGGGCAAGCGGCTTTGCACGTCCTCCAGTTGGATCAGCGCCTTCTCGGCAACCGTCAGCGGCTCGGTAAGAACCCCGATCTCCCGGAGTTCGTTTGGCAGTTTGCAGACGTATGCCTCTTCTTCGACCACGAATCCGGTCATGAAGCCGTGCATCTCTTTGATGCCGCGCTCGATGTAGGATCCCGTGCTGCAAAAGTCCTGATGCCCCGAAAGACACGCGCCGCACCCCGGATTCACACAAGGACGCCGCACCATCGCGACCACCAGGTCTCCGGGCGCCACTGTCGTGACCTCGGGTCCGACCTCGACCACCTCGCCCAGCGACTCGTGCCCCAGAATCAGGTAGTCGCAGCCGCGCGGCGGCGGGAAGTTGTACTCGAAACTGCAGATTTCCTTGTCGGTGCCGCAGACGCCGACCTCGAGAATTCGGATCTTGACGCCGGTGCGAGAAAGAAGCAGGGGAACTTCCTGTTCCACCATGCCAACCTGTTTGGAACCGGGATGTACCGCGACCGCCCGCATCATAGTAGTACCTCCTAGGCTAACACTCAGGTCATTTCAACCTCATAAAACCGCCATTCAATGCAGCCGCTTGCAGAAAAGCAATCGATCCTGCTCAGTGGTACATCCCATGTGGGATAATACAGAGGTTAGCGTCCACCAATGGCTCTCCGCTCGATCAGATGGAACCGGAAGATGAAGGCGATCTCGCGCAGGCTGCGCGAGTTGAAGTTGATCGCTTATGGCGCGGCGGATCGGGATCACCCGATCATGGCCCATATCATCCCGATTCGGCGCTGTAATCTGTCCTGCACCTACTGCAACGAGTACGACGACTACTCGAAGCCAGTGCCGACGGACGTCATGATCCAGCGGATCAATAAGTTAGCCGACCTGGGAACGACCATCATCACTCTCAGCGGCGGCGAACCGCTGCTGCATCCCGATCTCGACGACATCATCGCCACCATGCGCAAGCGCGGTGTGCTGGCCTGCATGATTACCAACGGCTACCTGCTGGTTCCGGACCGCATCGAGCGTCTGAACCGCGCCGGCCTTGATCACATGCAGATCTCGATCGACAACGTGATGCCGGACGATGTGTCCAAGAAGTCGTTGAAAGTATTGGACAAGAAGCTGCAGATGCTGAACGAGCACGCGGACTTCCACGTCAACATCAACTCAGTGATCGGCGGCGGCATCCGGAACCCGGAAGACGCGCTGGTGGTCAGCAAGCGGGCCATTGAACTGGGCTTCTCTTCGACTCTCGGCATCATTCACGACGGCGACGGCCAGTTGCGGCCCCTGGGCGAGCGCGAACGCGCGATCTATCGCGAATTCAGCCAGGGTAAGAAACGGCACTTCGCCCGGTTGCATGACATCTTCCAGGACGCGATCGCCGAAGGCCGGTCGACGAACTGGCGTTGCCGCGCCGGCGCTCGTTACGTGTATGTTTGCGAAGACGGGTTGGTTCACTACTGTTCGCAGCAGCGCGGCTATCCGGCCAAGCCGCTGCTCGAGTACTCGGTAGACGACATCCGCCGCGAGTACCTGACCGAGAAGTCCTGCGCGCCGTACTGCACGATCTCCTGCGTGCACTATGTGTCGTATTTCGACTTCTTCCGCGCGCCCCAGACGATCAAGGCAGTGCAGTTGGACCAGCAGCCCGCGCCGGAACTCATCCAGATCCGCAGCGGCGACTAAAATTCTCTGAGAATTCTCGTACAGAAGTTGATCCATTCCGCATCGTTACGCTAATATAACAGTGCGGGGTGGAGCAGCCTGGTAGCTCGTTGGGCTCATAACCCAAAGGTCGTAGGTTCAAATCCTACCCCCGCAACCAAACGGAATCATAGCTGGGCTCCCAAACGGGAGCTCAAGTCATTTTCGGAGGCTGCGGCAGCATGCCACGAGCGGTTCTTCTCCTCCTCCTTCTCGCCTCGGGTTGGTTGAACGCACAACCCAAACGTCCCAACGGACTCTACGCCACCTTCGACACCGAAAAAGGCAGTTTCACGGCCGTTCTGTACGAAAAAGACACGCCGAACACCGTGCGGACCTTCATTGGCGTCGCCCAGGGGACCCTGGCGACGCTGGATCCCGAAACCCGAAAGCCGGTTCGCAAGCGGTTGTACGACGGCCTGACCTTTCACCGCATCGTGCGAGGCGAAATGATCCAGGCCGGAGATCCGACCGGGATCGGATCCTTCAACTGCGGGTTCACCATCGCAGACGAGGTCTTGCCCGGACTCCGGTTCACGACCGCCGGCAAACTGGCGATGGCGAACGCCGGGCAACCCAATAGCGGGGGATGCCAGTTCTTTGTCACCGTCAACCCGATGCCGACCTGGAGCGGCAATTACACGATCTTCGGCCACATCGTCGAAGGTCTCGACGTCGTGGAAGCCATCAATCGCGTGCCGTTGCGTGGCGACCGGCCCGTGACTCCGGTCAAGCTTAACTCCGTGACGATCGAACGCGTGGGTCCCGCGCCGGCGGCGAAAAAGAAAAAACGCTGAATTACGGGGCGTGCTACACTTCCGGCATTCCTTGCGTCGAGAGGTGATTCATGTCCGACGTAGTAGTTGCGGTTCCCGCCGCGATCTCTGCTCCTTTTGCTCCTGTTTCCAGATCCGAGCGGATCTCTTCCATTGACGTCTTGCGCGGCGCCGCGTTGCTCGGCATCGCGCTGATGAATATCGTGTTTTCCGGCCTGCCGATGGCCGCCGGGTTCAATCCGAATGTTGCAGGAGGCGCCACAGGGCTGAATTTGTGGGCATTTTGCCTGCAGTACGTTTTGTTCGACGGCAAGATGCGCGGGATTTTCTCGCTGATGTTCGGCGCCGGATCCTATTACATGATTGCTCGCGGCGTGACCCGCGGCACCGGCGTCGCGTCGGTCGAAACGTATTATCGCCGTACGCTCTGGTTGATGCTGTTCGGCATGCTGCACGCGTTCCTCATCTGGCACGGCGACATTCTCTACCCCTACGCGTTGCTCGGACTCGTGCTGTTTCCGATGCACAGCGCCAAGCCCAAAGGCTTGCTCATCGCCGCCGGCGTGATCATCGCGCTGATGACTGCCGGGCAGGTGATGATGGGCGTCGACATCCAGAAGACCCACAAACTCGCCCTGCAAGCCGAACAACTGGAGCGGGATAAGAAGCCGCTGAGCGAAGAGCAGAAGAAGGCGAAGAAAGATTGGGAAGACCAGCGGAAGTACTTCAACCCGACCGCCGAGGATCTGAAGAAAGACGCAGAAATGTACAGCGGGTCCTATCTCAACCTGCTCCAGAAGCGCGCTGCCGTCGTGAAAGAATGGCACTCCGCGCCGTTCTACATGTCGGGCTGGGACATGCTCATGATGATGCTGGTGGGGATCGCTTTCGCCAAACTCGGCATCCTGTCGGCGTCGCGCTCGAACGCGTTCTATTGGAAGATGCTGGCGTGGGGCTACGGCTTCGGGATCCCGGTGGCCGCGGTGTCGTTTTGGCTTGCCCACAAACAGAATTTCGAGCCGCTGCAGACCATCTTCACGTTCAGCACGTACCAGGCGGCGCGAGCGGCTACGACGCTCGGACACGTCGCGGCGATGATCCTGCTGTGTAAGTCGAGCCTTCTCGTAGGATTGCGACGCGCCCTCGCCGCCGTCGGGCAGACCGCGTTTTCCAACTACATCCTGCATTCGGTGATCTACGGCCTGGTGTTCTACGGCTACGGCTTGAACCTCTACGGCAAGCTGCAGCGCTACCAGCTGTACTACGTGGTGTTGGGGATGTGGATCTTCTCGCTCATCTGGAGTCCGTTGTGGCTGGCGCGGTATCAGTTCGGTCCGCTGGAATGGTGCTGGCGTTCTCTGACCTACTGGAAACGCCAGCCGATGCGGATCGCCTCGGAAGAGAGTGTTGCCGCTGCAGAATCGCCGTCCGCTGAATCGCTCGTACAGGCTCCGGCTGAATCCGCTTGAAGCC
Organism: uncultured Solibacteraceae bacterium; assembly: GCA_964627455.1. Taxonomy (GTDB): domain Bacteria; phylum Acidobacteriota; class Terriglobia; order Bryobacterales; family Bryobacteraceae; genus F-183. Next base: position 75,687 of record CAZVKC010000015.1, on the reverse strand, counting down.
GCTCAAATCGGAAGGGGAGGGGGATCCCGGTTTGCGGCGGATCCTCCTCCCCTTTCGGTTGCTTTCGGCCGGAAATGAAGTTACTGTTGCTCCCCTTCCGACCCCTTGGCCGCGGTCGATTCGGTGACAATCGCCACTGCAACGCTGTCGCTTTCCACCTTGCGGCCGGTGGGGAGCGTCAACTGCAGCGACATGAGCGCCTCTTCTGTAACCGCCAAGTCCGCCGGGATCCGGGCTACGATCCGCCAGATTCCGGGTAATCCCGACGGCATGGCTTCAACCGCCAACTCGGTTCCCGCAATGGCGAGCCGGAGCTGTGCGTTGAAGAGTCCTTCCTCGCTGAGGCCCGTCGCCAGGAACTGGTAAACATCGCCCGGCTTGACTTCTCGTGCTGCACCCGTCGGAAGGATTGCAGGCGAGGCCAGAGCGATCGACGATTCGAGCGTATTCGACGTGTGCGATCCACGCTGCAGTTGGATGTTGATCGGCGTACCCGCCGGCAATTGCGGACATGCGAACTCCACCCGATCGTCGTTCTGCGCCACAGGGGAAAATGCTTCCCCGTTGACCAGGACCCGCACCCCGGCGGCTTCCGCCCCCGCGGCCTTGAGCCGAAGCGCGGAGATCCCGCCCGAGACGCAGTCAGTCTCAATCTTGTCGAGCGACAGCGCGCTGTTGCCCGGCGACACATGCAGCAGAACCTGCTTCGAATCCGAATCGCCGCGGGAGTTGGTTGCTGTAACTGTTACCGGATAGGTTCCCTCGGTTGCGCCCGCAGGCGTCCAGGTCAACTCTCCGGTTACGCGATCGAACTGCGCACCGGCCGGAAGGCCATCCGCGGAGACGGTCACGTCGCCGGAACCGCTGCTATTGGAGGCTGAAAAGCGAAGTGCAACCGGCTCGCTACCCGTCGACCGGGGAGATCCGTTGACCGAAAGCATCACCGCCGGCGGCGCGGAAGGCAATGCCGTGTTCATGTCGGCCTGGATCTCTGCCGCTGAAAGAGCGCGGTTATAAACTCGCGCTTCGTCGATAATGCCGTTGAAGTACGAACCTCCGGTTCTCCGTCCGATCGTGACCGGCTGATTGGCATTGTTCCACTGCGAGGCCGGAATGACGCCCTGCAAGCCGCCGTTGCTCAGGCTTCCGTTGACGTACATGCTCATTGTCTTCGCCGTCGCGTCATAGACTCCCGCGACATGAATCCATTTGTTTGTGGACGCGCGCGCCGTCGAATAACGGTTTGCCTTCGACCCTGAAGCAGGGGAAACCACGACGCCAAACGTCCTCGCTCCGGTGTCTGGGGTCGCTTTGAGCTGCCATCCGCCGGTGGCGTCCGCCTTTGCGATGATCTGGTTGTCGGCGGTGACGTAGTTGGCGATCCTGACCCAGGCGCTCAAGGTCATGCTGCCGGTCAATTGCAGGGCCGCAGGATTGCCGAGGCTGACATAGGAACTGGAGCCATTAAAAGAAAGAGCGCTGCCGAATTTCCCATTGGTGGTCCACGACGCGCCGTAGATCGTGCCGTTGTTGCCATTGCCTGACACATCCTTGATCGTAGTTCCGGTTCCTTCGTTCATAGCGTAGGCTGCTACGAGGCCGGAGATCACGACAGGCGCAGTCAATGTGATGCTGGTCGACTTGCTGCCTCCGTTGAGCGCAGCCGTAACCGTCACCGCGCTGCTCGACGATACAGTTGAGGCAGTGGCCGGGAAGACTGCGGACGCCTGTGCGCTGAGAACGGTCACTGTGCTCGGGATGGTCAGCAGGGTGCTGTTGTCGGAAATGCCGACGCTGGTGTTCGCCGCGACCGGCTTGGAGAGAGTCACCGTGCAAGTTGCCGTGGCGCCGGAAGAGAGCGACGCAGGCGTACAGGCGAGCGACGAGATTGAGACGGGAGCCGCCAAGGTGATCGTTGCCGTCCTCGACGTCCCATTCAGCGTCACCGTGACAGTAGCCGTAGCATCCGCAGTCACGGTTCCTGCGGTCGCCGTAAACGTCGCAGAGGACTGGCCCGCCAATACTGTCGCTGAGGCCGGAACCGTCAGGGTCGCATTGTTGTCGGAAACCGTAATCGTCGTATCGGCGTTGACCGTCTTGGACAGGGTGACGGTGCAGGTTGAGGAGGTTCCGGATGTGAGAGATGCCGGCGAGCACGTCAGGGAGGAAGGCGCCGCTGCAGAGAGCAGGCTAATGGCTGCAGTTTGGGAAACGCCGCCCAACGCCGCTGTGATGGTGGCGGAAGAGTCTGCCGATAGTGTCGCCGCTGTGGCAGAGAAAGTCGCCGTGGACTGGCCGCTGGCGACGCTGACCGATGCCGGGACGCTGAGCAGTGTCGAGGCGCTGGACGCAAGCGTGACTGTGGTGCTCGCGGTAGCGTTCTTCGAAAGGGAGACGGTGCACGTGGATTTCGCTCCGGATCCCAGCGTGGTGGGTGTGCAGGCGAGGGAACTCAGGACCACTGGCAAAGCAAGTTGGATCGTTGCGTTAGCCGTGGAGCCGTTCAGCGTGGCGGTGAGGGATGCCGAGGCGTCGGTGGTAAAGGATGCGACGGTTGCCGTGAAGGTTGCCGTAGTCTGGCCCGCGTTCACCGTAACCGACGCAGGAATCGTAACCGTGGCGTTGTTGCTGGAAAGATCCACCTGAACGCCGGACGCGCCCATGTTGGTTGCGGTCACGGTGCACGTGGCGCTTCCGCTCGTACTGAACGAGTTGGGTGTGCACGACAGGCCGCTCACGCGAGGCAGGGGTGTTACAGTGACAGTCGCTGCCATCGAAGTCCCATTGAAAGACGCGGTAATCGACACCGGGGTCGACGCGGTGACGGTTCCGGCCGTGACGGTGAAAGTCGTGCTCGAGGTGCTGATCGCCAATGGAGATGAGGCCGGGGCAGGAAGAACCGTGCTGTTGCTGCTCGTGAGGGCTACAGCGCTTGCGGCATTGACCGTTCCGGAGAGATCCACGGTGCAGGTGGCGGAAGCTCCGGAGGGAATCGTGGAGGGGTTGCAGGCGACATTGGTGACGCCCACGGTTGGATAAGAGACTGCAACCGCCCCGCCCGAGGCCGCCAGGTTGAGCGGACTGGCGGCAGAGGTTGCGGCATTGACTCCAGATAGCGAGATCGTGCGAAGAGGACTCACTGAGGTGGTTAGGGCCGTCAACGTAATGGTGGCGATCACGCCATCGGGAATCCCCCGGCCATCCATCCCATAGAGGACGCAGGCGGAAGCAGATCCGGTGACATTACAGGTGATGGATTTGCCGGCTCCGGCAGCCGCAGGGCCCGCCGAAATGCTCACGGCTCCGACCTCCAGAGGATCATAGCCCAAGCTGAACGCCAGTGTCGAAGCCTGGCTCGAGGCGCTCGCGAGGGAGAGTGTCAGGGCTGTCGTGCCGCCCGGCGTGGACGAGCCTGAAGAGAGCGACAGACTCTGCCCGAACATCGCGGGCGTCAGCATCGAAATGAGTGCGATGAGCGATGCGAAAAAGACTGATCGGCGGGAAGAATGTCTCATGAGATTGCTCAATGATGAAGAATTCGAACTCTGAGTAGCGGCAGGAAATGAGAATGCCTTCTGGAAACCGCCCGGTGATCCCGGGAGGTTTTCCATTCGCACCAGTGGAGGTGATAAGTATCCGTTACTCAGTGTTGCGAGACTCAGGAATTCGAATAAACTTCTTCTGCTCCTTGTTTCCTTTTCGGTGACCCAAAAAAGTCTTTGAACTTTTCGAGTTGTTCGTTGTTGGGGAAAAAGTAAGCAGTTTTATCGAGTCCCGCTGGTGTGGCGGCGCACTCAGGGAGGGCGGTCAAGCTGTGTGGGCGCGCCAAGGAAATATGTCCCTCGTGTCCCCGAAGTGTCTCAATCATCAATCAAACCCATTCTCCGGTAAGCCTTGCGGCTGAGCTGGTCGACTGGCGCCTTCAGTTCAAAAAATGGGCACACGTATGACGGAGCTTCCAGCGGAGACTCAATCGGGATACGGGCTACTGAAGTAATGCCTGGTCCTTGCCTTTAGTAAGGCAATTAGCAGGCCAAATCGCTGGTACTGTGGTTTCAGTCTCTTGGAAACGAAAGTACCAGGGACCCTAGAAAATCCTACCGGGTCCCGAGAAAAGATTTCTGGTTTTGTAAAATCACATGACACCTCTATTGGGTGGTGTTATGTGAGCCGCTTAGTCCGGTTGGCATATTCTATTCCCGGTTCGCACCTTCACCCTACGCAATCATCTAGGACCTGATACTGAAGTTCCAGCCAAGCAATTACCTCAGTCGTTCGTCGTCCACGCCACGTCCCGGCCATGTCATTTCTTCCTAGGGCCCTAGCCTCCGGGTGTGACCGCCGGCATCCTGCAGAGGCGCTTTCCCTTCGCGAGGGAAGCCGTGAGGCGGCTTGTCTGCGGGCCTTGAGCGGGCCCGGCCTTGCAGGATCTTCCGGATCCAATGGAGCCGGATCATTACTTAGTACTGCACGAATGGCGCCAGTTTCTCGCGAGCCGGGCTCGCGGCTGATGCCTTGCTGCTGTAAGCTGAGTCCTGGATGTTCTCTCTTCCGGCATGGATCGCGACGCTCATTTGCGCAGCCGCGTGGGATGTTTCTCCCGGTGTCATTGTGGATGAGGTCAAAGGATATGCGCTGTACCTTCCGTCGAGCTACACGCCGGACCGCGCCTGGCCGGTGATCTTTGCCTTTGATCCGAGAGGCCGTGGCCGTACCCCAGTCGAACGCTACCAGGCAGCCGCCGAAAAGTACGGATACATCGTGGCGGGTTCGAACGTGTCACGCAATGGATCCTGGCAAGTGAGCATGCAGGCGGCTCAAGACATGGTGGCGGATGTCGGCGCGCGCTTTCGTGTCGACCCGAAACGCGTATACACCGCTGGAATGTCGGGCGGCGCCCGCGTGGCGATGGGAATCGCCATGAATTCAGAACTGATTGCGGGCGTAATCGCGTCGAGCGCGGGTTATCCGGATGGCAAGCCGCTTCGCAAGAGTTTGCGGTTTGTCGTCTTCGGGACGGCGGGCACAGAGGACTTCAATTATGGCGAGTTGTGGGAAATCGATCACTCTCTCACGAGCCCGCATCGTGTGGCGTACTTCGAGGGCGGGCATGTCTGGCTGTCTAGCGAACTGGCTGTAGAAGCCGTCGAATGGATGGAGTTGCAGGCGATGGCGTCCGGCCGCGCCCCGCGCAACGACGACTGGCTTCGCTCCCAGTACGAAACCCGCATGGTTGCCGCGTCGAAACGCAGCGGCGCGCAGGAGGTGCTGGCGCTCGAAGCCATCGCTGCGGATTTCGCGCCGTTCCGCAATGTCGACGAAGCGAAGAGCCGCGCCGCGGCGCTGCGCAAGGAAAAGCCGGTTCGCGACGAATTCAAACGCCTCGAAGCCGAAGTCTTCAACGAACGCCGCAAGACCACCGAGATACTCGACTTCGAACGGCAACTCGCCAACCCGGACTCGCGGCCGCAGGGCATGCAGCAACTGCAGCACATCTGGCGGGACCTCGCCAAAGAAGCGGCCGCCGCCGCTGACACTCCCAGCCGGCGCGTCGCCCGCCGTGTGTCGCGGAACCTCGCCATGGGCGTCGCAGAGCGCGTGCAGGATGCGGAGTATCAGAACTTTGTTTCGCAGTTTGCGCCCCGATTCCGGCAGGGCAACTAATCCTGAGGGAACAGGAACGCCACGGAATCCGTAGGAGGAACTATGGCGGATCAATCAATCGGCGACCGGACACCGCTCCGGCTGTGGCCCGGAATCGTGCTGGTTTCCCTTCAATGGCTGGTGCGATTCGCGATGCCGCTGGTTGTCCCGGATTCCGCCGCCAATGGCGTCATTGGCGGATTGGCTGGAGGCGTGGCCGTCCTCATTTGGTGGATCTTCTTCAGCCGCGCGTCGTCGTGGCTCGAGCGTCTGATCGCGCTCCCGCTGATGGCCGCGGTCGTCGCGGCGATGTCGCGTGTGGTGGACAAGTCGCTGGCGACCGGCATGATGGGGTTCCTGCTGCCGATCTACTCGATCCCGCTGCTGAGCCTCGCGCTGGTTGCCTGGGCGGCCGCGGTCCGGACGAAACCAGGCTGGAACGCGGCGGCCCG
>CAZVKC010000015.1:48508-69492 GCA_964627455.1 uncultured Solibacteraceae bacterium | reverse complement strand
CGCGACGGTGTCGTTCGCGGCGTGCGCGGGTTGGTCCAGCAGGATTGGGCGTCGGCCCCTCCGCTGGAAGTCTGGCGGCGCCCGATTGGACCTGGGTGGTCTTCATTCGCAGTCCGCGCCGGACTCATTTATACGCAGGAACAGCGCGGCGAGCACGAGGTCGTGACGGCGTACAGCCTGGCGAACGGCACGCCGGTCTGGATCCACAACGAGAACGTGCGCTTCTGGGAATCGAACGCCGGCGCGGGTCCGCGTGCGACGCCGTCGGTGAGCGCTGACGGGCGCACGGTTTATGCGATGGGTGCGACGGGGATCCTGGTGGCTCTCGACTCCCGCACCGGAGCGAAACGCTGGTCGCGAAACGTAGCAGCCGAGACCGGCGCGAAGGTTCCGGAATGGGGCATTGCCGCGTCCCCTCTCGTAATCGAAGACACTGTGATCGCGGCGGCGTCCAGTCACCTCGCGGCCTACGATGCGGCAACGGGCAAGTTGAAGTGGCACACGCCCGCCGGCGGCGTCAGTTACGCGTCTCCGCATCTGCTGACGTTCGACGGTGTGCAGCAGGTGGTGCTGCTCGCCGGAACCGGCGCTACGAGTGTCAATCCGGCCGACGGCAAGGTCCTGTGGAAGCATGAGTGGACCCCCGGCGCTCCGATGCTGCAGCCTACGGCGACCCCCGACGGCGAGGGGATCCTCATCACCACGGTAGGATCCGGCGGCGGTATCGGCACGCGCAACATCGCAGTTACCCGCAAGTCCGGAGCCTGGACCACGGAAGAGCGTTGGACCTCCACCAGCTTGAAGCCGTACTTCGATGACCTCGTCATTCACAAGGGGCACGCGTATGGCTTCGACGGAACGATCCTCGCCTGCATCGATCTGCAGGACGGCAAGCGAAAGTGGAAAGGCGGGCGCTTTGGACACGGACAACTGATCCTGCTGCCAGAACAGGACCTGCTGGTCGTGTTGTCGGAAGAAGGCGAACTGGGGCTCGTCTCCGCGACGCCCGACGCATTCAAGGAAGCTGGTCCGCGAGTTCGTGCGATGGACGGCAAGACCTGGAATCATCCGGTGCTGGCTGCCGGCAACATGTTGCTCGTGCGCAACGGCGAGGAGATGGTGGCGTTCCGCCTGCCGGTGCAGACGGCGTCATCGAGCGACGCTGCGGTCCGATGAGGCGACGGTCGTCCGGTGGGTTATGCTGACCACTGGCGATGAATCCGAATACCTGGGCGATTCCCCTGTCTGTCGGCGTGAGGCTCGACGCCCGGCGGCAACTGATCGTCGAAGAAGCAAACGCCATCGGCGCCGCGTACCTGCGCGTCGATCTGTTCGATGCGGCAGATCAACCGGAAGTGCGGCGGATGTTCCGCGAGTATCTCGAAGCAAGGCTCCGCGCGTATCAGGCGCTGCCGGACCTCGACGCAGCCGGGCAGGCGCTGCAGCAGGCTACTCAAATGCATGCGAAGATCTGGTCGAAGGCCATCACGGCCGGCCGGACCGATTCGACGCAGAATATCGCGCGTGTTGTGTTGCCCGCACTGAATTCGATGATCGATGTGACGACGTCGCGCGCGGTTGCGTCGCAGACGCATCTGCCGGGACTTATCCTGACCTTGCTGGTGGTCGTTGCCCTTCTTAGCGCGCTGCTCGCCGGGTACGCGATGGCGAAACGCGGCGCCCGGAGCTGGCTGCATATGGCCGTCTTCGCGCTCGCGGTGACCGCGACGATCTACGCCGTGATCGACCTCGACTATCCGCGCGCAGGCTGGATCCGCCTCGACGCGGCCGACAACGAACTGACCAAGCTCCGGGACTCGATTCGCCCGTGATGGCGAGCTACTGGATGACGACCGGCAGATCCAGTTTCTTCGCCAGCAGGTTCAGTGCGTTGAGGTCGCCATCGACCATCGACTTCCATTCGCGGTCCAGTTGGTCGAGTTCGGCCTTCTGTTCCGCGTAGACCTCTTTCACTCCCTGCGTCGTCGGACCGGGACCATCGATCGCCGTAATATACGCGAAGATCAGGCGTGAATACAGCTTGGTCCCGCCCTTCATCGCGAGGATGTCGTACACGACCTCCGCTGTCGGATTGTGCAGCTTATTCTCGAGCGCGTCGAGCTTCTTCAGGAGATCCGCCGACTTGGTGGAAAGCTCCTTGGCGTTCGCGCGGCTCTTGATCAGATCGTTGCGCTCTTTGAGCTGCTTCGCGACATTGCGCAGATCCTTGACGATGCGCGTGATGCGGGTGATCGAGTCGCGGATCTCGAGGTTCTCTTTTAATTGCTGTTCGAGGATCGTGCGTTCCACTTTGACGCGCGGGTCGCCGTCGATGTGCAGCGTGGTTTCCTTCGCAGGTCCGCCGTCGATGGTGAGGCGAAGTTTGTAGTCGCCTGCCAGCGCGACAGGTCCCGAACTCGGATTCCCCATATCGACCTTTGCGCCGGGGATGACTTCCGCGCCGCTGTAGGTGAAGCCCCAGACTGCCGCGTTGACGCCGGGTTCATTCGGCAGCACGCGACGCTTGAGCGCCTCGGCCTCGCGCTCCGTGGCGTCCGAGTATCCGGTGGGCTTTTCCGGCTTGCTGGACAGCTTGTTGACCAGCCGGTTCTGGCTGTCGAAGATTTCCAGTTTGATCTCGTCCTTCGCCTTCTCTTTGAGCGTGTAATAAATCACCGCGCCTGCTGCGGGATTCTCGCCGGTGTAGCGGTCGCGCGGGCGTGAGTCACGATGCCAGGCAATGGTGGCGGGCGCCAGCAGGTCCGGCGTGCCGGTGCGGATCGCAGCGAGATGATCGAAGATCCAGAGGCTGCGGCCCATCGTCGCGAGGACGAGCGAGTTGTCCTTCACCGCGATGTCATGCACTGCGACGGTCGGCAGATTGAGACGGAGCGAGCGCCAGGATTTGCCGTCATCGGTCGAGATCGCGATGCCCTTCTCGGATCCGATGTACAGCATGCCCCGCTTTACCGCGTCCTCGCGCACACAGTGCAGGTACACGTCCTGCGGGAGGCTCGAGTCGAGGCGGGTCCACGACTTGCCGAAGTCGGTGGTCTTGTATAGATACGGTTTCGTGTCGTCGAGGCGGTGGTTGTCGGCTACGAGATACGCCGTGCCCGCGGCAAAGCGGCTGGGCTCGATGATGCGAATCGTCGCCCACTGCGGCAGACCGGGGAGGTTCGTCGTGACGTTGGTCCACTTCTGGCCGCCGTCCTGCGTGACGTGCACGAGTCCGTCGTCTGCGCCTGCCCAGATCACGCCCTTCTGCGCGGGCGATTCTGCGATCACGAACACCGTGTCATAGGTTTCGACGCCGGTATTGTCGCCGGTGATCGGTCCGCCGGCCCACTTCTGCTTGGACTTGTCGTTGCGTGTGAGATCGCCGGAAATCGCCTTCCACGTCACGCCGCCGTCGCGGGTTGCGAATACGACGTTGCCGCCGTGATAGATCGTCTTGGGATCGTGCGGGGAGACGTGAATCGGGGCTGTCCACTGGAAGCGGTATCTGAAATCCTCGGCGCCGTGGCCGGAAGGATTGTCGGGAAACGCCGAAACATTTCGTGCCTTCCGCGTGCGATGGTCGTAAAACGTGATGATGCCGCCGTATTCGCCGGCGTACACGATGTTGGGATCCGCGGTGTCGGATACAACCCAACCCGCTTCGCCGCCGCCGACACCCCACCACTCGCCATTGCGGATGCCGCCGGAAGAAAGGCTGTCGCTCGGACCCTGCGCCGTGCCGATGTCCTGCATCGCGCCCGCGACGTGGAATGGCACGCGATTATCCGCGGACACGTGATAGAACTGCGAAATCGGGATCGCCGCCTGGAACCAGGACGCGCCGCCGTTCCAGGAAATCTCGACTCCGCCGTCATTGGCGTTGGCCATGCGGCGCGGATCCTTGGGGTCGAACCAGACGTCGTGATGGTCGCCGTGCGCGAAGCCGCCGACGCGGTTCCACGTGCGTCCGCCGTCGATGGACTTCATCATCGGCACGTTCGGCGCCCACACTTCATTGGGATTCGTGGGATGCACGGTGAGTGTCGAGTAATACCACGCGCGTTGCCGCAGAGCGCGATTGCCGCTGGCCTTGGTCCACGAGTCGCCGCCGTCGTCGGAGCGGAACACGCCGCCCTCTTCGGCTTCGATGATCGCGTAGACGCGGCGGGAATCCGACGGCGCGACGGCGATGCCGATCTTGCCCCAGATGCCTTTGGGCAGCCCGGTTTCCTTGTCGCCGTCTTTCTCCTTCAGTTGCTTCCAGGTGTCGCCGCCGTCTTTGCTGACGTACAAACCCGAGCCGGGTCCGCCGGAGATCATGTCCCACGGATAGCGCCGCGTCTGCCACAGGCCCGCGAAGATGATGTTGGGATTATTCGGATCAATCGCGACATCCGATGCGCCAGTGTCCTGGTCTTTCTTGAGAATCTGTTGCCAGGTCCTGCCGCCGTCTCGCGTGCGATACACGCCGCGTTCGGCGTTGGGTCCAAAAGCATGGCCGAGGACCGCGGCATACGCGATGTCGGGGTTCGCCGGATGCACGGCCATCGTGCCGATTTGCCCGCGCTGTTTCCACACATGATGCCAGGTCTTGCCTGCATCAGTGGACTTGAAGATGCCATACCCGTCCGCGACGTTGCCGCGGATGTTGGCTTCGCCGGTTCCGACGTAGATGACGTTCGGGTTCGACGGCGCAAGCGCGATGGATCCGATGGACGAGGTGATTTCGTCGTCAAAGATCGGCTTCCAGTTGAAGCCTCCGTCGGTCGTCTTCCAGACGCCGCTCTGCGCGGTGGCGACGTAGAAGGTGGAAGGATCGCCGGGAACGCCGACGGCGCGCGCGGCGCGTCCTCCCCACGACGGACCGATATTGCGGTACTTCAGATTCTTCCACTCCGTCGCCCGTGGGAGGCCGGCGGGGTCATGAGTTTTGGTAGTTGAAGAAGCGTCCTGCGCGAGAGCGGACAGGGCAAGAAGAAGGCCTGCGACAAACATGGTGGTGATCGTTCACAGGCTAACAGGAATCACGGTCAGGGGCGCCGCCGCAACGGGCGATTGATCTGCATCGCGCGCAGGTCATCGACCTTCGACTGGACCTTCGCGTATTCCGCCGGCGCATCACGTAGCCCGGCGCGGCGGTTCGTTTCCGATGCCCACAGATGCCGGACCTCGCCGTTGATGCGCCCTCGAATATGGTCCTGGAACTCGCGGTCGACGTCTACCATCAACTGGCTTGGTGTCCCGTAAGTGTAGGTCTGGCTCTGCACCAGGTACTTGTTGATGACGGATTGATTCGAAAGCTGCGGCGGGAGCCAGTTTTGCGCGATATCGATCTCGTCCTGCACGTGCAGCAGTTCATGGCTGTAGATCAAGCCGAAGATCCTCACCGAGTAGTCGTCGGACGGATCCGGATTGACGTGCTGGATGATCCAGATGCCTAGTTTGAGTTTCAGCAGCACATCGCCGCCGGTGAACTGGTATTGTCCCGGTCCTTTAGGACCCTGGTTGATTCGCCGCCACTGCCCAGGGTTCGAGAATTCGATATTGAGGTCCCGGGTGACGAGTCCGTTGACGATCGACAGTTGACCACCCGGCGAACTCCCTGGGGTGTCGCGCGAAAGCTGGTTCATACGGGTTACGTCAACGAACTTCGGCGCCCGGACATGGCAGCCCGGCAGTGAGGGAGGGACGGTGACATTGAACAGATCAGCGGGCAACAAGAGCTGGTTGTCCGGCCAATCAATATCGGCCTTGAAGGTGACGCTCATCGACGGAGCCTCCTTTGCCGCGGGGATCGTCAGGCGATGTGTGCGCCGATCGTCTGAACCGCGACGACATACAACGACTGACTGGCGGTCATGAAGAGACGGTTTCGCCGAACGCCGCCGAAGCAGACGTTGGCGCAATTCTCCGGAAGGCGGATCATGCCGATCCGTTCGCCCGACGGCGCAACGATTTGCACGCCGGGACGCGCGCCTCCCCAGACGTTGCCGTCCCGGTCGCAACGGATGCCGTCGAACGCCGACCGCGCGCTCGTGCCGGGGACATCGAGTTGGATGAAGCGCTTGCCGTTGCGGATCACGGCGCCGTCGACATCCCACACTTTGGTTTCTGCCGCGCCCATGCCGGTGTCGGCGACGTAGAGTTTCTTATAGTCGGGCGAGAAGCAAATCCCGTTGGGACCCACCACTTCATCGGTCAGCTTCGTCACCTTACCCGATTGGCCGTCGATGCGATACACGGCCTCTTTCACTTCCTTTTCCGCCTGGTAACCCTCGTAATTGCCGAGAATCCCGTAAGGCGGGTCGGTGAACCAGATCGATCCGTCGGGATGCACCACGACATCGTTCGGCGAATTGAGCCGCTTGCCTTCGAACTTGTCGGCGAGCACGGTGAGCGTCCCGTTGAACTCGTATCGCACGACACGCCGCCCACCGTGTTCGCAGGAAATCTGCCGGCCCTGATAGTCGAACGTGTTGCCGTTGCTGTAGCCGGACGGATTGCGGAAGGTCGTGACCCGCGAGTCGTCTTCGATCCAGCGCATCTGCACGTTCGCGGGGATATCGCTCCACACCATGTACTTGCCCACGCCGTTCCAGGCGGGACCCTCGGCCCACGAGGTCCCCGTGTAGAGCCGCTTGATGCTGGTGTTGCCGATGATGTAGCGCCGAAATCGCGGGTCGAGCGCGATGATGTCGGGATCCGGGTATTTGATCGGATTCTGGCCGGTCCAGTCGCGCGGCGTGGCGTCCGGTGACGGCGCGGGCGCGGGATTCTGCGCGGACGCCAATACGGCGCCACCAGCGGCGGCCAGGAAAGTTCGGCGGTTCCACAGATCGGCGGGACTCTGCATAGGTCCGTTCTACCACGCCTGACATTTCCGCGGGTGAATGGAGCCGTTGCGATACGATGCTAGGGATGCCGGACACGAATTATCAGCACCTGCTGACGGAGACCACCCCGGAGGGCGTGCGGATCATCACGCTCAACCGGCCCGAGAAGCTCAACGCAGTCAACCGCGTGCTCGAAGATGAACTGCCCGCGGCGGTCGATTCGGCGTCGAATGATGATGCCGTCCGCTGCGTGCTCATCACCGGCGCGGGACGCGGCTTCTGTGCCGGTCTCGAACTCGACCCCAAAAACATCGGGCGCATCACCCGGCCCGAAACGCGCGACGAGAAGCTCGACGATCTGGCGTGGGTCGGACGGTGGGCGCTGTCGCTTACGCGCTGCAAGGTTCCCGTGATCGCGGCTGTGAACGGTCCGGCGGCTGGCGCGGGGATGGCCCTCACGCTGGCTGCCGACATCCGCCTGGTGAGCGACGCCGCGGTGATGACCTGCGGGTACGCGCGCATCGGCTTGTCGCCGGATGCCGGCGTCACGTACTTTCTGCCGCGCCTGATCGGCATGGCGCGCGCCACCGAGATGATTCTCACCGCTCGCGACATCACGGCGGAAGAAGCCGTCGCGTGCGGGCTTGCTGCTGCCCGATATCCAGCCGATGCGTTTGCCGCATCCGCGCTGGCCTATGCAACGCGCATCGCGCAAGGTCCGACGATCGGACTCATCCTCACCAAGCGATTGCTGCAGCAGTCCTACTCTCACGATCTCGAGACGCAATTACGCGCGGAACTCACGGCCATCAAACAATGCTTTGCGACGGAAGATTCGCCGGAGGCGATCCAGGCCTTCCGCGAGAAGCGCAAGCCCGTGTTCAAAGGACGGTAACCCTCATCATGGCGAAGAAGAACAATAACACCAGCAAGAAATCGTTTTCGGAGATGCTGCTGGCGAAGCCCGGCAAGAAGTTGCGCATCGCGGACATCGATCCTTCGTTCACGCATGGTTTCGATGACAAAGAGAAAGCGTTGGTGAAACTCGAGAAGAATCTCGACAAGCTCGCCATGCTGCAGTACCTGTTGTACGCCGAGTCGAAGCGCTCGCTGCTCATTGTTCTGCAGGGCATCGACGCGGGCGGCAAAGACGGCACGATTCGCCGCGTGATGACGAGTTTCAATCCGCAGGGCGTGAAGGTCACGAGCTTCAAAGTCCCCGCGGGCGAAGAGAAGGAACACGACTATCTGTGGCGGATCCACAAAGCAATCCCCGGCCGCGGCGAGGTCGCGATCTTCAACCGCTCGCATTATGAAGAAGTATTGGTGGTGCGCGTGCACAACCTCGTCCCGAAGGAAATCTGGTCCAAGCGCTACGAGCAGATCAACGCTTTCGAAGAGATGCTGGCCGATAACGGCGTGCACATCGTGAAGTTCTTCCTCTATATCGACAAGGACGAGCAGAAGCGGCGGTTCCAGGAACGCATCGACGACGCGTCGAAGAACTGGAAGTTCTCACCGGCTGACCTCGAGGAACGCAAGTTCTGGGACGACTACATGCGCGCGTTCGAAGACGCGATCTCGAACTGTTCGAAGAAGCACGCTCCTTGGTACGTGATTCCGGCGAACAAGAAATGGTTCCGCAACCTCGCGGTGTCGGAGATCCTGGTGGAAACGCTGGAAGGCATGAACCTGCAGTATCCCAAGCCGGCCGGGGACCTCTCCAAAATCCAATTCGAATAACAGAACGCAAAAACGGCAGAGTCCTCGCGGACCCTGCCGTTCCTGTCAGCAGCGGGATTGCTGAGTCGGTTAGCTCTTTTCGAGGCTGAGGTCCAGCGGATAGGCCTCTTCGCCGTGAATCGCGATGTCGAGCCCGGTCTCCTCTGTCGCCGCATCCACGCGGACTCCGAGAATGGCGTCGCAAACTTTGAGGATCAGCCACGTGCCCACGCCGGCCAGCGCCCACGCGATCGCGATGCCGATCAACTGATTCACCACCTGCTGCGGATTACCGTCCATCAAACCGAGAGGCAGCGGCTTGCCCGCGCTATCCTTCAGCGCGTCGTTGATCTGATTGGTCGCAAACACGCCCGTGAGGACTGCGCCCAGCGTTCCGCCCGCGCCGTGCACGCCGAACGCGTCGAGCGAGTCGTCGTAGGCGAACTTGTGCTTGACCATCGTCACCATCACGAAGCAGACGATGCCGGCGGCGAAGCCGATCAGCATGGCGGGCAACGGCTTCACGAAGCCCGAGGCTGGAGTGATGGCGACGAGTCCTGCAACTGCGCCGGAAATGGCTCCGAGTACGGTGGGCTTGCCGGCATGGAACCATTCCGCGGCCAGCCACGATAGAGTCGCAGCGGCGGCCGCAATGTGCGTCGCGGCGAATGCGCTGGTCGCGAGACCCGAAGCGCCCAGGGCGGATCCGGCGTTGAAGCCGAACCATCCGACCCACAGCATGCAGGCGCCGATGACGCTCAGAACCAGGTTATGCGGCTTCATCGATTCCGACGGATAACCGGCGCGCTTGCCAAGATACAACGCGCAAACCAGCGCGGACACGCCTGAGGTAATGTGCACCACCGTGCCGCCCGCAAAGTCGAGGCAGGGAATCGACCCGCCGAGGAATGCGTTCAACAATCCGCCTTTGCCCCACACCATGTGCGCGGACGGAAGGTACACGACCAGCAGCCACAGGGTGGTGAACAACAGCATCGAGGAGAATTTCATGCGTTCGGCGAACGCGCCCGAAATCAGCGCGGGCGTGATGATCGCGAACATCAACTGGAAGAGCATGAACGAGCCGTGGGGGATCGTCGCGGCGTAATCCGCATTGGGCGCGGATCCCACGCCTTCGAGTCCCAGATACTGCAGGCCGCCGATGAATGGCGTGCCTTCGCCGAAGGCCAGCGAATAACCGAAGAAAACCCAGAGGACCGTCACCAGAGCCATCAGGATAAAACTGTGCATCATCGTGCCCAGCACGTTCTTGCGACGGACGAGACCACCGTAGAAGAGCGCCAGGCCGGGGCCGGTCATCATCAGGACGAGAGCCGAACTCAACAATACCCAGGCGTTATCGCCCGCCGATTGGGCCGCCTTCACCTGGTCCTGGGTGACGGGAGGGGTTGCGCCGCTCTGCGCGAGCAGTCCAAGACTCGCCAGCAGCAACAGCATGAGAGCTTTCATGAGATCTGCTTCCTTCTTTGGATTTGGGGGGGAATCGAAAACCGACGTGGGTTGTCAGTACCAAGCTCTCATGCGTCGCAGCGACCGTCCAATAGAAACTTTCTTTCGGTCCCATTACAGTGTGGTCAATGAAATCTATCGAATGTTTTGATTGGATCGAAACCGTGCATTCCCCACATACTTGATCTGGGAGCCCCGTCAAACTTCCCGACCCACCCCGTTCCGTGGATCACTTCACAGAAAAGGTTCGACCAAATGAATCCCATGGTTCGAGGCTGCCTCACCGTACTGACGCTCTGCACCGTAGCAATGGCGGAGGAGCCACAACAGACTACCCCCCCTGCGACCCCGGCGCCTGCCGCAGCGCCCGCACCCGCCCCTGAACCCCAGAAGGCTGTCAACAATTTCACCTGGAAAGGGATCAAACTCAGCGGTATCCTCGACGGATACTACGCCTACAACGCCAACGATCCCGCCTCAGGCAAGAACGCGACTCGCGCCTTCGACACCGAGGCCAACTCCTGGGACCTCAATATGCTGAAGTTCGCGATCGACAAGGGCCCGGAGCCGGTCGGCTTCCACCTCGACCTCGGCCTCGGCCGTGCCTTCGACGTCTTCCAGTTCTATGAACCGACCCGCCGCGTGGAACAGTTGAATCCCGTGATGCAGGCCTATGTCGCCTTCAAGCCGAAGTCCTGGAACGGCCTGCAAATCGACGTCGGCAAGTTCTTCACCTCGGCCGGCGCCGAAGTGACGGAAACCCACCTCAACTGGAACTACTCCCGCGGCCTGCTGTATAACAACGGTCCGTTCTTCCATTTCGGTATTCGCGCGTCCAAGCCGGTGAGCAAGGAACTGACGCTCGGCGTCCAACTGGTCAACGGCTGGAACAACGTGGCGGATAACAACAGCGGCAAGACCGTCGGCTTGACCGGAACCTATACCAAGGGCAAGGTCACCTGGGCCAACACGTATTATGTCGGCCCGGAAAAGACCAAGATCAACAAGGGCTTCCGCAACTTCTACGATACGGCTCTGACCGTCAACACCTCGGACAAGAACAGCTTCTTCATGAACTTCGACTACGGTGTGGAACGCGGCTATCAGGCGCCGAACAGCAAGTGGGTGGCGTTCAGCTTCGCCGATCGCTACCAGATCACAAAGAAGGTGTTCCTCGCCGGCCGCGTCGAACTCTACAACGACATGGACGGCTTCATCACCGGCACGCCACAGCACCTGAAGTCCTTCACGCTGACCGGCGAATACAAGTTCATCGACGGCCTGCTCACTCGTCTCGAATGGCGCAACGATTCGTCGAACCACCCGTTCTTCGACCGCCGCGCCGGCCTGACCAACATCAAGCACCAGAACACGATCGTGATCGGCTTCGTCGGCTACTTCGGCCCGAAGTCGTAAACGCAAGACACCTGGACGGACCCGGAGGGGAGGGCGCCGCAGCCTTCCCCTTTTTCTGGCTAGGTAACTTTACAATGCAGAGTAATCTGTGGTAGATTGTTCTCTGTGACGAGGCGACAGTGGATGTACTTGGCCGCGGGCGGCGCCATTACCGGATCCGGCAGCGTGTTGTACGCCCGGTCCGTCGAGCCGAAATGGTTCGACCTCACCCATACCCCGGTCTCCCTGCCCGGACTCAAGGCCCCGATCAAAGCCCTGCATCTCGCGGACCTGCATTCGTCCCGCTCGGTTCCGACTTACCTGCTCGCCGAGGCGATCCGCACGGGCCTGCGGGAAAAGCCGGACGTCGTGTTCCTCACCGGCGACTACATTTCCACCATGCGGTTCTTCGACGAACCGGGCCTGGAACGGCTGTTCCGGCAACTGGCGAAGTCCGCGCCGGTCTACGCGGTGATGGGCAATCATGACTGCGCGGGCAGCGTGCACGATCCGAACGCCTCGACCTCGCATTTGCAGCAGTTGCTGCGCCGCAGCGGCGTGCGGGTGTTGATGAACGCGAGCGATATCGTGGAAATCCGCGGGGCGCGCCTGTCGCTGGTCGGCACCGGCGACCTCTGGACCCGGCACGAGTTCGACCCCGACGCGGCGTTTGCGGAAGCGGATCCCGACCTGCCGTGCATCGTGCTCGCGCACAATCCCGACACCAAAGATCGCATCGCGGACCAGCGGTGGGACCTCATGCTGTCCGGCCACACGCACGGCGGCCAGGTGGTTCTGCCGTTCATCCATCCCTACTGGCTACCCGTGAAGGATCAAAGGTTTATCGCCGGTTTGTACGGCTGGGGCGACCGCCAGTTGTTCATCACACGCGGCGTAGGGAGCCCGGGCAAGGTCCGGCTCAATTGCCGGCCGGAAGTCAGTATCCTGCACTTGCACCCAGGCGCCGGCATTCAGGCTCCCGTTCGCTTCGAAATATAGAACTTCGCCCGGGGATGCCCCGGGATCGCGCGGCCGTCCCACACACTCGCCGCCGTCGCCAGCGCGTCGGATTCCGTGGCTGATGGCGCGATGACTGTCACCACCGGTTGATTCTTCAATCCAACGCCTGTCCGCGGATCCACGATGTGCGAGTACCGCACGCCGCCGATCACCACGAACTGGGATTCGTCACCGGAGGTCGACACGCCGCAGTTCCGCAACTCCCGGACCTCGCCAGTCGCCCCCAACTCGATCCGCCATCCCGCCTTGCCGGGCGGAGGATCCCCAATCGCCAAGTCCCCGCTCCCCGCAACCAGCGCCGCAGGAAATCCGGCCCCACGCAGAACCCGCAGCATCGCATCCGCGGTGTATCCTTTCGCGATGCCTCCCAGGTCGAGTTGCATGTCCGCCCTCGCAAGCCGCACTTCCCGCGTGGACTTCCGCAGCGTAAGCTTGCGGAAGCCGCATCGCGCCCGCGCCGCATCGATCTCCACAGCAGACGGCAGTACACTGCGCCGCCGCGCCTCCCGCCACAGCCGGATCATCGGCCCCAGCGTCACGTCGAACGCCCCCTGGGAATCCTTCGCGACCCGCTGGCTGTACTCGAGGACCCTAAACAGATCCTCGCTCACCCGCATTCGTTGCGCCCGGCACAGCCGGTTCAACTCGCTGTCTTCGAGGTAATCCGACATCGCGCGGTTTAACGCCTGCCCACGTGCAAACGCCGCGGTAACGGCGTGTTCCGCGGCGTTTCGATCCGAGGCATAAACGAGGACCCGAAACTGCGTCCCCATCAGCGATTGAAGGGCTTCGATGCGATCGTCCTGTGCTCGCGCCAGCGCCGTTGCCCCGGCACAGGCGAACAGAAACCGGCGCCGGCTGCTACTGCTCCTGCTCGACACCGCTGTTCCAGTACCGCTGCATCTCTTCAGGGCTCGGAACTTTGACGGGACGAACCAGCCGGAAGCCCAGCCACTGGGCGTCGGTCAGGTACCAGATCGACTTCGGCAACTGCGGATCCTGCATCTTCCACGAAGGATCCGAACCAACCCGCGCACCGCAACGAAGCTTGTCGGGATCATCGTTCCACGACCCGCCGCGCGCCGTGTGCGGATACGGCTGCGTCGCCTTCACCCACGGATTCGTCAGCACGCCCGTCGCCGGCTGGTACGGCGCATACTGATCGAGCACCCACTCCATCACGTTGCCGTGCATGTCGTGAAAACCCCAAGGATTCGGCTTCTTCGTGCCGACCTTCTCGTACTTGCCGTTGGCGTTCGAACCATACCAGGCGTACTCGCCCAGCTGCGCGGGCGAATCGCCGAACGAATAGGCGGTGGTCGTACCCGCGCGGCACGCGTATTCCCACTCGGCTTCGGTCGGCAGGCGATAGAAATGCCCGGTCTTCGCTGACAGCCACTGCGCGTACTTATTCGCCGCATGCTGCGTCATGCTGATCGCCGGATAGCCGTTGATCCCCATGCCGAAACTCATCTCGACGTACGGGCGCGTCGGACGGCTCACCGCATCGACCACCGTATCCTTGCCGCGCTCGGCCTGCTGCGCCAGCATGAACAGCCGGTACTCGTCCCACGTCACTTCGTATTTGCCCATCCAGAACGCGTCGAGCTTCACCTTGCGTTGCGGACCTTCATCCGCGCCGCGCGACTTCTCGCCGGCCGGGGTCCCCATGGTGAATTCGCCCGCCGGAACCGGCAGCATCTCGTACGAAACATCCGTTCCCGGGATGTTATGCTTGTAAGCTTTCCCGCCCGGCTCATCCTTGATGCGCTCGCGGATCTTCTTCGCCGTGGTCAACTCATCGGGACCCTTCGGCACGGATCCACCTAACACGACGCCCCGCGGCCACGGCGCGCCCGTTGAGACCCATTCCCGAATCGCGTCCCGCTCGGCCTTCGGCAGCGGACCATCCGGAGGCATCGCCAGCGGCGCGCCTTTTGGAAGATCGATCAACTTCACCATCAGGCTTTGGTCCGGCTTCACCGGCACGAGTGCCGGACCTTTGGATCCGCCCTTGAGCAGGCTATCCATGCGGTCCATGCGCAGCGCTCCGGCCGGCTTATCGACATCGTGGCAGGGCAGGCAGCTCTTTTCGAGCACCGGCGCCACCTGCTTCTCAAAACTGACGCGCTGCGCCGTGAGCGAACCCACGGCGGCAGCGAAAACAATCAGGGATTTCCGCAGCATCATCTTCCGTTGCTTAGACGAAGCGCGTCTTGCCGGGGCGCGCCAGCGGATGCGGTTCGAACTTGCCGTTCCAGTCGATCGGATTCGGCACGAGGCTCTCCTGCGAATTGAGCGCCTGATCCCAGGTGATCTGCTGGCCGGTGTAGGCGGCCATGCGGCCCATGATGGCGAGCAGCGTCGACGTCGCCATGCGCACGCCGTCGTTGATGTGCTTGCCCTTGCGGATGCCGGCGAACAACTGGTCGTGCTCGTACTGATACATGTCGTACTTCTGGCCCGTGTAGGTCCAGATCTGGTCGCCCTTCCAGTCGTTGATGCGCGGATTCGGACCGCGGCCGATGGTCACCGTGCCCTTGGTCCCGACGATGTAGTCGGAATTCTCGTTGTGGCAGCCGTCCATCTGGCGGCAGGCGACGAACGCGCGGATGTTGTTCGGATAGAGGTAGTTGACCTCGAAATGGTCGAAGATGTTGCCGCCTTCGGCCGGGATCTGCCGTCCGCCGACCGCGACGCAGCTCACCGGAGGCTTATCGCCGAACGCCCAGGCCACCTTATCGACCGTATGCACGGCCTGTTCCACCAGCGAATCGCCGCACACCCACGTGAAGTTGTACCAGTTGCGGATCTGCCACTCGATGTCGCTCATGCCGGCCGGGCGGGTCGACGCGGGAGGCATCGGTTTCACCGGACTCGTGTAATAGGTGCCGTAATACGACAGGATGTCGCCGATCGCGCCGTTCTGGATCTGCTCGAACGTCTCGCGGATGTAGTTGCTGTAGCGCCAGCAGAAGCCGGCGACCACCGACAGGTCTTTCTTCTTCGCTTCTTCAACAGTCGCGAGCACGTCGCGAATACCCGGGGCGTCCACCGCCACCGGCTTTTCGACGAACAGATGGCGTCCCTTGTTCACCGCGTACTTGAGGTGCAGCGGCCGGAAGCCGGGAGGCGTCGCCAGCAGCACGACATCGACGTCGGAATCGATCACCTTCTGATAGGCGTCAAGGCCCAGGTACTGCTTCGAAGTATCGACCTTAACCTTGGCGGCGATCTTGCCGCGGCCGAGGCTGCGCAGGCTCTGTTCGATGCGAGGGGCGTCGATATCGGCGACGGCCGTCAGTTCCGCGTAATCATCTGCGTTGAGGGCTTGCGCCGCGGCCCCGGTTCCACGTCCGCCGCATCCGACCAGGCCGACTTTCAATGCCTTGGTGACCGTCTGCGCGCGAATGATCGCGGGGGCTGCCGCGCCGAGAATAGCGGCTGTTTTCAGAAAGCTACGGCGTTCGGTGGACGGCGCCGTCGTTGCCGTCTGGGGATTCGTTTGGGGGGAGGAAGAGTCGGACATAAGCAGGTTGGTCTGGCTGCTGCCAGTATAACTTGCGACGAACGAGGGTACGGGTTTGTTACTTCGCGGCCGGAACCGGACCCAGCCAGCGTTGCAGCATCTGGTCGAGTTCGTCACGGAGGATCGGTTTCGACAGAAAGTCGTCCATCCCGGCAGCGAAGCAGGTTTCGCGGTCGCCGGCCGAGTTGTTGGCGGTGAGGGCGACGATCGGAGTCCGCGAGCCGTTTTCCAGGCTGCGGATCTCGGCCGATGCGCGATAGCCGTCGAGGACGGGCATCTGGCAGTCCATGAAGATCAGGTCATACGATCCGGAGCAGGCGCGCTCGATGGCCTCACGCCCGTTTTCGGCGATTGTCACTTGGCAATGACGGGTCTCGAGCATGCGCGTCAGCAACCGCTGGTTCACCTTGTTGTCCTCGACGAGCAGGATCCGGCGCTGCGAATTCCCGGAGGCGGTTAACTCCCGGAGCGGCGGCTCGGCCTCAGGGGTGGATTCGACCTTCAGTTCGAGGTCCAGCCAGAATGTCGACCCCTTGCCTTCCTGGCTCTCGAGGCCCACCGCGCCCCCAATCAGTGCGCTCAGTTCCCGGCAAATGGACAGACCGAGGCCTGTGCCGCCGAACTGCCGCGTGATCGTCGAATCCGCCTGCGAAAACTTCTCGAAGATCCGCTCGCGCGCCTCCGGTGCGATACCAATTCCCGTGTCGGATACGGAGAGCCGCACACGGCAAGTATCGGGATCCGCCGGCGAGCGCTGCACCGAAGCGCAGAGCCGGACCCTTCCGGCTGGAGGCGTGAACTTGACGGCATTGCTCAGGAAATTCAGCAGAATCTGCCGGATCCGCATCTGGTCGCCGATAAATCGCCGCGGCGCGTCCTGCGGATAGTCCAGTTCCAGATGCAACTCCTGTTCGGCAGCCCGTGGACTCACCACCTGCGCGCATTGCGACATCGTCGCAGGCAAATCGAACGGGTGCTCATCAATGGCGAGTTTCCCCGACTCAATCTTGCTCATGTCGAGCAAATCGTTGACCAGGTCCAGCAACGCTTCGGCGGACATCTGCACGGCTTCCGCCCACTCCCGCTGCTCTTCGCTCAACTCGCTCTCGAGAAGCAGCCTGTTCATGCCGACCACCCCATGCAGGGGCGTCCGGATTTCATGGCTGATATTGGCCAGAAAGTGGTGCCTCGATCCGCCGCCGCTGTTCTCGTGCGCAAAACATGCTACTTCAGGCCCGTTTTCCGTTTCCAGCCGGTGCCCCGAAACCTTCAGAGCGATCTTTCGCCCGTCCCGGGCCAACAGACAGGCGTCGCACTGGCCTTCCTGTAGGCCTTGCCGGAAGAACCCTTCGAACGCCAGCTGCCAGGCAGCAACCGAATCCGGAGACAGCAACTGCTCGAAAGGCCGCCCCAGGACCTCCTCGCTGGTGTACCCTATCGCCTGCATCGCGCCGCGATTCCAGAATGTCACCCGCCCCCGGTGATCGAACGCAAAGAACGGATCCCGCGCCTGTTCGAGGAGACCGTCATAATGCACGCGTCCATTTCTGCGGGATGCCACGAAGAACGTCGCCAAACCGAACAACGAACACAGGCTTGTCAGGATCCCTGGAATCATGGCCCCAATTGACGTATCGGAGACAGCTGCGTGTTCTTGAATGGCGGTTTCGATATAATCCCCGGCTATGATCCAGCGCACGTTGTCCGTCGCGATGCTGCTTTTCACGGCGTGTTTCCCGGCCTTCCCGCAGGATGCCCCGGCGGGCGCCGCCAATGCCTTGTACCAGGGATTCTGCGGCACGTGCCACGAGTCGGGAATGGGCGGTCGAGCGCCGCGCCGCGATGTCCTCGCCACGATGTCGGCGGAACGGATCCTCGCCACCATGAATACCGGCGTGATGATGGCGCAGTCGGGTTTACTCTCTGTGCCGCAACGCATGCTGGTGGCCGAGTTCCTGTCGGCAAAGAAGCTCGGCGCCGGCGCGCCGGATGTTCCGGCGAAGGAATCCTACTGCGCGGGCGCCCCCGGCACGATGCCCGCGGACCCCTGGAAAGACCCGCACTGGAACGGCTGGGGTCTCGACCCCGCCAACAAGCGCTTTCAACCCGCCTCGATGGCGAAGCTATCCGCAGCCGACGTCCCGAAGCTGAAGCTGAAGTGGGCCTTCGGATATCCCGGCGACCTCATGGCGTACGCCCAGCCCACGGTCGTGGGCGGCCGTATCTTCGTCGGCAGCGCGGGCCGCAAGATCTACTCGCTCGACGCGAAGTCCGGCTGCACGTATTGGTATTTCCCGACCGAAGGCTTCGTGCGCGCCACGATCACCATCGAAGATGGACTCGCCTTCGCCGGTGACGGCCGCGGCAACGTCTACGCGCTCAATGCGACCACCGGCAAGCTGGTCTGGAAAACGCAGGTGGAATCGCATCCGGAAGTCCGCATCACCGGCGCTCTCAAATACCATCAGGGAAAACTGTACATACCCGTTTCTTCGTTCGAAGAAGGGACCGGCGGCAATCCGCTGTACGGATGCTGCACCTTCCGCGGCAGCGTCGTCGCGCTCGATTCCGCGACCGGCAAACAGATCTGGAAGACGTACACGATCAAGGAAGCCGCGAAGCCAACGAAGAAAAACGCCTCGGGGACGCAGTTGTTCGGACCTTCGGGCGCGGCGGTGTGGTCTTCGCCGACGATCGACGCGAAGTCCGGCGTGCTGTATGTCGCGACCGGCGACAACTACTCCGAGCCCGACAGCGATATGAGCGACGCGATCATCGCCATGGACCTCAAAACCGGCGCCATCGTCTGGCATCGCCAGATGACGAAGGGCGATATCTGGAACATCGCCTGCGGCACCGGCCTCAAAGGACTCGGCGTCAACGAAATGAACTGTCCCAACCAGGACGCGCCCGACGCCGATTTCGGATCCTCGCCGATTCTGCTCACCCTCGCCGGCGGCAAGCGGGCGCTCATCGCAGGTCAAAAGTCCGGCAACGTGTATGCGCTCGATCCGGACCGGAAAGGCGCCACGATCTGGGAAACGAAACTCGGCAGAGGTGGACGCGCCGGTGGCATCCAGTGGGGCCCGGCTTCGGATGGCGAGCGCCTGTACGCCGCGATCTCGGACCTGCAGTTTCAGTTCGGACCCGACGCTAAGATGGGCATGGGGCTGAAAATCGATCCCAAAATCGGCGGCGGATTGTTCGCGCTGAGTGTGAAGGATGGCGAGAAGGTCTGGTACGCGAAACCGGGCGAGTGCGGGGACCGCTCGCCATGCAGTCCCGCGCAATCCGCGGCGGTGACCGCGATGCCCGGCGTCGTCTTCTCGGGCTCCGTAGACGGACACTTCCGCGCCTATTCGAGCAAAGACGGCAAGGTGATTTGGGACTTCGACACGTTCCGCGAATTCACGACCGTGAACAAGGTCCCGGCAAGAGGCGGCGCGATCGACGGGCCGGGCGCCACGATCGTCGACGGAATGGTCTACGTGAATTCCGGGTATGCGTTCATCGGAGGGCAAGCAGGGAACGTCCTGCTTGCCTTCTCGGTGGATGGGAAATAACGGCTAAGCCGCGGTCAGCTTATCGAGGTCCGCGGCTTCGCCGAACTTCGCGCCCTTCAGGTTCGAATCGATGTTGCGCAGCAGGCCGGTCAGCACCGCGCCCGCGCCCACTTCCACGAGGCGGGTGACGCCCTGCGCGGCGAGGTGGCGAATCGACGGCGTCCAGCGAACCGGGTTCGGAACCTGCTGGTACAAACCTTCGCGCGCTTCGGCGCCCGTGCGGATTTCGCGTGCCTGCCAGTTGTTGACGAGCGGAACGGCGAGGTCCGCGAAATGGGCGGCGTCGAGATCGGCCTTGAGACGTTCCTGCGCCGGTTGCATCAGGCTGCAGTGGAACGGCGCGCTCACTGGCAGCAGAACGGCGCGCTTGGCTCCGGCCGCCTTGGCGAGTTCGACGGCGCGATTCACGGCTGCGGTGTGACCCGCGATCACCACTTGATCCGGCGAGTTGAGGTTCGCGGCGGACACCACTTCGCCCTGCGCCGCTTCGGCGAGGATCCCCTCGAGCTTGTCTTCGGGAAGCTTCAACAACGCGGCCATCGCGCCGACGCCCTGCGGCACGGCTTCCTGCATGTAGCGGCCGCGGTTGCGCACGATGCGCACGGCGTCGGCGAACGCCAGCGACCCGGCGGCGACCAGCGCGGAATATTCACCGAGACTGTGTCCGGCGACATAATCAGGGTTCGCGAGGCCCTTCTCTTTGAGAACGGCATACGCGGCGGTGGATACCGTAACCAGCGCGGGTTGGGTGTTCTCGGTGAGCTTCAGCGCTTCGTCCGGACCCTCGAAGCAGATCTGCGAAATCTTGAATCCGAGCGCCTCGTCGGCCTCTTCAAACACGCGGCGGGCGCACTCGAAATTGTCGGCGAGCGACTTGCCCATGCCTGCGAACTGGGAACCCTGCCCAGGGAATACGAAAGCGGTCTTTTCCATGATGATTTCTCCATTTTCGCGCACCACCGCCGGGTCGCGCTGTTAGTCTGGATACTGGTTGAATCCCTACGACCTCTTTCCGTTTCCGAGTGCGCCGCTACCGCGGACCCATCCGTATGCGCTGGGCGGTCTCGCGATGTTGCATGGATTCGCCGCGCCTGCCGGCGTGCGGGTTCTCGATATCGGATGCGGGGCGGGCCGGAACCTGGCCTGGATTGCCGCGACTTCGGGCTGCGAGTGCGTCGGCGTGGATCTGGCGTCGACCGCCATCGCCGATGCGCAGGAGTTCGCGCACGGGTTGCTCGCGTTGCCGCGCGTCGAGTTTCGCGTGCAGGATTTTCGCGAGGTCGAGGGCGTGTATGACGTGATCATCGCGAACGGGCTGTATTCCTGGGTCCCAGCGGAGGTCCGCGCGGATCTGCTGGTGTTCGTAGACCGGCATCTCAGTCCCGATGGCATCGCGTTCGTGAGTTTTCATGAGGATCGTGACCGGCCCTGGCGCGATCGGCTGCTGGCGAT
>CAZVKC010000015.1:45490-48408 GCA_964627455.1 uncultured Solibacteraceae bacterium | reverse complement strand
GCCGGCCGCGAACCGGATCCCGGGGCCGCGGATCGCATCTGGTGGGTCACCGGGGAGTCGTTCCCGGCGACCGTGCAGGGCGTCGATCCGGCGCAAACCGGTGTTGTCGAAGCGCTGAGCCATCCCCGCCCGCTCGTCGCCGAAGTCGCGGGACGCGCAGTGCAAGCCTGGGAACCCGCACGCCGTCTCGCGGCAGCGAACGTGAATCCGATCATGAACTACTTCGGCGCGCTCGTGGACCTCGATTCTGCCGACCGTTCGTTATTGTCCGCACTGGAGAACGCAGATCCCGGCACGCTTGCTTTCTTTGCCCGCGCCGGACTCCTCGTCGTCGAACAAAAGTCGTAGGGAAACTTCCGGGCGGTTCTCGCGTTAGTAATGGTGTATGCCTGCCACGGTTCGATTCGCATTCGCTGCGGTGGCGGCACTGGCCGTCGCGAACTTCGACGCCAGCGCCTCCAAACCTTTTCAAACGAAACTAAACAAAGAGCAACAGGCGCTGCACGTGGCCGACCGGCTGACCTTCGGCGCACGCCCGGCGGATGTCGAACATGTTCGAAAGATCGGAGTCGAAACGTGGATTGACGAACAGTTGCACCCGGAGCGTATTCCCGAAAACCCGGTGCTTGCCGCCAAACTCGCAGAATTGAAATCGATCCACATGCCGGCGCCGGAACTCTTCCGCGCGTACCCGCCGCCGCAGGTGATCCGCCAAATGGCGAACGGCGACCTTCCGGAAGACCCGATCCTGCGATATGCCGTACAGCAGGCTGCCGCGCGGTCGCAGGCCAAGGAAAACCCCGAAGAAAAGACTACCGCTGCCCCGCCGCAGGAAGAGGTTCGCAAACGCCTGCTCGAAGTCTTGACGCCCGCCGAGATCCGCACACTGCGAGCCGGCACGCCGCAGCAAAAACGCGAGTTCCTTGCCGCGCTGCCTGACGACAAAGCGGACCGTTTACTGCTGGCCATGCCCGCGCCGATGCGCCGTGGACTCACCCCTGTCGCGTCCACCGCGATGCGCCGCAAAATCATCCGGCTCAACAACCCGCAGCAGGTGATCGCCTTCGATCTCAACGAAGCGAAACTGCAACGCGCGATCTACTCGAACCACCAACTCGAAGAACTGCTGGTGGATTTCTGGTACAACCACTTCAACGTCTTCTTCGACAAGGGCGCCGACCGGCATCTGGTGCCGTCCTACGAGCGCGAGGCCATCCGCCCGCATGTGCTCGGCAAGTTTAAGGACCTGCTCGCGGCGACCGCCCATCATCCCGCGATGCTGTTCTATCTCGACAACTGGCAGTCCGTTGCGCCCGGCGCCAACCGCCGCGTGAAAACCCGTGGACTCAACGAAAACTACGCCCGCGAATTGATGGAACTGCACACGCTCGGCGTCGACGGCGGTTACACACAAAAGGACGTGACGGAGGTCGCGCGTTGCCTGACCGGCTGGACGATTCGCGATCCGCGTCGCAGCGCTGAGTTCTTCTATAACGACCGCGTGCACGACAAGGGCGAAAAGACCGTGCTCGGTGTCACGATCCCGGCAGGCGGTGGACAAAGCGACGGCGACAAGGTGCTCGATCTCGTCGCGCATCACCCGTCGACCGCGAAGTTCATTTCGCGCAAACTCGCGATGCGCTTCGTCGCCGACGACCCGCCGCAGGAACTCATCGATCACATGGCGAAGACGTTCCGCGACACGGACGGCGACATTCGCGCGGTGCTGCGCACGATGTTCCTGTCGCGCGAGTTTCTCTCTGCCGGCGCCTATCGCGCCAAGGTGAAGACGCCCTTCGAAATGGTAGCCAGCGCCGCGCGTGCGGTGAACGCGGATGTCGATTTCGCGGGCGTCCTGGCGCAGCAACTGGCGCAACTCGGCCAGCCGCTCTATCGCAAGATGGAGCCGACCGGCTACCCGGCCGCGAACTCGGAATGGGTGAATTCGGCGGCGCTGTTGGGCCGCATGAACTTCGGCTTGTCGCTTGCGCAGAACAAGTTCGTTGGGGCGAAGGCGTCGATCCCGTCTGAGGCGACGCAAGCCGAACTCGAGAAATCGATCGTGCCCTCGGGCTTGTCAGCCGCGACGCGGGAGTCGATCGGGAAAGCGCTCCAGCAGGGCGATCCGAAACCGGAACTGGTGGCCGGTTTGTTGTTGGGTTCGCCGGAGTTCCAGAGGAGATAACCGCGATGAATCGAAGACTGTTTCTGAAAAGCTCTGCGATTGCGATGGCGGGCGTCGGGTCCGCGCCGGCGTGGTTGGCTCGCGCGGCGGCCTTGTCGACCGACGCGACGGCGAAACGCCGGAAAATCCTTATCGCTATTTTCCAGCGCGGCGCGGTGGACGGTTTGAACGTGGTGGTCCCGTACGGCGAGCAGAAGTATTACGACATTCGCCCAAACCTCGCTGTCGCCCGCGACACGGTGCTGGACCTCGACGGCTTCTTCGGCTTTCATCCCGCAATGGCACCGCTCATGGCCGCGTGGAAGGACCGCTCACTCGCGGTGGTCGAAGCCGCTGGATCCCCTGACCCGACGCGGTCGCACTTCGACGCGCAGGACTACATGGAATCCGGGACGCCAGGGGTGAAGTCCACGCAGGATGGCTGGCTGAACCGCGCCCTGCCGCCGGATCCCAAGCCTTCGCCCCTGCGCGCCGTCAGCCTGGGACCTGCCCTCGCCCGCACCGTGCGCGGCCGGCAGGAATCGGTGGCCATCAACAACCTCAAGGACTTCAAAATCCCGGATCCCCGCAGTTCGCAAACGTTTGAAAACATGTACGCTGGCGCGCTCGATCAGGTGATGCGCGGCGCCGGTCGCGAAACCTTCAACGCCGTGCGAACCGTGCAGTCAGTCGAGAAGGGCGACTACGCGCCTGCCAACGGAGCGGTGTACCCGGACAGCCGCTTCGGGCAGAG
>CAZVKC010000015.1:1720-45390 GCA_964627455.1 uncultured Solibacteraceae bacterium | reverse complement strand
GCCAACGCGATGCTGGTCCTCGGTGGCGGGGTCAAGGGTGGTAAGGTCTACGGAGATTGGCCGGGACTTGCGCCAGACCAGTTGTACGAGAACCGGGACCTCGCCGTGACTACGGATTTCCGGGCGGTACTCGGTGAGTTGGTGGCTAAACAGTTGGGCAGTAAGGGATTAGTCTTTCCGGGATACTCCGATCCCAAACGCCTCGGCCTGCTCTGAGTTTCACAAAAATCATCAAGTGATGGCGGCTTTCCGCCGATGTACGGGTAAGTAGTTCGCCGTATATGCCATCACGCCCGGCCATCTTGCGAATCCTGTTGCGGATCCCGCTGACCCTCGCCTTCGCGGGTTTGCTCGGGATTTTGCTGGTCCGCATGGCGCCCGGCTTCGGGGTCGACGAGCGGGAACTCGACGCCCGCTACGATTCGCGCGCGGTCGCGGGTTTGCGAACCGAAGGTCCGCCGCTGTGGGCGATTGCGCGGGATTTCGCGGGCCGATTGCGGTCGGGGGACTGGGGCAGTTCGCAGAGTCTGGGACTTCCCGTCCGCCAACTCTTCGCCGAGCGCTGGCCGGTGACCTTGGCTTCGATTGGCCTCGGGCTGGTTCTGGCCTGGTGCCTGGCCCTGCTCCTCGGTGTTGCCGGAGTCCTCTGGCGCGGCTTCGACTGGCTCGGTTCCGGCGCCTCGTTCGGACTCCTGTCCTTGCCCGCCGGCCTGGTCGCGTTCCTCGTCTTCCTCGTGGGCGCCCCCGCCGGAATCGGGATCGCCGCCGTTGTCTTCCCTCAAATTTTTCGCTACATCCGGCAGTTGATGCGCGACGCGATGGAGCAACCCTGTATCTTTGCTGCGGCGGCCCGTGGAGTGGGTCGCGCCGCTGTTGTCCTGCGCCATGCCGGTGCACTGGTTCGGCCGCAATTGCTGTCCCTGCTTGGGGTATCCTGCGCCACGGCGTTAGGCGCGGCGATTCCCATGGAAGCGCTCTGCGACTCGCCCGGCCTCGGTCATCTGGCCTGGAAAGCCGCCGTATCCCGCGATTTGAATCTCCTGGCCCCACTGATTCTGGTGATTACCCTGGCGATCGTCGTCGCCAACGCCCTCGCCGACCTGTTTGCGCCGCAAGCCGCGGCCGCGGAGGAGAGTCTCGGATGATCCGCGGAATCTGCGCCCTGGTGCTCGTGATGATCGCACTCGGCGGCCTGCTCGCCGGTTGGCTGTCGCCTTACTCGTACGCCGAGCAGGATCGTGAATCTCCGTCCCTGTCGCCCAACTCAAAACATCCCTTGGGGACCGACGAACTGGGCCGTGACCGTCTATCCCGTCTGCTCCACGGCACCCGCGTTTCGCTCACGCTCGCGCCTCTCGCCGCACTACTGACCCTTGGACTTGCCGTCATCGTCGGCATGACTGCGGGTACGGCCGGAGGATGGGTCGAACAGACGCTGCTTTCGTTCACCGATCTCTTCTCGTCGATGCCGTGGTTGTTCCTGCTATTGATTGTGCGCGCCGCGTTGCCGTTGAACGTCTCCGCGTGGACCTCGGTAACCATCACCTTCCTGCTGCTAGGCTGCCTCGGCTGGACCTCCGCCGCCCGCGTCGTCCGCGTATCCGTGCACGCTGCAAAATCCGAGGGATTCCTGCTGCAGGCCCGCGCGCTCGGCTCCTCACGCCTGCGCCTGTGGATCTGTCACTATCTGCCGAATCTGCGGCCCGTGCTGCTGGCACAATTCTGGATTTCGATACCGCTCTTCATCCTCAGCGAGGCGAACCTCGGCCTGCTGGGATTGGGCGTCAGTGAACCCCTGCCCTCATGGGGCAATCTGTTGTACGAACTGGCAGGTCATCGCGAGGTGTTGGAATCGCCCTGGGTGCTCGCGCCCGCGGCGTGCCTCGTGCTGACTCTTCTTGCCATGCAGTCCGTCGGTCGGGACGGCGAAAGGATATCTGCGTCATGACTTCACTTCTACTCGTACTCGCCGCCTACACCGCCGCCACCCCGGGACAACTGCCCGCGCGCTGGGGCGGGGAACTCCGCTTTGCCATGCGCTCGGATCCAAAAACCTTCGACGCGCTGGTCAGTTCCGACCAGTGGAGCGAGATGGTGGTGCTGCTCACCAACGAATCGCTGCTGAAAGTGAATCGCAAGACCCGCAAAATCGAGCCGGCCCTCGCCGAATCGTGGAAAGTCCACGACCAGGGACGCCGCATCGTGTTCGACCTGCGCAAGGGCGTGGTCTTCTCGGACGGTTCTCCGTTCACGGCCGCGGATGTCGCTTACACGCTAGAGCGCCTCGCGGATCCGAAAATCAATTCGCCCAAAGGCAGCTCGCTGCGTCCCGAAACCGGCAAAGTGCAGATCGACGTCGTTTCGCCCACGCGTGTCTCGGTGACCTTCCCGGCCATCGTCGCGTCCCTCGAAGAGGAGTTCGCCAAGATCCCGATCCAGTCGAAGAAGAGCCAGGACAAAGCGACGCTCGGGCCGTTCCAGGTGAGCCAGTACAAGGCTGGTTCGCAGCTCCTCCTGAATCGCAACCCGAATTACTGGAAGTCCGAAGCCGGCCGCCGCCTGCCCTATCTCGACTCGATGCGTATTGATATCCAGCAGAATCCGGACATCGAAGTGGAGCGCTTCCGCCGCGGTGAATTGCAGCTTTTGGAATCCGTCGATCCCGCGATCTACGATCGCCTGCAGAAAGAACTGCCGGGCTTCGTGCAGGATTCGGGACCTTCGAACGACATCGAATTCATCTGGTTCAATCAGGCGCCCAACGCGCCCATCCCCGCGCACAAACTCGCGTGGTTCCGGTCGAAGAAATTCCGGCGCGCGGTCTCGTCCGCGATCCGTCGCGACGACATTGTGCGTCTTGCGTTCCAGGGCCGCGCCACCGTGGCTTCGGGTCTATCCTCGCCGGCCAACAGGAACTGGTTCAAACAGGGGCTCGCGCCACACGGGTTCGACCTCGAACAGGCTCGCAAGCTGTTACGCCAGGAAGGCTTCAACTGGCAAGGCGAGAAACTCGTGGACGCCGCCGGAAATCCGGTCGAATTCTCGCTGGTGACCAGCGCAGGCAGCAAAGTCCGCGCGCGGATCGCGTCACTGCTGCAGCAGGACCTCGCGAAACTCGGCATCCAACTCAACATCGCGACCTTCGACATGCCCTCGCTCATCGAGCGCATCGCGCGGACCTCGAACTACGAGGCCTGCCTGCTCGGCTTCGTGAACATGAGCGAAGACCCGATGGGGACGATGAACGTGCTGCTCAGTTCCGGTCCGCAGCATATGTGGAATCCGGCCCAGAAAACGCCGGCAACGCCATGGGAACAGGAAATCGACAAGCTGATGCGGGCGCAGGCCTCCACGGTCGACCAGAAGAAGCGCCGCGCGGCCTACGAGCGGGTCCAGCAGATCCTCTCGGACGAAGCGCCGGTGTTGTTCCTGGCGCATCGCAACACGCTGACCGCCACTTCGCCGAAACTGCGGAACGTATTTCCGGACAGCGAGTATCCGCGGATCCTCTGGAATGCCGGCCTGATTGCCTGGGGAGATCGCTAACCTCGCCGTGAGCGCCCTGCTTTCGATCCGTCTCGAATCCGTCGATTACCCGCGTCATCCGGGTGTCCTGCGCGACCTCCGCCTGGATGTCGAAGCCGGTGAAACCGTCGCCCTCATCGGCCAGTCGGGATCCGGCAAAAGTACGCTCTCGCTGGCGGTCCTGCGCCTGCTCGATTGGAAACGTGGAAAGGTTCAGGGGCAAATCCTCTGGAAAGGCCGCGACCTCCTGCAACTCTCCGAACGCGAAATGCGCGCGATCCGCGGCAAGGAAATCGCGCTTGTACTACAGAGCGCATCCTCTGCCCTGAATCCGATGCTGCGAATCGAAACGCAATTCCAGGAAGCCTGGTGCGCCCACGCAAGCAGCAGAAGCTGGAAGTCCGAAGGTCTCGCGAAAACACTGCGCCTGCTGGCGGAAGTGGACCTTCCCGCCGATGCCGCGTTCCTGCGCCGCTACCCGCGTGAAATCTCGCTGGGCCAGGCGCAGCGAGTCCTCATCGCGATGTCGCTGTTGCACGATCCGCAACTGCTGCTGGCGGATGAACCGACCTCCGCCCTGGATGTCATCACGCAGAAAGAGGTTCTCGCGCTCCTACGCAGACTCGCAGCCACACGCGGCATGGCGACCCTCTTCATTTCGCACGATCTGCTTTCGGTCGCCGCTCTGTGCCGGCGCACCGCGATCCTGCATCAGGGCGCGATCGTGGAAGCCGCCGAAACCCGGCAGATCTTCCACAATCCGCAACATCCGTACACCCGGCAACTCATCGCCGCACTACCGGCGCATCCGGATGGCCTCACCTTCGCGCCGCCGGTCGATCAGTCGCTCGCCGCGCTGGCCGCGCAGACCGGTTCGAGTTCTTCCACCGCCACCTCGGACGTGAGCAACTTGCGAATCACATCCGACGCCGTGTAACTCGACCGCCCGGGTTCCAGGAACTGCACGATCTCGTTCAGATCCAGCCCCGAGGTCAGCAGACCCTTCTCGACATACCCGTTATTGCGGACCTGCGCCAGCCCCACATTCGCCATCAGCGCATTGCACAGGCACTTGCGATTCTCCGCATTCTCAGCCTTACCGCCCTTCGACACATACACCGTCACCGGTTCGGAGGCGCACCGGAAGCCGATGCTGCCGTCCTCCGCACGATACGCTTCCCGCAGATACCCGAGATCGCAAATGCGAGGACGCTCCGCGTACGTCTCGGCCTCCGAGACGGTCCCCTCCACCGGCACGCACTTGAACGGGAAGTCGGTCGGCGACGCCACGGGATCGGTGAACACGCGCCGCGCATCCCCCGCCAGCACATGATCCACCACCGTCCGCCGGTAGTCATCGGTCAGCCCGGATTCCTGGCAGAACGCGAACGCCGTACCAATCTGCACGCCGGCCGCGCCCGCTTCCAGCGCCTCCCGCAACTTCGCCGCGGATCCATACCCGCCCGCCAGCCAGAACGGCAGTCCAAGGTCGCGCAGTTTGCCGAGATCCACCTCGTCGCGCTCCCCGTAAATCGGCTCGCCGCTTTCGTTCAACTGCATCTTTCCGCGCGGGGGCGCGTTATGCCCCCCGGCCGTCGGACCTTCCACGACAAATCCGTCCACGCGACCGTTCGCCTTCTTCACCATGGTCAGCGCGAGCGTGTTCGACGAGATAATCGCGAGGAAGAACGGCCGCCGCAGCGGTGCGAGTTCGGATGCGCCCTCGTAGCTCTTGGGATCGAAGTGCACGGTCGCCGGGTCATCGGCGCCGGCGCCGGTGACCGCCAGCGGATAGGAGGCCGGCTGATGCAGCGCCAGTGAGTCGATCGCGCCCGGGATCTTCAGCGGGATCCCCGCGCCCATCAGGATGTAGTCGACGCCCGCCAGCATCGCGCCGTAAATCGAGGCCAGGTGCGGGATCTGGATCTTCTCGAGGAAGTTGATGCCGACCGGGTTCGAGTGGCCCTCTTTCGCCAGGAAAACCTCGACGAAATTCGCCACCACACAGAGGTCGGTCAGTTCCACCGGACCCTCGACCGAGTGCATCGGCAGCCGGCGATAGCCTTCGCCCGGCTTGCGCCCGCCCTCCTGAAAATAGGCCGCTAAAATGCGGTCCGCAAGATCGCGAAACGGAAAATGGTCGATGGCGCGCCGCATGTGGCCGCCGGGATCACCATCCTGCAGACGGCGGGCCAGAACCTGGTCAAGGGCTGTTCCCGATACGACGCCGAGTTGCCCGCTGCGGGAGACGGCATTGGCAAGCCGCCAGTTGGAAACCGCGACCCCCATTCCGCCTTGGATGATTTGGGGATGAATTATGCCAGACACTTTCAATAGTTCCACAGGATGTGATGCCCCGATTGTCAAAGTTTCGTAACAACCCGAACGCCGCGCCTCTTTGCCATCTCTTCGCCCATCGTCTTTCGCTCGCCATACGACAGCATGCGAACCGCCGCCGGAAAGACATAGGCCTCCTCGAGCGCGATATGTCCCTGATACAACTCCTGCAACCCACTCACGAGTTTCGACAACCGCACCGAGTCTTTCCTGGATAACTTCCCGTTATCGAGCCATTTGCGGCCGAGCCCGTCCACCTCGGCATGCGCGCGGTCCGCCATCACATGTTCGTCCTCCAGCCGCTCCATCCGTTGCATCACCTCACGCAGCGCGAACGCGACCGGCACCGAACACGGCTTTAGCTCAACCCCGGACCGGAGCCGCGGAAAGAGAGAATCCTCTTCATCCGCCGTGTGCCTGGGCGCGGAATCGCGAAAGTAATTAAGTGCGGTCTGCAGCGCGAGCCGCTCCTGGGCGCCGAGGGGACCTCCCTGGTAGCGATCCGAGATCCGCACCAGGATCTCCAGAAAACGCTCGATCCTTCGATGGCAGTCCGTCAGCAGGCCAATCGGATCCGTGAAGTTCGCCTCTGGTTTGGCGCCGATCTGTATGGGCATGAGCAAGATGTCTCTCCTGCATCCAGAATGCAGCGGCTTTCTGAACTTTGCTGTGACTTCTATCACCGGACGCTCGTAAACTGAAACTGCATGCGCCGTGCGGATCGATTGTTCTCTCTGCTGATGTACCTGAGGCGGCCAAGGGCGGTGACGGCCCGCGAACTGGCCCGGAAACTGGAGGTCTCGGAGCGGACTGTCTACCGCGACATCCGCGACCTCAGCCTCTCGGGAGTCCCGGTTACGGGCGAAGCAGGCGTCGGCTACCGGCTGCGGCCGGGCTTCGAAACCCCACCGATCATGTTCAATAAGGTCGAACTCGCCGCCTTACGGCTGGGTGCGCGCATGGTGCAGGGCTGGGCCGATCCCGAACTGGCAAAATCCGCCGCCGCCGCGCTCGCCAAAATCGAATGTGCGCTGCCTGAAGACGATGGCTCCAAAGTAACAACGCAAGACTCCCAGGTCCCGATCTTCGTGCCGGACTTCTTCATCCCTGCAGTCCCCAAGCAACACCTGCGTCTCGCTCGTGAGGCCCTCGAATCCCGCCGTAAACTCCGCCTGCAGTACACCGACGTGCGCGGTGATTCCAGCGAACGCACCGTCCGCCCTCTGGGACTCGCCTATTGGGGACGCACCTGGACCATCGCCGCCTGGTGCGAACTCCGCCAGGACTATCGGGATTTTCGGGTCGACCGGATCACCGCCGTCGCGCTCACCGAGGAGGCCATCCCCGAGGATCCCCATGTCTCGCTCGCCAACTACTTGCGCACGCGCGAGCCGCAGGACTGAATCGCCGTCCGGATCGTATTGCAGTGTATGGTGATCGTGTCTTTGACCCGATACGAATAGCCGCCCGCCAGCACGATGGCGATTGGAAACGGAAGGTCCAGCACCAGGCGATCCCGCTCGAGCAGGCCATTGAAGGTCAACAGCAGGCCGCCCAGTTGATCCTCCATAAAAGGATCCGCGCCGGCGACATACACGATGAGGTCGGGGGTGAACCGGCTGAGCGCAAGTTCGAGTCCCTCTCGAAGACGGCGGTTGTATTCGCGATCCCCCGTGTTGTCCTCCAACTCGATGTCGAGGTTCGACGGCGGCTTCTCCGCCGGATAGTTGCGCTGTTGATGAATGGAGAATGTGAACACCGATGGATCATTCGCAAAGATCGACGCCACACCGTTGCCGTGGTGGACGTCGCAATCCACAACCATCGCCTTGGCGATGCGCCCACTGTGCTGTAGTTTGCGAATTGCCACCGCGATGTCGTTGATCGCGCAGAAACCCTCGCCGTGTCCTGCGAACGCATGATGAAAGCCGCCGCCGATATTGCATCCGATACCACCCGTTCGTACCGCATCTTCCGCCGCGCGCAACGAGCCAGCCGCCATTCGCCACACGGCGTGCAGCATCTTCTCCGACACCGGGATTTCCAGGCGCATCGCTTCCGCCAAAGAAAGCCCGCCTGTTTTCAGCTTGGTGATCCACTCTTCGGTGTGCGCCAGTTGCAGGTCGGCGTCGGCGATCTCGAGAGGATCCACGAAATCGCTCTCCTGCGCCACCCCTTCGGTGAGGAGCCGATCGTGAATCCCTGCGTACTTGCAGGAAGGAAATACGTGTTCGCCGAGGTTGAGATCGTACAGCGGTGAATAGTAGAGCGGGAACGGCAGGGGCACGCTGAGTTCAGTGTAACGGAACCGGACACTGTGTCCCGTGGCGGACACCCGGCCTTTACTTCATGCGTTTGATGGAGTAATCTAATCGAAAGATTTGGTTTTGGAGAGGCCCCCGTGCTGGAACGGTTAGTTGGGGAAAGGGATGTTCCAGCACGAGGGCCTTGCTGCTTTCAGTTAGTTATATAGACGTACGCGCGCGGCGGCTGTCTTGTTCCAATTGAATATTTTTTTTTCGCGCGTCACAATGAAGGTACCGTGATGGCGCCTACCTTCCGCACCTGGGCTGGACCCGTATTGATCGCGTTTCTGACGGCCTGCAATTCCGAGGCTCCAAAGCCTGCCGCGAAAAAGGCCGAGGAGAAACCCGAAGCCATCACCGGCCGGTCTGCTTTCTATAAGATGTATCCTTCCGCCCGCCAGTGGGCTGCGGACTGCAAGGTGATCCAGCTGACCAGCATCCAACTGACCGGTGTCACAGCCGAGCCCGGCAAGGCCGGCGCATGGCGTGCCGTGTTCACGTCGGAAAGCAAGAGTATGGCAAAAACATTTCTGTGGTCCGCTGTGGATGCCGAAGGCGGCTTCCGCAAGGGAAGCTGGGGAGGCACGGAAGAGTCCTTCCGCGGCAAGATCGGACAGGCCGTTCCGTTTTATCCGCAAGCCCTGCAGCACGATTCCGACGAAGCCTATAAGGAAGCTATCACCAAAGAAGATGCCTTCCTCAAGAAAGGCGAAAAGTCGGAGATCAACTTCCTGCTCGAATCCACGCCTCGTTTCCCCAATGCCGCATGGCGCGTGATCTGGGGCGAAACGGTGGGAACCGCACGCTACTCGGTGTTCGTCGACGCATCCACGGGAAAATTCCTCGAGAAGGGTAGATAAGCACTCTGAGGTTCGCTGCCCTTGCCGTCTTTCTGTATTCGGCCTGGCGCGCCGCGACCCTCTCTGTGACGATCGACGAAGCCTACAGCTTCAATGAGTTCGCTTCCGGCGGATTCACCGGCGTCTTCCTGTCAGGATTCGACGCCAATAACCATGTCTTGCACACGGCGTTGATGTGGTTGTCCACCGCGCTGTTCGGGATCCACGACTTCGCCCTGCGCTTGCCCGCGCTCGCCGGATCCGCACTCTTTCTCTGGTTCCTGCCGCAACTCGTCGAACGCGTGACGCCCGGCGACCGGCGCTGGATGCGGCTTCTGCTGTTCCTCGTTCTCGTCCTGAACCCCCTGACGCTCGACCTGCTCTGCGCCGCCCGCGGCTACTCGCTCGCGTTGGCGTTCCTGACACTCGCGCTGCTTCGCCTGTCACAATACGTAGCCACGCGCCGCCCGCGGGACCTCTCGTGGATGAGCGCCTTCCTCGGCCTCGCCTGCTGTGCGAACCTCTCGTTCGCCTTCGTCGCGCTGGCGACCCTCGGCATCGCGCTGGCGCTCGTCATTCGCAACGGCGACGCCGCCAATATCCATCGCACGCTCGTACCCGGCGTGGCGATCCTCTTCACCCTTCTGGTGCTCCCGTTGAGCCGCGCCGAACGCAACAACTTCTACTGGGGCGCAAAAGACCTGCACGAATCGCTGCAGTCCACGATCACCCCATTTCTGCGCCACGACCCCTTCCTGCCCGGACCCTTCGGATCCGCCAAATCCGTCGCCCGCATGGAACGCCGCGTACTGCCCGCCGCGCTGCTCATTCTCGCCGCCTGTGGACTCCTCTGGTTCCTGCGCGGCCGTCACCCACACGTGTCGCCGCTCATTGCGGTCCTGTTCGGCACACTGTTCGGATACTGGCTCGCGCACGAGCGTTTCGCCGTGCCGTACCCGAGCGAGCGCACCGGCGTCGCCCTCGTATTCCTCTTCTTTCTCACCTTCGGAGCGGCGATCTCGGTATGGCGCCCTGCACGCGCTCCGGCCGGATTCTGGATCGCGAGCCTCCCCGCGACCCTCATCCTTGCCGCCATGCTCCTCCAGTTCCTGCAGCAACTGCAGCAACCGCGGTACCTCTGGGCCTGGCACGAGGAACGCGACAACCGCCGGATCGCCGCCCTGCTGCGGGATCGCGGCGCTCGCAGAATCTGCGCCTATTGGCAGTTCCAGCCGGGGCTCGAATGGTACCGGCGCGCCGGCGAGATCCCCGGCGCCGAGCCGCTCAACAAGTATCCGGGCGAGAATCCTCCGCTTCGCGATCATGATGCCTACGTGCTGTTGCGCCCCGATCCCGCGCGCCTCGCCTCCAGCGGATTGGCCGTCGCCTGGACCAATTCCGACACCGGCGTCACGGTGGCCGTTCCCCTAAGTGGCGGCCTTAAAAATGCCGTCTCCGGACCAAATTAGAACGTATTGAAAACAAATGACTTTCTTTGGGTATCTCAGGTCTTGGAGTGTGAGGTCCGGCACTACGCCGCATATGCCCTTGAGAAACTCTACCTAGTACCTACAGTCGCTCCGTCCCTCAGTCGATCTCCCGGTCAAGGCGCTAAGGTGAGTGCCGGATACTGCGATGTCATCACTTGCATATTCTCCCACTGCTACAGAGTTCTTCGATCGAGTGCTTTCCAAGGCATTCGCATACAATTTCCCGGATGTGGTGAAGAACCGTGAAGGGCGGCTTGCGCCGGATCAATTCAAACGAATGATCTGGAGCGTGATCTCCCCTGTAGTTCAAGCGGTGCTACTCACCGTGCTGTTATTCCTGCTACACACTCTGCTGTTCATGATGTTTGGCAAGGCTGGGTGGGCAGGCGTCCTGCAGGGGATCCTCCAGTTCGCGATCGCTGCGGGCCTGGTCCTCTCTTCCGTCCGGTTGGCGCTGTTGATCGGCGACTGGCGAAAAGGGCCCGTGTTTGTGGTGCGCGGCCGCCTGGAATTGAACTGGTCTGGCGAAGCGGATCTTGTCAAAGATGACGGCTCCCGCTCGTCCAAGTCGTCGGCCCGGCGCATCGAAGTCGGCGGAGAGAAATTCCGGATCTCACCCAGCGCCGCGCTGGTGATTGGAAATAAGTTCGAGGGCGGTTCCCCGATCGTGAAGGTGTACTACACCCCTGCGAGCCGACGTATCCTGTCCATCGAAACCATCGCGGTGGATTCGCCAGTTCGCTGGAGAGGTTAATTCGGCGTAAAGGTATCGTAAGATCGGTCGAAATACCGTTCCCCCCTTGTTATTCTGCAAGCATGGGTGCAACGGGTAACGGTGGTGCTTCGTATTGGGCTGCGTTAGCGAATGCCTACCAGTCCTTGGGGCCTCCCCTCTGCCCGTCTCCTGAAGATCTCGCGTTCTTTCAGCGCGCGATTCAGGAATTGGCTCACCGCCAGGAACGCGTGACCGGACTGCTGATGGGCGCCACCACCGCGGTTGCGCATATGCCGCTTCCCAAAGGTTCGTTCCTGATGGCCGCGGACCATTCGTTTCCGATGGTCAAATCCGTATGGCCCGGTGACGTCCCGGGCGCTCGCGCCATCACCTGCGCGGACTGGCGATCACTGCCCCTTGCCGATCACAGCGTGAATCTCGTGATCGCCGACGGTTCGCTGAACTGCCTGCGCTTCCCCGGCGATCTCGATCGCGCCGCACAGTCCCTGCGCCGCGTCATGTCGCCCGATGGCCGCCTCATTGCCCGCTGCTATCTGCAGGCCGAAACCCCGGAACCCCTTGAATCGATCTTCGAAGCGTTGTTCAACGATCCGCTCCCGAGCTTCCATCACTTCAAACTCCAGTTGCTGATGGCGATTCAACGCGAAGTCTCACTCGGCGCGCGCGTGAGTGACGCCTGGCGCGCCTGGTCCGAATTCCGCGTCGATGTCGACCAGGTCGTCGCCACCACCGGTTGGGATCGCAAGACCGTCCAGATGATCGAACTTTACCGCGGATCCGAAACCGTGCATACCTTTCCGACGCGAAGGGAACTCACCAGTAGGTTGTCGCCCTACTTCCAGGAAGTCGATTGCTTCGTTCCGGGTGGGGCGATGGGCGATCGCACGCCGACCCTCGTCTTCGCACCGCGTCGCGGATGAGCAATCTCGCGCTGACCGGCCTGCGCCGAAGCATGGTGCTGGCGACCTTGCGCCAACCCCGTGCCGGCCACTACATCGTGCAGGACGTCTGCGACCTGCGCCA
Source organism: uncultured Solibacteraceae bacterium (assembly GCA_964627455.1). GTDB lineage: Bacteria > Acidobacteriota > Terriglobia > Bryobacterales > Bryobacteraceae > F-183. The sequence goes on along the minus strand of CAZVKC010000015.1, from coordinate 33,134 downwards.
CTCCCTGGATCCCGAACGTCTGCGGCGCGCCTGGGCGGATGTTGCTGCCCGCCACGAGATCCTGCGGTCCCGCGTCGTATTTTCAACTGCCACAGGTGAGCCGTCGCTCGAAGAGACGCCGGCGCCGCCCGACTGGGACTTTCACGATTTCCGCGACTTCCCCGAGAGCGAGTGCGAAGCGGCGCTCACCCGGATCCTCACCCAGCAATATGCGCGCGGCTTCGACCTCGCGCGAGATCCCGGCCCGCCCTACCGCTTCACCATCATCCGCAATCGCGACGATTGGTGGACGATCGTCTGGACCAGCCACCACGTCCTGCTCGACGGCCGCAGTTACCTGCGCGTCTGGCAGAAATGGATGTCCGCCTATGACGGCGTGAGCATCGCGCCAGAGCAGGCCGTCGCAGCGGATCAACCGCCCGCGGTCACACCCGCGGACCTTGAATTCTGGCGTGCGGAACTCCAGGGCCTCGACCCGGAAGCCGGCGCCCTTCGCGACCCTTTGCGGGCTTCCGCCGCCGGCCATGCGGAATCCGCCATCGAAACCGGACGCGAGATCCGCGAACTCAGCGACGCCGGCACAGCCAGACTGCGCGACCTCGGTGTTCGCATGAGCACGCTCGTTGCATCCGCCTGGGCAACGCTGCTCGCGCGCCACGGCCAGCGCGACGACGTGCTCTTCGGCGTCACCAGTTCCGGCCGCCGCAGCCGCGATCAGCGCGTCGGATACTTCATCCACACGATCCCCTTGCGCCTGCGTCCGGACCCGCAGCAAACGCTATCCGAATGGCTGGCCAACGTCGAAACTCGCACGCTCGAAGCGCGAGCCCACGAACACGTCCCGCTGACATCCATCTTTCCTCCGTCTGCCAACCGGCCCTTCGACACGCTGGTCGCCTACGATCACCAGTCGCCCGGTGATGCGTTCGCCCAACTCGATCCACGCCGCTCTCTGCGCCGCTTCCAGCGCACGGACATGCCGCTCACGCTAGCCGCATACGGTGGAACCGCCAACCGCCTGCGGCTCGAAATCGTCTACTCGCGCGCGGACTACTCGCCCGTCTATGCCGCCTCCCTTGCCGATCAACTCGAAACGATTCTCACCGGCTGGGGCGAGAGCGACGGTCCCCTCCAGCGCCTTCCATTCCTGCCGGAACTCCAGCAAACCTGGCTGCAGCAACACGCTGCGGGACCCACAGTCCCCTTCGACACCGCCCTCGCGCACCAACTCATCGAAGCCCGGGCGCGCACGCATCCCGATCTGCCGGCGCTCGAGGACCGGCAACGGCAGGTCCTCACGTTTCACGAATTGAACGCGCGCGCCAACCGCCTCGCCTGGCGCCTGATTCGCGAGCATGGCGTGCGGCCCGGTGATGTCGTGGTGCTGCAACTGCCTCGTGGCGCCGCCGCTGTCCTCGCTACGATTGCCGCACTCAAATCGGGCGCCGCCTGCCTGCCTATCGATCCCGCGCAGCCCGAAGAGCGCATGCGCGCGATGCTCGAAGCGGCTTCGCCGCGCGTGATCCTGACCGGCGCCGATGCAGCCGGCTTTCCCGAAGAGAACCCGGCCATCGAAGTGGATCCCGAATCGGTTGCGTACCTGATCTTCACCTCGGGCTCCACCGGGATCCCCAAGACCGTCGCCCTCCCCCACCGCGCGCTGGTGAACCATTCGCTGGCCGTCGCGCAAGTCTACGGCATCCGCCCCGGCGACCGGCGCCTGCAGTTCGCAAGCCCCGGCGCGGACGTCTTCTTCGCCGAAGTCTTCATTTACCTCAGCGCGGGTGTGGCCCTCATCTGCTGCCTCGAACCCGCAGGTCCGCCGACCTTCGAGCAATACACCAACGCGCTCGCCGAGCGTCGCATCACCATCACCGGCATCCCCGCCAGTTGGTGGAAAGAATGGATGCGCGCCTTCGCCGCCGCTCACACATCGCGCCTGCCCGAAACGCTGCGCATCATGATCTGCGGCATGGAACGCGTGGACGCCTCCGCCCTGCAGCAGTGGCGTGAAGTTTCCGGCGGCAGAGTGCGGCTCTTCAACGCCTACGGTCCCGCGGAAAACTCGCCGACGTCCCTCATCTACGAGTTCGGATCCTCAGCCTGGGAAGACGACCATTGGGCGCCCGTCGGCAAGCCCCTCGCGAACACCACGGCATACGTGCTCGACCTCGCTGGCGACGACGTGGTCCCCATGGGAGTCACCGGTGAAATCCACCTCGGCGGCCGTGGACTCGCGCTCGGCTATCAAGGCCACGGCGCCGCCGTTGCCGAACAGAATCGCCGCTTCTTTACCCATCCCCGTTTCGGACTCCTCTATCGCACCGGCGACCTCGGCTTCCGTATGCCCGACGGCAACATCGTCTTTCTCGGCCGCCGCGACCTGCAGGTCAAAGTCCGCGGCCATCGCATCGAACCCGAAGAAGTGGAAGCCGCGTTGCGCAAGCATCCCGCGGTGCGCGAAGCGGCCGTGGCCCTGCATCCTGAATCCGGCGAACTGCTCGCCTGGTTTACGCGCAATGCCGAAACGGTCGACCCCACTCTCCACGAACTGCGGGCCCACTGCGCTCAACTGCTGCCAAAAGCGATGATCCCATCGGGATTCTCGATCGTGGACGCAATGCCCCGCGGGACGGGTGGCAAACTCGACCGCAAAGCCTTGCTGCAGATTCCCGCCACGAGACTGCGCGTGGACGTCGAGTTCCGCGAACCCGCATCGCCTGCGGAAATCCAACTGGGGGAAATCTGGAAGTCTATCCTCCATATCGAACGAGTGGGACTCGACGACGACTTCTTCGATCTCGGCGCCGACAGCCTCAACTCCACGATGCTGATCGCGGCGATCGCGAACTCTTTCGGTGTGAGTCTCGAACTTCCCGACATCCTGCGCCATTCCCGTCTCGCCGCGATGGCGCAACTCTGCGAGACGCCCGCGTCGTCCCCAATCGGGGACTCTCTCATCGCGCTGCAACCCCGGGGGCACAACCGTCCCATCGTGGCGCTCTGCTCCACCGAAGAGGATCTGCACGCCTTCCGCAATCTCGCAGGCTTTCTCCCCGCGGCACAGCCGCTGTATCTGCTGAATTGCCCCGTGAATCCGCAGGCCTCCGTCGAGACCATCGAAAGCCAGGCGAATCGCGCCGCCGCATTGCTCGCGCGACATCTACCCGCGCGTTCGTATCTGCTCGCGGGCTTCTGCTATGCCGGGGTTGTCGCATTCGAAACCGTCCGCCAGTTGGATCCCGCGCGGCGCCCCGAAAAGCTCCTGTTCTTCGATGTCTTCCGCCCTGGATCTTCCGCGCTGCCTCTCGAAGATCCGCGCAGTCTCGTCGACCTGCTCCGAAAATCCGCATCCGCATTCTCCCTGCGCGAACTCCCCTCGCACTGGCGTTTCGCATCGGATCTCGTCAAGCGCAGGCTGCGCGCACGTTCTGACGCCATGACCGTCGCCTCGGGCAGCGAACTGCCGCCCGCCCCGGAAGGCGGCCTGCTCGAATGGCTCGAACGCTCCGCCGCGATGTATCAGCCCGAAGAGATGAGCACCGTGCCCGTCACGCAATTCGTGTCGCGCGACTTCGAGATCACCACGCGCGTCTTCGAAGACCCGCGCCTCGCATGGCGCGCATTGTGCCCAGCGGGATTTGCGGTCCACGAAGTGCCCGGCGCGCACGGCACGCTGTTTCAAGGCCACAACGCTGCGGCGCTCGCCGAATCCCTGCTGCGTGTACTGGGCCTAGACAGCCGCTGGAGTCCGCCGCCCGGTTCGTTACCCTGAGATCGTATATGCGACCTGTAGCCGTCATTGGGATCGGCAAGACCTCGTTCGGCGCCTTCGCCGATCGCGATCTGCGCAGTCTTGCCGTGGAGGCGGGCGAACGCTGCCTCGCCAACGCCAACGCGAAGCCCTCGCAAGTCGAGGCCTTCTATCTCGGCAATTTTGCCGGACCTTCCTTCGTGGGACAGAACCATCTCGCGCCCTACGTGGCCGGAGCGATGGGCATCACCGGTGTCCCCGCTACGCGGTTTGAAGCCGCCTGCGCCTCGAGCGGATCCGCGTTCTATCACGCGGTGATGGCCGTCGCCGCGGGCATTCACGATGTCGCGTTGATCAGCGGCGTCGAGAAGATGACCTCGCAGCCTACGCCCAAAGTCGCGGAAATCCTCGCCGGCGCGGGCGACTCGACGGGCGAAGTCAAAGCCGGCGCGACGTTCCCTGCGTTGTTCGCGATGATCGCGCGCCGCCATATGTATCAGTACGGCACCCGCCGCGAGGACCTCGCTTCCGTCGCAGTGAAGAACCACGCCAACGGCGCGAAGAATCCGCAGGCGCACATGCGCAAGCTCATCACGCTCGAACAGGCCATGAACGGCAAGCCGATCGCGGATCCGCTGACCGTCTTCGATTGCTCGCTGGTGAGCGATGGCGCGGCCGCCGTCCTCATCGCTCCTCTGGAACGCGCCGCCGAGTTCACAGCGCATCCCGTCAGAGTGCTCGGTATTTCGCAGGTATCCGATCACGTCGCGCTCGAAGCGAAGGACGACATCACCACGTTCGCCGCGGTGCGCATCGCAGGCGAACGCGCCTACAAAATGGCAGGACTCGGCCCCCAAGACGTCGACCTCGCCGAGGTCCACGACTGCTTCACCATTGCGGAAATCATCGCCACCGAAGATCTCGGATTCGTCGCCAAGGGGGAAGGCGGCGCCTTCGCACGCGAAGGCCACACGTCGTTGACCGGCAGCAAGCCGGTGAATACCAGCGGTGGACTCAAGTCGAAAGGCCATCCCGTCGGCGCCACCGGCGTCGGCCAGATCTGCGACCTCGTGATGCAGTTGCGCGGGGAAGCCGGTGAACGTCAGATCGCGAAACACAACGTCGGCCTCGCGCAGAACCTCGGCGGATCCGGCGCCACCGCCGTCGTCACGATCCTGGGGGTGAACTGAGATGACCGGAACCATCTACACCGAAACCGTGGTCTACTCGCCGCCGGAACAGTTCGTCAATGAAGCGCCGTACCAGTTGGTGATCGTGTCGCTCGATGCTGGTGGACGCGTCACCGCGCGCATTGCAGGATCCGAACGGGTCGCGATCGGCGACCCGGTCGTGCTCGACCACGATCGCGACGGCATTCACTTCTTCCGCAAGGCTTAATTCGAAGGCGCTGGTTGTGCGGCGAGCAGCACGCCTGTTGGGCTGACCTCGCCGACCGCGCGGATCTCCACCGTCACATCGCCGGCGATGCCCGCGGGCAGTACGAACACGATCTCGAAGAGTCCCAGCGACGTCATTTGCGCGGACTCGATCGTCACTTGCTTCCCATCAAGAAACAACTTCAGGTTCGCCGTCGACGGCACGCTGAGCGGCACTGCAAGCGGACGGCCCTCGGGAATCTGCGGGAACACGGGACCCAATCCAGTCGCGATCAAATGCAAACGGTCGCCGGCTTTCGCCGGGCGAACCGCAAGGTCCGGCGTGCTGGCGCCTTCGGGACCCACGAACTCGAACTCGTCTTCGAACTGCACCAGTGCATAACGGCGTCCGCTGTATTCCGCCATGTACGCAGCCGGCGCATACGGCCCGATCTCGACCGTCGTGAACGCCGTGCCGTTCTCATTCGACAATTCCACCGCCACCGTGCCGGTGACGTTGTCATCGGGCGTGATCACCGTCACCACCTCGGGACTCACGAAGTACGGGTTCGCGAACTTGCCGTTGACCTTCACACGCACGCCTGCCACTTCAAGAGGCAGCGTGCCGGGATCCGGAAACGAACTGTCCCAGTTGGTCGACGTGCGCGCAAGATTCACGCCGCGTAGCGTGAGAAACGAGTACGGCGTAACGCGGCCCTGCGTGCTGGCGGTGCTGATCGCTTCGGAAATGCGCGGCGCCGTGTCGGACGGCAGCAGTCCGGGCGCGCAGGCGATGCGACGGATTCGATTGTTGCCGCTATCCGCAATCACGATGCGGCCGTCACCGTCGATGCTGATGCCGTTTGGTGAAGACAGCAGCGAAGTGTTGCCGATGCCGTCGCCGTTGAAACCGGCCGTGCCGTTGCCTGCAATCGTGAAGACGAGTCCATCGGCGCGGATCATGCGGATCCGGTGATTGCCGCGATCCGCCACATACACATTGCCGGTAGTGTCCGCCGCCACGCCCGTCGGCGAGAGAAAACGCGACCGCAAAGCCTGTTGCCCGTCCGCTGAAAATCCGGGATCGATCGTGCCGGCGATCGTCGTCAACAAAGCTTCGGGGCTGATCTTTCGAATGCGATGGTTGCCCGTGTCGGCAACATACAGATTGCTCTTGTTGTCGAAGAACAATCCCTGCGGTTGATTGAACAACGCGTTCGCCGCGTAGTCGCCATCACCGCCGAAACCCGCAAAACCGCGGCCCGCAAAGGTGCGGATCACTCCCGTGCGATTCACCGCGCGGATCACGTGATTGCCTGTGTCGGCGATGTACACGACGCCGTTGTTCGCCACCGCAACGCCGCGCGGCGCATTCAACTTCGCGTCACGCGCGAGCCCCTGGTCGCCGCTATAACCACGCTCGCCGTAGCCCGCGTCGCCGCGTCCAGCGAACACCTCGAAGCGTCCGTCGTAGCTGATGCGATAGACCTGATTATTCTTCGAATCGGTGAGGAAAATGTTGCCCTGCGAATCGTAGGCAATGGCCGTGGGCTCGAAGCGCAATGCCGGATCCACCAGATTGACGACGCCCGTCGTGAACCTGCGCACGCGCCGGTTGAGCGTATCCGCAATGTACACGGCGTTCGAAGTCGTCGCGGCAACGCCCAGCGGATTGTTGAACGCCACGCTGTTGCTGTTGATGACTTCGTCGCCGTAATAAGCGGCGTCGCCATTGCCTGTGAGCGTCTCAATGCGGCAGACGCGCGAATCGGCAATCGACAGCGTCGCCGCGGATCCCTGCAATACGGTGAACGTGCGCCCTGCGATGGTGAGGGTCCCGCTGCGGGCCGTCGCCGGATTCGCCTGAACCTCGAACTCTACCGCTCCGTCTCCACCGACTTCACCCGGGCTGCGCAATCGGATCCAGTCCACGTTCGACGCCGCGCGCCAGTAGCATCCGGCGGGCGCCTTCACTTCGACGCTGTATTGCGCGAGCGCAGGCGACGCGTTGACGCTACCGGAATTCAGTGAGTACGTGCACGAGGGCGGCGGCTGTCCAACGCTCAATGTCACTGGAATACTCAACGGCTGAATCATCGGATTGTCGGGCGTCGCGATGATACGCCCCTGATAGAGTCCGGGCGCGAGCGTTCCCGTATTCGCGATCACCTGTACGGCCGAAGGCGTCGTCGTCTGCGCGAGCGACACGTCGAGCCACGGCGCCGTGCTGCGCAGCGTAGCGCGAATCGGATTGCCCGTCGAAGAGAAGCTCAGGTTCCGGAACGCCGTTGTGCGCGGAGGCAGGCTGAAACTCATGGTCGCCGGATTGTTGATCATACTTTGCAGAATGATGCCGTTGCGGCACTGGAAGTACATTCTTCCAGGAACATCCGTATTGAGGCTGCGGCGAATGAGACCCGTGGCGGAAGAATCCAGGAACGATCCCGCCAGTCCCGATCCCGGCAACTCGAACGTTGCGGCGCCGGACGAAAAGCCTGCGCGTGCGGATACGCCGCCGAGTCCATTGACGCCGCCCGACAGATCGCCGGTCTCCCACTTGATCGACCCGTAGTTGAGTTCGATGTCGAAGTTCCCCGCGCCGGTGTCGGTGCGATCAATGATTACGATCTGGAAACTGTTTTTCTTATCCTGCTTCTGCGCGAAGTATCCGACGTCGAGCCAGTTTGCCGCGAACGCGAAGCGCCCGTCTGCGAGGTCGTATCCGAACGAGACCACGCGGCTCGCGGGTCCGCGCGTGTCGACGTCGGCCCAATAGGCCGCGACGATGTCGGACTTCAACTGGCTCAGCGGCAGCGGCTGAAACGACTCGAGCGGCCGGCTGAACGTGATGTTGCCGTTCGTATTGACGTGGACGATGCTGTGATACCGCCCGTAGAAATTGACGTTGAAGCCGAGCGGCACGGGTTCGGACGTCGCGTCGTCGCCGCGCGAAACGGTGGTCGAGAAAAAGCCCGGGTTATAGCGAATTGCCTGCTGCGCCGGCACCGCCAGGGCAGCCGCGCACAACGCCAGAATCAACCGCCGTATCACGGGACCTTCACTCCCAACTGGCTCACGAGATAGACCAGCATATCGGTGGCATCATCAATCGTCTTGTTCACCGGCTTGCCGCCCGCATGCCCGCTCTTCGTGTCATAGTGCAGCAGCACCGGCAGGCCCGATCCCGAACTCGCTTGCATCAACGCGGCCATCTTGCGCGCATGCAGTGGATCCACGCGCGTGTCCGAATCGCCGGTCACGAACATCACCGACGGGTACTTCGCACCCTTCGTCACGTGATGATACGGCGAGTAGCGATAGATGTATTCGAACTGTTTCGGATCCTCTGAAGAGCCGTACTCCGGCACCCACAGCTTCGCGACTTTGAACATGTGATACCGCACCATGTCGAGCAGCGGCACAGCGCAAATCACGGCGCGGAACAGATCCGGCCGTTGCGTCATCGCGGCGCCGACCAGCAGCCCGCCGTTCGATCCGCCCAGAATTGCAAGTGTACTCTTGCTGCCGTATCCGTGCTCCACCAGCCACTCGCCCGACGCGATGAAATCGTCGAAGACATTCTGCTTCTTCTCGAACATCCCCGCCTGATGCCACTGCTCGCCGAACTCGCCGCCGCCGCGCAGATTGGGGACAGCATACACGCCGCCCATCTCGACCCATGCCTGATTGGTCGCGCTAAAGGAAGGCGTCAGATTCACGTTGAACCCGCCGTATCCATACAGCAGCACCGGCGTCTTCGCGTTGGGCTTCAGTCCCTTCTTATGAAAGAGGAACATCGGGACCTTCGTCCCGTCCTTCGATGTCACCCAGACTTGCGAGACTTCCGTTTTCGAGGGATCGAGCGGCAATTCCGGTTTGAAAAACACGCTCTGCTCGCCGGTCGAAATGCGGTAGCTGTACCAGGTGTTCGGCGTGCCGAACGACGTGAAACCGTACCACGCTTCGTCCTGATCCCACTCGCCGGACGGTCCGGACGCGGTGCCGATGCCCGGCAGTTTCACTTCGCGAAGGAGCGTTCCGTCGACGTTGCGGATCTCGACCTTCGATGCCGCGTTCTCAAGATAATTCAGCACCAGCTTGTGGCCGGCCGCGATCACTGACTCGAGTGTCGCGGACTTCCGCTCGGGCACGATTTCTTTCAGGTTGTCCAGCGCTGCTGTGGCCAGCGGCGCCGCAAGCACGCGTCCCGCGGGCGACTTCCACGTGGTGAACAGGAACAGCGTCTCACCGCCGGGGATCGCTTCGAAGCGCGAGTTCAATCCAACGGCCACCTGCCGGACCTGCTTCGACGCAACGTCGAGAATATACACGTCCGACTTCGCCCAGCCCTCGGTAGCCGTCATCACGGCGTACTTGCCGTCATCGGAAAGCGCGCACGCAAGCCCGCGCTCTTCTCCGAATCCGTCACCGAACAACAGTTCGGCGTCGCCGGAGCCGTCGCCCTGCAGCGAACGCCGCAGCAGCCGTGGACCCTTGCTGTCGTAACGCACGTAGTAGACGGTCGCGTTGTCGGGAGAGATCTCGAGGCTCCAATAACGTGTGCGCGGCAGTTCGACGGGAAGATCCTTACCCGTGACGAGATCGCGGAATCGCACGACGACTTCATCCTCGCCGCCGTTCTGGATCGCATACGCGAGCAGGTTGCCGTCTTTCGAGACGTCGAACACCTGCGCCGACACGGTGCCGTCCTTCGACATCGTGTTCGGATCGATGAGCACCTGCTCCGGCTGGTCCTTCACGCGCATAAACAAAACCGGCTGATTCTGTTCGGCCTTCCGTTTCCAGTAGAGAAGCTTGCCTTCACGTCTCGCAACCGGCGACATGGTGTCGATGCGCAGCAGTTCCGAGATCCGCTTGGCGATGCGGTCGCGCCCCGCCACCTTGTCGAGCGTCTGCCGCATGTAGCGGTTCTGCGCGTCGAGCCACTGGCGTGTTTCCGGACTCTCCTGGTTTTCGAGCCATCGATACGGGTCCGTAATCTTTAAGCCGTGGACGGTGTCGGTCACGTTTTCCACACGGGTCTTCGGCGGCGTCGGCGTCTGTGCGTCTGCGTCTGTCGTCATGAGCGGGAGAAAAGCAATGAAGGCGAGAGGGATGGCTCGCATGACCTTCAGCTTAACAAAGCCCGAAATTGTGGCCGCAAGTTTCGGATATTTTCGCCGGCTCTGCGCATGTCATTGTGAGGCATGGACATTCGCGTGGAGGAAGCGTCGCTGTGGAAGTCCGGCTACGCTGTTTTGCAGAGGTTTTTCACAGCCGCGGAGTGCCGTAGGATCCGGTCGCTTTATGGCGACGCGTCGCACTTTCGAAGCCGCATCGATATGAAGCGATACCGGTTCGGCAGCGGCGAGTATCAGTACTTCGCTTATCCGCTGCCAGATCCGCTGGCGTCCGTTCGCGCCTCTTTGTATGAGGCGCTCGCTCCCATCGCGTCGCGTTGGATGGATGCCCTCGGTATCCCCGCGGACTTCCCTTCAGAGCATGAAGCGTTCCTCCACCAGTGTCACAACGCAGGACAGTTGCGGCCCACGCCGCTCCTGCTGTGGTATCGCGAAGGCGACTACAACTGCCTGCATCAGGACCTGTACGGCGAACTCTACTTCCCGTTTCAAGTGGTCGTTTGTCTCAGCGAACCCGGCGTCGAGTTCGAAGGCGGCGAGTTGATGCTCGTCGAACAGCAACCGCGCGCGCAATCTATCGGACGCGTGGTTCCGCTCGCCAACATCGGTGACGCGGCGATTCTCACGACACGCTATCGCCCGGCGAAAAGCACGCGGGGCGGTTACTATCGCGCCGCCGTGCGCCACGGAGTGAGCGCGGTAACGCGAGGCGAACGATACACGCTCGGCCTTATCCTGCACGATGCGACTTAATCCGGTTCCTGCAGCGCGAGTCGCAAACCGAGGCCGACATAAATGCCCGCGATACACTTGCCCTGCCACCGAGCCATCCTGGTGTCACCGATCAGCCAAGGCCGGATCCAACCGGCAAGCACCGCCAGCAGCGTCGTATAGAGAATGCTCAGCGTGACGAAGAGCGCACCGAGGAACATCAGTTGCGCGGCCACGGGTCCTTGCGAGGGATGCACGAACTGCGGGAAGAACGCGAGAAAGAAGATCGCGGTCTTCGGGTTGAGCACCTCCGTCAGCAATCCCTGGCGGAACGCGTGGCCCGGTTCGATCACCGTTTCCTCATGTGCCTGCGCGGGTTTCGTGCGCCACGCTTTCACCGCAAGGTAGAGCAGGTACGCTGCGCCCGCGTACTTGACGGTTTGAAATGCAGTCGCGGACGCGAGCAGCAACGCTGAGAGTCCGAGAATCGCCATCAGAACGTGGACGAGATCCCCCAGCGCGATGCCAAGCGCTGTTGCGATGCCGGCGCGCCTGCCGCCGTGCACGCTTTGCGCGAGTGTCAGAAACACCGCGGGTCCAGGGATGAGGAACAGCGCCAGCACGGCCAGCAAAAACGAAACGAGATCGCCCGGCATCTACTGCCCTTCGCCGGCGTCGTACGCATCCGTGACCTTGATGGCCGCTGTGTACGTGCCGAGATTGTTCTGCCAGTGCCGGTTGTCGTTGATCGCGAACTGGATGCGGCCCTGCTTTGCGAGCGCCTTGTGCGTGAGCGATTTCCCCACGAAGAATACTTCGCCGGTGGAACCGATGCGAGCCACCAGCGCTCCGAAAGGCTGGCCATCCCAGAGATGCGACTTGTACGCGGGCGAACCGGGCTTGGTGAGTCCGTTGGGATCCGTCGCCCAGCCGTCTTCTTTGAACGAAAGCCGCGAGAATCCACGCGCGCTGACGTCCATCACGGAAGCCGAAGAGGCAATGATGCCGCTGTCGAAATACTCGATCTGCGTCGAGTGTTTCAGCGAGTGAATGGCTGCTGCGGGACGCTCGACAATTTTCTGCCGCACGGCCAGCATGCGCACGTCACTCCACGCGATTGCCTTGCCGTCGACCTCGATCTGCTGGTCCCCAATTGCGCCACGTTCCAGCGCGCCGCCCTTGAGCCGGATCAACGACTGCGTCCGGTCGAAGCCGTCGGCGTTGCTTGGCATGATGCGCTCGAATAAACGATACAGCGGCCGCGGTTCGTGCTGGTCGGTGTCCTTGTATGCTTCGAGCAACGGCGTCAGCACCGGGATCCCGATGGACGTCAGTTCCTCGACAGCCTGATCGCGTTGCGCGCGATCCGCGCCCTGGATGGCGGCGATTCCGGCCTGGATCTTCGACTGTTCGCTTGCGCTCGCTGGAGCGCCGTTGTGGATCGACAGGATCTGCGTGATCGCGACCTTGCGGCCGCCGACGGTGACGGATTTCGAGTTGGTCTTACCCTCGATCCAGGCGCCGTCCGTCTTGCGGATCAGTACGGTTTCCGCGGCTGTCGCGGCCAGGGAGAGCAAAGCAAAGAGCAGGATCTTCTTCATATGTTCGGGACTCCGTTCATCATGCCACAGGCGCGCCGCCGAACCTGAAATAATGTCTCGGCGATGCAGATCACCCGCCGTCAATTCGCCGCGGCCGCCGCAGCCACAACAACCGCGATCGCGCAACCGAACGAGAAACTCGTGGTGCTCACGTTCGACGACGCAGTGAAGAGCCACCTCACGCTTGTCGCGCCGCTGCTCCAGGAACTCGGCTTCAATGCGTCGTTCTTCATCACGCATCGCTGGATGGACGGCTCCGCGCATTCGCTCACATGGGAAGAGGTCGCGAAGATCCACGCGATGGGATTCGAGATTGGCAACCATGCGTGGACCCACGCGGGTTTCTCCACGCCCAAGGCCGCTGCGCGCCTCGAAGCAGAACTGTCGCTGATCGAAGGCGAGTTGAAGAAGGTTGGCGTTCCGAAGCCAGTCAGTTTCGCCTGGTGCGGCAATGGATTCTGCCCTGAGGGGTTGAGCGAATTGGAACGCCTCGGCTATCGATACGCGCGCCGCGGGATGCAGCCGGAAAAGCCGTACGGCACGATTCAAGTCGGCCCTGCGTACGATCCCGCGATGCATGACCGGCTGCTGATCCCAACCACCGGTGACGCGTATCCGCAATGGACGGTCGAGCATTTCGAAAAGGTCCTCGCGCAATCGGCGCCGGGTCGTGTGGTGGTCCTGCAATTCCACGGCGTACCCGACGTGAAGCATCCCTGGGTGGACACGCCGCCCGACCGCTTCGAACAATACATGCGGCGCTTGAAGGCGCTTGGATTTCGCGGCATCGCATTGCGCGATCTCGGTGCGATGGCGAAGTCCGTGCCGAACGATCCGAATCGCAAAGTCCGGTATCCGGAGCCGAAGGACGGCAAACCCGCGCTGCCGCTCGCGCAAGCGAAACCCCTGCCAAGAGTGACCGGCAGGGACGCGCGCATTGCGCCGTTTCCCGGTCACGAGCATCCGCGCATCGGCTTCCTCGAAGGCGCCATCGCCCCTGTGCGCGGCACAAAAGCCATGGCGTTCCTGCCGTGGGATCCCGATTCATACGCGCTCATCGATGTTCCCGAAGCGATCTTCGCGGGACCCACACTTCTATACCTCGCGCACACGCACATCCCCTCGATCTGGGACGACCGCAACATGGTGATCGAAGATCGCGACTGGCTCACGACGCCTCAAGGTCTCGAGTCCCGCTGGGTGCTGCCCGACACGTTGGACTTCGGCGCCAAGCTCACGCCGGACGCTGCCGGCGCCATCGACATGGAACTGTGGGTCACCAACAAGAGCGCGGAACCGTTTACGAAGATGCGCAGCCAGATCTGCATCATGCTCAAGCGGGCGCGCGGCTTCGAGCAGCAGACTGCGGACAACAAGGAGTTCGGCAAGAGCATCGCACGTGTGCGATCCGGACGCCGCAGCATCGCGGTCGAATGGGAGAACTGCGGCAGAACCTGGGGGAACCCGCAGTGTCCCTGCCTGCATTCGGATCCGCTGCTGCCCGACTGCAAGCCGGGCGAGACGGTGCGGGTCCGCGGCAAGTTGTGGTTCGAGGAAAGCTAGGCCGATGACTTTCGCACGGCGACCCAGGCGCGTGCGCCCAGAAGAATCGCGGCGATCACGCCATAAAGCGCGGGCAAACGGATGTCCGACTTCACGAGCCACCAGTAGTGCACGACGCCCGCGATGGCGCTGATGTACACGAGTTTGTGCAGCCGCGCCCAGTTGCGGCCCATACGGCGGATCCAACCTTTTGTGGACGTAATCGCGAGCGGGACCATGATGGCGAGTCCCAGCATGCCGGCGGTGATGAAGCGGCGCTTGACGACATCGGCCCACATTTCCGCGGGGTCGAGCGACTTGTCCAGCCAGAACCAGATCGTGAAATGCAGGCAGCCGTAGAAGAAGGCGAAGAGCCCCAGCATGCGGCGGTACGCGATCAGTTCATTCCATCCGAACCAGCGCCGCAGCGGCGTGATCGCAAGGCTGAGCAGCAGGATCCGGATCGTCCAATCGCCGGTCGAGTGCGTGATGAACTCGACCGGATTCACGCCGAGATCATCGGTCTTGAAGCGATAGATCAGTGACAACAGCGGCCCAAGGCACGCCAGAAACACGACGGGCTTCCAGATCCAGCGGCGGTTTTTCATCGAGGAACGCCGGTTAGTAGTTGGACTTGAGGTTCATGCCCGCGTACAGCGACGCAACCTGGTCGCCGTAGCCGTTGAACATGAGCGTCTTGCGGCGTGCGAGTTCGCCGATGCGGCGTTCGGTCGCCTGGCTCCAGCGCGGATGATCGACTTGCGGATTCACATTCGAATAGAAGCCGTATTCCTGCGCGTTGGCGAGGTTCCAACTCGTACCCGGCATGCGCTCGGTGAACTTGATCTTCGCGATCGATTTGATGCCCTTGAAGCCGTACTTCCACGGCACGATCAGCCGGGCCGGAGCGCCGTTCTGGTTCGGCAGTGTTTCCCCGTAGACGCCGAGACATAGCATTGTCAGTGGATGCATCGCTTCGTCGAGGCGCAGCCCTTCGATGTACGGGAACGGCATGCCGGCGTAACGTGCGGCGGGCATTTGTGCAGGGTCGAAGTAGGTTTCGAACGCGACGAACTTGGCCTTGGCCGTTGGTTCCGCGGCCTTCAATAGCGCGGACAACGAGTAGCCGTTCCACGGCACGACCATTGACCAGGCTTCGACGCAACGATGCCGGTAGATGCGCTCTTCGATTGGCGCGAGTTTGAAGATTGCGTCGAGGTCGAAGGTGCGCGGCTTGTTGCAGAGTCCTTCGACGCGAATCTGCCAGGGGTTCGTGCGGAACTTGCCGGCGTTGCGCGCGGGATCCGTCTTGTCGGTCCCGAACTCGTAGAAATTGTTGTAACTCGTGATGTCGCGGAACGAGTTCGGCTTTTCGTCCGTGCTCATCGCGGCGTTTTTCTGGACGTTTTCGAGTTTGCCGGCGAAGGCTGGCGCGGCCGATCCGAGAGCCAGCGCTCCGGCGGCGGCGCTGAGGAACCGGCGGCGGTTGAGATAGTCCTGCTTCGGCGTGATTTCCGACGAGCGAAACGCGGGTGAAGAGGTCTTGATGAGCATCTTTCCTACATCATCCCATGACGCTTCGAATTTCTTCCCGGTTTCAGGCGCGCGCGCCTGCGCTAGGCCTTGCCGCGCGACTTCGTGATGGAACGGAGGCGCGTTTGCAGTTCTGTCCGCACTTTGTCGTGGGCAGGATCTTTGGCGAGGTTCTTCAACTCTTTCGGATCCTTCTGATAGTCGTAGAGTTCCGCGCCCTCGGCTCCGTCGGCCCATTCGGTGTAGCGGTAACGTTCGGTGCGGATGCTGTAGCCGTCCACGAACTTCGCTCCGCTGGCCGGCTTCAGGCGGGCGGTTGCGGGACGGCGCATCTGGCTGATAGCCGGGCGGTCCCACGGCGCGGCGGGGTTTTCGAGGAGCGGCCGGACGCTCTTGCCGTGCAGGTTCGCGGGGACTTGCGACAGGCCGCAAAGGTCCGCGAGCGTCGGATAGAAGTCCAGCATCTCGACGGTGCGGTTCGACGCTTTGCCTTTGGCTTTGACGCCGGGTCCGGAGAAGATGAGCGGGATGCGCGTGGCGGCTTCAAAGTTGGTCTGCTTCATCCACTGGCCGTGTTCGCCGAGCGCGTAGCCGTGATCGGACCAGAAGACGATGACCGTGTTGTCGGTGAGCTTCAGGCGGTCGAGCGCGTCGAGCAAGCGACCGACGTTGGCGTCCATGAAACTGATGGTCGCGTAGTAGGCGCTGAGGACTTCCTTCTGCTGCTGTTCGGTCAGATTCCAGTTGGCGGGGTTGGTGAAGTAGGCCCACGGCGGCGCGATCTCCATTTCGCCGGGGACCATACGATAGGGCTCGATCTTGTCCGGCGGATAGAGGTCGAAGTATTTCTTCGGGGCGATGAACGGGCAGTGCGGCTTGTAGAATCCTGCGGCGATGAAGAACGGCTTGTCCTTGTTCTCTTCGAGCAGCTTGATCGTTTCAAGCGCCACCTTGCCGTCGGTGTGATTCTCGTCCGGTTCGGGCGAGGCATAGAAGGCAAGGGCGGAGCCGAGTCCCGGGCGCTGCGGTGTGTGGTTGGTGACCTTGGGCTCTTCGTCGGTCTTGTCGACGCCCTTGGGATTGATGCGCTGGTTCCACGAGGGTTCGTCGTCGAGGCCGTTGGTGCCGATTTGGCCGGGGTTTCCGTAGTGATAGATCTTGCCGACGCGGGCGGCAAAGTAGCCGTTCTTCTGGAAGCACTGCGCGAGCGTGACGACGTCGGGGATGACGGAGCGGAAGTGCGTTTGGAGGTCGTAGATCTTTGTGGTGTCGGGGCCGAGTCCTGTCATCAACGAAGCTCGCGAGGGGCTGCAGAGGGCGAACTGCGAATAGGCGTGCATGAAGCGGACGCCGCGTTTGGCGAGGCGGTCGAGGTTCGGCGTCTTGACGACGGGATGTCCATAGCAGCCGAGGGCGGCGGCGAGGTCGTCGGTGGCGATGAAGAGGACGTTGGGCTTCTTCGCGGGCTTGGAGGGCGCGGCGGCGGCGGCGAGGGCGGCGCCGGCGGCGATGGAGAAGAACTGGCGGCGGTCGAGCATGGCGGTATAGCTGCGCGCATCCTATCACAGTCGGCTTGCCCGGGTCACAACCGGCTTGCCTGGGGTGTCTGCCGGTTCCTGGTGAGCAGACCTGCGGTGTTTCGTGTTGGGTTCGTTCCTGGGTTCGCTGGGCTGTTTTGAACCCAGAATGAACCCAAATCCTGGGTTCGTTTTTGGGTTCCGAGCGGGTTGGGTTTGTCTAAGTCGTTGATTCCAAGTGGCAGGCGTCGGAACTCTCGGGTTCGTTTCGTTAATTCACTTTTTTCAAAACGCTTGAGGAGTGCCCGCAAGCCGCACATAACAAGCGGCTTATCGGACGGGCCTGCCGTGTGTGCCGATTTGGGCGATGGCCTGGAACCTTTTCAAAATAAGGGGGTTCCGGGATGCATTGCCCCCTCCGCCGTGGAAATATTCAATTGTCAAACATCCGCCGGGCCGGACACCTTCACAGGGCCTCCCGAAATGGAGCTGTCGGGTCGTCAGGAAGCGTGCTTCCGGACGGCGGCCGGCTTGGGGTTCGATGATGGCGCTGGTTGGGGTGCGAGGCGGTTTTCGGCCGCTTGGGGGTGGTTCGTTCTGTACCCCGGTGTTTTCAAAGGGCTTGCGCCCGTGGTTCGGGGTCGCCGCGGGTAGGACTGTGTTCACCGTATGGGTGAGGTCGAGGGTCGGGTTTTCGAAAAAGCTCGGCATGGTGGTTGTGGCCTCCTGTATGTGAGTCGCGGTCGCCGCTGAAAACGAAAAACGCCTGCGTGGCGATTCCTGGATGCGTGGAATCGGCGCAGACGTCTCTTTCCAGTCTCACGATATCAATCGACCGGGCGGTTTCCGAAATGATTTCCGCTAACCTATTCCATCTAATGGAAAAATATTTTTAACCAGCCACGCCACCGGCAGTAGAGAGTCTAAATCCATCGTCGAACTCTAGCATGGTATGCCTGATACTCTTGCGCGAACAAAGAACCAAGCGCGCGTTCTTCTGGCCCGATTTGGAAGCGGTTCATGTACGCGACGAATGCGGGAAGCAGGACGAAGGGCGACAGATTCGACAGGAATACCGCCCAGCCCGCCAGAAGTAGCAGGAATCCCAGATACATAGGATTCCGCGTGTACTGATAGACGCCTGAAACCACCAGCGACGACGTGGAATCAGGTGTCGTGGGGTTGACGGTCGTTCTTGCGAGCCGGAACGAGAACACTCCGGCAAGACAAATGGCTGAGCCAAGCAACGCCAGGCTTCCCGATGAAAGGACGCGCGCCGGGAACCGGAAGCCGAGGACGGGTGTGGCCGATGCGGCGCACCACATCAGCGCCGCCACGATCGCCACAAGAGCCAGGGGAAGAACCTTCAACTCGAGCCCGCTGCGTTTCCGCTTCTGCGCCGGGCGCTTCAGCCGCAACAGGAGCGCCAGCGTCACGCCGCCGATGACAAGGGGGGCCAGCACGACTCGGGCGGACCACGCATCTCCTTCCAGGCGCAGCGGCGTTCTGATTTCGAGGCGCTTCGCGGCGAATCCGGCGGTCCACGTATCCCGGCGGCGCGCAAGATCCTCGACGGCCGCGGTGTAGGCGAATGTTCCGGAATCCTCAAGCCGGTGCAACACATCCGGGAAACCATCCGGGGAAGGCCTGCGATTCTGCTGCCCCGATTGGGGGGAGGACGTCCCGACCCGCTCGCGGGGCACAAACTGAATTCCGTGCCTGGAGACAACCCATGCCGCAGCAGACTCAGTCTGGATCCGGTAGGCCGCTGAGACTCCGTAGACGTCTGCTATGGAACCGAGAGTCCATTCTTTGACGCCGTCATACAGAGAGACGCTCAAGTGGGGCTTCGGCCAGTTAAAGCCCGCGTTTAGCAGGAAAATGCTGTCCGCCGGGCTGAATTCAAACTGCCGACACTTGGGGTTCTCGACAAAGGGAGACGGCGGAGCATGCAGCGAGTCCGCTACTCTCGCTGCCAATTCCGGCCCGTGGCGCCGGGCGAGGAGGTGCAGCGTCGCATCCACGCCAGCCGTCAGGCCGGCGGTAGACAAGAGCGTGCCGCCATCCACATACCGGACCGAACGCTGCCAATGGACTTGTGGGTAAACGCGCTGGAGCCTGTCGATGTCACCCCAGTGCGCGGTAGCCGCTTTGCCGTCGATCACGCCGCTCTCGGCCAGCACTTCAGAACCGGTACACCAGGAGAACAGGAGAGCATGCCCCTGTCCCTGCCGCGCGACCCAGGCCACGACGGGCGCATTTGCGGACGCACGGATGTCGGCGATTTGAGGAACCACGACGATGTCGGGGTTGCCGTCGTGAAGCCTGGACTCCAGTTGGTCGAACGAGAGGTGGGGAACCAGATCCAACCCGCCGGTGAGGGTCCGAACGGCGCGTGAGGATGCGACGGTGTAGACATTGTATTTGCCGGATTCCGCGAACATTGCGTATGGTCCCAACACATCCGTGGGCTCGCTGAGCGTGTTGCCCAGCAGGACGGCGACAGTCGGTTTCCGGGGATTGTGGGCCGGCGCCGGCAATGGGATTACCGATGCTGCCTGGGCAGCCTGCGCCGGGGCCGTCATGACCTTCATTGACTGCGAGAAGCCAATATAGCCGGCCAACAGGACAACGGAAATCCCGAGGGCGAGTGCGCCGCCGGTGAGCCATCCTGCGGTGTTTTTGAATCGTGCGACCGTCATGACCAAACGATATCCTGCCGCGGCTTCGATACGATTGAACGTTTCTGCTGAAGTTCTTGAATAAAACAGCTACGCGGAAGGATGTGCCGGGTCCAACGGTGGCACACAGATCACAGTGCTAGCCACAATAAACAAAAAAGGAGAGCTTCATGGCATACTTTGGGGATCCATTAGGGAACAGCAGATGTCTCAGGCGCTGTTGGACGGACAAGCTTTGCTCGCCGTCCACGCCGCTTGGCTCCGAAGCCGGTCGTTGGATTGGGGCGAAACATGACTATTGTTAAAGAGTCCGGCGCCTATCTGGTCAAGCTGGCCTGGCAAAAACAGGTGAGCCGGGATGAAGTTGATCTGGAGCTCGAAGTCTGGGGGCGATTCGGGCCCCAGCCGTATGGATTGGTGGGTGTTTCAATCGGTCGAGCGCAAGAATCTGAAGTCTGTTTCGCCGCCAGTTTTGAAAGTGGGAAGGGAGTGTGGAATGACTCGATCAGGGGAGCCGCGGGTGTTGACAGTTTGCACACAGGATTGGCTGAACCGTTCCTCTCTTCGTTTGTTGAGGGACTACTCTTTGGTGTCAGCCTGTACTTTGCCGGCAACTACCGGGTTGTGATCACCAGAGGCGCCTATGATGAGGTGGGTTCGTCAAAGGTGTTCTTCAACGCTTTGGGCGAAGTCATCGCCAGGATTGGCAGCCTGGTGGATTCGAATGCCGACTTGTCGCATGTCGAAAACTCGCTGCTTCCGTTTCGCGCGTATCTTGATGCTGCTTCCAGGCGATTGATGGATGGCTGATGAAGTAGACGAGGTTGCTGGAGCCAGGTCCGCGAAGAGAGTTCGGCTGGACTGATTCGTGCGAACGCCTTACGGTTTTCCCTGTCGCGCCGCCACGCGTCGATCCGGTTAAGCGACCGGCAGCATGGGCTCGCGGCGTCGATCGTGTGCCGCGGTCCATTGGATTGCGACGCGCGGCGGGCTATTTGCATCCTCCGCCGTCGGCAGGGGAACTTACTTCCCCTGCTGAATGGCTTCGAGTGTCTTCAGTGCGTCCTTGACGCGATCGATCTTCACGAAGGGCTTTGAAAAGAACCGTTCCACTGTTGCGTTGAACAGCGCGGGGTTATCGTATGAGACGGCGTGTGTGGCGCCCGGGAAGATCGCGAGCTGGCTATTGGGTATATGGTGGAACATCTCGAGCGTGTGTTCGTCGCGGATGAGATCGTGATCGCCGGCCATGATGAGAGTCGGGGCCTGGATTGACTCGAGTGCACGGAGATCGATCTGCGGCTCATTGAGCATCAACTCGGTGGTGCGGATGCTGCGCTTCACTTCCGGTTTGTCGCGGTCCGCCGGAGGAATGGAGGCCAGCGCTTCCTTCACCCACGCGATCGTCTCCGGGTAGATCGCCTGCGTGGACGGATTCAGGTTTGCGCCCGTGGCCGCGATCTTCCGGACTTTCGCGGGATACTTCATGCCGAGCAGCAGGGCCTCTATGGCTCCGTCGCTCCAGCCGAGGACATGCACGGAGGGGATCTTGAGATGGTCGAGCAGCGCGGCGAGATCCGCCGTCATCTTTTCGTAGGTCAGGCGGCCGGTGCTGTTGCCGGATTTTCCGTGGTCGCGCGTATCCATGGCGATGACGCGGTAGCCCTTCATTCGGAAATACTCGATCTGCGGCTTCATGGCTGCGATGCTCGTACCGTTGGGATGGATGACGAGGAGCGGTTCGCCGGTCGTTCCGTACACCTCGTAGTAGAGCCTGACGCCATCGTGGGTGAAGGTCCGGCCCACGGCTGCATTGGATCCATAAGGCGTGGATTTTTGCTGTGCAGCGAGGATGGAGATTGTCATCAAGAGGAGCAATAGGATCCGCGACATGGACACTTAGACTACCACGCGCCCGGCGAACTTCGGCGGCGCCTTAGAATTGAAAGAATTGTGACCACAGGCGACAGGCAGCCGCCAGGCCGGATTTCTCACTATCGCGTTGGGGCGCGCCTTGGCGCGGGCGGGATGGGTGAGGTCTACCTGTCGGAAGATACCCGCCTCGGGCGCCGGGTCGCGATCAAGCTGCTGCCTCCGGAATTGACGCGCAATTCCGACAGCGTCCGGCGGTTCATCCAGGAGGCGCGGGCGGCGTCCGCGCTGAATCATCCGAATATTGTTACGGTTCACGACATCGGGGAGTGCGAGGACGGGCACTACCTGGTGATGGAACTGGTTTCCGGCAAGACGCTGCGCGTGCTGGCGAGCCAGAAGCCTCCACTGGCGGACCTGCTGCCCTGGTTCGAGCAGATGGCCAAGGCCCTGACGGCGGCGCACGCGGCGGGCATCACGCACCGGGATCTGAAGCCGGAAAACATCATGGTCCGCGAGGACGGCTACGTCAAGGTCCTCGATTTCGGACTGGCGCGGCTTGCCTCCACCGAAGGCGACGAAGCGACCGCCACCAACGTGACGATGCCGGGGCAGGTGATGGGCACGGTGCGGTACATGTCGCCGGAACAGGCGCGCGGCGAACAGGTCGGCAATGCCTCCGACATCTTTTCGCTGGGAGTCGTTTTCTACGAGATTGCGGCGGGCCGGTATCCATTTCAAGCGGAAAGCACGGTGGGCTATCTGCATGCGATCAACTCACAGAATCCGCCGGTTCCTGCCGGAGTGCCCGCCGGGTTGTGCGAACTGATTCTGCGCATGATGTCGAAGAGCGCCGCTGCGCGGCCTTCGGCGCGGGACATCGCGGCCGCGCTCGGGGCGATGGCCAAAGGGGATCCGGCAGCGCTCACCGCAACCGCCGTGGCGCTGCCTGTTGCGACGGCCAAGAGCGCTGCGGATTCACAGGAGAAGTACTGGGTGGCGGTGTTGCCCTTCCAGTTTCGCGGACAGGATCCGGCTTTGCGGCATCTCGCCGAGAGCCTGAGCGAGGACATCGTCGCCGGCCTTTCCCGCTTCAGCTATCTGCGGGTGCTGGCGCACGGGCTGACGGCCAGGTTCGGCAGCAGTTCGGATGGCGGGGGCGGCGCGGCTGGTGCGGGGGGCGCCGTGGTGGACACGCGGGCCATTGGCAAGGAACTCGGCGCGCGCTATGTGCTCGACGGCAGCCTGCGCCAGACGGGTTCCCATTGCCGGCTGGCCGTGCGCCTGGCAGAAGCGGCGACGGGCACGCAACTGTGGGCGGAGACGTACGACCGCCGGTTCCACGGCGATGAGCTGTTCGCGATGCAGGACGAGTGGGTGGCGTTCATCGTGGCGCGCGTGGCCGATCAGCATGGCGTGCTCGTACACGATATGAGCGCTGGGATCCGGAACAAGAAGCCGGAGGAACTGACGGCGCACGAGGCGGTGCTGAGCGTCTTCGGATTTCACGAACGGATGAGTCCCGGGGAACATGCGCGGGTGCGGGGGATCCTGGAGCGGCTGGTGCGCGAGTCGCCGGATTCGAGCGAATGCTGGGCGATGCTCGCGACCCTCTACAGCGATGAACACATGTTCGGGTTTCCGGGCGAGGCGGATCCGCTGGGACGGGCGCGGGCTGCTTCGCAGCGGGCCATGGAACTTGCTCCGTCGAGCGCGTTGAGCTGCCAGGCGATGGCGCAGAGCCTGTTCTTCCGGAAAGAGTGGAGCGCGTTCCGGCCGTTCGCTGAGCGGACGATCTCGGCGAACCCGCTCGATTCGGCGACTTGCGCCTTCATCGGCATGCTGCTGGCGCTGTCGGGATCGTGGGACGAAGGATGCAGGGCGGTGGAAAGCGCGATCCGCAACAACCCGCATCACCCCGGCTGGTACTGGCTGGGGCTGGTGTTCCGCGCGTTTCAGCGCGAGGATTACCGGGGCGCGATCGAACTCGCCACGCGGGTCAACATGCCGGGATACTTCTGGGGTCCGGCGACGCTGGCGTCGGCGTACGGGCATCTGGACGAGGCCGAGGCAGCACAGAAGCAGCTGCGGGAACTGCTGGCCATCCGGCCTGATTTCGCGGCCGCGGCGCGGGCGGAGTTCGACAAGTGGTTCGCGCCCGACCTCGCCGACCGCCTGTTGGAAGGTCTGGAGAAGGCGGGACTCGACCTGGCTTCTGCCGCGGCGCCTGCGGCGGAGTCGGGATCGGCGAGGACTTCCTCTTCCGGGTCCGCGATTGCAGACAGCGGGTTCTGGATTGCGGTCACGCCGTTCAAGGTGTCCGGCACGGGCACGGATCTGGCGACGCTTGCCGACGGGCTCACGGGAGAGATCACGTCGGGGCTGACGCGGTTTTCCTATCTGCGGGTGATCGGGCGAGGGACGCGGAAATCGCAGCGCGCGCGTTACGTGGTGGAAGGCAACCTGCGGCTGGCGGGAGCCACAGTGCGACTGGCGGTTCAGTTGACCGATGCGATGACCGGGGTCCACCTGTGGGCGGAGACTTACACGCGCCCGTTCCGGGCAGACGCGATTTTCGATCTGCAGGACGACCTGGCGATTCGCATCATCACCAGCCTGGCCGATGCGCACGGGGCGCTTCCGAGATCGATGAGCCAGGCGGTGCGCGGCAAGCCATTAGAGGAACTCACGCCGTACGAAGCTCTGCTGCGCAGCTTCTCGTATTCCGATCGGATCAGCCTCGACGAGTATGCCGCGGCGACGCAGGCGCTGGAACGTGCGGTGGAGCAATCTCCAGATTTCTCGGACTGCTGGGCGATGCTGGCCCAACTGCGCACGGACGGCTACATCCACAGTTTCGACACGTCGGAGGACGTGCTGGACCGCGCGCTGCACGCGGCACGGATGGCGGTGGACAAGGGACAGTCGAATCACAGGGCCTATCAGTCGCTGGCGTGGACGCTGTGCTGCCGGAAGGAGCATCCGGCGGCGCTCGCGGCTGCCGAACGAACCATCGCGCTCAATCCCTTCGATGCATGTGCGAAGGCCGTCATGGCGAATGTGATGGTCTCGGCAGGGGCATGGGCGAGGGGCGTCGCGCTCATACGCGAAGTGCTGCCGCTCAATCCGAATCATCCCGGCTGGTATTGGTACCCCCTCTTCTGCGATGCGTACCGGCGGGGCGATTATCAAGGCGCCCTCGAGTTCGCACTGCAGATGAACATGCCCGATTTCCTGCCGACGCACGTCGCGCTGGCGGCTGCGTACGGCCAGCTCGGGGATGTTCCTGCGGGCGCCAAGGCGATTCGCGACCTGCTGGCGCTGCGTCCCGATTTTCCGCGGGTTGCCGGCCAGGAACTGGGCAAGATCTGGGACGAAACGCTGACGGCGGCGCTGGTGGACGGCTTGCGCAAAGCCGGGCTCGAAACGGTGTCCCAGTTGCCGTCTGGTTCCGCATCGAATTCCGCATCGAAGTTGTCCGGCGGCGCCCGCGCGGCGGAGGCCGGCTTTTGGGTGGCGGTGCTGCCGTTCGAGGCGGCGGGGCCGGATACGGCTGCGACGTTTGCCAACGGGCTGTTTGAAGAGACTCTCACCGGGATGTCGCGATTTTCGTATCTGCGGCTGATTGCGCGGAGTTCGGTGCGGAAGTACGCGGGGTCGCATTCCGATGTCCGCACGATCGGGCGGGAACTCGGCGCCCGCTATGTGCTGGAAGGCAGTGTCCGGCAAGCGGGGTCGCGAGTGCGGGTGACGGTGCAGTTGAGCGAGGCCGGCAGCGGCGCGCAACTGTGGACCGAGACCTTCGACCGCGCGTTTCAGCCCGAGGCAATCTTCGACCTGCAGGATGAACTGGCGCCGCGCATCGTGTCGACGGTCGCGGATCCCTATGGCGTGCTGGTTCGCAACATCGGGGAACGCCTGCGGCAGACTCCGGATGAAGCGATCACGCCGCACGAAGCGGTTCTGCTGGCTTGCGACTTCCTGTACCGCGTGACGCCGAACGATCATTTGCGCGCGCGGGGCCTGCTCGAGCGAGCGGTGGAGGCGGATCCCGCTGCGTCGGAAGCCTGGGCGTGGCTGGCGAACATGTACGTCATGGAGCATGGCCACGGCTTCAATCCCCTGCCGGATCCGTTGCGGCGCGCGCTGGAGGCCGCGCAGCGCGCCGTGGACCTGAATCCCTCGAGCGCTTACGCGCACAATTCGCTGGCGCAGGTTTACTTCTTCCTGAAGAAGCTGCCGGAGTTCCGTCTGTCCGCACAGCGCGCGATGGAGTTGAATCCGTGGGACAGCAACAATCTGGTCGGCATGGGGCTGTTCTGGTCGTTCTGCCTGGATTCGCAGGAAGGCTGCGAGATCATCGCGCGCGCCGAAAAGCTGAATCCGCAGCATCCGAGCTGGTATCCGTTCGCGACGTTCTGGCATTCGTACCAGCAGCGCGATTACGCAACGGCCGCGACGCTGGCGCTGAAGATCGGGCGCAGCGTACATCACTGGCCGGCGTTGATGCGGGCGATTTCCTACGGGCAGTTGCGGCAGATGGAACCGGCGCGCGAGGCGCTGGCGGAGTTGCTGGCGATCCGGCCGGAGTTCCGGCCGGAGTCCCGGGACGAGGCGCGACTGTTTCTGGAGAAGTGGTTCCTGCCGGAGATGGTGGAGCACATCCTCGAGGGGCTGGCGAAGGCCGGGTTGCAGCAGAATTCGGGATCCGGGATGCGGCAGCAGCCAGGGGAAGGCTTCTGGATCGCGGTGAAGCCGTTTCAGTCCCCGGACGGGAATCAGACCCTGGCCGACCTCGGCAGCGGACTGGCGGAAGAGATCCTCACGGGGCTCGCTCGTTTCTCGTATCTGCGCGTGGTTGCGCCGCATTCCGGCGTGGCAGGCGCGCGTTACGTGATGGAGGGGAGCCTGCGCCAGGCGGGCGGGAAGTTGCGGGTCGCGGTGCGGCTGGTGGATTGCGAAACAGGCGCGCACCTCTGGGCGGAGACCTATGATCGCGCATTCGATCCGGATCAGGTTTTCGCACTGCAGGACGATCTGATTCCGCGGATCGTTTCGACGGCGGGTGACCGCTTCGGGGTCCTCGCGCGCAGCATCAGCGAAGCGGTGCGCGGCAAAGCGGCGGCGCAACTGACGCCGTACGAGGCGCTGATGCGCGCCTTCGGCTACCACCACCGGCTGACGGCTCAGGATCACGCCGATGCGCGGGAGGCGCTCGAACTGGCGGTGGAACGCGCGCCGGGCAACGCCGACTGCCACGCGATGCTCTCGTGGCTGTACTCGCACGAACACGGGCACGGGTTTAATCCGCGGCCGGGGTCGCTCGAACGGGCGCTGGCGGCAGCGCAAAAGGCTGTCGATCTGGCGCCATCCAATCAACTGGCGCAACAGGCGCTGGCGGTGGCATTGCTGTTCCGCCGCGAGATTGCGGCTTCGCTCGCGGCCTGTGAGCGAGCCCTCCAGTTGAATCCGAACGACGGAAGCAACGAGGCGTATTTCATCATTTCCATGACCGGCGACTGGGACCGCGGCGGCAGGCTCATCCGGCACGCCATGGAACTCAATCCGCACCATCCCGCCTGGTACCGCTGGATGCTCGCGCTTGGCGAATACGCGCGCGGGAACTATCGCGCGGCGATCGCCGAGGTGACGGCCGCGAATATCTCCGGCATCTTCTGGTCGCCGGTGCTGCTCGCCGCCGCGCACGCCCAACTCGGCCAGACCAAAGAAGCCCGGGCTGCGCTCCAGGAAGCCATCGCGCTCAAGCCCGACCTGCCAACCGTGGCGCGCGACATCATTCTGCGTTGGTATTTAGAGGAAACCGGGACGCACCTTCTGGAGGGGCTTCGCAAAGCGGGGCTCGCTACAACGGGAGAATCCACGGGTGCGGCGGTGGTTCCGCCGGTTTCCCAGCAGGCGGACGAGGGATTTCGCGTGGCCGTGATTCCGTTCCAGGCCGAAACAGGCGGCCAGGACGCGGCGGCTCTCGCCTCGGGATTATCGGAAGAGATTGTGACGGGACTCTCGCGTTTTTCCTACCTGCGCGTGCTCAGCAAAGGGACTGCAGGCGCACGGTACGTACTCGAGGGCGCTCTGCGACAGGCAGGGTCACAACTGCGAGTTTCCGTGAAGCTGGTGGACACCGCGCCGGGGACAACGCTGTGGGCGGAAACGTACAACCGGCCGTTCGCCGCGGACCGGATCTTCGATCTGCAGGACGATCTGGTTCCGATGATTGTTTCCACGATCGCGGACTCACACGGCGTGCTGCCGAGGAATATCAGCCAAACGCTGCGTGGACGCAAGACTGCGGAACTCACGCCTTACGAGGCCGTGCTGCGGAGTTTCGGCTACTCGGAGCGCGCGGCCCCCGAAGAACTCACGCTGGCGAGGGAAGCTCTGGAGCACGCACTGCGGGAGGCCCCGGATTACGCGGACGCCTGGGCCATGCTGTCCTTTCTGCACGGTCAGGATCACGGCCAGGGTTATGACCTCATCCCGGACGCTCTGCCCCGTGCAGCGGACGCGGCCCGGCGCGCCGTCGAACTCGCGCCGTCGAGTCACCTGGCGTGGTTCGGCCTGGCGCAGGCTTTGTTCTTTCAGCGGGATCGTGAGACTTTCCGCCATGCCGCCGGACGGGCCGTCACTCTCAATCCAAACGACGCCGATACCGTCGCTTTCATGGGGGAACTGCTCGTCTACGACGGCGACACCGAGCGTGGGCTGGAGTTTTGCGCCAGGGCCAAGCGGATGAAGCCGAACCATACGGGCTGGTATTGGTACGCGGACGCTTTCCACGCACAGTACAACCAGCGGGATCCTGCGGCGGCCTTGTCGTATTTGAACCGGATTCAACTCGACAATCACTACGCCCTGCACATGATGAGGGCTTCGGCTTACGGCCACATGGGGAACCGGGAAGCGGCTGGGCGAGCCCTCGAGCGTTACCTGGCTCTGCGGCCGGACGCTGCAGAGCGCACCCGGATCCAGATGTCGCGCTGGTGGACCAGCGAGCAGGTCGAGCAGTTGCTCGAAGGACTGCGCAAGGCCGGCCTGTCTGAGTTCCGCGCCGCAGCGCCTTCGGGGCAGCAGGACTCCGGAGCAACGGCGAAAGCGGCGGACGGATTCTGGATCGCCGTCGCTCCGTTCCGCGCCGAATCCGGCGGACCCGAACTCGCCACTCTGGCCTCCGGCTTAACTGGCGACATCGTCACCGCACTGTCCCGATTCCATTACCTGCGGGTGCTCGGCAACGGCATTGCGGGTGCGCGGTACGTGGTCGACGGATCGTTGCGCCAGGCAGGAACGCAATTGCGCGTTGCGGTCCGGCTGATCGATACGACGACGGGCGCCAATCTCTGGGCGGAAACCTTCTCGCGAGTCTACTCGCCGGACGGGATCTTCGAGATTCAGGATGACCTCGTGCCGGTTATCGTGTCCCCGGTCGCCGAAACCAACGGCGTGCTGGAGCACCATATGTGGCTTGCGCTGCGCGATCGCGACCCGATGGCGTTGAGTCCGTATGAGGCGCTGTTGCGCAGCCGCGGCTTCTTCGTGCTGCATACAGCGGCCGAGCACAGGATTGCGGTCGCGTTGTTGCGGCGGGCGATTGAACAGGAACCGAATCATGCCGGCTGCCTGGCCGCGCTTTCCTGGCTGTACTCGCTCGGGTATCTTTTTGGATGGGATACCGAGGCGAATCCGGACAGCCTCGCGTTGACCTTCGCGCGCCGGGCGGTGGAGGCGGAGCCGACCTACCAACTGGCGCACGTGGCGCTTCTCTACGCCCATGCCTGCCGCAAGGAGATCGCGGGGATGCGTACGGCGGGCGAACGGGTCCTGGAATTGAATCCCGTCAACGGCATGGCGATCTTCGTTGCCGGGATGTGGAAAGCCTACAGCGGCGACTGGGAGGCAGGCTGCGCGCTGGTGGATCGGGCGAGGCAGCTCAATCCGCGGCATATTGGTTCCTGCTGGTATCCGCTCGCCCATCACGCCTTGCGGCAGAAGGAGTATTCGAAGGCTCTCGAATACGCGCTCCGCATCAATATGCCGGGACAGTTCTGGACGCATCTGGTGCTGGCGGTTGCGCACGCGGAACTCGGCCATGCGGCGGAGGCGTCCGCAGCCGTTGGCGAACTGCTCGCACTCGAACCGGATTTCGCAACGGCCGGGCCGGCGAAGATCGCCCGCTGGTTCTTCGAGGATTCGCACACAGAACTGCTGCTCAATGGACTCCGCAAAGCCGGACTCGCCGTTGGCGCGCATGCGGAAGTGTCAACGCCGGCGCCGTCCCTTGCCGTGCTGCCGTTCGCCAATCTCGGTGGCGACAAGGATCAGGAGTACTTCTCCGACGGCCTCGCGGAAGAGATCCTGAATCTGCTGGCGCAGTTGCCGGGACTCAAAACTATCGCGCGCACCTCGTCGTTCGCCTTCCGTGGCAAAGAGGATGATGTTCGCAGTATTGCCGCGGCGCTGAGTGTGACACATGTGCTCCAGGGCAGCGTGCGCCGCTCCGCCGATCGCATCCGCGTCTCGGCGCAACTCATCGCCGCGTGCGACGGCTCGGCTTTGTGGAGTGAGCGTTACGACCGCAAGGTGGACGACCTCTTCGCACTGCAGGACGAGATTGCCGCATCCATCACGGCACAACTGAAAGTGCGTGTCGCGCCCGGCTCGACCAAGCCGCGCAGGCAGCCGAACCTCGAGGCCTATGAGTCCTATTTGCGCTACCGCCAGTATCAATGGGAGTTCACTCCCGAGGCCTTGCAGCGGAGCCGGGAATGCCTGGAGCGGGCGATCGCTCTCGACCCGGAATTCGCGCTTCCGCATGTGGGACTCGCCGATCACTTTTTCGCGCAGACCCAGTTTGCGGCGGCGCGCGAGTGGGTCCCGAGGATGCGGGATATGGCCGCGCGGGCCCTCGCGCTCGACCCCGGTCTCTCGGAGGCGCAAGCCATGCAGGGCATCCTGACCGGGATGTTCGACCTCAACTGGGCGGAGGCAGAACGATGGTTCGCCAAGGCCCTGGCGCATCCGGTTGTGCACTGGCACGTGCGTGTCTGGTACGCGTGGTTTTACCTCCAGGTGATGGGCCGCAGCGACGAAGCGCGGCGGCACGTGGAGATTGCTCTGACCGACAATCCCCTCAACCACATGGTGCATTGGGCGCAAGGCGCCGTGATGGAAGGTCTCTCGTCACCGCATGAGGCGGCTCGGGCATACGCCAGGATTCTGGCGGTGGAACCGGGGAACTGGATGGCTGCGTGGCAGTTCGCCCTGCAGCAGGGCCGGCAGGGAGAGTTCCGGGAAGCGCGGCGTCTGGCCGGCGTCGCAATGGACGCCGCGCCATGGGCCGCCTATTCGCGCGGCACCATGGCCGGACTCCTGATGCAGGAAGGCAGGGCAGACGAGGCGCAAGCGCTCCTGTCGGGTTCGCAAAGCCCGGTCGCCAAAGCATGCGCCGCCATTGTCCGGTCCGACGCCGATGGCGCGGCGGCCGCCCTGATTGAGGCGATGGATCAAGACTACGTCAAATCCGTGGTGATGCTGCTCGGACCGCACCGGCCGTTCCTGCAGCAGTCTTCCAGGTGGAGCGAACTGCACACGAAGCTCAGGCTGCCAGCGGACACGCCACGGACCTGAGCGAATTCGTAAATCCCATTGACGATTGGGGAAGGCCGCCG
>CAZVKC010000015.1:0-1620 GCA_964627455.1 uncultured Solibacteraceae bacterium | reverse complement strand
TGTGTCGATTTCCGGTTGGAACTAGAAATCGAAGCGGAGCGACATCTGCATGGTTCTCGCGCTGCCGGCCTGCAGGCCGGTGGTGCTCGAGAACTTGCCGAAGGTCGACGGGGTGTTGATGTTCAACTGCAGGCCGCCGAAGTTCGTATTGTTGAACAGATTGTAGGCTTCCGCGCGGAAGGCGAACGCCATGGTCTCGGTGACCTTGAACTTCTTGACCATCGAAAGGTCGACGTCGAAGAAGCGGGGACCGTAGAACTGGTTGCGTCCCTGGTTGCCGAGATCGCCAGCGCCGGGGAAGGAGAACTGCTGGCGCTGGTCGGCGGTGAGGAAGTAGACGCCGTCGCCGCGGCGGTCGACGGAGCCGACGTAGCCGCGGGTTCCGCCACCGTAGTTTGCCCAGGTGAACTGGCTGTTGTAACCGGCGGTGAAGCGCTGGGAGAGGACGGTGTAAGGGGCGCCGGTCTGCCAGATCCAGAGGCCGCCGAGGTCCCAGCCGCCGGCGATGGAGTCGGTGAGGCGGTTCCAGTTGGTTCCGAAGCGCTTGCCTTTGCCGAACGGCAGCGTGTAGCTGTAGTTCGAGGTGAAGGTGTGGCGGCGATCGAAGTCCGCGACACCGCGCATGAGGCGGAGGTTGAGGTTGTCGATCGGGGCCGCGAAGCCGTTGCCTTCGGGTGAAGACGCGGTGGCGCTGTAGGCTCCCACGTTGTCGAGGGCCTTGCCCCAGGTGTAGTTCGCCGACATGCGGAGCGCGCCGCGGGAACGGCGGAGGCTCAACTGGAGCGAGTCATAGTAGGAGCGGCCGTCGTTGGTTCCGATGTAGACGCGGTTGAACTGCGGGTACGGACGCAGGTAAGTCTGCGGGAGTCCCGCGTTCGAGTAGCGGTTGTAGTTGGCGGCGGAGCGGTCGAGCGTATCGACCACGGTGCCAACGAGGCCCTGTGCGAACTGCGTGGCGCCGAGCGAGGTGATGACCGCCTGCGGCGTGCCGTACATGCGAACGAGCGCATTGCCGGCGCTGGGGGCCGGGCCGGTGTTGGGGCAGGACGTGCCGGATCCCGCGTTGCAGAAGGCCTGGATCTCGCGGAAGTCCGACATGAACTGGCCGTTGACGCGGGGCTGGTTGATGTCGCGGTTCATGTAGAGCTTGATGCCGCGATTGGCGACGTAGCCGGTTTCGAGCACCGTGCCGGGGCTGATCTGCCACTGGACGTTGAGTCCGTAGCTTTCGACGTAGCCGGTGGCGAGATTCGGGTTCGGGACATACACGGTGAGCTGCCGGTTTGCAGGCGGCGTCAGCTGGGGAGCTGCCGGCGGAGTGGTCTTGGGCAGGTTGGGATCCGTTGCGCGGATATCCGTGGTGCCGGAGGAGTTGGGGAAGACCTGCACGGCCTGGGAGAAGCCCGGCGTGCTGCCATCCACCGCGCTGACCACGGCGCCCATGGCGCGATCGTAGAAGATGCCCCAGTTGCCGCGGACTGCGATCTTGCCGTCGCCGCGGACATCGTAGGCGAAGCCGAAGCGGGGCGCGAAGTTGTTCCAGTCGGTCTTGAACCAGTTGTTGCCCTTGACGATGCTGGCGTCGGTGACCGGGGATCCGGTTTGCATGATGCCGGCCTT
>CAZVKC010000014.1:99347-117479 GCA_964627455.1 uncultured Solibacteraceae bacterium | reverse complement strand
CCTGGTTCGGGACCAGGAGGCCGGAGGTTCAAATCCTCTCGCCCCGACCATCTCCACCTTCAATTCTTCTTGTGGATCCGCACTATCAGCGGTTCGTTTTCCTGTACCCAGCCCTCTAGCGCGCCCGTGCAGTTGAGGCATTCATCGCCCCGGCTTCTAAACCACAACGCGGTTTCGTACCGGTCCAGAGTGTTAACGGCGTCGCTGTCTTCCATCCAATACTTGTCGTAGTTCGGCGTCAGCCTGCGGTAGTGGAACTTCGTTTCGGATATCGCGGTCGACCGCCGGAGCAACCGGATCGGAGCTTTGGAGACATTGGCAAAGTAGGTGCGGAGCGGAATCGCCGCCTTGACCAGTTTGCCGCCAAATCCGAAGTCGCTGTAAGGACGCACGGGATACCCCTGAGCCAGGTACGGCGGACAGTCCCACGCCGGCGCCAGGTACAGGTAGCCCCCATCTTTGATGACACGCCTCATCTCGACCAGCGCGGCTTCCGGGTTGGGAACATGCTCCAGCACCCATACGGACCAGGCCGCGTCGAACGTATTCGCCTCAAATGGCATCAGGGTCGCCGACGCAATCACCACAGGCTTGTGATAGAAGCGGCGTACGGACGGCGAGATGTCCAAACCCGTGTAGTCTTTCACCACGTCCTGCAGGTAGCCGCGGCCCGACCCGATGTCGAGCACTTTCTTTTCCTGCAATCCGAACACACCGGCGAAGGATTGGACGCTCTCCATCACACCCTTTTTCTTCGCCTGCGCCTCCGCCATTGACACATACCGTGTGTCGTCGGCCGTATCTTCCTTTGCTGCAGCATCATACGCGGTCGCGTAGTATTTGCGAAGGTCCGCTTGTTCTTTCGGACTCAACGGCGCGTCGCTGTCGTAGGGAAAGAACAGGACCGACAGCACGGCAGCCATCGCGAGTCCGACGCCTGCAATTCGCAAAGTGAGATCCCGCAGGATTCCAAGCACCGAAGTGTTCGCCGTGGACCTCTTTCGGGGCTCAGAAATCGCGGCTGCAGGTACAGATTGCATAAGTATGAATCGGCTACCGTGCACTTCCGCTTTAACTCGGGGCGTGGCTGGGATAGAATCCGGCCAAGGAAGTTTCATGACTGGCACTCGTCGTGGTTTACTCTTCTCCTCACTCGCGATTCCAACGTTTCTTCCGTCGCGGATTCTTCGTGGGGGACCTGCCGCGCCCTCGAACCGGGTCCGCGTCGGCATCATAGGCGTCGGACGCCAAACCGTTTACGTCAACCTCAAGCAGTTCCTCGAAATGCCGGAAGTCGAGGTCGCCGCGCTCTGCGATGTCGACGCCTGGCGGTTGGACGAAGCGGGGAAGAAAGTCCCTGGTGCGAGAAAGTTCCGCGATTATCGGGAACTCCTCGCCGACAAATCCATCGACGCCGTGATGGTCGCTACTCCGGACCACTGGCATGTCCCGATCTCCATCGACGCGGTCAAAGCCGGCAAGGATGTCTCCTGCGAAAAGCCGCTCACCCGCTGCATCGGCGAAGGCCGGATCCTCGCGGATCTGGTCAAGCAACACAAGCGCGTGTTCCGCACCGACAGCGAGTATCGGACAAAGCCGAACTACCACCAGGCGCGCGAAGCCGTTCTCAACGGTCGCATCGGACGGTTGCAGACGATCCGCACAGGCGTCCCGAAAGGCGACGTCGGATGCCCGATGCCGCCCGACATGCCAGTCCCCGCGGAACTCGACTACGAGCGCTGGCAGGGATCCGCGCCTCGCGCGCCGTACACGGAAATCCGCGTCCACAAGCCGCACGCCTACGAACGGCCGGGTTGGATGCGTTGCCTCTATTACTGCGATGGCATGGTCACTAACTGGGGAACTCACCACAACGACCTCGCCCAGTCCGCCAACGGAACCGACCGCACAGGACCGGTCTCGGTGGAAGGACGAGGGACTTACCCGGGTCCCGACAGTTTCTGGAACGTCCTCCTCGACTTCGAAGTCGAGTTCCGCTACGCCAACGGCGTCAAGCTGATCTACAGGATCGACAAGCCGTCGCTTCGCCTGGAAGGTACGGAAGGCTGGATCTACGCCGACGACACCGGCAAGATCGAAGCCAGCAAGCCGTCGATCCTCGAAGAACCGCCGAGAGGGTCAAATTGGATCCGCCTTGAGCGAAAAACCGACAAGCAGGACTTCATCGACGCTGTGCGCTCGCGCGGCGCCACGATGTCGGACGCGGAAGTCGGCCATCGCACCACGTCGCTCTGCCATCTTGCCCACATCGCGATCCACACGGGCCGCCGGCTCGACTGGGACCCGGTACGCGAACGGTTTCCGAACGACAAGGCGGCCAACGCCTACATCAGCAAGCCGATTCACGAACCCCGTCGCGCATAAGCATCAACGGGTTACAAGGAATTCGGCCGCCAGCACCGCCCGATGCCGGGTCCTCGCGTTGCGGAATGTCCGCAAGATTGAGGCATCCCGGAATCCGGCCTGGCGGAACTCCCGGCAAAACGCAACTGCGTCTTTGGCTCCGGCGATTCACGAGAACCAATTCGAGGCAGACGCCCGTTCTGCGTCCGCAAGTGGTTCGCGTAGAACCAGTTCCGCTCCGGCCACATACCCGCCGGGCTTCACCACGCGGGCCAGTTCGGCGAAAATCTCCTGTCGCCGGGGATTCAGATTGAAAATGCCGTTGACCAGCACCAGATCCACCGACTCATCGGCAAGAGGAATCGCCTCCGCGGCGGCCTGTACAAAGTCCGCCGTCTGAACCGATGCTCGGGCCCGCGCCAGCATTCCCATACTGAAATCGAGTCCGGCGACCCGCCCGGCCGGACCTGCCCGCCGGGTGGCGATCAGCGTGTCCAGCCCCCCGCCACACCCCAGATCGAGGACCACCATCCCCGGGTGTATGGGAGCCCACATCGAAACGTTCGAGACTCCGGCAAACACGGCCGCAGCCTGAGGCGGCAGATCTTCTATCTCATATCCCACACTCGCAGCGAAATCGGGGCCAACGGGGAATGGCAGCTTCGCGCAAGGGTCTTCCGCAGCAAGGGAATAGGCCTCGCGAACCTGCTCTCGAAGCCTCTCGGATTCGACGGTCAATTGTATGCCA
Source organism: uncultured Solibacteraceae bacterium (assembly GCA_964627455.1). Classification (GTDB taxonomy): domain Bacteria; phylum Acidobacteriota; class Terriglobia; order Bryobacterales; family Bryobacteraceae; genus F-183. The sequence continues at coordinate 114,367 of CAZVKC010000014.1, read as the reverse complement.
GACATAGCCAGTTGCTTTGATTATGCCCCGGCTGATCGTAAAGAAAGCAAAAAGATGCCGTATCGAGGCTATACTGACACCCGGAGTGGGGGATACAGTACCCCATGAGGTAACTTATCGAGCACTCCAGACGCAAGAACTGTTAAGGTCTAGAGAATGCTCGCCCACGCACAGCCCGGTTTCCGATTGCTCGTCTTCCTCCTCATTGCTTTCGCCTCCCCCGTCCTCTTTCATGCCTGCACGGCAAAACCAGGAGGGGAAGGCGGCGGAGAAGGGTCAGCCAAAGGATTCGGAAAGGGGGGCGGTAAGAAAGGTGGCGGAGACGTCCCGGCAGTGGTGACCAAAGCTGTCACCAAGAACGCTCCCATCGACATCCAGGTGATCGGCAACGCCGAAGCGTATACCAGCATTTCCGTCAAACCGCAGATCAGCGGACAGTTGGTCAAGTCATATTTCAAAGAAGGCGATTTCGTCCGCGAAGGACAGATGCTCTTCGACATCGACCGCCGGCTTCTCGAGGCCCAGTTGATGCAGGCGCAATCCCAACTCGCCAAGAATGAAGCGCAACTGCAGCAGGCCATCGCACAGGCTGCGCGCGACCAGGCAACGGCTGACTATCAGGCACAACAGGCCAAACGCTATGCCGACGGTGCATCCCAAGGCGTGTTTTCGCGCGACCAGAACGATCAGATCCAGGCCAGCGCCAAAGCCAGCCAGCAGACCGTCGCCGCCGACAAAGCCGCGATTGACAGTGTAAAGGCGGACATTGCTGCAACCAAGGCAACGATCGAGAATCTGAAGGTCCAAATGAGCTATACGCGGATCACGGCGCCGATTTCCGGCCGTACGGGCAACGTCACGGTTAAGGTCGGCAACGTGGCCGCAGCGAACAACACAGAACTCGTCGTGATCAATCAGATCGAACCGATCTACGTAAGCTTCTCAGTGCCCGAAAACCAGTTGGACGAAATCAAGAAGTTCATGGCGGGCGGCAACAAACTGCAGGTCATGGCCTCTCCGCAGGACTCCGATCAGGCCGAGCGGGGCACGCTGACGTTCGTCGATAATACGGTCGACACCACGACCGGCACCATCCGCCTGAAGGCCACCTTCCCGAATAAGGATCACAACCTTTGGCCCGGCCTGTTTACCCGGGTGACGCTGCGGCTGGGCATGCGCGAAAACGCAGTCATGGTTCCGAACCAGGTCGTGCAAACGGGTCAGACCGGAACCTTCATTTACGTAGTCAAAGAAGATCGCAGCGTCGAAGCGCGACCCGTCACGGTCGGCAGTCGCGTCGGTCAGGATCTCATCATCGACAACGGCTTGCAGGCCGGTGAGACGGTCGTGCTGGACGGCCAGTTGCGCCTGGCTCCGGGTATGCGCATCACGCCTCGTGATCCCAGCGGGCAGGGCGGCCCCGGCGGTGGTCGCCGCCGCGGCGCGGGAGGTCCGCAGCAGGGCGCTCCCGATCAATCCGCGGGTCCCGCAGCACAACAACAGGGCGGCGGCGCCCCGGGAGCCGGCGATGCGCCCAAAGGCGACCGTCCCAAAGGTGAGCGCCGGCGCAAACAAGAGTAGGCAAGGACGGCAGCATCATGAATTTCTCTGCTCAATTCATACGCCACCCGATTGCGACCACGCTTCTCATGGCGGGCATCGCCATGATCGGCGTGATCGCGTATACGAACCTGCCCGTCAGCGACCTGCCGAACGTCGATTTCCCGACCATCAACGTTTCGGCGAGCCTGCCCGGCGCGGATCCGGCAACGATGTCGAGCGCCGTGGCGACGCCGCTCGAACGCCAGTTCACCACCATCGCCGGCATCGACTCGATGACCAGTTCGAGTTCGCTGGGCTCGACCAACATCACCCTGCAGTTCGACCTCAGCCGCGACATCGACGGAGCAGCGGTGGACGTTCAAACCGCGATCGCCGCGGCCATGCCGTTGCTTCCTCCCGGCATGCCCGCGCCTCCCAGCTTCCGCAAATCGAATCCGTCCGACGGCCCGATCCTGATGCTCGCGCTGGTGTCGGAAACGCTGCCCTTCAGTAAGCTCAACGAATACGCGGACACGACCATCGGCCAGCGGATCTCGCAAATCGAGGGCGTGGCGCAGGTGCAGATCATGGGCGCGCAGAAGTATGCAGTGCGCGTGCAGGTGAATCCGCAAAAGCTCGCCAGCTATCAGATCGGCATCAACGAAGTCGCCGCGGCGCTGCGCAACTGGAACGTCAATCTGCCGACCGGCACCATCTGGGGCGACAACTACGCCTTCAACGTTCGCGCCAACGGGCAACTCTACAACGCCGAAGCGTTCAAGCCGGTGGTCGTGACGTATCGCAACTCCCGCCCCGTGCGGCTCGAGGATATCGCCACCGTCCGTGACGGCAGCGAGGACGAGCGCACCGAAAGCTGGAGCTACATGAACGGCAAGCTCATCAAGGGCATCAACCTGATGGTGATGCGCCAGCCGGGATCCAACATCATCGAAGTCAACGACAACGTCCGCAAGGTGTTGCCGCAGATTCAGGCGCTGCTGCCTCCATCCGTTCAACTGGTGATCCGCAGCGACCGGTCGAAGAACATCCGCGAATCTTTCCGCGACACGCAGTTCACGATGCTGCTGACGCTGTTGCTCGTCGTCGGCGTGATCTTCGTCTTTCTGCGCAACCTGTCGGCCACCATCATTCCGACGCTCGCCCTGCCCTTCAGCATCGTCGGGACCTTCGCCGTCATGTGGCTGCTGGACTTCTCGATGAACAACCTGTCGATGATGGCCATCATTCTCGCCATCGGGTTTGTGGTCGACGATGCGATCGTGATGCTCGAGAACATCGTGCAGCATCTCGAACGCGGCGAAAGTCCGTTCGAAGCCGCCATTCGCGGATCCAAGGAAATCTGGTTCACGATCATCTCGATGACCATCTCGCTGGCGGCCGTATTCCTGCCGATCCTTTTCATGGGCGGCATCCTGGGACGCCTCTTCCGCGAGTTCGCCGTCACCATCACGGTGGCCGTCATCATTTCGGGTTTCGTCAGCGTGTCGCTCACACCGATGCTCGGTAGCCGCCTTCTCACGCACAAGGATCCCTCGGATCATAACTGGCTTTACCGGACAACCGAGCGATTCTTCAACGCCATGCTGAAGACTTATTCGGCGTCGCTCTCGTGGGTGATCCGACATCGCTGGGTGACCATCACTTTGTTCTTCGGCATGCTCGGCGCAACGGTGTGGCTCTTCGATGTCGTCAAGAAGGGTTTCATTCCCGAAGCCGATATCGATCAGATCTACGTGAACACCGAAATGCAGCAGGGCACGTCGTTCGAAGCGATGACGCGCTACCAGAAGCGCGTGGTCGACACCCTGATGCAGGAACCGAACGTCGATGGCTTCATGTCCAGCGTCGGCGGCAGCATGTTCGGCTCGAGCGGCAACACCGGCCGCATGTTCGTGCAGTTGAAGCCGCGCGCCGAACGCAAGGAATCTGCGCCGGAGATCCTGGCGGCGTTACGGCCGAAGCTCGGACGCTTCCCCGGCATCCGTGTGATCCCAAGCCTGCCGCCTGCAATTCGTATTGGCGGACGCGGCTCGCGTTCGAGTTATGAATTCACGCTCCAGGCGCCGGACACCGAATCGCTCTATCGCGCCGGGGCGATGATGGAACGCGAGATCACGAAGCTGCCGAGCGTTGCGGACGTCAACAGTGACATCCAAATGCGCAGCCCGAGGCTGTCGGTGAAGATCGATCGCGACAAGGCGGCAAGCCTCGGCGTGAACCCGCAGGATATTGCCTCCGCGCTCTATTCAGCCTATGGACCCAGCATTACCAGCACGATCTACGCGCCGCAGAATCAGTATCGCGTGCTGCTCGAAGTGGAGCAGGGCTTCTCGCGCTTCGCCGACATGCTGAGTTCGCTGTACCTGAAATCGAACACCGGCAGGCTGGTGCCGCTCGACGCCGTCACCATGCGCAACATGGAGGTGGGTCCGCAGTCGATCAACCACACCGGCCAGTTGCCCAGCGTGACCGTCAGTTTCAACCTGAAGCCCGGTGTTGCACTGGGCGAGGCGGTGGATGAAGTGCTGACGCTCGCGCATGACAAACTGCCGAGCAATATTCATCCGAGCTTTACCGGATCCGCCAAGACGTTCCAGGATTCGATGAAGAACCTCAACATCATGCTCACCATCGCGATCCTCGTCGTCTACATCGTGCTGGGCATTCTGTACGAGAGCTTCATTCATCCGTTGACGATTCTGAGCGGCCTGCCCTCCGCAGCATTCGGCGCGCTGCTGACGCTGTACCTCTTCGACATGGACCTCAACATCTATGGCTTTGTGGGCCTGCTGTTGTTGATCGGCCTCGTGAAGAAGAACGCCATCATGCAGATCGATTTCGCGCTGCATGCGCAACGCGAGCGCGGCCTGACGCCGGCGGAAGCCATTTACGCCGGATGCGTGACGCGCTTCCGGCCGATCATGATGACGACCCTTGCCGCGATGCTGGGCGCGATTCCGATGGCGATCGGCTATGGCGCCGGCGGCGAAGCCCGCAAGCCGCTCGGCATGTGCGTGGTCGGAGGTCTCCTCTTCTCGCAATCTATGACGCTGTACCTGACCCCGGTGGTCTATCTCTTCCTTGACGGGTTGACCGGACGCAAGCGCGCGAAAGCCGCTGTGGCGTCCCCGGTGGAACCGATTCACGGAGAAGCTCCGGGAGCGACCGCATGAACGTATCGAAACCATTTATTGAGAGACCCGTCGCCACAACGCTGCTGATGGTCGCGATTTCGCTGTTCGGCGTGATCGCCTATCGTGGACTTCCGGTCAGCGACCTTCCGAACGTCGATCTTCCGACGCTGCTCGTCACCGCGAGCCTGCCGGGCGCGAGTCCGGAAACGATGGCGTCCGCCGTCGCGCAGCCGCTCGAGAATCAGTTCTCGATGATCGCCGGCCTGTCGTCGATGACGAGCACGAACTCTCTCGGCTCAACGCAGATCACGCTCGAGTTCGACCTCAAGCGCAATCTCGACGGCGCAGCGGTCGACGTGCAAGCCGCAATTACGCAGGCGTCGCGATTGCTGCCTCCGGGCATGCCGACGCCGCCGACGTTCACCAAGGTGAATCCTGCGGATCAGCCCGTGCTGTATCTCAGCCTGTCCAGCGATTCGCTGCCGTTGTACTCGCTCGACGAGTACGCGCAGACACGCGTGGCGCAGCGTATCTCGCAGGTGACGGGCGTTGCGCAGGTGCAGATTCTCGGCGCGCAAAAGTACGCGGTCCACGTGCAGGTGGATCCCTACGCGCTGGCCTCGCGCCAGATCGGCATCAACGAAATTGAAAATGCCCTGAAGAACTGGAACGTCAACCTTCCGACCGGCACCATCAATGGTCCCAACAAAGCCTTCACGCTGCAGGCGAGCGGGCAGTTGATGAACGCCGAGGCTTACCGCCCGCTGGTCGTCACGTACAAGAAGGGATCGCCGGTCCGGCTCGAGGAACTCGGCCAGGTCATCGACAGCGTCGAAGACGACAAGACGGCCAGTTGGTTCTATCAGAAGCAGGACGAGAAGCGCGCGGTTGTGCTCGCCATCCAACGCCAGCCGGGAACCAACACGATCGCCGTCACCGACGCGATCAAGAAACTGCTGCCGGTTTTCCAGAGCGAACTGCCGCCGAGCGTCCAACTGAAGATCTTCTACGACCGCTCGGACACGATTCGCGAGAGCTTCGACGACGTGCAGTTCACGATGGTCCTCACCCTCGGACTCATCGTGATGGTGATCTTCCTGTTCCTGCGCAATTTCTCGGCGACCGTGATTCCGTCGTTGGCGCTGCCGGTATCGATCATCGGCACGTTCTCGGTGATGTACCTGCTGAACTACTCGCTCGACAACCTGTCGATGATGGCGCTCATTCTCGCCATCGGATTCGTGGTCGACGACGCCATCGTCATGCTCGAGAACATCGTGCGTCACATGGAAATGGGCGAGAGGCCTCTTGAAGCCGCCTTGAACGGCTCGAAGGAAATCGGCTTCACCATCGTGTCGATGACGTTGTCGCTCGCCGCGGTGTTCATCCCGGTGCTCTTCATGGGCGGCATTCTGGGACGCCTGTTCAAAGAGTTCGCCGTCACCATCTGCGTCGCGATCCTGATTTCCGGCGTGGTCAGCGTCACCTTGACCCCGATGCTGTGCGGCCGCTTCCTGCGCGGCGGTCACGGAACCCAGCACGGCTGGTTCTACAACGTCACGGAACGCTATTTCGAAGCGGTGCTGCGGCTGTACGACCGTACGCTCGTGTGGTGCCTCGATCGCAAGGGACTCGTGATGCTGAGCTTCGTGATCGTGGTTGCAGCCAGCGGCGTCCTCTTCCATTACTCGCCCAAAGGCTTCATCCCCGATCAGGACACCGACCAGTTGCAGGCCATCACCGAAGCTGCGCAGGGAACCAGTTTCAAGCAGATGGTCGAACAACAGCAAAAGGTCTCGAATGTCTTCAAGGCGGACCCCGACATCGAATCGTTCGTATCGACCGTCGGCGGCGCTGCGTCAACCACGCTGGGCGGCCCGAACTTCGGGCAATTCGTCATTCACCTGAAGCCTCGCCACGAACGCAAACTGCTGGTCGGCGACATCATGAAGCGCCTGCGGCCGCAACTGGCGGAAATCCCCGGCATGCGCGTGTACCTGCAGAATCCGCCCGTGATCCGCATCGGCGGACAGGTGTCGAAGAGCTTGTATCAGTTCACGCTGCAATCGCCCGACAAGCAGTTGCTGTACGAGAACGCCGAGAAGTTGCAGGCGCTGCTCGCCAAAGAGCCGCTGCTACACGATGTTTCGAGCGACCTGCTGATCAAGAGTCCGCAGGTGAGCGTCAAGATCGACCGCGACAAAGCCGCGGCCCTGCAGGTGAACGCCAACCAGATCGAGAACGCGCTCTATGACTCTTACGGACCCCGCTGGGTCTCGACGATTTTCTCGCCGGTCAATGAATACAAGGTGCTGCTCGAGTTGCTGCCCAAATATATGGGCGATCCACGCGCGCTGTCAATGCTGTATTTCAAGGGCGACAGCGGCAAGCTGATCCCGCTCGATTCGATTGCGGAAATCGACCAGGAAACCGGTCCGCTTTCGATCAGCCACTACGGCATGCTGCCGGCAGTCACGATCTCGTTCGACGTGCAGGCGGGACACAGCATCGGCGAAGCCGTCGAGCGAATTCAGGCGATCGCAGACGCCAACCTCCCCGATTCCGTCACCACCGCCTTCCAGGGCGCGGCAAAGGCGTTTGTCGGATCCCTCGGCAACCTGATGTTCCTGCTGATCGTTGCGATCGCCGTCGTGTACATCGTGCTGGGCATCCTGTATGAAAGCTACATCCACCCCATCACGATCCTCAGCGGCCTGCCTTCAGCAGCCTTCGGAGCGCTGCTGACGCTGTACCTCTTCCAGATGGACCTCAACATCTACGCCTTCGTCGGCCTCATCATGTTGATCGGCATCGTGAAAAAGAACGCGATCATGCAGATCGACTTCGCTCTCGACGCCGAAAAAGAGGGACTGTCGCCGCGCGACGCGATCTATCAGGGCTGCCTCATCCGCTTCCGCCCGATCATGATGACCACCATGGCGGCGTTGCTGGGAGCAGTGCCGATCGCAATCGGCTACGGCGCCGGCGGCGAAGCACGTCAGCCGCTCGGCCTCGTCGTCGTGGGCGGACTGCTCTTCAGCCAGCTTGTGACCCTGTACCTGACGCCGGTCTTCTACATCTACCTGTCGCGTTTTGAAGCCTGGTGGATCGCCCGCCGCGCCAAGCGCAAGGTGCACACCGCGCCGAAGCATGAACCGGAACCGGTAACCGCGGCCGGCGACTAATCGCGCCGTTCGCCGAAGCGAAGTCGCCATTCGCCGATTGACGCGTGAACAAGCGCGGCGGCGCGGGGTACAGTGGCGGTAGTTGAACGCAGCAATCCGAAAGTTCGCCGCACCGCTTCTCCAGCGTCTTGGCCTGGACGGCGGTGCACGCGAACAGCAGCAGCAGATCGCGGCGATCCGGGGCCGAAGCGAGGCGCTGCGAACAACGTCCGATGCGGACCTCGCGGCGCTCGCGCAAAAGCAACGCCGCCCCAACGCGGATCTCATCGAAACCTTCGCGCTGACGGTCGCCATCGCCGAACGCGTCCTCGGCCAGCGCATGTTCGACGAGCAATTGCTTGGCGCCCTGGCGTTACACCGCAGCGAGGTCGCGGAAATGCAAACAGGCGAGGGCAAGACGCTTGCGGCGGTTCCGGCAATCGTCTGGTTTGCATGCCAGGGGCGAGGCGTCCACGTGCTGACCGCCAACGATTACCTCGCGCAGCGCGACGCGGCCTGGATGGGCGCGATCTACCGCTGGTTCGGACTCTCCGTCGCTCACGTCGACCAGCACACGCCTGGCGACGATCGCCGCAGCGCCTATGCCTGCGACATCACGTACGCGACCGCCAACGAAGTCGGATTCGACTACCTGCGCGATGGCCTCGCTCTCGACGCAAGTGAGATGGTGCTGCGTCCACTGGCGTTCGCGGTGATCGACGAAGCCGATTCCATTCTGATTGATGAAGCGCGCATCCCTTTGGTGATCGCGGGAGGCGTTTCCGGAGATCTCCCTCTGGCGTTACGCGCCGATGCGGTGGTGCGCACGCTGCATCCCGGCATGCACTTCCTGCCTGACGCGTTCAGCCGCAATGTCCAACTCACCGATGCAGGAATTGTACAGGTCGAGCGGTCACTGGGCTGTGGCAGCCTGTTCGATCCCGCAAATCTCGCGATCCTCACCGCGATCCAGGACGCGCTGCATGCGCACGCGCTGTTACGCCGCGATATCGATTACATCGTGAAGAACGGCGCCGTGGAACTCGTCGACGAATGGAAAGGCCGTGTGGCGCAGGATCGTCGCTGGCCTGCAGGACTGCAATCCGCGATCGAGGCCAAAGAGCACGTCACGCTGAAAACACAGGGCAGGATTCTCGGATCCATCACTGTGCAGAACCTCGTCACCCTGTACGAAAGGATTTGCGGTATGACCGGAACCGCCGCCACGCAGGCCGAGGAGTTCTGGAAGGTATACAAACTGCCGGTCGCCGTGATCCCCACGCACCGGCCGGTCCTGCGCGAGGACCATCCGGATCGAGTCTTCCGCACGCGCACCGAACGGGATGAAGCGGTGATCGAGGAGATCCGCAAGGCGCATGCGTCCGGGAGGCCAGTACTCGTCGGAACAGCAAGCGTCGCGGACTCCGAACGGCTGAGCGCGCGACTGCAGGCAGCCGGCGTAACACACCATGTGTTGAACGCACGCAACCACGAAGCGGAGGCCGGCATCATCGCGCAAGCCGGCGCGCCGGGCGCAGTAACGATCTCCACCAACATGGCGGGTCGCGGCGTCGACATCCTGCTCGGAGGCAATCCGCCAACGGCAGCCGAAGAGGTGATCGAGCATGGCGGTCTCTATGTGATCGGCACAACCCGCCACGAAGCTCGCCGCATCGACCATCAGTTGCGCGGCCGCGCCGGCAGGCAGGGCGATCCCGGATCGTCATGCTTCTTCCTCAGCTTTGAGGACGATTTGCTGGTCCGCTTCGGCATCGCCGAAAACCCGGACATTGAAAGCGTGCAGAGAACGGCGGAGAGTCAGAACCTCGAGATCCGCCAGTTGCTGTGGAAGTACGAGTCGGTGATCGAACATCAGCGGCGCGAGGTACAGGCGCTGCGGCGCGAGATCCTGCTGTCCGCCGATTGGAATCCGCTCACGCTGCTCAGGCCGGATGAAGAGCCGTGCGATTCCTACAATACGCTCGTCGAAGCCGCCGGCAGCGAATCCGCGGTGCGCGCCGCGACACGGCAACTCGCCCTGCATCTCATCGACGACCTGTGGGCCGATTACCTCGCCAACATCGCGGAACTGCGCGGCGGCGTGCATTGGGTGCAGTGGGGCGGCCGCGATCCGCTGCACACCTTCCTGACCAAAGCCGCGGAAATCTACACCGAATTTCAGGACCGGCTCGTCGAAGAGATCGAAGAGTCGCTCGCCTCGGCGAGCCTCAACCGCGAGACAGGCGAGATCGAGTTCCACAATGAAGCCGCGCGCTTCGAACGCGGCGCCACGTGGACCTACCTCACCACGGATCAGCCCTTCGGCCCGCTCGGTGAGCGCATCGTCAAAGGACTTCGCCGCGTGATGACCGGCAGGAAGTAATCTTCAGTTCGCCGATTGCGCGTGCAGCGCCTGATAGGCCTTCACGTACTTCTCAACCTTGGGATTGGAACTGACCCACTGCGGCGGTGCGTCCGCGTTCGCCACCCGTTGCGCCGTCAACGCGCAGGTCCGCACGACACGCTGCATGTTGTCGTAGTCGATCTTGTCCCAGTGATCGCCGGGACGATGATAGTCCGGAAAAATCCACGCCACCGCAAGCGTCAGCGCCGGCACGCCCGCGTCGGCGAGCGCCTGATTGTCGCTGCGCGCAAAGAACGAATCGCTGTTCTTCTCGTGCTTCCAGGCCTCGACGCCCGTGTCCTTTCCAGCCGACGTCAGCAGGTCGCCGATGGATGTGTAGTCGAATCCACTCGCCGTGATCTTGCCTGCTCGTGGACCCTCGTTATCGTCCGTGCGCCCCATATGCTCGAAGTTGAGGTTCGCGACCGTGTCCTTCAGCGGGAACAACGGATGCGCCGCGTAATAGCGCGAACCAAACAGCCCCTTCTCCTCGCCGAAGTACGTCATGAACACCAGCGTCCGGCGCGGGCGCTCCTTCTGTGCGGCAAACGTCTCTGCCAGAGCCAGCACCGTCGATACGCCACTCGCGTCATCGTTGGCGCCGTTGTGGATCCGGTCGCCGTCGCCGCGCGGAGAAATACCGACATGGTCGTAATGCGCTGTCAGAAGCACGTACTGCTTTTGCAGCACTGGATCAGCGCCGGTCAGTTTCGCGACGACATTGCGAAGCTGGATCGGCTCTTCGACCGGCGCCGCGGCATTGAAGGTCAACTTCGCCGAGGTCATTCCCGCCGAGAGATCCGTCGCGAATTTCGTGAACTCGGTGTCGGAGGTCACGACGACCGGCACGGCAGGCGTCTTCGGACCATTTGCGAGTCGCAGCCGGAACGGTTGCGTCGAAATAAAGCCGGAAGTCACGATGATGGCGGGTTCCATCGCCAGCAGCGCATCGCGCTTGGCCATTAACCCCGGCACTCGTTGCGACGTCTGCAGGATCACCGCCTTGCCCTTGACCGTTTCGGCCGGCGGCAGCGTCGCATTCTCGTCCGCCAGCGACACCTTCACGACCTCGAGATTCGAGAACTGCGTGGCGCCGTATGTCGACACCATCACCTTCGCGCCCGTCGATTCCCAGGACTTGCCGTCCGGCAACTCGACCCGCACCTTGAAGCCGTCCATCGGCTGCGTGACCTTCAAGTACGGCGCGATCTGGAAGTAGCTGCCGTTGTCGCCCGCTGGTTCGAGGCCCACGCGGCGAAACTGCGCCGCGATGTATTCGCCCGCGATCTCGAGTCCGCGCGATGGCGTGTCGCGGCCTTCCAGCAAATCGGAAGCCAGGAACGACACGTGACCTTTCATCGTATTGGCGTGGATCCGTTCGATGAGCGAGGATTCCTGAGGAGTGAGAGTCTGAGCGACAGCAGGAAGCAGCAGCGCCAGCAGCGCGGCGGAAAAGCGAAGGTACAGCATCAGGCTTCAGGTTAGCAGTTAGAATAGTGCGATCATGGCGTTTCGCAGGAAGGCCATTGCTGCGATCCTGATCCCTCTGACCGCCGGCGTGTGGCTCGCTTCCGCGCAGTACCAGCGCTATCGCTCCACGACGAACAGCAACAACCGCTGGGCGCGGTACGAGGCCGAAATGCAGAATCCGGTCGATGATCCGCCGGATGCCGCCGAAAAAACCGAGTTCGCATTTGCGCGCCTCCGCTATCGCTCGCCGCGCGACGGGCGCGGATGGTATCGCCGCTCGCGCTGGGGCATCGACGCCAACAAATCCGACCGCCTCTTCATCCAGAGCCTGCGCCGCCTGACCCGCATCCACTCGCGTTCCATCGAAGAGATCGTGGATATCGACAGCGACGAGATTTTCGAGTGGCCCTGGTTGTACGCCGTCGGCATCGGCGACTGGCAACTCACCGACCGGCAGGCGCTTCGCATGCGGCAGTACTTCGACCGCGGCGGCTTCTTTATGGTGGACGACTTCCACAACGAGTACGAGTGGGCGAGTTTCATGGCGGGCATGGAGAAGATCATCCCGAATCCGCGTGTGATCGACCTGCCCGACGATGCGCCGATCTTCCACACGGTCTACGATCTCTCGCATCGCTTCCGCCCGCCCGGTCTCAACGTCGTGCACGGCGATCAGATCGAACGCGGCGGCACGTACCCTCACTGGCGCGCCGTCGTGGACGACAAGGATCGAGTGCTGGTCGCCATCTGCTTCAACATGGATCTCGGCGACGCGTGGGAGTGGGCGGACCTTCCGGAATATCCCGAAAAATACTCATCAATGGCCTTCCGCATGGGCGTCAACTACGTGATTTACGCGATGACCCATTGATCTCCCGCGGTGATATGATGTGCCGCATGAACCGAGCCATTGTCACGGCGCTCCTTCTTGCCCTCTTGACGACAGCAGCGCAACTGCCACAGAAGAAGTATTTGAATCTCGCCGCGATCAAGACGATGGTGTCGGCTGCGGAAGCAGAGGCGCAAAAGCGCAACGTGCAAGTCACCATCTGCATCATGGATGAGAGCGCCAATGTTCTGTTCCTTCAGAAAGCAGATGGCGCCGGCTTGAACACGATTCAGTTCGCCCAGCGCAAGGCGCGGCATTCCGCGATGTTCCGCCAACCCTCGAAGGCCGCGGCGGACCGGCTGAAAGGCGGCGACTCGACGGTCCTCGCCCTCCCCGACGCTTTCCCGAATCAAGGCGGACTTCCGATTCGCGTGGACGGAGTCGTGGTCGGATCCATCGGCGTGAGCGGCGCCGCGTCCGAAGTCGACGAAGCCATCGGCCAAATCGCCATCGACGCACTTCTGAAGAACTGAGTGCGGTACGATGTGCATGTCAGCCCTCCCATGCGCGCCCGTAGCTCAGCCGGATAGAGCGACTGGCTTCGAACCAGTAGGCCGGGAGTTCGAGTCTCTCCGGGCGCGCCACTCACACCTTCCTCCCCAATCCTTTAACTGATATCCTTCGAATTCTTCGTGTCCGAAAGGAGTTTCTATGCTTACGAAGCATTATGCTGCTCTTCTATTTGTCACGCTGGGCTGCGTTTCTGCACAAGACGAAACGCCCGCCAATCAGCATTTGATTCGATCGACCGGTTCGCTGACGGAACCAAGTTCCAGGCCAGCCAGCCAGATCGCTCGGGAGTTCACTGCGCAAAGCATCCTCGGTGTCGACCAAAGCAGCCTCTATACGGCCAAAGAGTACACCGACGCGCACAACGGCGTAACGCACATTGTGTATCGCCAGCAATTCGAAAGCATTGAAGTTCTCAACGCCGCGTGGACCGTCAACATCGACCGCGACGGCCGGATTCTCAACGCAGGAGGCGCGCTTTTCGCGAGTCCTGCCGGTGGTGTTCCTTCCTCCTTGAATTCGTTGTCTGCCGCCCGCGCCGCGGCGAAGGCGGTCAATCCGCGACTCGCGGCACGGTTTGAACCCTTCGCAAGCGACCGCAATCCGGTTACCCCAGCATCCGCTCGAGGCGCCGTGCGTTATGCAGCAGGACCTTTCGGAGACGACATGGAAGGCCGCCTGGTCTGGTTCGGCGTTCGCGGGCAATTGCAGCTCGCCTGGTTGTTTCAGGTCACCGACGAAGACGGCGCGCATATCTACGATGTCGTCGTCGATGACGCGACCAGCCTGATTCTCGATAAACGCGCAGCGTCGTTCTTCCAGACAGCCAAGGGACTCGTGTTTGAGCGCGAGAGTCCCAACCCGAATCCCAACCCGGGCACGCTGGTGACCGAGGCTCCGCCTCTCGCCGATCGCACGGTGCAACCTTTCACCGGCGACCCCACGGCATCTCCGCGGGGATGGGTGCAGAACAATCAAACCGCCGGCAACAACGCGATCGTCGGGCAGAACGTTCTGGGAACCACTTTCCTCCTGACACCGGAAATCACAACGGCCGCGAACGGGGACTTCAGCTTCCCGCTTCCTCTTGGTCCCGGCAACCTGCCGACGACCAACTACCGCGACGCCGTCAACACGAACCTTTTCTACTGGGTGAATCGCGCGCACGACCTCTTCTACGCCTCCGGCTTCACGGAAGCGGCAGGAAACTTCCAGCAGGACAACATGGGCCGCGGCGGCAATGGCGGCGATCCTTTGTATGCCTACACCCACTTCGGATCGCAGGCGGTGAACCGCGCCGCTACGATTAACGCCTTCTTCACCACCAAAGGGCGGGCTGACGGATCGCAGTCGATGATCGCGATGTACATCGGCCACACGGGTCCGGGCGGCTTTTACACCGACGGCGCGCTCGACAGTAATGTCGTTGTGCACGAATATGCGCATGGCGTGAGCACGCGACTGCTGCCAAACGCTTACGATACGTTTCAGGTCGCCGCAATGGGCGAAGCGTGGAGCGACTACTTCGGCTTCGATTTCACCCTGCCCGAGAACGCCCCACCCGATGGCGCATACGTCAGCGGGGAGTATTTCGACTGGACCTGGGGCAACGGCGATTTCCGCAGCCGTCCGTATTCGACGGACATGAAGATCAATAGCCTCACCTATCAGGACATCGGCCGTGTGATTCCTTTCCCCGAAGTCCACGCGGACGGCGAGATCTGGATGATGGCGCTCTGGGAAATGCGCGCGAACCTGGTTAAACAATTCGGCGACAAGGAAGGCCGCCGCCGCGCACGACTGTTGATCCTCGACGGAATGAAGTTCATGCCTCCCGGATCCACCATGGTGGATGCGCGCGATGCGATCCTGCTTGCCGACCGCAC
>CAZVKC010000014.1:96453-99247 GCA_964627455.1 uncultured Solibacteraceae bacterium | reverse complement strand
GTCTATGCCGGCACGCTGGCCACCAGCAGCAACCTCGTGATCCGCGAGAACGGCACGCTCAACATCATTCCCGGCGATGTCGCATCCGCGTTCTACAACGACGACGATGCAGGCGGCAAAGCGTTCGCACAGGCCAGCGCAGCCCTGCCGGTGTCACCAACGTATGCGTTGTCGCTAATTGCTCCCGCATTCGACACGACGGGCACGGAAACTCCAGTGACCGACGGAGAGCGCGTGGAACTGCCCTTCGCATTCCCCTTCTTCGACAAGAAATACCGCTCCGTTGTGGTCTCTGAAAACGGCTTGCTGAGCTTTGCCGACACCGCGGTGACTTCCTGTACCGATGTCCCTGGACTGCGCGCGATCCCGGCAATTGCGCCATTCTGGATGCAGTTGACCACGCGGGGATTCGCACAGCCCCGCGAAGGAATTTTCTATCGTCAGATCACGCCCACTGGCGTTCGGTTCCGCTGGGCAGCCGAAACCTTCACGCCATTCCCGAGCGGTTCTCCAGTGAACTTCTCCGTAGTCCTGCAGGATGACGGTGTCATTCAGTTCAGCTACGGAGCCGGTAACACGAATCTGCAAACCGCCTTCACAGTGGCCGGCTGCAGCGGCGGAGTCTCCGCCGTGTACCCGACCGTCGGAATTTCTCCCGGCCACGACACCTACGCGATCACTCCCCAATTCGCGCAAACGTGGACGAATGCCCCCACATTGCGTTTCGATCCCCCGTTCAACAATTCCAGCGATCCCAAGGTCATCGTCGAAACCCCGGCGCGGGACGCCAAGGTGCAGGACGTCATGACCGTGAGTGGGATCGCCTACGACGACGATACGTTTTTCAGCCGCGCCTACATCCTCGTGGATGGCAAGCAACTTGGATCCGCCGGGCAGACCGTAGCCCGTCCCGATTTCTGCGCCCGCCAGGCCGTTCGCGGATGCCCGCTGGTTGGATTCTCTGCGAATATCAGCACCGCCGGCCTGACGCCCGGCGCGCACACCCTGCAGGTCCGCGCCGTCAACGCGCGAGGCTCCATCACCAACACCGAACCGGTTTCCTTCACGGTCGAAGCGGGTCAGGGGCGGTTGCCCTTCGGCAAGATCGAAGCGCCAGCAGCCGGAGCCGAAGTCTCCGGCACGATCACCGTGCGTGGATACGCCGGCATCGCGGACCTCCGCGTCGCGGGAATCGACACGCTCATCGACGGCGTGACGTTCGGCCCCACGACTTACGGACTCGCCCGCGCCGATGTCTGCTCCGCGCTCGACACGCGTCCGCTCAACTGCCCCAACATCGGCTTCCAGGTAAACATCAACACGCGCTCGGGAACGCCGCCGCTGCAGGATGGTCCGCACACGTTGCAGATCCGCGTTCGCGATGAGACGGGACGGCTGTTCCTCCTTCCCGATTCGGTAAGCTTCACGGTCAAAAACGGAGCCTTCCAACCGTCACAGGGCGCCGTCACGTCCCTGAAGAGCGGCGACGTCCTGAAAGGGACCGTGACGATTTCCGGTTACGCGTACGCCCCCGGCAGCGCGGTGCGCGGCGTCTTCCTGCTTTGGGATGGTGGTGACATCTTCGAACAGGCACGTTATGGCGTTGCGGCGCCGGACGCGTGTGCGGCGCTGCCCGACGTTACGGCCTGCCCGAACATCGGCTGGACGGTCGAGTTCGACACCAACCGGTTGAGTAACGGCCCGCACGTGTTACTCGTCGCGATCGTCAACACCCGCGGCGACGTCACATACCTGCCCGCGCCCGGCCAGCGAACTGTCGCAGTGACAGTGCAGAACTAAGCGTGTGACGCTCGGGAACCGCAAGATCAAGGGTTCCCGAGCGTCACCACGATTCGAATCCCGAAGTTCGAACTGCTGCCTGCTGGATCCACCATTTGGAAGGTCCGGCCATCGTTACTGATGTACGACCGGTTCGCCGCTGTTGAATTCGTATCCACCCCTACGGTGAAGGGGACCTCGCCGTTCGCAGAGTAGAACCCCGCCACGAAGTCGCCCGACTGAATCGTGAGCGGCGTCACCGCAAAATCAGCCCAGCGCGCGAGCGTCGCGGGAACCGCCGCCGCGACCTTCGAGAGCGGCGTTTGATTGATATTCTCCGTCCCGCTCTGACTCCATCCGGTTACTACGGTGATGCCCGCGAGAGGCTCCAAGCCATCCGGCTTGTTGTGGAAATAAATGCGCACGGTCCGGATCGTCGCAGGATAGACAGGCGGCGTCAAACGGTTCACGTAATGCGGCGTCGCAAACGTCTCGCCGATGCTCAACAATCGCTCGAATGTGCCGTCGTCCACGGCAAGTTCGACAGTCCCCGGAGCATAGATCGTCGCCGACATCGGAACCGCCAGCGCCGGATCATTGGACGCGTTGCTGGCGATCGTCAGGATCGCGTTCATCGCGCCTGCCGTTGCAGCCGTCAGTTTGACCGTAACTGGAATGATGTTTACGATGCTCGTCGACACCGGGAGCGCAGGCGACACGAGCGTCACCTGCGGATTACTGCTGGTAATCGCGGTCACCGTGAGCGGCGTTGTACCCGTCGCAACGATGTTGAAGTTGAGCGTGCGGCTTTGGCCAATCAGCAGCGATCCGAACTCCAGCTTCGAAGGCGTCACGCTGATGCTCACGTTGCCCGACGGCGGCGGCACGGTCTGCGCGGCGCCTCGCAAGGGCACAGAAAGCACGGGAGTCGACGAATCATTGCTGCTCAAGTTCAGCGTTTCGGCGAAGTCGCCCGCGGCTCCGGGCAGGAACCGCACCGTGAGGGTTCGCGATA
>CAZVKC010000014.1:77256-96353 GCA_964627455.1 uncultured Solibacteraceae bacterium | reverse complement strand
GACCTGCAGCGTCCCGTCCTTCGGATCGTCGCTCTCGATCGTCAACTTCCCCGTAAACGAACCGGATTCGCGAGGCGCGAAGGTCACCTTCACATCCTGCGTCTCGCCCTGTTTCAACACCACCGGCTTGGACAGAGGCGCTGCCGTGAACAACCCGCCGGCGTCCGCCGTCAGATTCACGGAACGCATCGTCAGATCCGCCGGACCGCGATTCCGAACCTGCAACGTGCGTTCGCGGTTCTTCCCGTTGACGACGTTGCCGAATGACAAGGCCGCGGGAATCGCTTCGATGTCCGGGGTGCTCGCATCCACACCGGTCCCGCTCAACGCGATCTCCAAAACCGGCTTTACCGGGTCATTCGTCCTGACCCGAAGTACGGTCTCCGCAAGCCCCTTCACAACAGGCGTGAACATGACCGTGATGGCGCGTTTCGTGCCGGCTGGAATGGAAACAGGCGCCGGCTCGGACACTGCAAACGGATCCGCAATTTCGAAAGCCTGCAACGTCAGGGGACCACTTCCCGTATTGCGAATCTCGACCTTCGCTTTCGCAGGCCGGGTCATGATCGCATTGAGAAAGTCGAGCGACGCCACGGCTTCCGCAACCGGCGTTTGAACGATCTCCACTGGTCCAACCGAAGCCGTGGATTGCAGGAACCCGTCGCTCGCCGTCGCACGGAAATGCACTTTCTTACCGCCTGTGATGCGCGACGCGTCCAAAGCATAACTCGTGTCGCTTGGAGAAGGCAGCAGCAGAGGCGTCCAGGTAAGGCCGTCATCAGAGGAATAATCCAGCACGAACGTGACGGATCCCCCCTCGGGGTCCGACGCAGCCCACGTGATTTCCAGCGGGCCGGATCCGCCATTCCACTGGTCCCCGGCTTTCGGGGTCACAAACGCAACGCTTGGGGCCGAGGCCGAAGCTTGACGCGACGCCAGTTCGCGGCCCTCTGCCGTGTACAGGCCGATCCTGGCCGTATCCGGAGGAATCTTTGCATTCACAAAATACGCCCGGCTCTTCATCTGCGCAGATGAATCCGGGGCGGTGAACGAGACGCCAAAGCACGTCTCATCCAACTTCGCGCCTGAGGAACTCCCCATCCGAATGCAGTAGCCTCCGGCAACCGGTTTGGGAGGTGCTGCACACGGGATTCGAGTCAATCGCTCGATGCTCCCAGTCTGGCCATTGCTCTCCACAACGCCCTGGATCAAGGCGCACTCAGCGGTTTCCGCAGAGGCCTTCGCTGACTGTTTCGCGGACGCCGGCGTCCACGGCTGGAAACGGCTCTGCCAGAGTTGCAGATACTGATCGGGTTGGATTCCCATCAACGCCATTCCCTTGCCCGAGAAATCGGGACCGACACAACTCGACATGAATTGATACGTGTCTTTGTCAAGGAACAGGAGCGGCGTTTCGAAGTTCAGGTTCAACTCGCCCGTCACCGCGCCGCTGTTGTTCCACACGCACGCCGGAGGCGGATAACCGTGCTCGAGGCCGAAGTTGTGTCCGATCTCGTGAGCAACTGCCCATGAACCCAAGCCATCCAGTTCCTCTGAGCTCTGCACCGGCACAAGAGCCACTCGCCCGGTCCCGTTGTGTGCCCGGTTCATCGAGAGTGCGCGGATCTTCCCGTCTTCGAAGGTGGCGCGAGTCGCGGCCGGCAGCCAAACCACCAATTGATCGAACCTGTCTCCCAACGCATTGGCTCGTTCCACGAAGACCTGCATGTCCACGAGCAGCCTGTCCCAGTCCGCCACCGTCGTCATCGGCAGTTTCCATGTCAGCGGAGGCAGGGATATCGAACCATACCGGACTTTGGACGGCGACAGTGGATACAGCCCCTTGATGAAGGCGACATCGGGTTCGCTCATGCCGATCTCGGGACACGCTACAGGTTCGCCGGGCGGCTCGACACAAACCTGGATGTAGCGGATATCCAGCGACGGCCGCTCTTCGAACTCGACGGTCATGCTGTGCGTGTTATCCGAGGTGCTGTGTTCCGGCAGATGATCCAGCCCGGCCGGATTGACCTCCAGTTCGAGATCCAGGACACCGGCGGTTGTCCACGACATCGGAAGTGGAATCATTGCATTTCCGACGTACCCTCGCGTAACCGCCGTGTCTGCGTCCCAGCCGCTGGCGTTCGGCAGATAGGGGGAGCCTTCGATCTCCTTGCCCTTTCTTCGCGCGCGAATCTTCACCGCAACACCCGCACCGCCGCCTTCGTTCAACGCCTCGGCGATCAGCGGGACTTCGAGAACAGTCAACCGGTTCGCTACAAGCGGAATCGTATTGTTCTCGTCCTGGACGACCTGAAAGACTTCGACATGCGGAATCGACAATTCCACATGCACCGGGTACTTCACCGGCTCACTTTGCGCCAGCACCTGTTCGGTGTCAGCCCTGCCGAGGATTGCGCCAATCTGGATCTCCTCTGTATCTTTGGGTATCGCGAACGACGGCATCTGAAGCCGCACGGTTCCTGTTCCCTTCTTCACGGTTTGAGGATCACTGGCCCCCAGCAATTTCTCCTTCGCGAAGTCCACGGCCACCAGCGCAATCTGGGCCTCATCCTGACTTACCAGTTCGTATTCGACGGTCGCATCGACGCCTTTCGATTCCTGGAAGACTCCATTCGGATCCTGCCGCTTGCCCGCCGCCGGAGTGATCGACGTGATCTTGACCTTCTCGAGATTCGGCGTCAGCCGGTACAGGATCACCGCTTCCATACCAAACGCAATACTGTCGGCGGTCGAATCCTTGTCCGCCCACAAGTATGCGTGGATCTCGGTCCAGGATTGAACCGTGTAGGAACCATCTGCATTCTTCGAAAAGAACTGCCGTTTGTTGCGAGTGCACTCAGGAATCGAGAGACTGCGCGTCCACTCGCCTCCGCCTCCAGGCCACGTCTGGATCGGCTCCGTACAGGTACCGGCCGAAACCGCGAATCCGGAACTCGGATCCAGGTCCCGCGCGGGCATCTCGAATTTCAAGACCGAACCGGACGCCTTCGGGTGCGCGAATACCGCCGTCGCCGAGTAGCTTCCCCGGATCCCTTCCTCGAACTCGATCTCGTTCGAGGAAGCCTGTTTGGCAGCAGCCGTCTTCAACTCAAGATTGAGCGTGAACTCGAGTTTCAGAGACGACCCCTTGCAGGACTGCTCGAACTTCACCGTGGTCGAGGCCGCTGCAGGCAACACTTCGACCGCGGGATCCGGCTGGCCGCTACACAGGCTGGAATAGCGGTTGATCTTGATGGAGGACAACGCGCCGTCGAACATGACCGCCTGCGCGCGCAATGCGGGCGGCAGAAGACAGCACGACAGCAACGAAACAATACGCAGGAAGGCCCGGCGAGGCATGGACTTGCTCCCTTCGCGAAGCCGCGCAACGGGGGCAGTGGGTCCGTCGTCCGTGCCGGCCCCGGCTCCCGTCACGATTCCGAAGGAGGGAAGGCGACAAGGGCAGACATCGATCTGATTGGAGTGTAGGCCCGATCCGGGCAATCCGACAACTGTGGGATTTGCTAGGCCCGGCACAAACAGAGAGGCCGGCCCGGACACTCAAACGCGTCCGGACCGGCCTGTCTCAACCTCAGTTTAGACGGTTACCTGCCGCCGGTCACCGCGGCGGAAGTTCCCACCGAGTTGGTCAGCGTCACCGTCACTTGCGTCACGGCGTTGGCGTCGCCGCCCGTCACCGTGAACGGCATCGTGAACTTGAACGCGCCGCCTGACTGCTGGCCCGCCGCGCTGCCGAAGTACGTCGTGAACAACTGCGACACGTCCACCGTAACCGATGTGCCTTCGAGAATGTTCGTCCCCGAAGAGGTAAACGAGTAGTTGATGCTGCGCAGGTCGCGCACCGACGAGATGCCCGACAACTCGACCTGGAAGCCGCCGGCAATGTTCGTGATCTTCACGGAGCCTGCCACAATGACAGGGACAGTGCGATCCACCACGATATTGCGAACCGGCGCCGGATCCGGCAGCAGGTTCTGGCCTCCGCCGGTCAGCGAGGTCATCGTCACGACAATCGTACCTGCCACCGTACCGGGCGAGAACGCTCCGTCTCCCGGGATCACGGCGTTCTGCGTTCCCGCCGGAATCGTGAAGGTGATCGTCCGGCTACCAGTTCCGGCAAACACCAGCGCCGGATCAACATAGCCGTTCGGCGCGTTGTTCGAATTGTTCGTAAACGTCAGCACCAGCGTTCCGGTCAACGTCACCGGCGCGTTGCCGTCGAGCGTCACCTGCACGCGTCCGTTTCCCGCCGGAGTGATGACGGCGGGAACCTGCAGGTTGAGCGGCGGAGGCGTGATCTTCTCGTCGATCTTCACCGACACCGAGTTGGACGTCGCGCCGTTCGGATTGCTCACCGACACGCTGAACGTGCCTGCCGCAGCGGTCAGGCTCGGCGGCAGCACTGCCGACAGCGAAGTCGCGCTGTTGAACGTCGTCGCCAGTGTATTGCCGTTGAAACTCACGGACGATCCGTTGACGAAGCCGACGCCCGTCACACCGAGCGTGATGTTCTGCGTGCCGCCGGCCACGATGGTCGAAGGCGATACCGCCGTCACCGAGAGCGGTCCCAGAATCTGGAACTGCACCGCGTTCGAAAGCAGATCACCAGGGTTCGAAACCCGAACGGTGACGTTGCCCGGCGTCGTCAACGCCGATGCCGGAATCACCGCCGAGAGCGAGGTCGGACCATCGAACGAGGTCTCGATGCCACTGCCGTTGAATTGCACCGAGGATCCCTGCACGAAGCCCGTGCCGGTCACCGCGATCGTTACATCCGTTGTTGTTCCGGCGTTCACCGACGCAGGATTGATGCGCGTAATCGCCGGAGTCGGGGCCGTCACCTGGAACCCGACTTCATTGGATTCCTTGTTGCCCGGATTGGTGACTTTGAACTGCAGCGTGCGGATCGTCGACGTCAGTCCAGCCGGCACCACCGCATCCAGCGAGGTCGCGCTGTTGAAGCTGGTCGAAAGACTCTGGCCGCCCGCAGTCACCGAGGATCCGCGAACGAACCCGCCGCCGATGACGTTCACCGTCACTTCGCCGGATCCCGCAACCACCGAGGCCGGATTCAATCGCGAAATCGACGGCGTATCCGATTCGATCGTGAACGTTACAGCGTTGGACTTCGCGCCATCCGGATTCGATACGGTCACTTGAATCACGCCAGGCGTGGTCAGGGCCGAAGCCGGCACCGTCGCGCTCAAACGCGTTGCGCCGCCGAAGCTCGTCACCAGGCCAGTCCCGCCAAAGCTCACCGAAGCGCCCTGGATGAAGCCCGTGCCCTCGAGCGCCAGCGTGATCGCCGCGCTTCCGGCCGCTGCTTTGTCAGGGGTGATCGAAGTCAGGCTGAGCGTCAGAATGCGGAAGTCCGCGGAACTGGAAGTCGTTCCGTCCGGATTCGTCACCGTGACCGGGACCGTCCGCGCCGCGGCAACCAGATCCGCGGAGACCGAGGCCGACAACTGCGTGGCGGCGACGAAGGTCGTGGTCAAATCCTGGTCCCCGAACTTGATCATGGCGCCCGACACGAAGCCGCGTCCCAACACGACAAGAGTGAATCGGGATGCGCCGGCGGTGATCTGGTTCGGACTCAGCGACGTGATTTCCGGGGCGTTACCCACCTGGAACGTCAGAGCATTCGACGTCGTCGAGCCAAGAGAAGCCGTAATCTGGAAAGTTCCGGCCGTGGTCAGCAACTGCGCCGGGATGGTGCCGTTCAGTTGCGTCGGACTCGCCACCTGCGTCGGGATCTCGGTTTGGCCGAACTTGAGAACCGTACCCGCCGCAAAGCCGCGGCCCGTAACAATAATGGGCGTTGCCGTGCTGTTCACCGGAGCCGACGCAGGCGTGACATTCGTCAGCAGCAGAGACCCGCCGCCCAAGCCGAACGGCAAGGCATTGGAGACCGCTCCACCGGGATTCGCCACGGTAACGTCGAGCGGACCCTGCCCCGACAAGATCGTGTCGGAGACAATGGCCGTCAACTGCGTTTCACTCACGAACGTCGTGAGCAGTCCCAAGCCGTTCATTCGAACAACCGACTCTGGCGCAAACCCCTGGCCGGTAACGGTGAGCGTCAGGGTGCTGGCGCCGGAACTCGCGCCGGGCGGATTCAGAGACGTGATGAGCAAGGGCTGCAACAGCGTAAAGGACAACGAGTTCGAGACCCGTCCGTCCGGAGCCTGTACCAGCACATCGACAACGCCCGGCGACACGACCAGATTCGCAGGCACTGAGCCGCTCGCCGATGTGGAGTTGAAGATCGTGGTGGGGATGGGCGCTCCGTTGAACCGGATCACCGACCCCGTCACGAAGCCCTGGCCCGCGACATTGAGAGTGAAGCCGGGGACCCCGGAATTGGCGCGAACGGGTGAAGTGGAAGACAACACCAGAGGCGGCACGACATTGAAGACGGCAGACGAAGAAACCCGCCCGCGCTGGTCGCGAACCGCGATGCCATAAATCCCGACCGTCGTAAGGAGGTTCGAAGGAACCGTAGCCGTCAACTGGTTCGCGGATACAAATGTCGTAGCCAGTTGGGTCGTCTCGAAAACGACAATGTTGCCCTGTTCGAATCCGCTGCCGTTCACCGTCAGCGTAAATGCCGCGGATCCCGCATCACGGTAAGGAGGCGTCAGTGATGAGATGATGATCGGCGGGATCACCGGCAACGTCCAGGTATTGGAGTTCCGGCTGAACGAATCGCGCACCACGACCGGACGGTCACCTACCGTCGTGAGCAGCGAGGCCGGCACCGTAGCGGTCAACTGGGTCGGGCTGTTGTACACCGTGGGAACCTGCGTGCCATTGAACAAGACGACCGAACCGTTATCGAAATTGGTTCCCGTCACGGTCAACTGGGTGTTCGAACTGCCGGACTGAATCCAGGTGGGGAAGGTTGACGTAATCGACAGGGTTCCCAACACGGAAAAGTTCACGACATTCGAGAGGGTTCCGACCTCCGCCACATTGCGGGACGTGGATGCCATGCGACGTACTGCGGCCGATGGGGCCAGGTTTGCTTGCGCCCCGCCGAGTTGTTGCATCTCGACAGTCACGGGGACGTTCCCGGCCGTTGCCACGAGCGCAGCGGGCACCGTAACGGTCAGTGTTGTCGCACTGGAGTTGGCCGGATACAGCACGGTCGATCCGAAGTTCACTACCGGGAGGTAAAACTGCACGCCCTGGAAGTTCTGACCAGTCACCGTCAAAGTGAAATCGGCCGACCCCGCGGAAATTCCCCGCGGATTGAGCGAGGTGATGACCGGGCTGGGAACAATCGTCAAGGTCACGCCGGACGATGCGACGCCGCCTTTGGTGACGCTGATTGTGGCGGTTCCGGCGTTGACCAGCAGGTTCGCCGGAATGACGGCCGTGGCGTAGTTATCCGTTCCCGGGGTTGTCACCAGATTCGTCGTCACGTTGTTGGCCGTGAAGCGAGCTGTCAGGGTCCCGCCGCCGGTGAAGCCGGTACCGTATAGCGAAATGGTCGATTGCCCGCTTCCGGCGTAGATATAGTCAGAAAAGATCGATTGCAGGACGGGCGGCGGATACACCGTAAACGCAGCCGCGTTCGACGCGTATCCACCGGTGTTCAATCCGATGCTCGCCGACCCGGCAGCAGTGAGCAAAGAAGACGGTACGGTGACGGTCACCGCGGTCGCGGAAGAAGCGGTGACCGCGAGGTTGACTACGACGTTCCCGTTGATCCACTGGACCGTCGGCGCACCTCCGATATTCAGGTTCGAGCCGTTCAGCGTGACGCTCATCGTCGGTCCGCCGGCCACGGCCGCGTTGGGGCTCAACGACGAGATCGTGGGAGGCGCCACGATCGAGAAACTGACCGAGTTCGAGGTGGTGGGAGTCCGCCCAGCCAGATATCCGATGAGTATCGAGGCAGCCCCGAGGGTGTCCATTTGAGCGGCGGGGACTGTAAAGACCACATTCGTTGCGGTCGCAGAAGTGGGTGTAATGGTAGCCGGTCCAGTAGCGCCAGGCTTGGAAAAACCAACGGCGGGCGAAGCCGCGCCTGTCGTCGGGTTCGGGAAGTTACCGGTCAGCGTGAGCGTTGGACTGGTTCCGAGCACGCCGAAGGTCGGACTCACCGACGTGATGCTCGGAGGCACGATGTTGAACGGCAATGGGTTCGAGTTCTTTCCGCCGACGGATACGAAGAAGTAACCGGTTCCTGCCGCCGTCAATAACGAGGACGGCACCGTCAGATCCACCCGCGTGTTTGACACAGCGGTAGGAGTCAGCAACTGGGGACTTCCGCCCGGAGGGGCAAAATACGCCTGTGCTGTGCCGACGTCTATTGGCGGGGCGAACCCGGTTCCATTAATCGATAGAGCCGTATCCCCGCTGCCAACGACGATCTGGGACGGGGTCAAACTCGAACCGACAGGACAAGCGCTGCCAGTGATGGGGACATTGCAGGTCGCCGGATCCAGCCAGATGAATTGCAGCGAGTTGGTGTTGTACGTGAACGTCGAATAGTCAACTCTGAGATAAACATTTAGGCCCGACTGCGCGAAAGCAACGGACGGAACGGTGGCGGTCACAGAGTTTGAGTCGGTCTGGACTGTCTGGCATGAGGTGGTAGATGGAACTCCAGCAGCAGGAACATACGTGAAGCAAGCTTGAGTTCTGGTCGAACCCGTGCCCGCCAAACCGGACGCCCACAACCGTACAGTGGGCGTCGAACCCGTATTGGCGTAATTCTGGCTGACAACATTCAGGATTGGCGACTGCGCGAACAAACTTCCGGAAGCCGCAGCCATCAGGAACAACGGAAGGAGCAGCAGGGACTTTCGAGACACGATCTTCATGACTTACTCCTTCACCTCGCTCGCCGCCGGACGGGCCGGCACGAAGCGCACACCCTCCTGCGAGAACATCCACGCCGCGTCGGATTCTTCCGATCCGCTCGACAACAACACAGCATCTCCCTGACGCATGGCCTCGAGCCTTGTCGCTGCTGCGGGGAGATCCTCGGTGCGGAGCATCGCGCCGGAAACCCGGTCGATCACCCGCAACGCCGACGAACCCGAAAGCAACACTGCCTTGTTGGTCGCCAGCATCAAGTCCGCCGCATCGAGATTCTCGGCAACGATCCGCGATTCGGATCCGCTCATCTCGATCAATCGCCCGCCGTCGAAAACTGCCAAACGGGCTTCAGAGCCCGGGAAAAACCCAAAGCGGCAGTCGGCGGAACATTCCCGCAGAAACTCCGCGCCTTTCATCAACCGGCCCTCGATCAGCGTGGCAACCTCGCCGCTGTCGCTTACGGCCATCAGGTCAGCCACAACCGCATCACCTCCGCGTTTGGCTTCCTCCGGCAGGCCGCGATAGATCGCGCCTGAAGACAGCACCATTGCGGTTCCCGAGGGCGAAAACCGAACGCTATCCAAATTGTCCAAAGTATCAGCAATGGGAGAATACGCAAGCGAATCCAAAGTCAGGATCCCGGCTTCCCCGCCATCCCGCAAAACCAAGGCCCAGCGATGTCCGGGAGCAATGCGCAGCGCGGTCACACCATCGGGCAACGCAAGCGGATCCGACCAGCGGGACGCGCCTGGAACCCCAAGAATCGCCCGCAACTCGCGGGTCTGCCCGCCAAATGCATAGCCCATTACGGGTACGCCCGCAGAGCCCTCCCGGGTTGTTCCGTTGTCCGCTGCGATAACAAGCGCGGAGGAAATCATGATCAAAGGCAGCAATCGATTTCTCATGGCTGAAATGTCCTAGTGGATGCTACGTGAGGCGCGTTAGCGCGGAGGGCCAACCGTTCCGGTTCCAGGGCCGATCTTGATGCCGCCCGGGGTGTTGTTCGCATTGCCGCCGCCACCGTCGTTGCGGGTCAATGCGACAGCCGTTCCGGCCGCTCCGGCGGCAATTGCCCCGATGATGATCGCCAGGGTGGATCCGGCAATCGCCGCGCCCGCTACAACGTTGATCGTCGCGATCTGGGCGGCGATACTCTGCCCGTTGACCGTCGCGGAAACATTGACGTTGTACTTGCCTGGAACGGTATTCGGCGTGAAACTGGCCGCGGCCTGCCCCTGCGCGTTCGTCGTCACAGTAGCGGTCTGGCCGCCGCCGACAAACGTTCCGCTGGGACCATTACCGGGCAGCAGAAAGGTCACCGCAACGCCCGCAACCGGGTTGTTGTTCCGGTCCCGGACCTCCACCACCGGACGGGTCGCGCGGCCTTTCTTGATGTTGTTCTGCGCGTTTTCGCCTCGAACGATGACAAGCTTGTATTGAGGAGCCGCATCCGCCTGCTGTTGTGGCGCCGCGAACAGCGATTCGGGCGGCATGGCCACCAGCATCGAACAAGCCACTGCTAACGTGGCTTTCAGGTTTTGCATGAGCATGGTTCCCCTTCGGTCCCTGCCTGTGGCCGGGCCATCAAGTTTTCAACAGGTTACTTCTATACTATAAGCGCGAAATGCTCCTAAGGTGTATCAGAAGAGTGACCCGAGGAACAAAATCCCTACCGGGTTGGTAGGGATTTTGCCTCATCTGAAGTCAGACTGTTGAACAGGACCATTCATTCGGCAGATACTTAACGCCCTCCTGTCACCGCTGCCGAAGTCCCGATCGAGTTGGTCAACGTGACCGAGACCTGGGTTACTGAGTTGCCGTCCCCACCCGTCACCGTAAACGGGATTGTGAACCGGAACGCACCGCCGGCCTGCTGTCCCGCAGCACCGGTGAAGTAAGTTGTAAACAATTGATTCAGATCGATCGTGAGGCTCGAACCATCGAGGATCGAGATCCCGGTCGAGGTGAAGGAGAACGTCGCGCTTCGTATATCGCGAACCGGTGACACGCCGCTGAGTTCCACCTGGAACCCGCCGGCAATGGTCGAGATCCGCACGGAACCGGCCACGATCGACGGCGCCGCGCGTTCCACGATCACATTCCGCACCGGCGCCGGACTCGGCAGCAGATTCTGTCCGCCACCCGTCAACGCCGTCATCGTCACGACAATCGTACCCGCCACGGTTCCGGGCGAGAACGCCCCGTCGCCAGGGATCACCGCGTTCGAACTCCCTGCCGCCACCGTAAACGGAATCGTCCGCAATCCAGTCGCGGCAAACAGCAGCGCCGGATCCGAGTAGTCGGCTGGTGAGTTGTTTGCGTTATGGACAAAGCTCAGCACCAGCGTACCGGTCATCGACACGGGAGCGTTGCCGCCGAGTTGCACCTGCACCCTGCCGATCCCGGCAGGCACAATGGTCGCAGGGAGCATCAGGTTCACCGGGGGAGGCGTGATCCGGGCGTCGATCCGGAACTGCATCGAATTCGACACCGCGCCATTTGGATTCCGGACCGCCACGCCGAAGGCCCCTGCCGTCGCGGTCAGGCCCGGCGGCAATACTGCGGTCACCGACGTCGCGCTGCCAAAGGTCGTGAACAACGCGTTCCCGTTGAACAGCACCGTCGAACCGCTGACAAACCCTACACCCGTCACGGTCAGCGTGATGTTCTGCGCGCCGCCCGCGATGATGGCTGCCGGAGACACCGCCGTCACCGACAGCGGGCCGATGACCTCGAACAGCACTGTGTTCGAGTGCACGTCGCCCGGGTTCTCCACGCGGATCAGCGCAGGCCCCGGCGTATCGAATTCCGTGAACGGAATCACCGCCGACAGCGACGTCGCGCCTTCATAGGCCGTCGCGACGCCCCTGCCGTTGAACTGCACGGACGATCCTTCCACGAACCCCGTACCCACGACCGAAATCGTCAGATCCACCGTGGTCCCCGCGTTCACGGATGATGGCGTGATCCGCGAGATCACCGGCGCTGGCGCGGTCACCTGGAAGACAACCGGGTTGGACAGTTTGCTGCCGGGATTCGTCACCTGGAACTGCAGCGTCCGGATCGTCGCCGTCAACCCTGCCGGCAGAACGGCATCGAGCGAGGTCGAACTGTTGTACGACGTCCCTAGGGTTTGTCCGCCTGCCGTGACGATCGATCCACGAACGAAACCAGTGCCCGTCACGTTCACCGTCAGGTCACCCGAACCCGCCGTCACAGACGAAGGATTCAGCAGTGAAATGACAGGTGTATCGCTTTCGATACGGAAGGTCAAGGCATTGGATCGCGCGCCGTCCGGGTTCGAGACGCTCACCTGGACCTCACCGGTATTGGTGATTGCCGAAGCCGGAACGACTGCGGATATCGAACTCGCACTGGTATACGTGGTTCCCAGCACGCTGCCGCCGAAGTTCACGGTCGCGCCCTGGATGAATCCCGTACCCGCCAACGAAAGCGTAAACGCCGGACCTCCCGCAAACGCCTGTTGCGGCGAAATGGACGTGAGACTTAGCGACACGACACGAAAGTCGACAGAATTCGACACTTCGCCGTCGGGATTCACCACGACCACGGGCACGGTTCGCGCCGTGGCCACCAGTTCTGCCGGAATCACCGCCGACAACTGCGACGAACTCGTGTAGGTCGAAGAGAGGTCGCTGCCGCCGAATCGCACCAGTGCTCCCGAGATGAACCCCGAGCCCACCACAATGAGCGTGAATCGCGACGCCCCGGCGGTAATCGAGTTGGGACTCAGATACGTGATCTCCGCGTGGTTGCCGACCTGGAAGCTGTACGCATTCGACACAGCCCCGCCCAAAACGGCCGTGATCGGATACACGCCGACGGTCGTCAGCAACTGTGCGGGAATCATGCCAGTCAACTGCGTGGCGCTCACATACTGGGTCGTGATCTCGGTCGAACTGAGACGCAACACCGTTCCGGGCGCAAAACCGCTCCCGGTCACGATGATTGGCGTATTCGCGGAGTTGACCGGAACCGACGCCGGCGTCACGCTCGAGATGATCAGCCGTCCGGAGCCGATCCCGAACGCGATCGAGTTCGAAAGAACGCCAGGCGGATTCGCCACCGTCACATCCAGGGATCCGGGCGCGGCGAGCAGCGCGTCGGAAACCAGCGCATCCAAATGCGTGTCGTTGATGAAGGTGGTGAGCAGGGACAATCCGTTGGCCCGCACCACGGATTCTGTCGTGAACCCCTGCCCGAGCACGGACATCGTCAGAGTATTGGCTCCTGCCTGCGCTCCCGTGGGACTGAGTCCTGTGATCAGCAACTGCGGCAGGATCGTGAACGGCAATGGGTTCGACAGCCGCTCATCCGGATTCACCACCCGAACCTCAACAGCGCCCGGAAAGAGCAGCAGATTCGCAGGCACCACGCCGCTGAGCGTTGTCGCATTCTGCAGCGTTGCCGGAACATTGACGCCGTTGAAACGAATCGCGGATCCCTGCGTGAATCCCTGCCCGCTGAGCGTCAGCGTGAATCCCGCGATGCCTGCGTTCACTCGAACCGGCGTCAGCGACGTCAACTGCAACACGATGCCGACCGTGAACACCGCTGAGTTCGACACACGCCCGCGCCCGTCGCGGACTGAAACTCCCCGAACACCGGCTGTAGCGACCAGGTTTGCAGGAACGGACGCCGTCACTTGAACACTGGAGACAAAGACGGTTGATAATGCCGTCCCCTCGAAAACGACAACGTCGCTGGAATCAAACCCGCTGCCATTCACCGTTAGCGTAAAGGCCGCGGATCCGGCCGCCACCGCGGCGGGCGACAGCGAGGAGATGACGATCGGTGGAAGCACCGGCAGCGTCAGCGAATTCGAAGTGCGATTGAACGTATCGAGCACCGAGACCAGCCGGTCGCCTGAAGTCGCCAGCAACGCAGCCGGAATGGTCGCAGTGAGTTGCGTGGCGCTGTTATACGCCGTTTCGAGCCGCGTCCCGCTGAACAATACGACGGATCCCGGCTGAAAGTCGGATCCCGTCACGATCAGTTGCGTGTTCGAAGAACCCGCCTGTATCCAGGCCGGAAGCAGGGAGGTGATGCCGAGCGGGCCGAGAACATAGAAGTTCACGACGTTCGAAAGCGAACCTACCTGAGCGACTTCCCGGGACATTGCCGGACGCGCCAACGGTGTTTTGGCCGCTTGCGCTCCGATCGAAGGCTGCATCTGGACCGTGACAGGCACGGTTGCCACGGCCGCCACCAGCGCCGCAGGAACCGTAACCGTCAAAGAAGTGTTGGTCGCATTCGCCGGGTATAGCGCAGTGGTCCCGAAATTGACCACGGGCGAATAGAAACCGGTGGATCCAAAGTTCTGCCCCGTGACCGTGAGCACGAAATCCGGAGATCCCGCCAGCACGCCCCGGGGAGTGAGCAACGTGATCGCGGGACTGGGGTAGATCGTGACCGGCAGGGCATTTGAGGCCACGCCGCCAAGGACGATCTGAACTGTAGCAGTTCCCGCACTGGCGATCAGATTCGAAGTCACCGCTGCGCTGACTACATCGGCACTGGCGGACAGCACCGGAAGCGCTTGCGGCGTGCCGCCTGCGGGGGTCCAGCGGACGCTCGCCGCACCACCGGTATTCAGGTTCGACCCATAGATCGCGATGGTCGTGGCCGCGCCCCCCGCAAAGAACTCCGAAGGAGAGAGGAAGTTGAGCGACGGCGGCGGATAGATCGTGAACGTCACGGCGTTCGATGCGAAACCGCCTGTGTTCAGTCCAATCGTCGCGGTCGCCGGAGCCGTCAGCCAGGCGGCCGGGATCAGTACGCTTACCGCGGTCGCGGAACTGGCCGTCACGGTTGGATTCAAAACCGCTTGCCCCACAACCCATGACACCGTGATCGGCAAGCCGCCGATATTCAGGTTGGCGCCGTTGAGAGTGAGAGTAAACGATCCGGAACCAGCCACTGCCGCTGCGGGACTGAGTGACGAAATAACCGGAGGCGACACGATACTGAAGGTCGCCGCATTGGAATCGTTGTTGGTGATGTCGAGTGTGGTCACACGAAACACCACGCTAGCCGCACCGAGAACATCCATCTGCGCGGCCGGAATCGTGAAGACAACCTGCGTGGGCGTAATCGAAGCCGGCGCGATGGTAACAGGAGCGCCGCCCGGCTTGGTGAACACCACGGCCTGGCGCTTTTCCACGCCGATCGTTTGATCCGGAAACGTTCCGGTCAACGTCACTGAAGGACTCGAGTTCACCAGCCCAACCGCCGGCGACACTCCGCTGATAGACGGCAGCACGATGGTAAACGGGAGCGAGGTCGAGTTCACCGCATCCACCGGCGACGCCACCTGCACGTAGAGGTACCCGGTTCCGGCCTGGTCGAGTAATCCCGCCGGAATGACCGCGGTGACGCTTGTGTCACCGTTCAGATTGGTCGCAAGAGAAGTGGGGGATCCCAACGCCGGCACGAAGTAGGCTTGTGTGCCCACCCCGGAAGCCGGGGCGAATCCGTTCCCGGTCAAGGTCACGCTGATGTCGCCGCTACCCACCACCGCCTGGTTCCGACTGAGCGCACTCAAAACCGGAGCCGGCGTGGCGGCCGTGGAAATCCAGTAATATGCCAGCGAATTGGTAGCGGTCTGGGCGGCCGCATTCGTCTGCCGGACGTATACCGTGCCCGCCAGCGGGTTCGCCGACGCGGGAACCGTCGCAGTCACCACCTGCGCCGTACCGGTCACGGTCTGGCAGACCGGAAACACGCCGGGCGTGCCAACGGCGCCGCTGAGGAAGCAAACCTCAGTCAATACCGTTCCCGTCAAACCGGATCCGAACAGCCGGATCGACGGGGTCGTGTTGACGAACGAGTAATTCTGGCTGACGGAGTACAACAGCGTAGACTGCGCGAGCAGTCCCAGGGACCCTGCGATTGCCAGCGCGAAGAAGAACAGTAGGCGTTTCATGGCGCATCACTCCTTCCCCTCGCTTTCAGCTTTTGCGGCCGTGACCCGCGCGGGTACGAACCGCATGCCTTCCGCAGAGATCATCCATAACGTCTCGTTTTCATCCGAAACCTGCGAGAACAGCAGCACAGCGCCGTCGTGCCGCAGGGTCTCGAACCGGGATACGGATTGATTCAGCGACTCTTCGCGGACCAACTTGCCCGTCACCCGGTCGAGATTCCGCAATCCGGTCACTGCCGCGAGCCATACCGATCGAGGCAGAGCAAGCATCAGGTCCACGGAATCAAGCCCTTCCGCGATGACCCTTGCGTCCGACGTCGCGAGTTCGAGCAGACGCCCCTGGTCGAACAGGGCGAGGCGGGAATCCGGACCTGGAAAGTACGCGAACCGGCAATCGGCCGCACATTCGCGCAGGAAGAGTCCGTCTTTGACAAGAGTGCCCTCGACGATGGACGCCACCTCGCCAGAGTCGCTAACCGCAACGGCGCCTGAGGCAGTTCCGGCCTTTCGGACCGGGTCACCGGGCAGTCCCGTGTAAATGAAACCCGACGGCAGCACCATTGCTGTCGCCAAAGGCGAGAACCGCACCGGATCCAGGCCATCCAACCGCACATCCGGCAACGGCGCGTACGTCAGGGCATCGAACTGGAATACCCCAGCCTCGCCCCCTTCGCGCAAAACCAAAGCCCAACGATGTCCCGGCGCCATGCGCAACGCGATCGTCCCTTCCGGCAAAACCGCCGTCAGGGGATCCGACCAGCGTGTCGCGCCAGGGACACCGAGAATCGCGTGCAGGGAAAAAGAAGATTCGACGAATGCATAGCCCAGCACCGGATTCCCGGCGACAACTGAGCCTTCCTTGGTTGACAAACGATCCGCGCCCGCAATGGGCGCGGCAAAGATCAGAATGAGTCCGAAAACTTGGTTTCTCATGGCTGCACGTCCTGTTCGAACCGACAGACAGAATGAGAGATGTCAGGAACGTTATCGCGGAGGTCCCGCCGTGCCGACGCCCGGCGTGATGCGGATCCCGCTGGGTGTTGTGGTCCCGCCATTGCCGTTGTTGCGCGTCGCCGCGACAGCAGCACCCGCGCCAGCGGCGGCAATGACGCCGATCACGATTGCCAGCGTGGATCCTGCGATGGCCGCGCCCGCCAAAACGTTCACCGCGGCAATCTGAACGGCGACCGACTGGCCGCTCACAGAAGCCGACACATTGATATTGAATTTGCCCGGCACCGAATTCGGGGTATAGCTGGCGGCAGCCTGTCCCTGTGCGTTGGTCACGACGGTTGTGGTTTGACTGCCTCCGACAAAGGTCCCGCTCGGACCGCTCGATGGCAGCAGGAACGTCACCGCAACTCCCGCCACCGGATTGTTGTTGCGGTCACGCACCTCGACCACGGGCCGCGTCGCACGGCCTTTCTTGATGTTGTTTTGTGCGTTATCCCCGCGAACGATGATGAGTTTGTACTGAGGAGCCGCCGTATCGGACGCTGGTTGCTGGCCGAACGCCAGACCCGGCTGGATCCCCACCAAAAACGAACAAGCCACGGCGAGCGTGGCTCTCAGGTTTCGGGTGTCCATAAATCCCCCTTCGTCCGAACCATCGCGGGGTGACTATGGAGCGGACGTGGCCCTGCTCTGTCCTTACTATAGGCACAAATCGGGCATGGGGGTAACCCCGTGAACACACAGGGTCCGTTGTTGCGCGGGAACCTCCGTGGCCGGGCGGAGGTCCCAACGGTTAGTCTTCTTTTTTCTTCAGTTTGCCCTCGTTATCCGCGATGAACTGGCGGATCTCCGGGCCTTTCTCGAGCAGCTTTTCCCACTGCTCTTTATACAGGGTCACCGGGAACCGGCCGAGCCCGTACACGGACACGGCGCCTTTCTCACTGACCTTGAACGAGATCGTCCCCCGCGTCGCGGGTTTCTTCAGTTCTTCGTTCTCACGCTTGAGCCGTTCGATTTCAGCTTGGAGTTCTTCTGGCGTCTGCATAACGTTACATCATAGCGCAATTACACACAATGCAAAGGCGGCTACGAACTTTCCCCTTCGAATTGTAAATCCAAACGCGAGAGAGTTGAATCTCCTACTTCAACCCGATGAGTGTATTCGCGACATCTGTCCTGAGTGCGGCTTCCACCTTGCCGCCCGAGACGCAAGCGGTGGAAGACCTGCTCGCGCGCCTGCTGTCGCCCGAAGCACAGCGGGGTCCCATTGGCGACGCTATGCGCTATGCCGTATTCGGCGCCGCAGGGCGCATCCGCCCGATTCTGGCGCTACGCACCGGCCGCATTGCAGGATCCCCGGTCGCTTTGACGATTCGCGCCTCCGCCGCCGTGGAACTCCTGCATTGCGCGTCGTTGATCGTCGACGACCTGCCGTGCATGGATAATGATGCGGAACGCCGGGGACGGCCTTCGGTCCATGTCCAGTTCGGCGAAGCAACCGCGGTGCTCGCCGCGCACAGCATGGTCGCGCTTGCCGCCCGCTGCCTCGTCAGCCGCGAGGTCCCCGCGGAGCACCTGCACGACATGCTGCGCTTCCAGTCGAAACTCCTCGAAGCCCTCGACGCCAATGGACTCTGTGGCGGCCAGCAGATGGACCTCGACCGTTCCGCCTCCTCCACCCGCATCACGGAACTCAAAACCGTTCCGCTGTTCCGCCTCGCGGTCGAAGCGGGCTCCGTCGGAGGCAAGCATTGGGAGCAGTGGCGTTTCCCGCTGCGTTCCTTTGCGCGCGAAATCGGCGTCGTCTATCAGATGACCGACGACTACCTCGACGGCGAACTCACCGATCTCGACGCGCTCGAAGCGCAGTACGCCATCGCGCGGCAGTCGCTCGCTCCTCTCGGCGCTGCTCACGCCGCACCCCTACTCGATCTTTTGGAAGGTTTGCATGCACGTATCCCGAACGCCTCCCGGTAGAAGGCGCAAAGTAGCCGTAATCGGCAGTGGCTTTGGAGGTTTGTCCGCAGCCATTCGCCTGCAGTCCCGCGGATACGACGTCACGCTGTTCGAAGCCCGCGACAAACTGGGCGGCCGCGCCTATGTCTATCAGCAGGACGGTTTCACGTTCGACGGTGGACCCACCGTCATCACCGCGCCGTTCATGATCGACGAAGTCTTTGCCTGTGCCGGCCGCAAGACAGCGGATCTCGTGGATATCGTACCGGTCGATCCGTTCTATCGCATCGAATTTCACGACGGCCGCGCCTTCTCTTACAACGGCGACGAAAAGAAAACCGAGGAGCGCGTCGCGCAGTTCAGTCCGCGCGATGTCGAAGGCTACCGG
>CAZVKC010000014.1:73913-77156 GCA_964627455.1 uncultured Solibacteraceae bacterium | reverse complement strand
ACAAACCCTTCCTGAAGTTCAGCGACATGATCCGCATCGCGCCGGATCTGATCAAACTCGAATCACACAAGACCGTCTACGGCTTTGTGTCGCGCTACGTCGATGATCCGCTGTTGCGTCGCGTGTTCAGCTTCCATCCACTGCTCGTCGGCGGGAACCCGTTCCAGACGACCTCGATTTACGCGCTCATTCATCATCTGGAGCGCGAATGGGGAGTCCACTACGCGATGGGTGGAACCGGCGCCATCGTCGCCGCATTCGGGCGTGTCTTCGAAGAGAGCGGCGGCACGATCCTGCTCAACACGCCCGTCCGCCAGATCCTGACCGAGGGCCGCAAGGCGAACGGCGTCCTCACGGCGGGCGGCGAAGCGATCCCCTTCGACGCCGTCGTCAGCAACGTCGATACCGCGAATACTTATCTGAAGCTGTTGCCCGAAGAAGTGCGGTCGAAATACACCAACCGCAAGCTCGAGAATATGCGTTACAGCATGGGCCTGTACGTCTGGTATTTCGGGACCCGCAAGCAATACCCGAACATCGAGCATCACACCATCATCCTCAGCGAGCGGTATCGCGAATTGCTCGACGACATCTTCAACAAGAAGGTGCTCAGTGACGACTTCTCGATGTATCTGCACCGGCCTTCGAAGACGGATCCGCGCATGGCGCCTCCGGGCTGCGATTGTTTCTACGCGCTGATCCCCGTTCCCAATCAGGCCAGCGGCATCGACTGGCGCACGCAGGCAAAGCCGTTCCGCGATCGCGTCGCAAAGCTTCTCGAAGACAAGTACCTGCCCGGGCTGACGGAGAACCTCGCCACGGAGCGGATCCTCACGCCGCTCGAC
The DNA here is from genome assembly GCA_964627455.1 of uncultured Solibacteraceae bacterium. Classification (GTDB taxonomy): domain Bacteria; phylum Acidobacteriota; class Terriglobia; order Bryobacterales; family Bryobacteraceae; genus F-183. Next base: position 76,311 of record CAZVKC010000014.1, on the reverse strand, counting down.
TTCGAGACCACGCTCAATAGCCACCTCGGCGCGGGATTCTCGCTCGAACCGGTCTTCACGCAGTCGGCGTGGTTCCGGCCGCACAACGCGTCCGAGGACATCGACCAACTCTATCTTGTCGGCGCAGGCACGCATCCCGGAGCAGGGGTCCCCGGCGTGTTATCGTCGGCGAAGATCGCGGAAAATCTCGTCTGCGAAAGACTCCCCGTATGAGCGAACCCGCGCAACAACTGTATTGCCAGGCGGCCGAAGCCACGGCCCGCGGATCCAAGAGCTTTTACTTCGCGAGCACGTTCTTCCCGCCGGAGCTCGCTCGCGCAGCTCATGCCGTGTACTGGTTCTGCCGCACGACCGACGATATCGTCGACGAGGCTCCATCCAAAGCGCAGGGCCGCGCGGATCTCGACGCCTGGCAGCGCGATCTGCAGGACGCCTTCGCCTGGGGTACGAGTTCCAACCCGATCCTCCGCATCTTTGTCGATACCGCGCTTCGCCACCACATCCCTTCCCGCTATGCCTTCGAACTGATCGAAGGCGTGCGCATGGACCTCGAACAATCCCGCTACGAAACGTTCGATGACCTGCGCGTCTTCTGCTATCGCGTCGCCTCCACTGTCGGACTCATGATGTCGCACGTCATCGGCTTCGAAGGTCCTGCGCTGCGCTATGCCGAGGACCTCGGCGTCGCCATGCAACTGACCAACATTCTGCGCGACATCGGCGAGGACTTGCGGCTTGGCCGCGTGTACCTGCCCGCTGCAGAACTTCATCTGTTCGGCTACACCGTCGAAGATCTGCAGGCCGGAGTCCGCAACGCCGCCTTCCGCGAACTCATGCAATTCCAGGCCGATCGCGCGCGCCGCTATTACAAACAAGCCCGCCCCGGCATCGCGATGCTGCGCCCCGAAGGACGCTTCGCCGTGCGCATCGCCGCCGACGTCTATGAGCGGATCCTCGATCGCATCGAAGCGATGAACTACGACGTCTTCGCCCGCCGCGCCGTCGTCTCCACGCCCGCCAAGTACTGGATCACCGCCCGCAATCTCGCGGCGCCCATCGCCCGTCAATCGATGCAGCGCCTGCTGGGGGCCAATCTTTGACCAGACGCGCCGTCGACTGGGCGGACGGACTTCGCACTTCCTCTCTCGTTACGATCGCAGCGCTCGTTCCGCACTATCTCGCCGCATCACTGCTGCACACATCGCTGCTGACCGACGCGATCGCCGAGTGGATCATGGCGCGGACTCCCAATCAATACGCGCTCGCCATCATGGATTCGCTCGGCGTGTGGGCGAAACCCGCGGCCGCTACCGGAGGCCTCGCCGCACTCGGCTTCGCATTGCTGGTCGCGCGCGTTACCGTCTGGTGGACCCTGCCGTTGTTCGCCGCCGCATACGCATGGCTGTTTGAAGTGCAGGGCTGGTCCTTCTGGATACCCGCCATCATCGCCGTCATCTGGCTGGGCCGGCGCAAGACTGCATCGTTCGATCCCTCGCGCCGCAAGGCCTTCACGCAAATCGCATCACCGATCGTCATGCTCGCCGGAACCGCGGCAGTCGCCGTCGAATCGCGGATCCGCGAAGGGCGCCTCGCACAGAACGCCGTCGCGCCGGTCGATCTCTTCCCTGTCCCGTCGCTGGCCGAACGCGAGAACTTCGCCCGGGACTCGTCCGCGCTGCCCTCACGCCCACGCCTGAGTTCTACGGCATGAGCAAGAACACCGTCGATCCATCGATCGATCCGCGCACCTGGCGATTGAAGATCACACTCGACGGCAAGCCGCTCAAAGAACTCTCATACTCGCAGTTGATGCGTCTTCCGCGCGTCGAACGCTTCATCAGCCTCCGCTGCATCAGCAACACGCTGAAGTCGAACCTCATGGGTTGCGCCTATTGGAGCGGCGTTCCGCTCAGCGCGCTGCTTGATCGCAGCCAGATCCCCGCGAACATTCGCGAACTCTCCATCCTCGGCGTCGATGGACACGGCGACTCGCTCCCCATCGACTACGCGTTCTCGAATACCGGACCGATGTTCGCCCTCGGTATGAACGGCAAGACGCTCGACCGCACGCACGGCTTCCCCATCCGTCTGCTCGCGCCCCGTTATTACGGGCTCAAGAGCGTCAAATGGATCGGCGAACTCCGCTTCGTCAGCGAGCCGTTCTACGGCACTTGGCCCAAACTCGGCTACACCAAAGAGCCGCGAGTCCACGCCGTGTGCTATATCGACAAGATGCGCAGGATCGGCGAATTCGTGGAAGCAGGAGGAATCGCGATGGCAGGCGACCGCGGCGTGACTCGTGTCGAAGTGCGGTTGGACCAGCAAGCCTGGGTCGCGGCGACAATTGAACCGCCGCTTTCCGGCGAGACCTGGGTGCGCTGGAAAGTCCGCGTGCCGT
>CAZVKC010000014.1:53484-73813 GCA_964627455.1 uncultured Solibacteraceae bacterium | reverse complement strand
ATTGAACCGCCGCTTTCCGGCGAGACCTGGGTGCGCTGGAAAGTCCGCGTGCCGTACGTCGCCGGAGCCTCGCAAATCGAAGCCCGTGCGCAGGACGGCGAAGGCCGCTGGCAAGCTACCGAAGAAAGCGCGCTGTTCCCCGACGGTGTCAAAGGCCCGACTATCCGGAGGCTTTCCGTTTGAGTCTCTGGATCGCCGCACTGCTGGCCACCGGGATGTTGTTCTTCGCCTGGAAGTCGCGCCGGGAATACCTGCATCTCAAGGAACTCGACGCGCCGGATCCGCAACAACCACCGGCCGCGAACGTCACCGTCATCATTCCCGCCCGCAACGAAGCCCGTAACATCACGCGCTGCGTGGCGAGCCTCGCGGGGCAGGCCGCGGAAGTGATCGTCGTTGATGACGCAAGCACTGATCAAACCGCGGAACTCGCCCGCCAAGCCGGCGCACGCGTAATCTCCGCACCACCGCTCGTGGCGGACTACAAAGGCAAACCCAACGCCTGTTACGCCGGCGCACAGGCTGCAAAGACGACGTGGCTCTTATTCGTCGACGCGGACACCTGGTATGAACCGGGCTTCGTTCCATCGCTCGTCCGCCACGCGGAAGAAGAACGCCTGACGATGGTCAGCGTTTTCCTGCGCAATCATTTCCGCAGCCTTTGGGAATGGACCCTCGTCCCTTACGCCTTCGGACTCTACTTCACTGGAGTCGATGTCGACGGCGTGCACTCGCTGAAATCCCGCGAGGTCCTCGCCAACGGCCAGTGCCTGTTGTTTGACGCGGACGCCTACCAGTTCACCGGCGGCCATCGCTCCGTCATCCGCAGCGTGATCGAGGATGTCGAAATGGCGCGACTCGGCAAGCGGCACCGCCTGCGTTTCGAAGTCATGCGCGCGGAATCGATGGGACACGTCCGCATGTACGATTCGCTGGCCGCGATCTGGCGGGGCTTTCAGAAGAATTCGTTTCAGTTCCTGGGCGCGAATCCTGGAGTCGGCGTGCAGGTGATCCTCGCGTCGATTCTGCTCACCTCGTGGGCGCCCGCGTTAGCCTGGCTCGTACAGGAAGGTGAAATCACCGCAGCCTACGCGTTCGCGTTCGCGCCTTCAATTGCGACTCTGTTCTGGTATCGAAACCCGTTAGCCGCGCTGCTCGCGCCCATCGCGATTTACGTCTTCCAACTGATCGCCCTGCATTCGATGGCAGCGCACTTCTTCGGTTTCACCAGTGTCTGGAAAGGCCGCAAGGTCTAATACACGAAGACTTCAGACTGTTTCCCCGGCGCCTGAACCACCAACTTCGTGAACAGCTCCCGCCCGCTCAACGCCTGAGACGCCACCAGCCGCACGATCTCCGGATGATTGTTGTTCTCGCTCAGGTGCCCCAGCACCAGCGTGCTCACGCTCGAATCCAGATCCCGCTTGATGTACTCGCAGGCCACGTCATTCGACAGATGCCCCTTGCGCCCCATCACGCGCTGCTTCACTGACCACGGATACGGACCTACTTTCAGCATCTCCAGATCGTGATTGGATTCGAGCAGCAGCAGATCCGTGCGCTTCAAGTGATAGCGAATCGAATCCGTCATGTACCCGAGATCCGTCGCCACGCCCACCTTCAACCCCTGCGCGCGGAAGCAGAACCCCACCGGATCCTCGGCGTCATGCGGGATCGTGAAGCTGTCGATATCCAGGTCGCCGACACAAAACGACGTCCCGGCCTGGAACAACTCGATCTTCGGCTGATACTCGCCCCACGCAATCGCCGGAGCCGTCAGCCCCGACAGATACACAGGAATATCCAGCGACCGCGCGATGGCGACGAGTCCCGCCACGTGGTCGGAATGTTCATGCGTGATCAGAATCGCGTCGAGTTTCGCCGGATCCTTGCCGATCGCAGCCAGCCGCGCGAACGTGTCGCGCCGGCTCAACCCGGCGTCGATGAGGACGCTGGTCGATCCGGTCGACAAATACGAGCAGTTGCCGGAACTCGACGACGCGAGAATACAGAATTCGAGCAAGTTGTTTTATGGTAACGCGCGCCGTTTACGCGTCGACGTGGTCGCTGAAGTAGTGATCGATCGACGCCTTCCATTGCGTCGACACGGACTCGCTCAGCTTGTCCATCTCTTCGCGGTTCATCGGCTTGAAGTTCTTCGCCACGCCGATATTGTGGTCGATGTACTCGAGCTTCGGCATGCCGATCACGACCGCGCTCACCGGCAGCGACATCGAGTACCGGATGAGCGTTTCCACCGGAGCCTTGCCCAGCAGTTTCTCTTGTGCGAACACCTTCATCGCGATCACGCCCATCTTCTTCTTGAGCGCCACCGGCAGCGCGATCGACTCGAACCCCTTCAATCCGGTCTGCCCCTGACCCGGAACGTTCGAAGGCGCATTGTTCCCCATGCGCGCCAGGTTGAGCGCCATCTGCGTCACGTCGAAATCGTGCCGCTCGAGCGCAGTCTTCAGCACCGAGGGATTGGTGTGGCACGACACGCCCGCAAAACGGATCATCTTCTCGTCGCGCAGTTTGTAGATCGCCTTGAGGATGCCGTCCTTCGCCTCCACCTTCGCCAGGTCGTCTTCATTGGCCAGCGAATGAATGTGGCACAGATCCACATGGTCGAGTCCCAGTCTCTTCAGCGAACCCTCGAACAGCGACATCGTGTCGTCATAGGTGCGCGTGTTCATCTTCGTGACGACGAAGAGTCCCTTCTTGCCGCGGCGCCCCTTGAGGTACTTGCCAAGCCGCTCTTCCGACACGCCGTCGCCGTAGCCGAATGCGCAGTCGAGGTAATTGATGCCGAGGTCCACGGCGCGAGTCATCGCCTCGATCGCCTTCGACTCTTCCTTGTACATCAGCCAGCGGGATCCGCAGCCGAAGGCCAGCGCCGACACTTTCTCGCCGGTCTTGCCCAGCGTGCGAAGCGGCATGCCGGTCTTGGCGTCTACCGAAGATCCAATGAGTCCAAGCGCGGCGGCTTCGAGGAAAGTACGGCGAGTGAGGCTGCTCATGTGTGCGATTGTATCAGCGGCGTATCATCAGTGAGTGACCCGTCGAGACCTTCTCCATGTACCCGCGATGCTCCCGCTAGCCTATGCCGCTGCGCCCCCGCCCACTGAGCGATTCTTCGGAATCACTGTCATGCCCGAGTACATCCAGAACGAAGGCATCGACGGCGTGCTCACCAACCTCACGAAACACGCACGCGCGAACGCAGTCACGACGTCGCCCTATGTGATGGAACCCGCGCCCGATGAGAAGTCGGGCTCCCGCGAACCTCCCATCGACGCCGGGGCCGGATCCGTGCGTTTGCTCGACCGTACGCTGTGGGGAAAGCGTGAACTCCTCGTCCGCACCGCCCCGAGCTTCGAACATGACCTGCGTCTCTTTCAGGGAATGCGCTATCAGCCGTCGCCCGCCTCTGAGTTGACGCGAACCCAAGGCGGCATCGTGAAGGACTTCGTGCAGGAAGCCCGCCGCCGGGGACTCCGCGTCTACCTGCAAGTCCAGGCCGCCATCCCGCCGGGCTATCGCGTCCAGTTCGGCGGTCCGGTGGAAGCCGACCGTCCCCGCCTCCCCGGTGGACGCCTGCCATCCCGCCGCCTCGCCAACAACGCGAGCCTCGGCAGCACCGAAGTCCGCAAATACACGGCCGCGCTGCTACGCGATCTCTTCCGCGCTTATCCGGACATCGACGGCGTTCGTCTCGACTGGCCCGAGTATCCGCCCTATTTTCTCGACGACTGTTTTCTCGACTGCAGCGAACCCGCGCACATCGCCGCCCGCCGGCTGGGCTTCGATCCGCAGCGCATGGAGCGTGATGTCGCGAGCCTTTACGAAACCCTGCACGGCAAGCTCACCAACCAGGACCTCGAACAGGCCCTTCCAACCGGACGCGACAGCCTGCTCGCCGCCCTCATGCGCCGCCCCGGCGTCCTCGAGTTCCTACGCTTCAAAGCCGCGCTCGTCGAAGACTATTTGCGCGACATGCGCGCCGCCATCCCCGTGGGCAAGGAACTCATCGCCCACGCTTTCCCGCCGCCTTTCTCCCTCGTCTCCGGACTCGACTTCGAAGGCGTCTCGCGAGTCGCCTCCGGCATCGCGGTCAAGCTCTACACCATGCACTGGCCGATGATGCTGTACTTCTACTGCGAACAACTCTTGCGCGCCAACCGCGGCCTCAGCGAGCAACTTCTCGTTCGGACCGTCGCCCGCTGGATGGACCTCGACGACAACAGCGACGCGAGGTTTCAGTCCCTGCGGGATTGCCGGTATCCGGAACCTGACGAACCCCATCCGGCCGGCGCCGGCGCACAAGCCCGCAAGATCGCCTTTGCCCGCGCCCGCGGCAGGAACGTTTTCGCCGTGGCCCACGGCTATGGTCCCGTAGCCGATTTCCGCGACCGCCTCGAAATCGCCTGGAAAGCTTCCGGCGGACGTGTCTGGGTCAACCGCTACGGCTACCTCAGCAACGCCAAGCTAGCCGCCGCCGGCAATGTGACAGAATAAGGGCTGCAAGCGCTCTCGAACGACACTATGAAACGCTACGGAATGGTACTCCGGGTCAGGCCGGAGCATGAAGCTGAGTATCGCCGGTATCACGACGCCGTCTGGCCGGAGATTCTGGACATCATCAGCCAGTGCAATGTCCACAACTACACGATCTTCCTGCATGACGGGTTCCTGTTCGGCTACTACGAATACACCGGAACCGACTGGGATGCCGACATGGCTAAGATGGCAGCCTTCCCCAAGATGCGGGAATGGTGGGACATCATGGAACCCATGCAGGATCCTCTGCCGAGCCGCAAACCCGGCGAATGGTGGGCTTTCATGGAAGAGGTTTTCCACACGGACTGACGCAAACCGCCTCGCCGGACGTCACCCTCAAGTTTCGGGCTATCTCGGTCGATTTGTGAGATAGCCCGATGTCTACTGCATTTCATACCGTCGCACGAAACGGCTTTTCCCCCACACTTCCTTCGAATTTCGATCAACTGGGGATCTCCAATTCACTAGTCCTAGACTTGGTCTTGCGCCGAATGCTGATCGAGGGGCAGTCGTCCCTCCACCGGCTTAGCCGGCAACTCAAGCTTTCCATCCCGATCATTGACGCCACGTTCCGCCACATGCGTGCACAGCAACTGGTGGAGGTGAAGGGCATGACGGGCAATGATTACCAGTTCACCCTCTCGGCCGCCGGACGGCAGTTGGCGGGTGAACGTTTTCAGGTCAACCAGTACGCCGGCCCTTGCCCGGTTTCATTGAAGGACTATCATCACGCCACCAAGGCGCAAACGGCACGCGTCGAGGTCGACCGGGACTCCCTCCGCCAGTGCTTTTCGGATCTCGTGATCTCGGACCGCCTGCTCGACGACCTCGGCCCGGCGCTCATATCCCAAAGCTCGATCTTCCTGTACGGCCCCTCAGGGAACGGCAAAACGAGCGTCGCCGAACGCATGTTGCGCATCTTCAGCGACGCCGTGCTGATTCCCTATGCCGTCGAGGTCGACGGCCAGATCATCAGCCTCTACGACCCCGTCGTTCATAACGAGGTCGACCAACTCGAGGATCCCGACGCTGATCCCCGCTGGGTCCGCGCCCGCCGCCCCTGCATCGTCGTCGGCGGCGAACTTTCGCCCTCGATGCTCGAACTGAAGCTCGATGAATCCTCGGGCCTCTATTCCGCTCCCTTGCAGATGAAGGCCAACAACGGCATCCTCATCATCGACGACTTCGGCCGTCAGTTGATGAGTCCGCGCGACCTGCTGAATCGCTGGATCGTGCCGCTTGACCGCCGCGTCGACTACCTCACGCTGCGCTACGGCGTGAAGTTCATGATCCCCTTCGAAACGATGGTGGTCTTCTCCACCAACCTCGAGCCATCCGATCTGGCCGACGAAGCATTCCTGCGCCGGATCCAGAACAAGATTCTCATCGAACCGGTCCAGGCCTGGGCCTTCGACCAGATCTTCCAGCGGGTGGCCCGCGCCAAGGGCTTCCACGCCGAACCGGAGTCCTCCGAATACCTGCGCGGCCTGTGCCTGCGCGAAGGCCGCACGGAACTGCGCGCCTGCTACCCTGCCGACATCATGAACATCATGCTGTCGATCGCCCGGTACGAAGGACGTCCGCCCATGATGTCCAAGACCGACCTCGAAAGAGCCTCGAACCTCTACTTCGCCAAGAGCTAGTAGATCTCCGTCCCTTTTAGTACCGAATGGCCAGGACTGGCATCCTGTCCTTTCGGTACTGAATTGTCATACGCCATCGTGGATCCGGCGTGGTTTACTGAAAAAGCAAAGTAGTAAGCCTCGCAACAACGGACCGCATGGACGAGCAGAAGCCGATCATCGACATTACTTCCGAACCCACGTTCGTGCCTGCCGCGACTGCCGTTCTTTCGAGGAGCCCGTTCCTGGTCCGGCGTCGCGGGACGCTGCTCATCACCCTTGCCTTGGCGTTGGCGGCCCTCGCCGCCTGGGCCTGGATGCAACCCAACCGCTATCGCGCCAGCGGAACGATCCTCATCAGCCGTCTCGGACCTTCGCCGGCTCCGGTCACCGATGCCGAACTGGCCAGCGAAATGGAGATCATCCGGTCGCGGGCAGGCGATTTGACGACCGGGTTGGGTAGCTCGTCGCGCGTCGTCGAATCGATTCAGGCTGCGGAAACGCGGCGTGCTCAGTTGAAGAACACGGTCGCGTTGCAGGTTGTGCGAAATAGCCAGGTGATTGAAGTGTCCTTCACAGACCCCTCCCGGAAGACGGCCGCGGATTCCGTGAATGCGCTGCTGGACCTCTACATCGAGGCACGATCCCGCCTGTACTCATCTCCCCAGCACGTGGTTCCGGTAGAAGCCGAAGGGGCCATTCTCCAGGGAAAGGCAGACAAGGCCGCCCAGGAACTGTGGGCCTTCGATCAGAATCGCAACGGCGCCACCGCCAGGGATGAGCACGAGATCCGAAACCGTCAGCGGACTCTGATCGAAGAGCGGACTCTTCAACTCAAGTCAGAGATCCGCGGCCAGGAGGAGATCCTGCGAGTCCTCAGGCAGAGGAGCGGTGAATACAGCGCCGAAGCTGTGCAAGCCGAAGCTCGACTGGCCGGTTTGAAAGCACAACTTGCAGAGATGGAAAAGGCCTTGGGTCCGGTGGCTCAGGCGCAGACGCTCACTGCCATCGTGGCGGCGCAGCGTGAAGAGTTAAAGCAGCGAATGGAACGCGCCACCAGCCATGCGGATCAACTCGCGTTGCGCCTGCAGGAAGCCCGGATCACCGGTGTATCGCTTCAGGCCAGGATCCTCGCCCGGGCTGAACCGGCAGTAGTTCACCCCTGGAGCACAGCCCCCTGGTGGACCCTTGTTCTGGCCGCCGCGGCCGTGATCCTCGTATCCCTTATCATCGCCTGGATAGTCGATTCCTTCGACCGCCCCGTGTATGACGACGACGACTTCGCCAACATGACAGGTGCGCCCCCGGTGCAATCCCGCGCCGCCGGCGCCGGCAGCGGCTAATCAGCCTTCTGCTACAGTCGGAGACAGGTATGCTCCGGCCGGTCATCCTCCTTTCTCTGCTCGCTGGATCTGTCACCCTGCCTGCACAGCAGCCGCAACAGGAAACGCCCGCACCTCGCAGCAAGCCCGCAGACTACCCGGTGCGAACCATTGTCCCCGGGACAGGCATTGAGATCGCCGCCGAACACCTCGGACACAGCTTGCCCGTCTCAGGCGGGATGCTGTTTGCTCCAGACCATTTGGTTATTGAAGTCGCGCTGTTCGGCAGTCACGCCAAACCGGTCGCGATCTCCCCACAACACTTCATTCTTTCGATCAACGGCCGCAAGACGCCCCTTCTATCCGATTCGCCTGGATCCGTCGCCATGTCCATGCGGGACTCCCCAATGAACATGCGTCCATCCCTGCAGGCAAGCGGATCCGTCGGAAATGCCGGAGTGATCCTCGGCCGCCGGCCAACTACCGGGATCCCGGACATCGACGCCCGCAACCGTGGACCCGCACCGCCACAGGCGCCCGGCGCACCCGACCGCTCCGGCGCCGGGACACGCGCAGAGATCGACATCCCCTCTGCGGTGACCAGCGCCGCTCTCACCGATTGCAACTGTAAGACGCCGCTCGCAGGCCTGCTCTATTTCCCATACCCGGGCAAACTGAAGTCCATCAAATCGATGGTCCTGGTCTACACGCCGGGCGGCGATGGACAACCCGTCAGCCTGCGCCTACTCCCGTAACGGACGATAGTCTCGATCGATATGCGCCTCCCCTAACTTGGCCGCCCGCTTGCGGCCATGGGCAACCACTTTCGCCTTGTATTTCGTGCGCCCGTTGATCAGTAAATCCAGATCCCGGTCCACCCCAAAATCGAACGTCAGGATCTTGCCCGGTTCGAGCGCCATCAGATTCGCAAAACTCAGCGTCGGCCCCTGCAGCCGCGCATCCAACTGCAACTGACTTCCCTGCACCAGCCGCAACATCCTCGTCTGATCATCCTCGGAAGACTGCGACCGCCGCATCGACCACTGCTGGTCGAATTTCTGACGCAGCATCTTCACCGTGATCGACGGGATGCCCATGTTCATCATCCCCGCGTTATCTCCGATTCGCGCCTCCATGCTGATGGCTACCACCGCTTCGCTCGGCGCCAGCACCTGCAGCAATTGCGGTTCCGTCTCGTGCGAGTCAATGACAAAATCAATCGGCGTCACGGCAGCCCACGCCGTCTTCAGATCGTTGAGGATGATGCGAAAAATGCTTTCGAGGATGCTCTGCTCGATCTCCGTCACCTCGCGGTTCACCTTCGAACTGCTGCGCCCCGAGCCACCGAGAAGCATCTCCAGAATCGGAAAAACCAGGCTGGGGTTAATCTCCAGGAGACAATTGCCATCAAACGGCCTCATCTTCAGCGAGATCATGCAACTCGGCGAAGGCAGGCACTGCGTGAACTCGGCAAACGACAACTGCTCCACCGATACGAGATTGACCGCGACATAGGCGCGCAAGAAGGCCGACAGGCTCGACGACAGGCTGCGCGAAAAGTTCTCATGCAGCAGGTGAATGGCGCGTAACTGGTCCTTCGCGATCCGGTCCGGCCTGCGAAAATCATAAGCCTGCGCAGACTTCTGCTGCGTCTCCGCCGGCCCCTGCTTCTTCATGCTGCGGAATACGCTGTCGATTTCCTCTTGCGTCAGTACCCGGTCGTTTGGCATCCTGCATTCTCCATCGACGGCCACTGGAACGATCACCATGGAATAGGGGAACTTTCTGATGGGGATACCTCAGTGCGACGGCGGTGGCTAGAATAGAAACATGTCTGCTGACTCAGTCGCCGGCGCTACAGCGCCCGGAGCGTTAGAGAGCACTCCGGAGTGGGCCCTCCCGCAGTGGAAAAAGTGGACCTCGCACATCACCGCCGTCGCGATCGCCATTCTCTTCATCGTCTCCGGCGTCTGGAAGATCACAGACCCGCTCGGCTGGACCATCAAAGTCGAACAGTTCAAAGTCCCCTACTCGGTCAGCCTGCCGTTCACGCTCATCCTCGCGGTCGCTGAAACCTGGGGCGGCCTCATGATCTTCGTCCCCCGCTTCCGGCGCTGGGGGGCCTGGCTCTGCGCGCTCCTGCTGATCGGATTCATGGTCTACATGGGGATCCACTACAACGAGTTCAAGAGCATGGATTGCACTTGCTTCCCGCTCCTCAAGCGCGCCATCGGACCAGGCTTCTTCATCGGCGACGTCGCGATGCTCGTCCTGGCAGGCCTCGCCGGATGGTGGGCCCGCCCCTCGACCAACCTGCGCTCTGCAGCCGTGGCACTCGGCGCCGTCCTCGTCTTCGCCGGCGTCTGCTATGGGGTCGCCGTCTCGCGCGTCTCCGGAACCGCGGCGCCCGAATCCATCATCGCCGACGGCCAACCCTATTCGCTGACCCACGGCCGCATCTTCCTCTACTTCTATGACCCCGAGTGCATGCATTGCGACGCCGCTGCGCGCAAGATGTCGAAGATGAAGTGGGGCGTCACCAAGATCGTCGCGATCCCGACCCGCCAGAAGCAGTTCGCCGGAGCCTTCCTCAAGGACACCGGCTTACAGGCCGTCACCTGCCTCGATCACGAAGCGCTTAAGAAGATCTTCCCGTTCGAATCCACACCCTACGGCGTGGCGATCGAAAACGGCCGTCAAAAAGGGTCCGTCAGCCGGTTCGATGACGCCGAGCCCGCCGAAACCCTGCGCAAGCTCGAACTCATTCATGAGTAGCCGGGCCGCAGCCGCAATCCGCACCGGAAGCCGTGGCTTCAGCCGGAACAGCCTGGTTGCGGGTGCAGCACTCGTTATACAAAAACCCGAGCAACTCCTCCAAAGCCTCCGTATTCGCGGTGTACCAGAGGAACGTGCTCTCCCGCCGCACCCGCACGAGTCCTTCGCTCTTCAGCTTGTCCAGGTGATGCGACAACGTCGAACCGGGGATCCCCAGTTCCGCCTGGATCTCGCCCACGACCATCCCCACGGGATGCGCCGTCAGCAACAATTGCACGATCCGCAGCCGTGCCTCGGATCCGATCGCGGAAAACATGTCCGCGTACCGCGCGACTTGTTCGATAGGAATCTTCACGCTCGCCCGCCGTTCCCACTAGAATAGCGACTACTCGAGAGGCAGAACCTTTCCCTTCGCCCCTGAAAGCCGCACGCCCAGCAATTTCGCGATCGTCGGCGCGATATCGAGGTTCGACACGGCGCCGCCCAGCGAAACGCCCGGCTTCACGCCATAACCACTGGCAATGAAGATCGGATTCATGTCGGACTCACTCGCCAGATACCCGTGGCTCCCGCCCTGCTGCGGGATCTCGGCCGTCACCGGTCCCCCAGTCGCACCCGAGAACGAGTACCCGTCCTTCGCCGCCAGCAGCAAATACCCGAACTGTGGATCCTTGTCCGGATGCGGCAATCCCAGCGACGGGTAATCCTCCACCCCGGCGATCCGCTCGATGCCTTCGACGCCTTCGAGAGCCTTACGAACCTGCGGAACCAGTTTGCCCGCCTCGGCTATCGGATCGAAATACACAAATGCCGTGCCGCCCTCGGGCAGTACATACACTTGCTTATCCAGCCCCGCGGCTTTCAGAGCGGCATTCGGCTTGATCTGTTTGGTGAACGCCTTGAAGCCGTGATCGGACACGATCAGGAACGTCGTACGATCCGTCAGCCCGGCGTCCCGCACCGCATCGACCAGCTTTTCGACGCACGAATCCAGGAACGCCAGCGCCGTCTTCGCCGCCAGCGTATCGGGACCATACGCATGCTGCTCCGAATCTCCGGTGAGCAAGTGAAACAGCAGCAAATCCGGTTGATGATTGCGAATCAGATAAGCGCCCGCGCGCGTCCAGATCTGATCGCGAAACACAATGTTCGCGCGGCTGAAGGCTTCCAGATCTTCTCTGGTCAGAGCGCCCTTCGCCACCATCTCCTGCTCCAGCGGACCATCCAGGGCGGCCCACTCGCGAAACGCCCACGTAATCTCCGGAGCCTTCTCGATCGCCACCCAATCCACTTGCGCCGTCGTCAGGCCAGCCTTGTGCGCCACATCGTACACGGTCGGAACTTTCACCATCTGTTCCTTCGGAATCATCGGCTCGACCTTCACCGGAGGCCATGCGCCGGTGCGTTTGATCGTGCCGTTCGCCAGCAATCCGTGCTCATCCGCGCGGACACCCGTGACCATCGTCGTATGGTTCGGCCACGTGACCGTCGGATTCACGCCCGTCATCGGAGCCGAAGTCCCGTTGGCGATCAGCTTCCGCAGTGTGGGAATCGGCAGCTTTGGATCCTTCAACGAATACGCTGGAAACCCATCGAGCGAAATCAGAATGACCTTGTTCCGCGTCGAACCAGACTGGCCGGAAGCCGTGAGACTGGCCGAAACAAGCAAAGTAGCGATCCACATGAGTGGCAAGAAACGCATAATGTCCCTGCATTGTACATGAGAGCAGCAGAAACACCACCTGGTTCGACGATCTCCCACAAACGGGGTCTCGAATCAACCCGCCAGTTGGTCCCGGCGTCGAGTCAGGTACGAGGCCTCTGCGACATTCCCCGCCAGTTCAATCGCTTTGTCGTACGCCGCGCGCGAATCCCGACTGCGTCCGAGCCGGCGCAGCAACTCGGCACGGGTCGCATGGTAGGCGTGATAGCCCGCAAGCTTGTCCCCGAGCGGGTCGACCGCCGCCAGCGCGATCACGGGTCCCTCAACCTCAGCGACCGCGATGGCGCGGTTGAGCGCGGCGACCGGCGAAGGGTCGACACGCACGAGCTGGTCATAGAGCGCGAGCACCTGCGGCCAGTCGGTATCCCGCACATCTCGGGCCGAAGTATGCACGGCATTGATCGCCGCCAGAATCTGATAGCGGCCCGGCGCTACGCCGGCAGCCAGGCGCTCTCGCACCAGTTGATGCCCTTCCGCAATCAGCGTGGCGTTCCAGGCCCTGCGATCCTGCCCGGCCAAGGGAATCAGTTCGCCACTGTCCGAAACCCTGGCAGTCCGGCGCGCCTCGGTGAGCAGCATCAGCGCCAGCAACCCGGCGGCTTCGCCGTCCTCCGGCATGAGGATCCGCAGCAGGCGAGTCAGCCGGATCGCCTCGGCGGTCAGGCCGGGACGCACGGGATCCGAGCCGGAGCCCGTCGCCAAATAGCCTTCGTTGAAGATGAGAAAAAGAACGGCGAGGACACCGGATATGCGCGCAGGGAGTTCCTCGGCCGCCGGCGTTCGATACGGGATGCGAGCCACGCGGATCTTGGCCTTCGCGCGCGTGATCCGCTGCCCCATGGTCGCCTCCTGCACCAGAAAAGCTCGCGCGATCTCCGCCACGGTCAGTCCACCGGCCATGCGCAGGGTCAGCGCGACACGGGCCTCCAGCGACAACGCCGGATGACAGCAAGTAAAGATCAGCCGCAGCCGATCGTCTCCTATAGAGTCCAAAGGAGGCTCAGGATGGCCGTGATTGTAGAGCATTTGAGCCTCCTTCTGCTTGCCCTCACGCTTGCTCTCACGGCGGATCCAGTCGATGGCTTTGCGATTCGCGGTGGTGGTGAGCCAGGCGCCGGGGTTGGGAGGGACGGCGCCATCGGCCGTCCAGCTCTCGACTGCAGTCGCAAAAGCTTCGGCGGCCGCCTCTTCGGCAATGTCGAGACTTCCGAACCTGCAGGCCAGTGCAGCGACTACTCGCGACCACTCCTCGCGATGCGCCCGGGTGATCGCTTCCCGGACGCCGGTCATGCCGGATCGGCCAGAAACGGCCGAACCTCGACCTTCCGGTTGCAATGCTTCGAACCCTCGGCAGCGAGTTTAATCGCGACATCGAGGTCCGGAGCCTCGATGATCCAGAAGCCGGCGATGTATTCCTTCGATTCCAGAAACGGACCGTCGGTCAGCAGGGCCTCCGTCCGGCCCCGGTTATCGATCACCGTAGCGGTGTCGGGCGCCCCGAGGCCGCCCGCGAAGACCCAGTGCCCTTGCGCCATCAGCCGCTCGTTGAATGCGTCGATGGCCGCCATCTCGGAAGAGGTGGCGAGGCCGGTATTCTCGTCGATCACGGACACCAGATACTTCATATCAGATCGTCTCCTTGCAGAAAGGGCGAGTGATTGTCACTCTCACTTCTACTACGAACGGACTCGCTCCATTTCGACACCGCTCTCATTTTCCCGGTAGCAGCATCAAGCTCGTGCAGAATCCGCCCTAGCCTTGCCGCAAGGCCACCAGCGGATCAATCCGGGACGCTCGCCTTGCCGGTCCATAGCCGGCGAGAATCGCTGCAAACACGAGGACGGCGCCGGCCAGCGCGAGGATGACCGGATCATTCGGATGGATCCCGAACAGAAGCGATTTCACAAGCCGGAACGCGCCCAGGGCAACCGGCACGCTGACCACAAGCCCGGCTCCCGCCAGCAGCAATACGCGTCGCAGGACCATCCAGATCATGTCCCCACGCTGCGCGCCGAGTGCCAAACGAATCCCCATCTCGCCCGCCTGCCGCGTGACGTTGTAGGACATGGTCCCGTAGAGACCGACACAAGCCGTCAGAAGTGCGAGCAGCGCGAAGCCTGTGCACAGTTTCGCGAACGTCAGTTCCCGGCTGATCGTGCGATCAATTTCCGCGGCCTGCGTCGCGATGTTTGTCACCGGGATGCGGGAGTCTGCTTCGCGCACGATCTCCTGCACGCTCGAAACAAATCGCAGCGGATCACCGGCAGTGCGCAACGCGTAGGTAACCCGTTCCTGAGAGAACTGGCTCGCCGCGACGAACACCGTCATCGCGCTCTGCTCTTCATTTTTCAGTCCGCCGTAGCGCAGGTTCGCCGACACGCCGACGATTTCCAGATCGCGTTTGTCGTCCGGAAGCGTGATGCGTCTGCCCACCGGATTCTCGTTGTCGAAGTAGGTTCGCGCCAGCCGCTCGCTGATCACGGCAACCGGCTTGGATCCCGCTTGATCCCGGTCGTCGATCTCCCGCCCGTTCAGCAGGGGAATCTGCATCGTCGTGAGAAAGCGCGAACCAATGGCCATCGAGCGCGCGCTCTCCACGGAAACAGCATCGATCTTCATCGGACCCTTGATTGCCGGCCCGGTGAATCCGGCGTTGATGATCGACGATTGCGCCAGCGTCGCGCTGCTCACGCCGGGAATCGATTCGAACCGCTTGCGCAGATCCGCATAAAACGCGGCGATTTCCGGATCCCGATGGCCGGCCTGGCGAGCATTCAGCGAGAAGAGAAGGATGTTCTCGCGAGCGTAACCCAGTTGGACGGAATGCAGGTTGTTGAGCGTCCGGACAAACAGGCCGGCGGCGGCGAGAATGAGAAACGAGATCGCAATTTGGGCGACCACCAGCGCGTGCTGCGCGCGCCGTCGCGAACCGCCCCCGCGGCCGTCCTTGAGCGCGGGCATCACGTCCGGACGCGTCGCCTGAATCGCCGGCACAAGCCCGAATAACAGGCCGCAAGCGACAGACAGCGCCGCGGTCACACCCAGCACGTTCCAGTTCAATTCCGCGTGCATCGTAAAGTTCTGCTGCCCGTTGGAAAACAGCAGCGTCAGCGTTTGCACGCCCCAGATCGCAAACAGGACTCCCATGGCTCCGCCGAGCAACGCGAGGATGACGCTCTCGGTCAGCAACTGCCGCAGGATGCGGAGCCGTCCCGCTCCCAGGCTGAGCCGGACCGCCATTTCGCGGCGCCGCGCGGCGGCCCTGGCCAGCAGCAGGTTGGCGATGTTCGCACAGGCGAGCGCCAGGATCAACACCACCATCGCCAGGAGAACGTACAACGGTTTGGAGTACTGTCGCCGCAGGCTGCCAAGACCGGCAGCCCCGGGATTCAGCTTCAGCGCGGGTAGCTTGGCGCGCTCACCGGCGGTCGTCGCGGTGGTCTCCACCCAGTGATGGAAACGCGGAGCCAGCGCCGCTTGCGCCTGAGCCATCGTTACGCCGGGGCGCAGCCGGCCCATGATCTCGAGCCAGTAGAAGTTCCCGTCAGCATACAGGCGAGCCGCGCGGTCACCGTCCACGATCAGATTCGTGTGCAACGGAAGGTACAGGTCCGGCGACGCGGCGGGATCGACGCCGAAGAACTCCGGCGGCGCCACGCCGATCACGGTGAAGGGTACGTTATCGACAAGAACCGGTTGTCCCACCGCGTTCGACGGTCCCCCAAAGCGCTGCCGGCTGAGAGCGAAGCTGATGACGGCAACCGGCGCCGCGCCGGGAAGGTCGTCCTGGGAATCGATGAGACGTCCCGCTGCCGGCGACACGGCCAAGCCCCGGAAATACTCGCCTGTGACATATTCCGTGCCGGTGCTCATCGCATGCCCGCGGATGGACAGGTTCCGGTTGTGTGCGTCGAAGTATCCGAAAAGCGAGGAAAAAACCGAATTCTCAACTCGAAGCGTCTCGAACGCAGGGTACGGGAAGATGCCTGTGGCGATGGCGCCCTTGTCGCCGGGCCAGAACCTGCCCTGTATCCCGTGCACGACGTGGACCATCTCTTTGTTGGCGTTCTGCGGCGGCGGGCTCTGCCAGTTCAAGACCACCAGCGACTCAGGATCAGCCACGGGCAGCGAGCGCAGCAGGATCGATTCCATGAAGCTGTAAATCGTCGTATTGGCGCCGATGCCGAGCGCCAGCGACAGGACTGCCAGTGCGCTGAACGCTTTATTGGCAGCCATGGTTCGAAAACCGTAGCGGATATCCTGCGCCAGTTCCGGCAAAAATCGTGTCATCCAAATCTCCCGTGACTCTTCCTGTTTCAGTCCGGCATTGCCGAACCGCCGGCGCGCCTCGGCGCGTGCGTCATCCGCCGTCATGCCGTCCGCTTCCAGTTCCGCTGCCCTCTCCGCGAGATGAAGTTCCATTTCCTCACGCAGCGCCTCGCCACGTCTGCCGTTTTCGATCCAATACCTCAGCCGCCGCAACAGCACGTCCGTCACTCCGTTCCCATCACGCGCGCGATCGCCAGCGTGAGTTTGGCGTACTGCCGGGTTTCAAAGTCCAGTTGTTTGCGGCCGGCCTCCGTGATCTTGTAGATCCTGGCCCGCCGGTTGTTCGACGTCACGCCCCACACGCCGTCGATCCAGCCGTTCATCTCCAGCCGCTGCAAAGCCGGATACAGCGAACCTTCCTCGACGAGGAGTTCGTTGTTGGAGGATTGCTGGATAAACTGAACGATGCCGTATCCGTGCAGGTCGCGCAGCGACAGCGTTCGCAGAATCAGCATGTCCAGGGAACCCGGTAACGAATCGTTCTTTTGTGCCTTGCGCCCCATACCTAGAATTCTTAGCTTACGCCCGAGAGCGTGGGCAGGTCAAGATCCCGGGCTTGACATAGATCCGTCACGGATATAGGCTCGCATCGTGGCAGGACCAGCTCAAAAGGGGCTGTGGACCATCCAGGAGAACACAAGCCTGTGACACAACTGAGAAACACGATTCCGCGCGTCGCACTCGTATCTCTGGGCCTGCTGATGGTTCCGCTTGTGGCGTCGCGGCTGGTGGATGGTTGGAACTGGCCCGCAGGCGCATTTGTTGTCGTGTATGTCCTGTTCTTCCTGACGGGGATGGCGTATGCGTTGATCGCGGGAAAGATGGCCGCGTGGACCTACAAAGCGGGCGTCGGCGTGGCGCTGGTGGCCGGCTTCGCCTTGGGGTGGTCCAATATGGTCCACGTCGCGGACTCGGAAAATCCGGCGAACCTCCTGTACTACAGCGTGCTCGTGGTAGGAGCCGTAGGGGTCTGGCTGGCGAGGTTCGAAGCACGAGGCTTGACTCGCACCCTATTCGCGATGGCGGCCATGCTCGCGTTGATCGCCGTGCTGCTGCCGTCGGGCGCTCCGCCGGAGTTGGCGCGGAACATGGCCATCGGGCACGGCGCCCTGGTAGCGTTGTTCCTTGCATCAGGCTTATTGTTCCGCCACGCGAGTGTGTCCGGAGAAAAGTAGGGCTCCGCCGATTCGCTACTCGTTGTTACGCGGATTGGTTCCAGGAAGCCGTTGCTTCGCCGAAGCCTCGGCGCCAAGGGGTTCACGGAACGGTTCCACCTCAATGCGTTCGTAGGCCACTTCGAGCACGGTCAGATAGGACGTGCCGCCCGGCGCCTGGAGAACGACGCGATCGCCCTCCTCGGCTTTCATCAATGCGCGGCCGAGAGGCGACACCCAACTGATGTGCTTGCGGTTGAGATCGACCTCGTCGGATCCCACGATGCTCACCACGCGCTCCGTTCCCTCATCGTCGGCATAGCGCACAGTCGCTCCAAAGTACACTCTGGACGCCGCCGGCCCCTTACGCGGCGCTTCCGGATCAACCACCTCGGCTGCTTCGATTCGCTTCAGGAGAAAGCGAAGCCGCGAATCGATCTGCCGCAGCCTGCGCTTGCCGTATTGATAGTCGGCATTTTCGCTGCGGTCGCCGTTGCTGGCCGCCCACGCTACCACCTCTTTCACGGCAGGACGTTCCCTGGTGTGCAAGAACCGGTACTCGTCCTTGAGTCGCTGCAATCCGCCCGGCGTGATGTAGTTCTTGACCGGGGAGGCCGGAGAGTCCGCTTGTGGTTTCCTGGTAAACCCTTTTCGCATAGGTCAGTTTTCCGCAGGCCCCACAAACATCCGGGGACATGGAGCGTACGATGGCTGTTCCTGCATTGTAGATTGGATTCCGCCCGGCCGTCAGCCTACTTCAGACGTTCCAGCCGCCCCTTCCGCCGCACGATATTCTTGTAATCCCACTGGATCTCGCGGCCCTTCGCCAGCCACCGCCGCAACTCCTCGACCCGCACCTGCTCCACCGCCGTATAACGGGCCTCCGCGGCCTGGAACTTCCCTTCCTTCGCCAGCCCCTCTTCGCCAAACGACTGCCCGCTCCAGAACAGCAGCCGCACGCAATCTTTCAGCTTGCTGTAACCGACAATCGGATTCCCGTCGAGGAACCACACCGGATGTCCGTGCCAGACTTTGTTCTCCGCCTCCGGCCGCAGGGCCTGCTCGATCTCCGTCGCCAGCAAGTCCGCAATCGCCCGGTCGCCCGGCGCAAGAGTCTGGTTGTATTTCGCGGTATCCGGGTGCATCAATGATCGGTCTCCCGCTACCATTAGACGCCATCCCGGGCGCCTGCATCGCCAAAAACTGCAGAAACCCCGGCTGTTGGACGATCTGATCTTTGGAGGAACCGCCGCGAGGTTATTGTTGGTATATGGCCAAGGATATGGCGGAATTGATCGAGCAGCATCATCCGTATTTTGAGGTGCTGCCGTACTATGTCTTGCTCGAGAGCCACCCGCCCGGAGCCGCCCCGGCCACCCGCAGAATCCACGCGGGCTTCGACGTCGATATCTACGGCGACAGGACTACGAGTAAGCCCGGCACAACAGAAGACTACTCGTTAGCCCAATCACTGCTGGACGATCTGGCCCACACGGTTTCCTCACACGCAGACAGCGCCTGTTCGGTCGAACTCATCCCATTCGACAACACCACCTACTTCGACATGCAGCGCCACTTCCAGCCCGAAGCGCGCCTCCGCCTCCGAATCTCCCACCAACGGGGCCTCGACCAGCCGGCCGGCAAAGCCGAAGAAGCCGTCTTGAAAGAACTCAAAGAGCGCCTCAAAGCACTCGGCATCGCCCAGCGCGGCGGCCGTTAAGAAGATCCACTCCAGCGTCCAGGTTGGGAATTTCTCGCAATGTTGCCGGCATTCAGTCCCCAGTAAGCTGGCGGCGCCTGCCAATTCAGATTTGAGTTTTTCACGGCCGCTCTATCGCTGCTGAACGTTGTTCGACAGCGACAGAGCCGGCCCGTGATCCTGAATTTCATCCATTGGAGAGTTACATCAACCATGAAGACGAAACTGACGACCAGTCATCTCCGTCAGGCATGCCGCCGGAATGCAGCGTCCCCTGCTTCGACGCTGGGACTCCTGATCCTTGCGTCGTTCTGCGGCGCAGCAAACGCTTCTGCGCAAAACAGCCCCGCCGATGTGCGTGGACTCATTGATCAACAGGTCGGCGGCCTCAACAAACTGAAGGTTCCCGCCAACAACGCCGACATCCCCTTGCCGAAAAACCCCGACGGCACAGTGAATCCGCGCTATCGCACGACCGAGGCCAAACGATACCTCGGCAAACTGCTGTTTCACGACCCCGTTCGCACCGCCCGCGTCAACATCAACAGTGCCCAGCCTTTGGACTTTCCCTCGGGTACGGCATTCGGCGGCACGGTGCAATCTTCGGACGCCAACGTCCAGCAAATCGCCGCCACCACCAAACAGACCGGATCCTGCGGCAGTTGCCATATCGGCGAAGCCGCGGGCAAGGCTGGCCAGGTCCTGAACTTCAACACCGGCGGCGAGGGCCGCGGCTACACAGACGAACGCGGCAACTTCATCCCCCGCCGCAGGCCCTTGTCGATCCTCACCAAACAGCGAACAGAGCCGCTTTTCCCTGGCGATGCCCTGGTCGACGCGCTGCCAACGCTGACCGACATCTTTACTTTCAACGGCCAACGCACCGTCACCACGCCCGCGCTCTTCTACCACCAGCCGGCGCCGTCCGCGATCCTCATGAGCGGACGCCTCGACCAGTTGGATAGCGTCGGACGTCAGTCACCGTCGATGATTGGCTTCGCCTTCAACAACCGTCTGTTGTTTGGAGGTTTCGCCGGAGAGGTCCAATTCGTGCCCGGCTCGCTGAACCCATTCAATGATCCGGCGCAGGAGAACCTCACCCTGTTGCTGCTCGACGCGCATCGCATGATTGGGTTCCAGTCCGC
>CAZVKC010000014.1:32267-53384 GCA_964627455.1 uncultured Solibacteraceae bacterium | reverse complement strand
AACGACGATACCGAGTTTCGAGCCCAGGCCACCTTCCTGCGCACCGTCGTGACGCGAAACACGCCGTTCGACCGTTTCCTGGCGGGAGACAATAACGCCCTCACCCCCGCTCAACTGCGTGGCGCCCGCCTGTTCTTCACCCCGGCTAGCGGTGGAGCGGGCGGCGCCGGCTGCTTCACCTGTCACAGCGGCCCCATGCTGAACAAGCAGTACAACGATCCGGACGTTTCGGGCGTCGGCGCCTTTATCGAAGAGAACTTCTTCAACGTCGGAATCGGCGACCATCCCGTGCAGGCGCTCAACGCGCTGGCCCGTGGCCGCCTCGACAGGAACAAACTGGGACCCGACGGCTTCCCCTACCACGCTGAAGACACCGGCCGTGAAGAAGTCACCCACAATCCCGATCACCTGTTCAAGTTCCGTTCGCTGACGCTTCGCCAGTTGAAGGACGCGAAAACGTTCTTCCACAACGGCTCGTTCTCGTCGGTTCGCGATGTGGTCGAGTATTTCAACGCCGGCGTTCCGCAGGATCCAACTGCCGGCGCCGCGCCGACGCTCTCCGAGCGCTTCACCAATCCCCGGGGACCCGGTTATCCCGCCGGCCTGGGCTTGAACCGGCGGCAGGTGAACGATCTCACCGACTTCCTCGAAAACGGGCTCTATGATCCGGCTTTCGTTCGCTTCGACGCCAAGTCCACCACGGACACACTGCAGCCCAATGAGGTGGACCTGAACTACTCGAAGTACAGGCCGGACCTCGCCGCGCTCGGCGCGAAGGACGGCATGATGCTGAGCGGCCTGGCGATTGACGACAACGATCCGCTGGCGCGACGCGACCAGGGACTGGAGTTCCTCGACGTGACCTCGCAACTGTCCGTGCAAAAACTCTCCACCGGCTTCGCCGAAGGACTCCAGTCGGACGAGGTGCAGATCACAAATCGAAGTGACTCCCCGGTCGACACCCACCTGCTGATCATCGTCAAGGGACTTTCGGACGGAGGGCGTCTGCGGAACGAGAGCGGGACCACGCAGGACGGCGGCAACCCGTATATCCGGGTCTTTCTGCCGAACGGTGTCCTGCAGCCCGGCCAGAGCACGGTGCAGAAGTTGACCTTCCGCCGCCCCGGCGGCGTCAATGTCCCCGTCGCCTACACTCTGGAGTTCCTGTCCGGACAAGGCAAGCCCTAAGAGCCGTTGCAGAAGAGTGCCGGGCGTTGCAGCGCCCGGCGTACCCTCACGAATAGCTGGTTTATTCAAGAACTGCAGCGAAAACGTTCAATCTTCCACCAGATCGCCCGGGATATCTTGGATTCATGCAAATGAACAAGCTCTCTCTTCTCACGGCAACGATTCTGCTGGCCTCGAGCCTCACCGGTTTCGGCGGCGAGACTCTGGCCGGCCACCTCATGCCTTCCAAGTGCAGGAACGACGATCCCAAAACGCACACCCGCGCCTGCGCGCTGGAATGCCGGTCCACGGGCTTTGGAGTCCTCACCGAAAGCGGGGAATACATCAGCTTCGACGCCTCCGGCAACACGAAAGCCACCGAACTCCTTCAAAAGTCCCCGAAGAAAACCGCGGATCTGCGCGTTTCCGTGCAAGGTTCCCGCAAAGGCGCCGTGCTCGCCGTCGATACGATCACCTGGCAGGAGCAATAACCGTGGAATACCTCACCGGCTTGTTGTCGACGCTGAGCGTCGCGGCGTAGGCGGCCCTGTCCGCTTCAAACTGGATTCGTCGTATTTGCAGCCGCTTGCCGGTAATCGCCGGGTAAACCGCCGGAGTCTGGCGCTACCCCTCAGCCCTTCGATCCGCCCTGGTAGAACTCTGCCCGGTGCCGGTCCGCGATCGCCTGCAGTCGCGCCGCCACCTCGGGATACCTGGCGGCGACGTTCGTACTCTCTGTCCGGTCCGCCACGAGGTCAAAGAGCGACATCTCGATCGGCCGCTGCTCGTACTTGCCTGCCGCCCCGTCCATGCCCGCCGTGACAAGCTTCTGGTATTCGTGCGGCAGGTGCAACTTCCAGCGCCCGTCGCCGGTCATCACCGCCTCGAAGCGGTCCCGCGTCGAGAAGGCGTAATACTCGTGCGGATTGGTCGCGCCCTTCGCGCCCCGGATCAGATCCCACACATTGCGCCCGTCGATCGGGTTGTCCGGCAACTTCGAGCCCGTCAGATGCGCAATCGTCGGCAGGATGTCGATGGTGCACCACGCGCGATCCGAAACCGAACCCGCCTTGATCTTTCCGGGATACCGCACAATGCACGCCGACCGCGTCCCGCCATCGAAACTCGTACCCTTCGCCTCGCGGAACGGCGTGTGTCCCGCATGATTGCCGTACGAGATCCACGGCCCGTTGTCGGACGTGAACAACACGATCGTGTCCATTTCGACCCCGCCGTCTCGCAACGCCTTCATCACTTCACCAACCGACCAGTCGATCTCCATCTGCACGTCCGCAAACAGCCCCTTGCCGGACTTGCCCTTGAACTTGTCGCTCACGAACAGCGGCACGTGCGGCATCGAGTGCGGCAGGTAGAGAAAGAACGGCTTCTTCTCCGAGGTGTTGCGCTTGATGAAGTCCACGGCATGCTCCGTGTACCAGGTCGTCAACATCGGCTGATGCTCGGGCGTTACCCGGTCGACCTTGACCTTGCCGTTCTCCCAGAACTGCAGCGGGAACCGGCTCCAATACTTCGGATTCTCGGGATGAAACTCCCACATGTCGTTCGAGTACATCAACCCGCACGACTCGTCGAAACCTCGCGCCCACGGCCTGGTGTCGGGCTGATCGCCGATATGCCACTTGCCGAACACCGCGGTCCGGTAGCCGGACTTCTGCAGCATTTCGCCCATCGTGGCGTACTTGGGATCCAAACCACGTTCATTCGGCCCATGCGCGCCAACGACCTTGGTCCGGCACGGGAAGCAGCCGGATAGCAGCGCCGCGCGGGACGCCGAACAAATCGCCTGCGGCACATAGAAGTTGGTGTACCGGCAGCCCTCGCTGGCCAGCCGCTGGACATTTGGAGTCGGATACGGCGGATCACCGAACGGATGGAAGTCCGACCAGCCGGAATCATCCAGGAAGATGACCACTACATTCGGAGCCTTCCCGGCAGCGGAAAGAGAGGAAGACGAAAAAGCGGCGGCGGCCGTCGCGGAAGCAAGAAAGTGCCGGCGGGTGAGTTCCATGCCGTAACCATCTTGTCAGCGGAGACCGCCGCCGGGCAACTACTGCTTACTACTGACGAAGTTCGTTGTGCGTTACTTGTTCATCGTGGCGCGGCGGTTCATCGTCCGCACGGGAACGGCGTCGAACGCCTCGGCCGGAGTGACGCCGGCGGTCTGGCCTTCGAGTTTCAGCCCGAATACAGCATTGAGTGTGTTGATCGACGACTTGATCGCGCCATCAGTCCAGGTCGAGCGCTGCGGATTGTACGCTTCGCCGACCATCGAGATCCGTTCGCCGGGCAGCGGCTGAATCGCCCAGGAAGCGATCTGCGCATTGGTGTATTTCGAACCAGCCTTCAGCCAGTACCAGCCCGCGGGCCAGATCTGCACTTGCGTCTTGAGCGGCTTCGGAATGCTGGCGCCGGGGAACAAGTGCTCGAGTCCGCGAGCGATCTCCGCTTCGACTGCATCCGTGCCGCCGCGCTCGGCGAGGTTTTCCCAGAATGCCGTGCAGGTGAGCGAGTCGTCGTACACACTGCGGGTCACCAGTTGATCGGCTGCGTAGTCGGCGGTCGGGATCTCGATGAAGTTGATGCAGCTTTCGGTCGTCCAGGCGCGATGCGTGTTCTTGCCGGGGATCGCGTCCTTCCACCAGGCCTTGGGCCACCACTGATTGACCGTCGCGACCTTGATGCCGATGAGGTCCTGGAACTGCTGCTGCATCTGGATCTTCGCCGCGACTTCGCCGCCGACCTTCTTGAAGGCCACCGCGTCGATCGCGATCACGAGGCGCGAAGCCGTCGCGTTGTAGCCGGGCGTCGCAATCCGGTAGGTCGGGTTGCCACCGTCGATCGTACGCACTGGCTCACCCGTGAAGATACGGACGCCGGCAGCGCGGACGCGAGCTTCCATACGGCGAATGAACTCCGACATGCCGCCCACCGGATAGCTCGGCGTGCAGCAGACGTCCCAGTCTTCATCGAGGAAGTCCAGGTAGCCGCGCGCGCTCAACGGATACGTGAAGTCGCCGCGGAAGCGGAAGATGTCCGCCATGAACTGATACTCTTCGGGTCCAAGCACCGCGCGAACATAGGAGCGGAAATCGGGATACTTGTCAACATTGGCGCGCTCCGGGCTGAAGCGAATCTTGTCCCACAGCGCGGACTCGTCGAGTTTCACCTTCGGATACGCTTCAATCCGCATCGATTCGGAATCGAAAGCGCGCGTACCGCGGGCGTTGATGAGATCGTCCTCAAACGGCGCGGCGACATACTTGACGCCGAGTTCGTCGGCGAGCGCGAACATCACGGGCTGGTTTTCCATGATGCGCAAAGCGCCAAGTCCAAACACCGGACCATTGGGGGTCCGCGAAACGTCGTAAATGCGGCCCCCGAGCCGGTTTTCCTTTTCAAACAAACACAAGCGCGAGCCGAGTTGCGGCGCCAAACGATAAGCCGTGTGCAGGCCGCCCGGTCCGCCGCCGAGAATGGCGACTTCGCACGTAATGCCTTCCACCGCGAATGCGGACATGGACGCCAGCAAGGCCAGACATCCGGTTGCGTGAATGAGTTTCATATTCGTGGATTTCATTTCCTCCAAACCAAGGCGCAACAGGACCGCGAAAACCGTCACGGTCTATGCAAAAAATGAAGTGAGACGTGTTGCTGACCATCACATCCACGCATAGCCCCGCCGCGACGGACCTCGGCTACCTGCTGCACAAGAATCCCGCGCGGGTCCACGAGGCGGAACTCCCGTTCGGCACGGCGCGCGTCTTCTATCCCGAAGCGACCGATTCCCGCTGCACCGCGGCCGTGCAAGTGGAGGTCGACGCCATCGGGCTTGTACGCGGCCGCGCGGCACACACCCTCGATCAATATGTGAACGACCGTCCGTATGTCTGCTCGTCATTCCTCAGCGTCGCGATTCGCTCGCTGTTCGGCACGGCGATGGCGGGCCGCTCGAAGGATCGCCCGGAACTGGTGAACATCCCTCTGCCGCTCGAAGTCACGCTGTGCGCGGTGAAGATCCGCGAGGCGAACATCGACGTCCTGCGGCGGGTCTTCGAGCCCCTTGGCTATGCCGTCGATGCGACGCCGCTCCCGCTCGACTCGCCTGATTGGGGCGCGAGCCGCTACTTCGAGGTCCGGCTGACGCATCAGGTGACGGTGCACGACGCGCTCACGCATTTGTATGTCCTGCTGCCGGTGCTCGACGAGCAGAAGCACTACTACATCGGTGAGGACGAGGTCGACAAGCTGATGCGCCACGGCGAAGGCTGGCTTTCAAAGCATCCCGAACGCGAGTTCATCGTCAAGCGTTATCTGCAGCGCCGGAGGATGCTGGTCGATTCGGCCATGCAGCAACTGCTGTCGGAAGAAGCGCCGGATATCGAAGCAAGCGAAGAGAAGCGCGAAGACGCGGGCGTGCAGGAAGAGGTGATCGAGAAGCCGCTGCGCCTGCATGAACAACGGCTCGATGTGGTGGCGACAACGCTCCTGCGCCTCGGCGCGAAGCGCGTCATCGATTTCGGATGCGGCTCCGGCAAGCTGCTCGCGCGATTGCTCGAACATCCGCAGTTCCTGGAAATCGTCGGGGTGGATGTCGCGCACGCGGCGCTGGAGATCGCATCGCAACGCCTCAAGCTGGACCGCGCGCCGGCCAACCAGCGCGATCGAGTAAAACTGCTGTTGGGCTCGCTCACCTATCGCGATTCGCGGCTCAACGGCTACGACGCGATGGCGCTCGTCGAAGTGATCGAGCATTTGGATCCACCGCGTCTCGCCGCGCTCGAAGGCGTCGTATTTCGCTTCGCGCGACCGCGCTTTGTCGTGATCACGACGCCGAATCGCGAGTACAACGCAAAGTTCCCGATGCTCGCCGAGGGTAAGTTCCGGCACGGGGATCATCGTTTCGAATGGACGCGCGCCGAGTTCGACGCCTGGTGCCGTGCGGTGGCGGGCAACAACGGATACGAGGTCCAAGTGGAACCGCTCGGACCAATTGACGAGACCATGGGAGCCCCTTCCCAGATGGCGGTGTTCACTCGTGCGCATTGAACTGCCGGAATTCTGCCTGGTGGTGCTGGTCGGCGCTTCCGGCTCCGGCAAAAGCACGTTCGCGCGCAAGCACTTTCGCGCAACCGAGATCCTGTCGTCCGATTTCTTTCGCGGCATGGTGTCGGATGACGAGACCGATCAATCGGCAACCGAAGACGCGTTCGCGACACTGCATTCGATTCTCGCGACACGTTTGCGCCGGATGCGACTG
Source organism: uncultured Solibacteraceae bacterium (assembly GCA_964627455.1). Taxonomy (GTDB): domain Bacteria; phylum Acidobacteriota; class Terriglobia; order Bryobacterales; family Bryobacteraceae; genus F-183. Next base: position 46,939 of record CAZVKC010000014.1, on the reverse strand, counting down.
ACCGTGATCGACGCGACCAACGTGCAATCCGCAGACCGGCAGAGACTCGTCGAAATCGCACGCAGGCATTACGCGTTTGCCGTCGCGGTTGTATTGAATGTTCCCGAGAAGACTTGCGTCGAGCGCAATCGCGGCCGCGCGGATCGCAACTTCGGGACACACGTCATTCACCAGCAGTGCGCGAACCTGCGTCGAGGCTTGCGTGGCCTGCAGGGCGAAGGGTTCCGCTTCGTTCATGTTCTCGATCCCGGCCAGATCGAAGGGGTCGAGTTCGTGCGCACGCCGGTCTTCAGCAACAAGCGGCATGAGACGGGACCGTTCGACATCATCGGCGACGTGCACGGCTGTTTCGATGAACTATCCGAGTTGATGGGCAAGCTCGGGTACGTGGATGGCGTGCATCCGCAGGGCCGCAAGGCGATCTTTGTGGGCGACCTCGTGGACCGAGGTCCACGCGTGCTCGACACGATTCGCTTCGTGCGCGGCATGGTCGCGAGCGGCAATGCGTTCTGCGTTGTCGGCAATCACGACTGGAAACTCGCGCGCTGGCTCAAGGGGCAAAAGGTCACCATCGCGCACGGTTTGCAGCAGTCGATCGACGAGATCGCGCCGCTGCCGGACATCGAGAAGAGCGGTATTCGAAAGTTCCTCGAAGATCTCGTCAGTCATTACGTATTCGACGGCGGCAGGCTCGTCGTGTCACATGCGGGACTCCGCGAAGAGATGCACGGCCGCACGGCCGGCGCGATCCGCGATTTCTGCATGTACGGCGAAACGACCGGCGAGACCGATGAATTCGGGTTGCCCGTGCGCTACAACTGGGCGCTCGAATATCGCGGCAAGGCGACCGTCGTCTATGGACACACGCCGGTTCCCCGCCCCGACTGGTTGAACAACACGATCAACATCGACACGGGCTGTGTCTTCGGCGGGCGGCTCACTGCGCTGCGCTATCCCGAACGCGAACTCGTGATGGTGGACGCACGGCGCGAATACACACCGTCACTGCGTCCGTTTGCAAAGGCGCCGTTGTTCACCGAACAACAGGAACAGGACGACCTGCTCGATATCGCGGACATCCTCGGCAAGCGGCGGATCGAAACGCCTATCCTGCCCGGCGCGGCGGTGACAATTCGAGAAGAGAACGCGATCCCGGCGCTCGAAGTGATGTCGCGCTTTGCGGTCGATCCACGGTGGTTGATCTACCTGCCTCCAACGATGTCGCCTTGCGAAACGTCGCAGCGGGACGGTTATCTCGAACATCCCGACGAGGCGTTCGAGTACTTCCGCAAGCAGGGCGTCGCTGAGATCGTGTGCCAGGAAAAGCACATGGGTTCACGCGCGATCGTCGTGCTGGCGAAAGACGCGGAATCGGCGCGACGGCGGTTTGGCGTGAAGGATCCAGACCGGTTCGGCGTCTGCTACACGCGCACCGGCAGGCCATTCTTTAACGACACCGCGATGGAGGCGGCGTTTCTCGAACGGGTCCGCGCGGCGGTGGTTGCATCCGGCATCCTCAACGAGTTGCAGACCGATTGGATCTGCCTGGATTGCGAGTTGATGCCGTGGTCCGCAAAGGCGCAGGAATTGCTGCGCGATCAATATGCGGCGACCGGCGCGCCGGCGGAAGCGAGCCTGCAGCGGGCGGTCGAGCTTCTCGAGCACGGCGGCGCGGAACATTTACGTCACCTGTTGGAACACACGCGCACGCGCCTCGACGCGGCGGTGAAGTTCCGCGAGGCCTACCGGCGCTATTGCTGGCCGGTCCACTCGGTGGACTATTTGAAGCTCGCGCCCTTCCACATCCTGGCGACCGAAGGCGCGGTGCACGCGAACAAGCCGCATACGTGGCACATGGAAACGCTGCACCGCATCGCCGGCGCGGATTCGGGGCTGTTCCGCAAGACGCAGTATCGCGTGGTGCAGTTGACCGACGCCGCGCAGTGCGAGGCCGCCACGAACTGGTGGATCGAACTGACGGAACATCACGGCGGCGAAGGCATGGTGGTGAAACCGAATCAGTTCCTCGTGCGAGGCGGCGAGAAAGGACTCGTGCAGCCCGCCGTGAAGTGCCGTGGCCGCGAATACCTGCGGATCATCTATGGACCCGAGTACACGCTGCATCTCGACCGGCTGCGCGGCCGTTCACTGGGATCAAAGCGTGGACTCGCCCTGCGAGAGTTCGCACTCGGGCTCGAAGGGTTGACCCGATTTTCGAAACGGGAGCCGCTTCGACGCGTCCATGAGTGTGTGTTCGGCGTGCTCGCGCTCGAGAGCGAAGCCGTGGATCCGCGACTCTAACTGTTACCATTGACTTGTTCCCAAACAATACAATCCCGAATGAAACGTAATCTGTACCTGCTTGTTCTAGCGGCCGCGTGCCCGCTGTTGATGTTTGCCCAGGCGCAGCCGCCGGTCCCCGGCGCGTCGTCAACTCAGATCGCCATGCCGCAGACTCCGGAGCTGGCGCCGGGCACCGTGATCCTCACGGTCAACGGTAAGGCTGTCACCGCCGCCGAACTCAACGAAATGCTCGGCGGACTCCCGCCGCAAGCGCGCCAGGGCCTGGCCCAGAATCCGCAGATGGCGATGAACCAGTTGTTCCTGATCCGCCAGCTTTCCGATGAAGCCGCTGCGAAGAAGCTCGATCAGCAGTCGCCGCACAAGGAAGCTCTCGATGCGCTGCGCCGTCAGTATCTTGCCAACGTCGCGATCCAGGAACAGAACAACAATGTCGTGGTCACGCCGGCCGAGCAGGAAGCGTTCTATGAGAAGTCGAAAGACAAGTACGAGACCGCCGCGCTCAGCGTGATCTACATCTCCTTCTCGAACAGCCCTGCGCCGTCGCAGGATCCCAAGGCGAAGAAGCCGCTCAGCGAGACCGAGGCGAAAGCCAAGGCGGAGAAACTCGCGGCCGAGTTGAAGGGCGGCGCGGATTTCGCGAAGCTCGCCAAGGAGAATTCGGACGATAAGGACTCGGCAGCCAAGGGCGGCGTGTACGCGACCATCCGCAGGGGCGACAACTTCCCGGCTGCGATCAAGGACGCGGTGTTCAAGCTCGACGTCAACGGCGTGAGCGAACCCGTGCGTCAGGCCAACGGCTTCTATATCCTCAAGCGCACCGAGAAGGGCGCGCAGCCGTATGCCGAAGTTCGCGATCAGATCTTCCAGCAGTTGAAGCAGGAGAAGTTCCAGGCGTGGTTCCAGAATCTGCAGAAGAGCATGGTTGTGAAGATCGAGAAGCCCGAATTCTTCACGCGCAAGCCCTAAATCCCCGCCAGGTTTCCTGCCAGTTTTTCGGAAGGCCTGTTTCGATTGAGTTCCGCCCGGAGTTGACCGCACATCGCGGACGGCTGCTGAGCGAGACTCCCGAAACAGGCCAGCCGGTTCACGCCGCATCCTTCCTGCGCAAGCGGCAGATCATTCTCGATTCGGCCTTGCAACATCGGGAACTGACGCGCATCCTTTTACACGAACTGTTTCACTTTGCCTGGATCCGGCTGTCGAATGCGCAACGCGAAAGCTACGCGCAGTTGATTGCGGCGGAACTGCAGCGGCATGCGCGCGGGGAACTGGGCTGGTCCGCGGAATGGCGGAAGTCCGGGGCGCGCGACGGCAGCATGCGGCGCTATCGCGAGTACCTGTGCGAAAGCTTCTGCGATACGGGCGCGTGGCGCTATGGATCGATTCGCAAGCACGATGAATTCACGCTGGCGGCGCGCTGGCGCGAGGGCCGGCGGCATTGGTTCGACGCGACGTTTCCGGATCGCATCGTTCGAATCTGATAATAAAAGGATGCTCCTCACGACGGTGTTGCTCACCGCCTCGCTGCAAGTCCAAGCCAAAGAGCCGTTGCTTATCGATTGCGACCCCGCGCGCTTCACGGACGACAACGTGGCGATCGCGATGATCTCCCGTACGAAGAAGTTCCGCATTGAGGGCGTGACCGTGGTGGCGGGCAACGTGTGGGCGAACGAAGGATTGCGCAACGCGCGCGCGACCCTGCAAATGCTGGGCGAGAAGAAGGTCCCGATTCATCTGGGCGCACAGCAACCGCTGGTGCATACGGCGGAGATGGCGCAGAAGGAGCGTCCACTCGAGTTCGGCGGCGCGTTCGACCGCAAGCGTCCTCGCGCGGAAGTTGAGACGGCGGTCGACTTTCTCATCAGCAAGCTCGAGCAGGAACCGATGACAGTGCTGGCGATTGGTCCGCTGACGAACATCGCGCGGATGCTCGAGAAGAAGCCGTCGATCGTGTCGCGTATCAAGAGGTTGGTGATCATGGGCGGCAACGTCTATGTTCCGGGCAACGCGACGAAGGCCGCGGAGTTCAATTTCTGGTTCGATCCCGAAGCCGCGAACGCGGTGCTGCGCGCGCCGGTCGCAGAGAAAATCCTCTTTGGACTCGATATCTGCAATCGCGCCGAATACGGCAAGAAGGAGTTCGACATCATCGCCGCCGGAGCGTACCCGCACAACAAGTTATATAAGGAGTCCTTCGGCTACGAGTATCCGGCGTTCTTGAAGAAGCCGGACGCCAAGGGCTACCTGTGGGATGAACTGGCGGCGGCGTATCTGATCGACCCGTCGCTGGTGACGAAGTCCGAATTGCAGCACCTCGAAGTGGAAACGAAGTTCGGTCCGGAGTATGGGCGGACCCGGGTAGCCGGGAGCGGGACCTCGAAGACCCAGGTCATGCTGGACCTCGACCGCCAGAGGGCAATAGATATGTATCTTATTTTACTTAAGTAAGTAGGATAAATATTTGTTATCGGATTGTCATTTTCGATATGAGCCGATTCCGGACCTGCCTAAGTTACTGGTAGGTAACGTCTGGGTCCGACCCAGAGAGACGCCTTAGTCTAGACAGCGCAGAAACCGTCTTGACTACACCCGGTTTGGGCTATATCGTGCGTCTTGAAAAAGGCCGCTAGATCATTGTAAAGTGAGACGGTTGCAGGAGTTCAGAACATCACAGCTCGTCAGGAGAAGGATGACCCTACTTCACCGTGTTACGAGGGCAACTGGATTGCTCGCCCTGTCTCTTCTGATCAATGGATGTGCCGTTCGGACCGCTGGATTCAAGCAACCGATCCGCAATTCGTTTCTTCCCCAAGCTCCCGTAGTGAATATTGAGGAAGCCGCCGCTTCTCTTCCCAAAGAAGTCGTCGATACGCCTCCGACGCTGTATTCCAATGAATTGCCGAACCTCACCCAGTCGACGCAGTCGATCCTGCGGTTGAGAGAGCTGGAGAACCGGCTCAGCAAAGCGGAAGAGAAGTTCAACGCGGGCAAGAAGGCGTACGCGGAAGGCAACACGGAACAGGCCCGCAGCGACTTCAACCGCGCGATCGACCTGTTGCTGGAAGCTCCCGGACAGGATGAACTGGGCCGCCAGCGGCTGGAGCGGCGCCTGGAAGAGATGGTCGAGGCGATTTACCGGTACGACATCAGCGGCCTGGGCGCCGCGGAATCGCCGGACAAGTTCGTGTTCGAAAACTCGCCGCGCGACAGCATCCTCGAAATGACTTTCCCGGTGGATCCGCGCGAGAACGCGGCAACCCGCAAGGTCATGGACATTATTGCGGCCACGAGTTCCGAACTGCCGATCGACGCGCACGAGTCGGTGTTCAGCGCAATCACCTACTTCTCGGGCGACCGGGGCAAGAAGATCCTGGACCACAACCTGCGCCGTTCCGGCCGTTACCGGGCGATGATCCAGCGGATCTTCAATGAAGAGGGCGTACCTTCCGATCTTATGTATGTCGCGGTGCTCGAGAGCGGGTTCTCGCCTCGCGCCGTGTCGCATGCGGCGGCGGTCGGGATGTGGCAGTTCGTCGCGTCGGCAGCTCGCGACTACAAGCTGGGCCTGAGCCCGTATGCCGACGATCGCATGGATCCCGAAAAGTCCACGCGCGCGGCTGCCCGGTATTTCCGCAACCTGTATCAGATGTTCGGCGACTGGAACCTCGCGCTGGCGGCTTATAACTGCGGTCCGGGATGTGTGGATCGCGCAATCCAGCGGACCGGTTACGCCGATTACTGGAAGCTCCGCGAGATGCACGCCCTGCCTCGCGATACGGAACAGTACGTTCCGGTCATCCTGGCCTTCATCGTCATGGCGAAGAATCCGTCGGTGTATGGACTCGACACGTTGAAGTTCGACGAACCGCTCGAGTACGACACCTATGACGTGAGCAGCAACACGCACCTCGAGTTGATCGCGGCGGCTTGCGACAAGCCTGTAGCGGATCTTCGCGATATGAATCCGGCGTTGCTGAAGCCGATTGCTCCCTCGGGATACCAGGTTCGCGTACCGAAGGGCTCGCTGAATCGCGTGGTGGCGGCTGTATCGTCGGTGCCGGAAGACAAGCGCGCCGCCTGGAAGTTCCACCGCGTGGAGCAGGGCGAAACGGTTGCGTCGATCGCGAAGAAGTATCGGGTCCAAACGGCGTCGTTGACGGCAGCGAATGCGTCCTTTGCCGAGGAGCCTGAGGTTGGGGATCTGATGCTGGTTCCTGCTTCGTATATCGAGCAGAAGGCTTCCACTGTGACGCGCCGGCCTGTGACCCGCACGGTGTCGCGCGGACGGGCGCCGGTTACAACCAGCACGGCCGCACGCCGGACGACGGCATCGGCCACAACCCGCAAGCCAGCGGCGGCCGCAGCCACCAAGCCCGCAGCGGGCTCCAAGGTCGCTGCCAAACCCGCGCCTCGCAACCGCCGGGCCTAGGTACGCCCCCAATTTAGCCTATTGCGGCTTCCGCAGAGTCGGCACGGGACGTTTCGGCTTCAGTTGATCCTGCAGTTGCGTGAGTTCCGTCTCGGGAACTTCAGTCAGAGAACCCACTTGTTGCATCAGCTTGGTTGCGTACTCGTCTGCCTCAGCCTCCCATTGCTTGTGTCGGACCTGATGAGGCCGAGGAATCAGGCCGTCCGTATGCGGCGTGGTCCACATCGAAATCCCTTCCGCATTGCGAACCAGGCCATGATGCAGCACCAGGTGTCCGAAGGTGTGCGCGAGTGCTTTGGCAAAAGCGGCGGTATCCCTGGCCTGGAGCAACGATTTGACGGGAACCACAACGTGGCCGTCCGGCAACGCGAACGGCTGTTCCTGTGCCGCGAGACCGAGCACTTCCAACTGATACGGAACACCAACGGGCAGCAACGCCGCCACCTTGCGGACATAGGCGTCGCATTGCGCCAGAGCCGGAGTTGGAACGGCACGCTTGCGGTAATCCTCGAGCAGCGCACGACTGATCGCTTCCTCTCGCGCGTCCAGCGTGGGGAGGGAAAGAAACAGGACCACAGGGAGAAGCATACGCAAAACGACGCGGCATGCAGTCTATTCGTTTCCAATGCAAGTTATACTGGGAAGTTCACCCTCCCCCGGGTCGCAAAACAAAGGCAGCGCATCCTATGGAATTTACCGTCAACAAGGCGGACCTGGTCCGAGAACTGAGCCTGTCGCAAGGCGTAGTCGAGAAGAAGACGACGATCCCGATTCTGTCGAACGTGCTCGTTGAAGCCGCGGGAGACCGGATTTATCTCACCGCCACCGACCTGGAACTCGGCATCCGTTGCTCCTGCCCCGCCAAGGTCAAGAAACAGGGATCCGGCACGATTCCGGCCAAGCGCCTGCTCGATTACGTTCGCCTGTTGCCCGACCAGCCCGTCGACATCAAACTTGCCGACAACCAGTGGGTGACGATTACCTGCGGACGTTCGAAAACGCGCATCGCCGGCATGAGCCGCGAAAGCTTCCCCGAATTGCCGCAAATGCCCGAGACGCTGGCGCAGATCCCGGTCAACGCGTTCAACACGATGATCGGCCGAACAATCTTCGCGATCTCGAACGAGGAGTCTCGCTTTACCCTGAACGGCGCGTTGATGCTGCTGCGCGAGACCGCGCTGATCATGGTCGCGACCGACGGCCACCGTCTGGCGATGGTGCAGCGTGACGGCCTCAACCTGGGCGGCGTGTCGTATCGCGCGCTGCTGCCGAAGAAGGCGATGGGCGAGATTCTGAAACTGGGCAACGACGCGCAGGGCGAGGATCCGTCATTCGAGTTCTCGGGCGACGACAACCACCTGTTTTTCCGCATCGGCGAACGCATGCTGATGTCCCGCAAACTGACGGGCAACTTCCCCGACTACGAGCGTGTGCTGCCAAAGGAGCATCCGCACGACATCTCGCTGCCGCGCGAAGAGTTCCGCTCGTCGATCGAACGCGTCGCGCAGTTTTCGGATGAGCGTTCGCGCGCGATTCGCGTGCGGTTGAGCAAGGAAGAGTTGAAGGTCTTCTCGTCGATTTCCGAAACCGGCGAAAGCGAAGAGAGCCTGCCGATCGATTACGCCGGCGCTCCGGTCGAGATCGGCTTCAATGCGGCGTATCTGCTGGACTTCCTCAAGGCAGTTCCGCAGGGCGACATCAAGTTCCACTTCAAGGACGGTAACTCGGCCGGCGAATATCGCCCCGCGGAACCTGGCGAAGGGAATCAGTATCGCTACGTCGTGATGCCGATGCGCATCTGATTTCTTTTCCGCCAAATCCTGTTTGCAGAGGTCACGTTTGGCAGCGGGATTGCATCCTGCTGTGCAATGCCTTATCGACAGCTCGAAATCGATCTGGCGCGGCGAATTCAAACTGGCGACGAAGAAGCATTTGACGAATTCGCGCGGCTCTTTGGATCGAGGCTCTTGCACTACAGCATGACCATCTGCCGCCAGCGCGAGGATGCAGAGGAGGTCGTGCAGGACACGTTGTTGCGCCTGCATGATCGCGTCTCGGATTTGCGCGATGCGGAGAGAGTGCGCCCTTGGGCATTCCGCGTGGCGAAGAATGTCTGCCTGATGAAAAGGCGTAGGAAACCGCTGGATCGCGACCATTGTTTTCTGGTGCATCCGGAAGCGGGCACGCAAATGTTCCCGCGGCAGATGGAGTTACTGGAGGCGGTTCGCGACGCGTTGTCCAGACTGCCCAAATCGCTGCGATTGGTATTCCTGTTGCGGGCGGTCGAAGGACTCTCCACCGAGGAAACAGCAGAAGCCCTGGAAATCAGCGTCGATGCGGTGAAGAACCGGATGCGGAGAGCAAGGAAGACGATCCGCGAATGGATCGCCTCCCCTGCCGTTCCGGCATCGGGTAGTTTTTGCCTGTAATTGTTACCCGCCGTTCGGACCGTTGTGGCAGCTATAGCAGCCAATCGAGGTCCCCTTCGGGAAGCTGAGCGTGCCGCGCTCTTCCACCTGGAAGCTGCGATCCGCGTGCGTCTCCGACAGAACGGTTCCGCGGTAGTCGAGTCCATGGCAGCTACGGCATTGCGAGGCGTTGGTCTTCGCGGCGCTCTCATGGCCGCCCACCCACGTCTGCCCGACCGGATGCATGCCGTGCGGACCACCGGTCACCGTCTTCGGCATCGAAGCGTGGCAGGTCATGCATTCGATGAGGGTCCCGGTGTGCTTCTGCAACGCGATCGACTGCAGATTGTCGTTGCGATGCGAACTCGGATACTCCGCGTGCGTCGAGCCGTGGCAGGATTCGCACTGCAATCCGCCGTGGCCCTTCGAGAAGCGGTACAGATCAAAACCCGTTGCTGGCGTGTTGGCGTTGGTCGCAAACGCGCGGCTCACAGCAACGCGCAGGCTTCCGGAATTGTCGAACGCACTGGTATAACGGATCTGCCCGTTGTTGAGCGTCGCCGTGCCGGTGTGGCAGTTTTGACAGGAAGGTTCCTGCAGCCAGCCGACGCGAGTGGCCGCGCCCACCTGGCTCATGCTGCCGTGGCAGCTCTGGCATTGCATCAGCATAGATCCGTCGGACGCGACCGCACTGCCCATGGCGCCGCGCAGACACCGGGTTTCGGAACCCGGATGGCAGCGGTAGCAGGCCGAGCGATTGGCCGAGGAATCGAGCGTCAACATGTTGGTGGGATCGGGCGCGTTGGCGTGTCCCGCATGCATAGCGCGGGTCAGCGGCGTGATGCCGGCGATTCCCGTGCCGGGCAGTGCGTTCGAGCCGTGGCAGGCGGCGCAAAGGACCGGACGCCCATTGCTGACCGTCGCCTCAAGGCCGAGCGCGTTCATGCCCAGTTTCGCGAGTGCGGACTGGAAGAGCGGATTCGACAGTTGCATCTCGTCGTGCTTGCGCAGGACGTTGCGTTTGTAGTCCTTCTCGGAGTTGGCGTCGAAGACCCAGCCGCCGGCCGGAATCGCCGTGCTGGTGGATCCGGAAGCGTGGCAGGCGCGGCAATCCATTTCATCGGATACCGGCAGCGTGATGTCGGTTTGCGCCACGGCTCTACCCGAGGACTTCACCTTGATACGCATGAGCGGGTAGTAGTTTTTGACTCCCTTGTCATCGTACGGGGTGATCGGGATGCCGTCACCGGTGAACCAGTTGTAGCCGGTGGTGAATTTCATTCCTTGTGGCGTATTGGTTGCCCCCGGCATCCGGTAGCCCGCGAGACCAGCGTCCGGCACGAGCGCGGCGCCGTAGAGGACCTTCACGAAATCCCAGAAATTGGTTTTGCCGATGGAACTGCGGTTGATCGATCCGTCGGGATCCGCCACTGCCTCGTAGGTCACCTGCAGCGTCGATGACGACGCCTTGATGAGCTTGCCATTCGGGTCGATGACGTGGGCGTGGATATTGTTGTAAGGCGGAAGAATCGAATAGATCGAATAGTCCTTGCCGTCGACACAGTGCATGCCGAGATCATTCCAGCCGATCACGGTCCAATGCGATGTGGTTTGGGCGTTTGCGGCCAGTGTGGCCGCGGTTAGTAAAGTCAGAATACTCCTCAGATTGCATTGCTTCATGCAAATACTCCTCTATCCCTCTTGTCCGGAACGATGCTCTGAACGTATCGGCCGGTGTCCAGTACTAAATAGATTTTTTTGCCGCCGCGCTATCCTGAAGGGACACCAGCAATGATTCGCTACCGCTTCTCGAACCAGCAGGAGGCGGAACAACTCCTCCCTGCAGCGTCCCCGTCCAAGATCGTTTGTGTCGGACGCAACTACGCCGAACACGCCAAAGAACTCGGCAACGAAGTTCCCAAGGAACCACTCATCTTCCTCAAGCCGCCGTCGTCGCTCATCGGCAACGGCGATGCGATCATCCACCCGAAGCTGTCGCAGCGCGTCGACTTCGAAGGTGAACTCGGCCTGATCATCGGCAAGCGCGGCCGCAACATCAAGCGCGAAGAGGCGTGGGATTACGTGGCGGGCTTCACCTGCGTCAACGACATCACGGCTCGCGACCTGCAGAAGAAAGACGGCCAGTGGACCCGCGGCAAGGGTTTCGACACCTTCTGCGCAGTCGGACCAACGTTCGTGCCGAAGTCCGCGGTGGCGGATTTCAACTCGATTCGCGTGCGGACCGTACTCAACGGCGAGGTCAAGCAGGACGCGCCGATCACGGACCTCATCTTCCCGGTGGATGTTATTATCGAGTACGTATCGGCTTTCATGAGCCTGGAACCCGGCGATCTGATCGCTACGGGCACCCCGCCCGGCGTGGGTCCGATGGCCCCCGGCTCGACGGTCCGCATCGAGATTGATGGGATCGGCATCCTGGAAAACCCCGTCCAAGCAGAAGAGTAAATACAAACCATGAGATTCTTTCTCGATACCGCGAACCTCGACGAATTGCGCAAAGGCGCGTCCTGGGGCATCGTCGATGGCGTGACCACCAATCCCTCGCTCATTGCCAAGGAAGGCATTCAAATCGAAGAGCAGATCGCGCGCATCTGCGAAATCATCGACGGCGACATCAGCGCCGAGGTCCTGTCGACCGAAGCCAGCCTGATGATTCCCGAAGGCCTGAAGCTTGCGAAGATCCACAAGAACGTCGTGGTGAAACTGCCGCTCACGCGCGAAGGCATCAAGGCCTGTTCCGCGCTGAGCAAAGAGGGCGTCCGCACCAACGTGACGCTGTGCTTCTCCTCGGCGCAGGCGATCCTCGCCGCGAAGGCCGGCGCGTATCTCGTCAGCCCGTTCGTCGGTCGCGTCGACGACATCGGCTGGGATGGCAACCAGCTCATCCGCGACATCGTGAACATCTATATGGAGCAGGGCTTCAAGACGCAGGTGCTCGCCGCGTCGCTGCGCACGTCCACCCACGTGATCGAAGCAGCCAAGGCCGGCGCGCAAGTCGGCACGATGCCCTTCAAGGTGCTGGACTCGATGTTCAACCACCCGCTCACCGACAAGGGCCTCGACCAGTTCCTGAAGGATTACGCGAAGGCCTTCGCTGAAGCGCCCGCCGCATCCCGGTAATCATGCACTTTCCCGCCGCGGACGCCTGGAAGATCGTGGGGCTGGCGCTTTTTGCCAGCGCGCTCCTGGCCCTCGGCGCATGGATCATTTTTCAGCGCCGCAACACTCCCGAACGCCGGGAGATGAAGCGGCGCTTTTTCGTCAATCGCGACGGACGGATGGGCGATGCGATGCTTCTCGAAGCGGGAAGCGAGCAGCTTGTCTACCAATATGCAGTCAACGGCGTCGTATATAGTGCGAGCCAGGACGTCCATACGCTCGCATCGTACCTGCCGGAGCAGCCGGATCGCCTGATCGGTCCAGTGAACATCAAGTACATGGTTCGCAATCCCGCGAATTCGATCGTGGTTTGCGAACACTGGTCCGGGATCCGCGCCGCGCAGGCGTACCAGCAGCAGAAGCTGCTCAAGCTACAACAGCAACAACAACAAGGGAGTTCCACAGAAATCATATGAAGAAGATTCTGCTCATTACTGCCGCCCTGATGCTCGTGTTCGGAGCCGGCCTGCTCGTCGGCGCGAACCGGTTCGGCAAGCCGAAGTCGGTGCTGCATATCGTGACCGTGAAGTGGAAGGCGGACTCGACCCCGGCGCAGCGTGAAGCCGCGATCAAGGGCGTCGAGAAGATGGCCGGCGAGATCGCCGGCGTGAAGAACGTGTGGACCGACACGCTGAAGGTCCAGGGCAACGGCTACAACAACGTGTTCGTGATGGAGTTCGAGAACAAGGCTGCTTTCGATGCCTATGCCGACAACGCTGCGCACAAGGATTGGGAGAAGCTGTACCTGCCGATCCGCGAGCAGAGCACCACGCACGACGCGACCAACAAGTAAGAGTTTTCGTGGTTCAGCGAGAGGCCGCTCCTTCGGGGGCGGCTTTTCTGTTTTTGCGCGTGGGAATCAATTCGCTCATCCGACAGAGACTACGATCGTCTTATCTTGTGACGGCTATTTGCCGATCACTAGATGGAATGGAGTTTCCATGTTGCGATTAAAGACTTCACCCGCTCACGCATTGACCCTCATATCATCTATCCCACACTCCACATGTTCCAAGGCCATTCAGTCGCATTGGATCGTTGACGCCGATCGTTCAGTACACGCACAGAGTGTGCTTTGGCTCTTCTGCTGGGCGAAGACTGGAATGAACAGTGAGAAGGCGCGTTCAGCATCTGTTGCAGTATTCAACGAGATCATGCCGATCCGGTTCGAAGAACTCGACGCGTTGGTCGATCACGATTTTGCTCGCCAACAGCGCTATGCTGCAGGCGATATTGAAGCAGATCTTTCCGCCAGGATCCAGCGACTGGACTGATGTGCGGTGGTTAGCCTTTGTTTGATGGGCCAAGGTCCGCTCCTTCGGGGGCGGCTTTTCTGTTTTTGCGGGGATGAGAGAATTTGTCATGGTTTCCCGGACACTGTTATTCGTTTGCGCCGCGGTGATGTATGCCGCGGGTCCTCATTCGGCCGAGGTCGACAAGATTTTTGCCGCATTCCATACGCACACGCCGGGATGCGCGGTGGGCGTTGCGGAGAAGGGCTCGGTGGTGTTGACCGCCGGGTACGGCATGGCGGACCTCGAGCGCAATGTCGCGATCACGGCGGATACGGTGTTCGAGAGTGGATCGGTGGCTAAGCAGTTTACGGCGGCGGCGCTGATCCTGCTGGCGCAGCAGGGGAAGATTTCGCTGGACGATCCGATGCGGAAGTATCTGCCGGAACTGCAGGACTACGGCGCGCCGCTGACGATTCGCCAGGTGCTGAGCCATGTGAGCGGGATCCGCGAATGGCGCGCTCTGGCGGCGTTCAGCGGGTATCCCGAGGGCAAGTACACGCTGTCGAACCAGGACCTGTTGCGGATGGCGTCGTTGCAGCGGGCGCTCAATTTCGATCCGGGATCGAACTACAGTTACACGAATACCGGGTACAACATTTCGACGATCCTCATCGAGCGAGCGCTCGGCGATGGACGGAGCTTTCAGAAGTACACGCAGGATGTGATCTTCGCGCCCCTCGAGATGACGCATACGCGGTGGCGCGACGACTTCCGCGCGGTAGTTCCGAATCGCGCGCTGGCGTACCGGCCTTTGCTGCGGGAGGGCGGGTTCGCGCAGTTGACACCGATCGAGAACATCATCGGCGCCGGTGGGCTACTGACGACGGTGGGTGATCTGCTGCGGTGGAACGAGAACTTCACGCATGCGAAGGTAGGCGGCCGCGCGATGGTCGAGTTGCAACAGACACCGGCGACCCTCACATCCGGACGAAAGATTTCGTATGCCGCAGGATTGACTGTGTCGACGGTCGACGGCTTGCGCGAGGTCTCGCATGGCGGCGCAACGGGTGGCTACCGCACGTGGTTGGGCCGGTATCCGGACCAGCAGGTTTCCGT
>CAZVKC010000014.1:24386-32167 GCA_964627455.1 uncultured Solibacteraceae bacterium | reverse complement strand
TCACGTCTACCGACGATATCCTGTACGAACGCGTGGATCCGTGGACGCCCACGCCCGCTGACCTCGCGGCCTTTACCGGCGCATACACGAGCACTGAGACTGCGGCGACCACCGTGCGGATCCTCGCGGGCGACAAGCCGGGTGAATTGAAGATGCAGATCGCGGCGGAACCGGCGGTCATGCTGAAGCCTGCGTTTCGCGACACGTTCGAGACTCCAGCGAACGCCTCGATCCGGTTCCTTCGAGACACGAACGGCAAGGTAACCGGAATGAGCGCGGGCGAGAGCCGCGTCTGGGATTTGCGATTCGTTCGGATACGCTAACGGCGCGGGCTATTTGCGGCCGGTTCGCGGCTTGGGCTTGATCGCGTCGCCGAAGGTTCCTTTGCCGCCGGGCCGCGTCAGCGCAAGCAGTGCGCTCACCTGATTCTCACGCTCGACCGGATGCCGCAGCGGCAACGAGGCGTTGACCGAATAGCGGTTGCGGCGTCCCACCTTCTCAATTTCCAGATGTCCCGATTCGACCAGATCAGCAAGAATGCGCTGGGCGGCGCGCTCGGTGATTCCCACCCGGTCTGCAACCTCGCGAATGCGGATTTCCGGCTCGGCCGCAATCGTCAGCAGGACATGGCTGTAGTTGGTCAGGAAGGTCCAGGAAGGCGTGTCGGCCACAACAAAATCCTACGACACCAAAAACACGACTTGCAATACACGACATTTGTGTCGTATATTGAAGGTGGAACGAAACATGTCCTCCACACTCACCATGGAAGCCCCACTGACCGCAACCGCGTCCAGCAAATCAACGGCTATCACTGTCGCTCATGGCGACGGGATTGGCCCGGAAATCATGAAGTCCACCCTCCGGATTTTGAAAGAAGCCGGAGCCAGGCTGGACATCCAGACGATCGAGATCGGCGAGGCGGTGTACCGCCGCGGGTTCACTTCCGGCATCGAGCCGGCATCCTGGAAGTCGCTGCGCGACACCGGCGTGTTCCTGAAGGCGCCGATCACGACACCGCAGGGCGGAGGCTTCAAGAGTCTCAATGTGACGATCCGCAAAACCCTGGGCTTGTACGCCAACGTGCGGCCGACGGTTGCGTATCATCCCTTTGTCGCCACGCGGCATCCGGGCATGGATGTGGTGATCGTGCGAGAGAACGAAGAGGATCTGTACGCCGGCATCGAGCACCGGCAGACCGATGAAGTGTATCAGTGCCTGAAGCTGATCACCCGGCCGGGCAGCGAGAAGGTGGTCCGGTTCGCGTTCGAGTATGCGCGGCGCAATAACCGCAAGAAGGTGACCTGCTTCAGCAAGGACAACATCATGAAGCTCACCGACGGCCTGTTCCACAAGGTCTTCGATGAGATCGCGGCCGAGTATCCGGAGATCGCCAAGGAGCACATGATCGTGGACATCGGCGCCGCGCGCCTGGCCGATCAGCCGGGGCGGTTCGATGTGATCGTGACGCCGAACCTGTATGGCGACATCGTGTCCGACATCGCCGCAGAGATCGCGGGATCGGTGGGACTCGCCGGGTCCGCCAACATCGGCGACCGGATCTCGATGTTCGAGGCGATCCACGGTTCCGCGCCGGACATCGCGGGTCAGGATATCGCGAATCCTTCGGGGCTGCTGCTCGCTTCGGTGATGATGCTCACCCACATCGGCCAGGGCGAGACGGCGACGCTGGTCCACAACGCACTGCTGCGGACCATTGAAGACGGCATCCACACGGGGGACATCTACTCGCAGGAATCCAGCGTCAAGAAGGTCGGCACGGCGGAATTCACGAAGGAAGTGATCGCACGGCTCGGACTGAAGCCGCGTCAGTTGACGGCTGCTGACTATCCGGCGCAGCAGGAACCGCCCAAGATCCACGTGGCGCGGCGGGCGCCCGCGAAGAAAGAGATCGTGGGAGTCGATGTCTTCGTGCACTCACTCGACAGCACCGCGGATCAACTGGCGGAACGCCTGCAGACGGTGGAGAAGGACGGATTGAATCTGGTCATGATCACCAACCGCGGCGTGAAGGTATGGCCGCAGGGCTTCCCGGAAACTTTCTGCACGGATCACTGGCGGTGCCGGTTCCAGGTGGCGGATGGACACACGATCACGCATCGCGATGTGGCGGCGCTGCTCACGCGCCTTGCAGAGACCACGACGATCGATGTCATCAAGACCGAGAACCTGTGCACCTTCGATGGGGTTCCCGGATTCTCGCTGGGCCAGGGTCAGTAGATAACGACAGGCTCCGTTTGCACCGCGGCGGTCTCGGCGAACCTGAATGGTCGACGAGACCGCCGCGTTTTCTTTGGTTGCGGAGCTTTCCGGCTAGAACCGGTAGGTTAATCCGATGCGCACGGCTCTGGCGAAGCCGGGCATGATGTTCGTGTTGCTGTGCGCGTTGATGAAGTACTTGTTGTCGGTGATGTTCTCGACGTTCGCCTGCACCCGGATCTTGTCGGTCACCGAGTAGTAGAGCGCCGCGTCCGCGCGGGTGAAGCCGGGGACCGTCACCGTGTTGTCCACGCCGGCCCACATCGACGCCTGGTGAATCAGCCCCAGGCCACCGCTCAGGCGGGACATAAACTTGTAGTTGTTCCACAGCGAGAAGTTGTGGCGGGGAACCATCGCGGGCACGGCGCCGAGACGTGCGGCCGAAGTCGCACTACTGATGAACGCATCCTGGAAGGCGTATCCGCCCGCGATGGTCCACGAACGGGTCACTGTGCCACTGAGGCCGAGTTCATAGCCGTTGGTCCGCTGGCTGCCGGTCTGCACGATGCGGGCAGGGTTGTTCGGATCCACGGCGCGGGTGTTGGTCCGGTTCAACTGGTAGACGGCAGTGGTGAACGAGAGCGAGCGGCGAATGTCCCACTTGAATCCCGCTTCATAGTTGGTGAACTTCTCGGGCTTCAGCGTCTCGCTGGTCGCGTCGAGTGAAGCGAACTGGTCGCCGGAACTGGGCAGGTACGCGATGCTGTAGTTGAAGTACACGGACATCGGCGCGATGGGCTTGAAGACGATGCCCGCGCGGGGCGACACCATGTTGTCGGTGCGGCGGCGGGTGTCCTGATTGCGGCGATTGAATACGTTCAGGTCGAAGCGATCGACACGCACGCCGCCGATCAGTTGGATGTAGCGAGTGATGCTGACCTGATCCTGCACATAGGACGCGGCGACGGTGTTGGTGGCGCGATTGTCCGCGTCGGTTGCGCTTTGCCGCCAGGCCACGGGCGTGAAGTCGGTAGGATTCGCGAGCGGCACGTTGATCGAGGTCGCGATGTTGTTGAAGTACGCGGTCTGGCGGAGGTTGTCGGTCCCCTGATGGCCGAACTCGGATCCGACCAGGATGGTGTGTTTAAAGATGCCCGTATTCACGAGCCACGTGACGTCGGTCTGATTAAAAACGTTGTTGCGTTGCGTGCCGGTGTTGTAGCCGGACAGGCTGACCAGCGTTCCTGCTGTGTTCACCGCGCCAGGAAAGACGTTCTGGTAGAACTTGTCGTACGCGCCGAACAGCGTCGTGTTGCGGATGTTGACCTTGCCTTCCTGCCGCTCGATGGTCGCGGATCCGAGGTTCACGTCGGCATGCGTCGGGCTTTCGTTCGGATTGCCGAAGAAGGTCGAGCGGTTGACGTTGACGGGACGCCCCTGGAACGAGGTCACGCCGCGATCCGTAAGACGCGCGTCGTGGAAGTATTCGTAGCCGAGGCGGATGCGGGTCTTGTCGCCTTTCAGAAAGGTGACCGTCGGCGCGATGCCGTAGCGTTCGAGATTGAAGTAGTTGCGGAAACTGTCGGAGTTCTCGTACATGCCGTTCAGGCGAAAGGCGATCTTCTCGTTGATCGGCTGGTTGAAGTCCGTGGCGAGACGCTTGTTGCCGAAGGATCCGCCTTGGAGCGAGAGTTCGCGCAGGGGCGTGAAGCCGGCGTCTTTGGTGACGCGGTTGATGACGCCGCCACCGCCGCCGCGGCCGAAGATCATCGCGTTGGGACCCTTCACCGCATCGACGCGTTCGAGATTGTAGAGGTCGCGATAGTACTGCACGTCGTCGCGCACGCCGTTGACGTAGAAGTCCGAGGTGGTGGAGTTGCCCCGGATCACCGGCGCATCGCGATGCCCCTCGCCTTGCGCCATGGTGATGCCGGGGATGTAGCGGACGACGTCCGCCATGCTCATCATCAACTGGTCTTTGATCAATTCGCGGCTGACGATGGTGACGGATTGCGGAACGTCCACCAGCAGAGTCGGAGTTTTCGTTGCAGTCGTGGTGGCCCCCACCTGATAGCCGCCGAGGGATTCGACCACCGTTACGGTCGTGGACTGGGATTCAATTTTTAGAATGATTTCGAGGGGCTCGGTTTCGCGCTGCAGGCTCACCGTCACCGGCACGGCGGCAGGCAGAAATCCTTCAGCGGCGACCTGCAACGTGTAGACGCCGGGTTCCAAACGGATGGAGAACTCGCCATCCTTTGACGTCAGTCCCGCAACGGGGTCGATTTCCTGCTTGGAGATCGCAAGGATACGGGCGTTAGGGACGACCGACTTGGTTTCGTCGAGCACGCGGCCCCGGACGGGCGCCGTGGGCGGCATCGTGGCGGCAGCAAAGGCAGCAAAACCGGATATGAAGGTACAAATGAGGACGGATCGCATTCCAACTCCTGACCGGAGGCGGGCCGACCCGATAATATGAAGAGGGTCAGCACCGGGGAACCGGCGCTTGATCGCTGAAACCGGTGGAAGCCTCTCGCCAAAGATCCTTCCGCCGGTTTTCTGTTACCTGTCTCGTTCGGCCGCCTTCACTGCAAGTCAGTTGCAACAGCCTCACTGAGTTCAATATAAGACTCTTTTGGTCTCGAATCAAGACCTCCGACGTTTTATTGGCATTTTTTCGAATTCAGCGGCAGATCTACTCATTGGACGGTTCGGCGCACTCTTGCAACTGAGCGGCGATAGCCTTGAGTGTCACGCTTTCCCGGGAATCGCATCGGTAATGGTGTGATGAAACCCATCCTGCCAGTCGCTGCGATACTGGCCGTCGCCTCGGGCGCGACGGCGGCAGCGGCCCAAGAACTGAGTTTGGAGGCGGCTGTGCGCGAGGCGCTGGTCAGCCATCCATCGATTGCGGTAGCCGCGGCGCGGGTCCAGGCCGCTCAGGCGCGGATCGACGGGGCGAAGAGCGGCATGCGGCCGCGCGTGCAGTACTCCGAGTCTTTCGCCCGCAGCGATAATCCGGTCTTCGTCTTCGGATCGCTGCTGACGCAGCGCCAGTTCAGCGCCGCCAATTTCGCGATTCCCTCCCTCAACCAGCCCGACTTTGTGAATAACTTCCAGTCCCTCGTTACGGTCGATCAAGCGATCTACGACGCCAGGATGACCCGTACGCAAGTGAAATCCGCACAGCTTGCCGAGTCGATGACCCAGCAGGAAAAGCGCGCCGCGGAACTCGCGATCATCGCGGGAGTCGCTCGCGCCTATTGGTCGGCGGTGCTTGCCGAAGACAGCGGCAAGGCGGCCGAAGCGTCACTGAAGTCCGCCGAGGCCGATTTGCGGCGCGCCGAAGCCGTGCGAGCGGCGGGGATGTCCACCGACGCCGAAGTGCTGAGCGTGAAGGTCCACGTGGCAGCGGTTCGCGAACAGCAGATCCGGCTGCAGCATGAGCGCGAATCCGCAGTGGCAGCGCTCAATGAGGCCATGGGACGGCCACTCGATTCCGCCGCGCAACTCTCGACCCGCCTCCGCGATCTGCCTGCGGAAGGTCTGGCTGCAACGACTCAGCTGCAGCGGCCGGAACTCGAGCTTTCAAAACTTGGCGTGGCCATGGCCAAAACGCAGATGCAAGGCGCGCGATCCGGATGGCTTCCGCAAGTCGGCGTTCGCAGCGCCTTCGAGGCGGATCGCCAGCGATTCGTCACGCGAGGCGGCGCCAACTGGCTGATCGCCGCATCGCTGAAGTGGAACCTGTTCGACGGATTTCAGACCAGATCGAAGGTCCGCGAGGCGGCCAGGCAACTGGAAAGCGCCGAAGCCAGCCAGAAGCAGGTGACATCCGCCGTGAGTCTCGCGGTGAAACAGGCGGGGATCGCGGTGCAGTCGGCGCAGGACCGGCTGAGCGTCGCCTCGGCTGCGGTCGAGATGGCCGAAGAAAGCCTGCGCATCATTCAGAACCGCTACGATGCGGGACTGACCACCGTAACCGAACTCCTCAGAAACGAAGCCGCGCTGCTCGACGCGCGCACCAGGAAATTGAAAGCTACCTATGATGTCCGCATCGCACGGATCCAACTCGAATACGCAGCAGGCAGCCTGCAAGGAGACTCGAATGTCCTCAAATAAGATGACCCTCTTGGCGGGCGCCCTGGGATTGGCGGCGGCCGCATTGCTAGCCGGTTGCGGCAGCGGATCGAAGCCGGAGGCCCATCCGGCAAATGCTCCCCAGAAGGCTGCTGTACGGGTGACGGTCACGAAGGCTGCGAAGGAAACCTGGCCTGCGGGCGTCGAACTGACAGGAACGGTACGGGCTCGCACCACCACGGATGTGGCAGCGCGTGCGATGGGTTATATCCGCGAACTGCGGCCACAAACGGGTGACCGCGTCAGCGAAGGGCAAGTGATTGCGATTATCGATTCGCGCGACCTTGATGCAGGCGTGAAGCAGGCCGAGGCCGCTGAAACCGAGGCTCGCAGCGCAATCGCGGAAGTCGAAACTGCGGGGCGCGCCGCCAAGGCGCAACTCGACCTCGCCAAGGTGACGCACGAACGCATGCGGACGCTGTTCCAGAAGAACTCGATTTCGAAGCAGGAAATGGACGAAGCCGACATGCGGCTGCGCGTGGCGGAATCGGGCGTTGAAGCGGTAGCCAGCAAGCGCAAGCAACTCGATGCGAAGATCGCGCAGGCACAGGAAGGCGTACGGCTGGCGAAGGTGAACCTTGGATTCGCCGAAGTTCGAGCACCGTTCGCAGGGGTGGTGATCGCTCGCAAGGCCGAACCGGGAACGCTCGCATCGCCGGGCTTGCCGCTGGTGACCCTGGAACGCGCCGGGGCTTTCCGCGCGGAGATCACGGTGGATGAATCGAAGATCCGCGACATCAAGGCCGGATCGACCGCCGCACTCACGATCGAAGCGCTGGACCAGAACATCACGGCGCGCGTAACTGAAGTTGTTCCTGCCGTGCAGGCGGACTCACGCGGATTCGTCGTGAAGCTGGATCTTCCCGCATCGGCGAACCTTCGTTCGGGGCTGTTTGTACGAGCAAGGTTCGACACCGGTACACGGCAGGTTCTGGCCGCGGATGCGGCGGCGGTGAAAGCCGACGGGCAATTGCAGTCCGTGCTGGTGGCCGATAACGGAGTCGCCCACGAACGTATGGTGCGGACCGGCGACAAGCAGCAGGGCAAGGTCGAGATCCTTTCGGGGTTGCAGGAAGGCGATCTGATCATCGCGCCTGCGAGCGGGGCAAAGGACGGCGACCGTGTGGAGGTCAGGCAATGACCACCGGAAGCGGCATCGCAGGACGCCTTGCCGGCGCCTGGATCCAATCGAAGCTTACGCCGCTGTTGATCATCACATCGCTTGCGGCGGGGGCGTTCTCCGTCATGAAGCTGCCTCGCGAAGAGGAGCCTCAAATCATCGTTCCCATGGTGGACGTGTTCGTCGGCATGCCGGGTGCGTCGGCGCGGGAAACCGAAGAGCGGGTCACCAAGCCGATGGAAAAGCTGCTGTGGGAGATCCCCGGCGTTGAGTACTTGTATTCAACGTCGCAGCCTGGCGG
>CAZVKC010000014.1:1322-24286 GCA_964627455.1 uncultured Solibacteraceae bacterium | reverse complement strand
TGCTGTGGGAGATCCCCGGCGTTGAGTACTTGTATTCAACGTCGCAGCCTGGCGGAGCGCTGGTGATCGTGCGGTTCAAGGTCGGCGAGGATGAAGAGCGCTCGATCGTTCGCCTTAATCAAAAACTACATGCGAATGTGGACCTGATCCCACCGGGAGCGACGCCGCCTCTGGTGAAACCTCGGTCGATCGACGACGTGCCGATTCTTGCGCTGACGTTGACGAGCTCGCGGTATAGCGATTACGACCTGCGGCGCATCGCGGCGCAGATGCACGATGCAGTAAAGCAGGTGGAACAGGTTTCCGCCGTGCAGATTCTGGGCGGGCAGCGGCGGCAGGTCCGCGTGATTCTCGATGAAGCGAAGCTTGCGGCGTATTCGTTGTCGCCTGCGCAGGTCGCGATGTCGCTGAACCGAGCGAATCAATTGCTGCCGGCTGGACGCAATCCGGTGAACGGTCGCGAAGTGATTTTGGAGGCCGGCGGATTTCTGCGGACCGCGCAGGATGCGGGCAACGTGGTCGCGGCGGTGTCGCCGGCGGGCAAGCCCGTGTACATTCGCGACATCGCGAAGATCGAGGACGGCGGTGGGGAACCGGTGCAGTATGTTCGCTACGCCGGACGTGACGGAGCCTTTCAATCGGCCGTCACGCTGGCGATTTCGAAGCGCAAGGGCACTAACGCCATCGAGGTTGCAGACTCGGTACTCGAACGCGTGGAGGCATGGAAATCGAAGTCCCTGCCTGCGGGCGTCGATGTGCGGATCACGCGGCATTACGGCGAGACGGCGGCGGAAAAATCGAACGAGCTGCTGTTCCACATGGCGATCGCCGTGGTATCGGTGACGCTGCTCATCGCCCTGACGCTGGGGATCCGCGAGTCGCTGATCGTGTTCGCGGCGATCCCGGTGACACTGGCGCTGACGTTGACGGTCTTTTACCTGTACGGATACACGCTGAACCGCATCACCCTCTTCGCGCTGATTTTCTCCATCGGTATTCTCGTCGACGACGCAATCGTGGTGGTCGAGAACATCGTGCGGCACTGGCGAATGCCGCAGAACAAAGGCAAGGATCTCTATCAGGTTGCGATCGAGGCCGTGGATGAAGTCGGCAACCCGACCATTCTTGCGACCTTCACGGTCGTCGCCGCGATTCTGCCGATGGCGTTCGTCGGCGGACTGATGGGTCCGTACATGCGGCCGATCCCGATCGGCGCTTCGGCAGCGATGTTGTTCTCGCTGCTCGTCGCGTTCATCGTCACGCCGTGGGCTGCGGTGCGCGTGCTGAAGTCCAGCGGGCATGACGAGCACGGCAAAGAGGATGTGTTCACGCGTATTTATCGCTGGTTCATGCATCGCGTGCTGCACCGGGTGATGCTGCGCCTCGCATTTCTCGGCATGGTGGTCGTGCTGTTGCTCGGATCGATGGTCCTCATCTACACGGGCTTCGTGAAGGTGAAGATGCTGCCGTTCGATAACAAGAGCGAGTTCCAGGTGATCGTCGACATGCCCGAAGGTACGACGCTCGAAGAGACGGAACGAGTGACTCGCGAACTGGCGCGCGCCGTGTTGCTGCAACCCGAAGTGACGGATGTGCAGACCTACGCAGGCACAGCGTCGCCTTACAACTTCAACGGACTGGTGCGACATTACTACATGCGCTCAGGCGCGAATGTCGCGGACATCCAGGTGAACCTGCTGGGCAAAGGCGACCGCAGCGATCAGTCGCACGCGATCGCCAAGCGTGTGCGAACTGCGTTGACGCCGATCGCGAAACGGTATGGCGCGAACATCAAGGTTGCGGAAGTGCCGCCGGGTCCACCGGTGCTGGAAACGCTGGTCGCCGAGGTGTACGGACCTACGGAAGAGGGCCGCAACCGCGTCGCCCGCGAGATCCGCACGATCTTCGAGAAGACCGACGGCGTGGTGGACGTCGACTGGTATGTCGAAGATGACCAGACGAAGAAGCGGATCGACGTCGACCAGGAAAAGGCCGCGCTGCATGGTGTGACCGTCGACGACATCGCAAAGACGCTGCGCATCGCGTCGGCCGGCATGGGCGCGGGGTTGATGCACATCGACTCCGACAAAGAAGACGTCCCTCTGATAGTGCAACTCGAATCGGCGGCGCGTTCGGACATGGACCGGCTTCTCAACCTGAAAATCCAGACAAGAACCGGCGCCTTGATCCCGCTGCGGGAAGTGACGCGCGTCGAGACGAAGATCGAAGACAAGAGCATTTATCACAAGAACCTGATGCCGGTTACCTATGTGACGGGCGACGTGGCGGGCGCGATGGAAAGCCCGGTGTACGCGATTCTGGCGATGGGGCCAAAGATCGAGAAAATCGCTATCCCGGAAGGGTACGCGATCGAGCAGCACACGGCGCGCCTACCGCTCGACGACAACAAATACTCGATGAAGTGGGACGGCGAGTGGCACATCACGTATGAAGTGTTTCGCGATCTCGGCATTGCCTTTGCCGCCGTCGTGATTCTGATCTACGTGCTGGTGGTGGGCTGGTTCCAGTCGTTCATCACACCGTTGATCATTCTCAGCGCGATTCCGTTCTCGCTGGTCGGGATCCTGCCGGCGCACGGGATTCTCAACGCCTTCTTCACCGCGACCTCGATGATCGGATTCATCGCAGGCGCGGGCATCGTGGTGCGAAATTCCATCATCCTGGTGGACTTCATCGAACTGCGGTTGAAAGAAGGTTTCCCGCTCGATCATGCGGTGATCGACGCTGGCGCCGTGCGCTTCCGGCCGATGGTGCTGACGGCTGCTGCTGTTGTGGTGGGAGCTTCGGTGATCCTGTTCGACCCGATCTTCCAGGGACTCGCGATCTCACTCATGGCCGGCGAAATCGCCAGCCTGCTGCTGTCGCGAATGACGGTGCCGATCGTTTACTTCATGGCCGCCGGAAAGAAGACGGCGCGCGACTGACGCGTATGCTATTCCGGGACTTTCGGGACATCTCGCAAGGATCCTGATCGTCCCGGACCGTTTGGGGATCCGGGCATACCGGCGTGGGATCCGGCGGCGACGGGTCACTTTCCATGGCGAAATGCAGTTCCCAACTCGAGTGGCCTTTCACGAACAGCCTGGCGTACTGGCCGGCGAGGGTGTCGGTCTCGCCCGCGTTCGTGCCCCAAACTTGCGGATAGTAGCCGGGCGCAAATCCGATCTCGGAATCATCGAGAATTTTCGCCGGGGCCTTCCAGGCGGTGGGGTCGCTCAAGTCGGCGTTGAAGCTGATGTAGATTCCTTCCTGCGGCCAGCCAGTCTCGCAGCAGGCGTGATTCAGCACCATCACATAATGTTCGATGGCCGTATTCCAGTGGACGGCTGCGCCCCAGAACGAATCTGCGTTGGACTTTTCCCAGGCGACCCGCGCAGGAAAGATCGGGGTCATGGTTCCGTTGACGCCCGGTGAATTCCAGTCTCCGTCGCGATACTTCCAGACGTTGCCTGCTGGATTGGCGCGGTTCTCGAAGGCCATGCGGGCGACGGAAATCCCCTGGTCACGTACGGCGCCTCCATAATTCGTAAAGAAGAAGTAGAAAAACCCGTGGTCGCGGTCGGGAATCACCGAAAAATCGCCGTGGCCGCCGGCGAAAAAGCCGTTCTGCGCGCCGCAATTCACCGGATCTCCGGACGACAGCACGACTCCGAGATCCTCAAACGTCAGTCCACCATCGTGTGAGACGAGCGCGCCGATTTCGGGAAACGCGAGTTTGTCATTGCAGACCCGCGCTTCGTGGTGATACCAGCCGTAAATCGTTCCGTCTTCGTCCTTCCAAATAGCCTCGATCCAAAGCGGATAGTGCGTGGAAGGCGTGACCACGGGCGGGGCGGCGAGAGACAGGTCGAACAACCCGGCGCCAGACATCCGAATCGGATACCCGGTGGAGGTGTAAACATTGAGGACCCCGTCGATCCAGACGCCCGGGCTGTTGCCATCGACGATCGAAGAGGGCATCGAAACCGGGGAGGCAGGCCGCACCGTGGCGACCTGTGCCGGGGCTAGTCCACAGCACAAACAGAGGAGCAAACTGCTGGGAATCTTTCCCATAGAAATTACGACGGTTCGGGCTGCCGGTTGATTACGTTAAGAACGTCAACAGTTCTGGCAAAGATTGACAGATTCGATTACCCGCGATACTGCCTCTTCGCTGAGATACGGGTGAATCGGGAGGCTCACTTCGCTGGCGCAGATCCGCCGCGAAACAGATCCGTCGGATCCCGCGCCCCATTCCCAGGCGGCGCCGCGCAAGGCCTGCTGATCGGGGATCGCAACCGGATAGTGGATGCCGGAGCCGATTCCGGCGGCCTTGAGATGCTGCAGGAATTGGTCCCGGGTCGCCGGCGGCACAAACACAGGAAACAGATGCCAGCAGGGTTGGACACCGTCGCCGGGCTGGAGCATGCGGACTTCCGGATGCTGGATCTCGCGCAGGTACCGGTCCGCAATCGCACGGCGGCGCGCGGTCCAGCGATCCAGCCGCGGCAGGCAGGCGTCACGCAAATAGGCAGCCTGCAATTCGTCGAGGCGGCTGTTGGATCCGGCGACATCGTGGCGGTATTTCGCGGTTTGTCCGTAGTCGCGCAGCACGCGGGTGCGGGCGTCGAGATCCGGGTCGGAGGTGAGGACGGCGCCGCCGTCGCCCATCGCGCCGAGGTTCTTGGTGGGGTAAAAACTGGTGGCGGCGCATTGTCCAGTAAGGCCGGTCGCGCGGCCATTCCAGAGAGAGCCGATGGATTGGGCGCAGTCCTCGACGATGCGCAGTTCGTAGCGGTTGCGCAGGTCCGCGAGGGCGTCGCTGGGGAGCGGCATCCCGTACAAGTGAACGGGTACGAAATACCGGATGTTCGCGGCTTCGAGGGCGAGGCGGCACAGGGCCAGGTCCACCAGGCCGTGTTCGTCAGTGTCGGCAAATACAGGAATCGCGCCGATTTTGAGGATCGCCAGAGTCGTCGCGAAAGCCGACAACGGCGTTGTCAGAACTCGGTCGCCGGCAGAGCAACCCATCGCCCGAAGAGCCAGTTCGATCGCATCCATCCCGCTTGCAACCCCGATGGCGGATCCGCTGCCCCAGTACCCGGCAAGTTCCCCTTCGAAAGCGTGTACTTCGTTTCCGAGGACATACCAACCACTGGAGCCAACCCGTTCGAAAGCCCGGATGGCGTCGGATGCGAGGTCCCGCCACTGGGCTTTGAAGTCGTTCGCGAGGATCACGGCTTGACAGTCTCCGGGGCAGGATGGTATCGTCTCTTGTTAAATAGGTAAAACCTGACCGGGCGACGTAACATCCAAACACCATTATGCGTCATGCCTAAAACTGGCCGTACCGAGACCAAACAAAAATTTCCTCACGGACTCAGCGTCTTCTTTCCCGCGTTTAACGACGCTCCATCGCTGCCGGATCTGCTGGCGAAGACCTTCGAGACCCTCTACCGCCTGGTGGACGACTTCGAGGTCATCGTCGTAAATGACGGAAGCGCGGACCATACCGCCGCTGTACTGGAACAGTTGCGGATCCAGTATCACCCACATCTTCGCATCGTCACGCACCCGGTGAACCGCGGCTATGGAGCGGCGCTTCGCAGCGGATTCGAAGCCTCGACCAAGGACTTCGTCTTCTACACGGATGGTGACGGGCAGTACGACCCTCGCGAACTCGAACTGCTTCTCGAAGCCGCCGGACCTGACACCGGGATCGTCAACGGGTATAAGAAACAGCGCAGCGACGCTCTCCACCGGATCCTCATTGGCAAGGCCTATAACTGGACCATCCGGCAGATGTTCGGTGTTCAGGTCCGCGACGTGGACTGCGACTTCCGGCTCATCCGGCGGCGCTATCTGGATCCCGCCAAGCTCGAATCCACCGGCGGAACCATCTGCATGGAACTGGCGCATCAATTGGAGCGCAACGGCGCACCGCTGGTCGAGGTTCCGGTAACGCACCTGCCGAGACTGCACGGAAAATCGCAGTTCTTCCGGCCGGGCTCGCTGGCGAACACCTTCCTGCAACTCTGGAGCCTGTATCTGCGCCTGGTCCTGCAACCAGCGTGGAACCGGCATCCATTTGCGGCCGGCGCGAGCCTGATGCTGGCGCTCCTCACCGCGCTCTCTTTTGTCACTTACGGGCGCGCGCTGTCGCTGCCCTTCATTTCGGATGATTACCTGCAGATCCAACTGGGGCGGGAGTATGGTCCGGTTTCCGGGTGGGCGGCGTTGTTTTCCGACGCGCTCTACCGCTGCCGGGCGACCTCGCTGCTGATCACGCACTGGACCGAACAGCTTTTCGGACTCAGTCCATTTCTGTTCAACCTGTCGAGTCTGGCGATTCACATCGTGAACTCCTGCATGGTGGCGCTGCTTGGATTCTGGCGCCCGATCGGATGGCGGGTTTCGACAACGGCTGCCTGCTTCTTCGCAGTGAGCCAGCGGCACAGCGAGGCTGTGGTTTGGTACGCATCGCTGCCGGAGTTACTGGTCTTCTTCTTCGGGATGGCGAGTTTTCTCGCGTGGATCCGCTGGATGGAGGACGATCGCCCCAAACCCGTCTATTACGCGGCCTCGCTGCTGCTGTACGGATTGGCGCTGCTCTCGAAAGAGAGCGCAGTCGTGGTGGGTCCGCTGTGCGCCATGGCGTCTCTATGGCGCAAGCGCCGGATGCCGGTGGCGGCCCTTGCGCCTTTCGCTGCGCTCGCTGCCGTGTACTTCGGCGTGACGTTCGCCTCTCGCGACACACATCTGCATTTCAATGACGGGACCTTCTCGCTTTCGGCGCCGGTCTGGCTGGTGCTGCCGCGAAGCATCGGGAGCATCCTCTGGATCTGGGGCTATGCGGCGCTGGCCATCATCCTCGCGCTGAAGCCCGCGCGGTGGAAGGAAATTCTGGTGGCGGCCGGAGTCTGGATGAGCCTCACGCTGCTGCCTTACAGCTTTTTGACGTACATGACGCGGGTCCCCAGCCGGCATACGTATTGGGCCAGCGCGGCGCTCGCGCTTCTCGCAGGCTTCGCACTTCTGGCGCTCAAAGACTGGGCCGAACAGCGAGGCACACGATGGCTCGCACCCGCGCTGGCCGCCCTGGTGATCGCGCATCAGGCCGGCTACATCTGGTTCTACAAGCACCGGCAGTACGCATTGCGCGCGGAGCCGACGGAAAAACTGCTGGAGGCGGCGAGACAAGCGCCGGCCGCAGGCCGCCCGATGATTTACGCGAAGTGCTTTCCCTATCCGGCCGAGATCGGCCGCACGGCGCTACGAGTCACCGCGGTCAACGCAGAGTTCGTCACGGGTCCGGCAGCGAACCTCGTAACCGCGACCGAGACGCTCGACCTCTGCAATCAGGTGGCGCATGAATAGCGCTGCGTTCTACCCCGGCAAGCGGGTCATCGTCACCGGCGGACTCGGCTTCATCGGCAGCAACGTGGCGATCGAACTGGCGCGGCTCGGCGCGAAGGTTACGGTGATCGATTCGGCGATCGACGGCTGCGGCTCCAATGTCTCCAACCTCGCCGGCGTCCCGGTGGAGGTCATCACGGCGGACATCGGAGATCCCGCGCGATTCGAGGGCCGGCTTCGCGAGGCTTCCTGCGTGTTCAACCTGGCCGGCGAGATCTCCCATTCACGCAGCATGAGCGACCCCGAGCGGGATCTCGCACTCAACACGGTTTCGCAACTTCGGTTCCTGCTTGCCTGCCGCGAACACTGTCCACGCAACGCGCGGATCCTGTACGCCAGCACGCGGCAGGTCTACGGCAAGCCGCAGTACCTGCCCGTCGACGAAAAACATCCGATTCAGCCCGTGGATTTCAACGGGGTCCACAAGTACGCCGCCACGCAGTACCATGATCTGCTCGCGCGGACCGGCGACCTCGACTGCATGATCCTGCGGCTCAGCAACGTGTATGGTCCGCGGATGGCGCTGCATCTGCCGCAGCAGGGATTCCTGGGCGTGCACATCCGGCGCGCGCTGCTGGGAGAACCACTGCTGGTCTATGGCGACGGCGAGCAACTCCGGGACCCTGTGTTCGTGGGGGATGTCGTGCGGGCGTTCCTGGCCGCGGGCAGCGCGCCGCGCCCGTCGCACCGGCTCTACAACGTGGGCGGACCCGAGGCCCTCAGCCTGCAACGGATTGCGCGCACGATTGCCGCACAGGGCCGCGGCAGCCGGGTCGAGACGGTCCCCTTCCCGCCTCATTTGCTGCGGCACGACATCGGCAGTTACTACACCGACAACACGCGTTTACAAGAGGACCTTGGCATCAGCCCGCGCGTGCTGTTCGACGACGGGATCCGCGAAACGGTGGCGTGGTTCCGGGCGCGAGCGTCGCAGTATCTCGAGCCGTTCGGTTTGAGTCCGGCGGCGTAATGAATCCGGCCGAATTCGAGACGCTGAGCCGCACCGAAGAGCAGTTGTGGTGGTTCCGCGGGATGAAGCGGATCCTGTTCTCATTGCTGGATCCGATTGCGGCGGGCGAACGCTTGCAGCGCGTCATGGAAGCGGGATCCGGCACCGGCTACATGTCCCGCGAACTCCGCCGGCGCTACAACTGGACGATGTTCCCCGCGGAACTCGCCTGGGAGGGCGTCTCGCAGACAGGCGCCGATGATGGCGTTTTGCCGGTGCAGGCGGATATCTCAGCTTGCCCTTATGCGGCAGAAAGTTTCGACGCGGTCCTCTCGCTGGACGTGCTCGTGCATTTTCCCCGTGGCGGGGAGATGCCGGCGCTGCGCGAATTCGCGAGGATCCTGAAGCCCGGCGGACTGCTCGTTCTGCGCGTGTCGGCTCTCGACATCCTGCACAGCCGGCATTCGATCTTCACGCACGAACGGCAGCGGTTCACGCGCAAACGCCTGACGGATGCTGTGACGGAGGCGGGGTTCGACGTGCAGCGCTCCACCTATGCGAACTCACTGCTGATGCCGGTTGCGCTGGCGCGATTCCGGATCTGGGAACCACTAATCGACGCGCCGCCCGCCAGTGGAACTGCGCCCGTCGCGTCCTGGCTCGACAAACTGCTGTACCTACCGCTCGCGTGCGAGAACGCGTGGATTTCCCGCGGGGGAAACTTCCCGGCCGGACAGAGCCTCATCCTCATCGCCCGGCGGAAGCCGGCGCGCCCGTGATGCGTCGCAAACGCAGCCGCTGACGGACGGGTCCGCCGGGCAGTTCATGCAGGCGGTGGATCGTGAGCCATAGCCCGCCGGGATCAAGGGTCCAGCGATCTTCGATGCGCCGCGAGGCCCCGCTCACTTCCGACGCAGTTTCGATCACGAGTTCAGCGCCGGTCGCCCAGTAGGCGCGAACCGAGCGGCTGCGGCCGCGAATGGCCACGGCAACCGGATCCCCACCGATGACGAGATCCCGGTCGACGGTGACATCGCCGGAAGCGTCCTTCTGGCGGGTTCGGATCTGCAAGGCCCCCGTACCCGCATCGTGCGTGATGTTGTCGATGCGAAGCCGGGGCGGCGGCAGGAAGCCGAACTCGCTTTCGCCGCGAATCAGCTTCCAGGCGCCGGTGAAGTCCGGGTGAGGCGCGTCGAGGTCCATACATCTATTCGGATGCCGGACCTCGCGCGATTGCTGTACTTTACTGAACGCCGGTGGTGATGGTGACAGGCGCGGTCGCAGCAAACTGCGGCGCCGGACCCATCGTCGTCAGCCACGCCTGGACGGCGTAAACCGCGGCGCGAGGTTCACTGGTGGACGGCGGACGCGGAACGTCCACGGTGACGGACCACTGTCCCTGCAGATTCCAGGAATGCAGATTCTGCGTGAACGCTTTGCCTTCGGACCAGGCCCACAGCACCTTGCCCTGATCATCCCGCAGCAGCACCTCGTATTCCTGCGACGAGGGGAAGGTCAGCGGGAGCGGATTCGCCGAGCCGAGAGTCTGCAGACGGAGTGTCACACGGATACTGGACGGCGTAGGATTCGCGGACACAGTGAAGCGCCCGCCCGGCATCGCTTCGAGAATCGTATTGCCGACACGAGCGTACACGAGATCGTAGGTCCGCGGACCCGCGATGCTCTGCACCACGCGGCGCAGCATGCCCACGTTCTCGGCAAACTGCTCACTCACGACGCCGGCGTCCGCGCAACCGTTGATGCGGTACTCGATCTGCAGGGCTTCGCGAATGGCGCCGGCCGGGCCATCATGCGTCGTCCGCTTTTCAAGCGTTTGTCCTTCGAGATCGCAGGCGCGGCCGTAAGCCTGCCAGCGTCCGCGTTCGAACGGGGTGAACGAGGCCACAATGAATTCCTTGCGCTGCTCTTCGTCGAACGCGACGAGTTGCTTGTCGTCGTCATAGCGCACGAGCATCATGGAATCACCATAGCCGCGCAGCGAAAAATACATCTTGTCGTCGGCCATCACCGGCGTACCCACACGGACCTGGAACGTCTGGCCCGACTGCGCATTGCGATAGATCCACTCGTTACCGCTTTCGAGCGGCAGGAACTCGCCGGCCAGCATGGACGCTGCGGCCAACGAACTCAATATCAGGTACTTCTTCATAAACTTCAACTCACCTCCCAAGTAGAGTCGATCTGTACTTCTGTTGCTTGTTTTGTTTAGAAACGAATCCCGAGCAGAAGTGAAACCTGATCGGGACTCTTCGGAGCCAGGAGTCCGCGCCCCCAATGGGTGTAACGAACCTCCGGCGCGAACTTGAGGCGGAACTTGTGGAACTCGACGCCGCCGCTGGCAACAACGCCGGATCCCCAACGGCTGGAATCGGACTTTGCAGTCAACGGCGTGCCGCACAACTGCGGATCCCCGGAGCATTGGTAGGACTCCGAGGTGCGCGACACGCCGGCAACGACTCCCCCGCTGATGAACGGTTGGATCCGGTTATCGGCAGCGGAGAACCGATATTTCAGGTAGAGCGGAAGTTCCCATCGCGAAGCCGTGCCCGTCGCCGAGAAGCTAGCGGATCCAACGTTCCGGTTCCATTGATAGTCGTAGGGTTGATACAACGCGTCGAAGCCGATTGCAAAGCGGGCCGGGAGCCGGACTTCAACAGTTGGGCCAACGGTCCAACGGCTGTTGCCAACCTTGGTGAAAGAGTCAGATGAATAGGCATCCCCAAGCGGAACGCCGGCTTTGACGCCAAAGGTAACGGGCTGACCGTATACAGTTGCGGCCAGAAAAAGGGAAAGGATCAGTACAGGCGCACGCATATCGAGTGTCCTCCCAGACACGAAATGTAAAAAGGGAAAGAACTTGGCCGGGATGGCCAATAGGACGCCGTTCATCTAACTATTGCGGAACGGCAGGAGAGATCGGCTCAGAAAATACTTTTCTATCGTGAGGCAGCCTGCAAGCTTCCAGCCATGGACTGCAGGACTTCCAGAGCCTTGGCGAGGGCGCCGGGCAACGCGGCTTCGACAGTGGACGTGAGGCCGATGGCTGTGCGGATCGATTCAGGTTCCACGCCGATCACCGCGATATGCTCCGGTTCGTCGCCGAGGAGGCGGGCGGTTTCGAGAAGCTCGAGAGCATTCCCCTCGTGCGCCGTGCGGGCTTTTCGCGCGCGGAACTGCCAGACTTCCGCATCACGAAGCACATGCACGGCGCCCGGGGCATCGCCGAGGCCAATTGCATCGAGCAGGATCACGCCTCGACGGCCGGCAATGCGACCGAGCAAAGCGATTCCCTGCGTGCCGCCATCGACGAATTCCACATCGACAGTACCCAATGCCCCCGCGGCGGACTGCACCCGCTCCAACAGGCGCAGCCCAACCGCGTCGTCGGCCAGCAAAAGATTGCCGAGGCCGAGTACCAGGATCGAAGGCGAATCAACTGACCCAGCGGTCATGATCGAGGTCGCCCTTTTCGTAGAACTTGTATCCCGAGATGATCGAAGTGATCAGTCCGTTCTTGAACTGATAGGAATCGAACAGCACGATGTACAGGTGCAGGATCACGAACACCACGAACGACCAGGCGAACGCGTGATGCCACATGCGTACGGTGAACGATCCGCCGCATAACGGCAGGATCCAGCCCAGCAAGCGGTCCCAGAATCCGCCCGGGTTCGATTCGGAATAGAGGGCCAGGCCGGTAAAGATCTGGCACCATCCGATGAAGATCACAAAGAACGTGTAGGCCGCGCCCGCGAGCGCGTTGTGTCCGAGATGGACATGCCCGCGCTCGAGTTTCAGATACTGGTTGCCTTGCGCGATGAGGTCCTGCCACCATTCGCGCTTCCACACGAACGGGAAGCCGGACCTCGCATAGTTATTGCCCATGTAGAACCAGTACACACGCAGATTGAAGCTGAACAGCAGCACGTATCCGGCGAGGAAATGCAGTTGCCGCACCGTGCCCATCACGAAGTGCTCATAGGGTTCCCCATTCGGCGCGAGCACGGGGTTGTTGATGTACAACCCTGTGGCGAACAGGATCGTGATGCTGATCGCGTTCATCCAGTGCGCGAGCCGCACGGGGAACTCCCACACATATTTGCGCCCGAACTTTTCCTCGCGAACGCCGAGTTCCAGAGGACGATAGGCGGTTGCCATATGAACCTCCTTTCCTTAGCGGACCGTCACCTCGGCCAGCAGTTCGCCGTCGGGGCCGAAGACGTGCGACGCGCAGGCCAGGCAGGGATCGAACGAGTGAATCGTGCGGAGGATTTCGACGGGCCGTTTGGGATCGGCTACCGGAGTCCCCAGAAGAGCGGCTTCATAGGCGCCATGCTGCCCTTTGGCGTCGATCGGCGACGCGTTCCAGGTGCTCGGCACAACGATCTGGTAATTGGCGATTTTCTGGTTCTTGATGTGGATCCAGTGGCACAGCGCGCCGCGCGGGGCCTCGGTGAAACCGTAGCCTTTGGATTCCGGCTGCCAGCCCGACGGATCCCAGTGGCGGGTGTCCGCGGTCGCCGAGTCGCCAGCCTTCAGGTTGGTGATCAGTTGATCGTATTCGTCCTGTAACCAGTGGACCGCGAGTTGGGTTTCGAGTCCGCGGGCGGCGGTGCGTCCGAGGGTCGAGAACAACGCCTCGGGTCCAACCTTCAACTTGCCGAGCGCCGCGGTGACGACTTCCTTGAAATCCTCGCGTCCGCTGGCGTAGCCCACCAGCATGCGCGACAACGGACCGACCTCCATCGCGTGCCCTCTCCAGCGCGGGGCTTTCAACCATGAGTACGCTTTGTTCTCGTCGAGTTCCTTGTAGGGCGGTTTGGGACCTGTGTATTTGGGTTCCGTCACGCCTTCCCAGGGGTGCAGCGCGGTCTTGCCGCCAGGATACTCATACCAGGAGTGGCTGATCTCTTCCTGGATCTGTTCGGTGTCGGCATGATCGACCGGCCAGACTTCGTCGAGCTTCTTATTCAGCACGGCGCCGCGCGGGAAGCGGAACTTCGAAATGTCGCCGATGCCATTCTGCGGCAGGTCCCCGTAGGCGAGATAGTTGCCGAGTCCGCCGCCGATCTTGGTCCATTCGGGATAGAAGGACGCGACCGCCAGCAGATCGGGGATGTACATGTTCTCGACGACATCGGTGGCTGCGGCGATGAGGTCGCGCACCATATTCAGACGTTCGATGTTGATGGCGTTGTCGCTCTGCATCGAGATCGCCGAAGCCATGCCGCCGACGATGTAGTTCGGGTGCGGATTCTTGCCGCCGAAGATGGTGTGGATCTTGATGAGTTCCTTCTGCCACTTCAGCGCTTCGAGATAATGCGCCACCGCCATCAGATTGGCTTCTGGCGGCAGCTTATAGGCGGGATGCCCCCAGTAGGCGTTCGAGAAGATTCCCAACTGTCCGCTTTCGACGAACTTCTT
Organism: uncultured Solibacteraceae bacterium; assembly: GCA_964627455.1. Lineage (GTDB taxonomy): Bacteria > Acidobacteriota > Terriglobia > Bryobacterales > Bryobacteraceae > F-183. The sequence goes on along the minus strand of CAZVKC010000014.1, from coordinate 10,476 downwards.
GAGCGTACCGGCGAGGTCCGCGAAGTAGCCCGGGGTGGAGGTCGGCCACTTCGGCGAGACCTTTTGCGCTAGCGCTGCGGTGGCAGCGGGATCCGCCTTCAACGCGGACACGATATCCACCCAGTCGAGCGCATGCAGATGGTAGAAGTGGATCACGTGATCCTGCACCATCTGCGTGAGGAACATGATGTTGCGGATGATATCGGCGTTGCGGGGAACGTGGATGCCCAGCGCGTTCTCGACAGCGCGTACGCTTGCGAGCGCATGCACCGTCGTACAGACGCCGCAGATGCGTTCGCAAAACGCCCAGGCGTCGCGCGGATCCCGCCCTTGCAGGATCACTTCGAGTCCGCGCCACATGGTGCCGGAACTCAGCGCATTTTGAATTTGGTTGCGGTCGTCGAGGATGGCCTCCACGCGGAGGTGACCTTCGATTCGAGTGACCGGGTCGACTACGATTCGTTTCGACATGGTTCTTTCGTGGACCTCCTTGTGGTTACTTCTGTTGTTCTTCTTCAGGCGGCGGCGCTACCGAAAGCGGGTCGCGCTTTGAGGAAAAGGCCGTGCGCCCCAGGAACGAGACGAGGTGGGCGCCCACACCCGCGGCGGTTGCGATCGCGAGGGTCTTGCCGACCTTGTCCGGGGTCGCTTCGATGCCGGGCACGGGGATGTTCGTCAACCGTTGATAGAACGGGCCGTTGTCCCAGAAATTCTCTTCGCTGCAGCCGATGCAGGGGTGTCCCGAACCGATCGGGAACGAGACGCCGTTGTTCCACTTGAACGTCGAACAGGAGTTGTAGGTCGAAGGTCCACGGCAGCCCATCTTGTACAGGCACCAACCCTTGCGCGCGCCCTCGTCGTCCCACTTTTCGACGAATTGCCCGGCGTCGAAGAACGGTCGGCGGTAGCACTTGTCGTGGATCCGCTGGCCGTAGAACATCTTGGGACGTCCCACGCGGTCGAGTTCCGGTAGCTGGTCGAAGGTGAGGATGTAGGTCAGCACGCCGGTCATGACTTCGGCGATCGGCGGGCAGCCGGGCACGTTGATGATCGGCTTGCCGGAGATGATCTTTTTCACGGGCTGCGCGCCGGTCGGGTTCGGCTTGGCGTTCTGGACGCAGCCGTGCGAAGCGCAGGATCCCCAGGCGATCACTGCTTTGGCGTCGGCGGCCGTCTCTTTGAGGATGTCGAGGAAGCTCTCGCCGCCGACCGTGCAATAGACGCCGCCGTCTTTGGTCGGGGCGTTGCCTTCGACGGCCAGCAGATACCGGCCCTTGAAGTCCTTCATGATCTTGCGGCGGATCTCTTCCGCCTGCTCGCCTGCCGCCGCCTGCAGCGTGTCGTCGTAATCGAGCGAGATCATGTTCAGGACCACGTCCTGCGCAATGGGGTGGGAACTTCGAATAAAGCTCTCACTGCAGCAGGTGCACTCGAGCCCGTGCAGCCAGAGAACCGGGATTCTCGGTTTGGTTTCCATGGCCGACACCACCGTCGGAACCATGGTGGACTCAAGGCCCATCATGGCGGTCATTGTGGTGCAGAAAGTGAGGAAGGATCGCCTGTCGACGCCGTGCTGTCGCAGCAAGTCGTAGGTGGACGGATTCTTCTGAGGCTTCACGGGACCTCCTTCGAAAACACACAAGCCGGCCCGGGGAGAGCCGGTCAGAGTCCGATCATGGCCCTAGGCTTGTGCACGAAAGGCGCCACACCGGACCCCACGGTTTTGGCCTCAATTGGAGCAATTCGCCCATGGTGGTCCGCCAGCGATGGGCGAGAAGCCCCAATCCGGCGAATTCCGGCGCAATAGTATCATTTGAGAATCCTCGATCTCCAAGCCATGACCTTCGCTCGAAATGCCGCGCTCGCGGCTGCTGTCTTCGTATTGGCTGCAGGATGTTCACGCGGCCCCAGGAAGCTGGGCGCTTCGAACCCTGCGTATCCGCCCGACAAGGCGATTCAAACCCTGAAGTTCGCCGAGGAGTTCCACGCGGAACTGTTTGCGGCGGAACCTGACGTGGTGGATCCTGTCGACATCGTGTTCGACGAGAAGGGCCGGGCGTTCGTCGCCGAGATGCTGGACTTGCCGGATGATCCGGCTACGGGCAAACCCGCGCGCGGGCGAATCCGGATGCTGGAGGATACGAACGGCGACGGCAAGGCCGATAAATCGACGATCTTTGCCGAGAACACGATGCACGCCAGCGGGATGATTCCGTGGAAGGGCGGACTCATCGTGCCGGCGTCGCCCGAGATCCTGTATTTCAAGGACACCAACGGCGACGGCAAAGCGGATGTTCGCGAGGTGTGGTTCACCGGATTCTTTCATGGCAACCCGGAGGCGCAGATCACGAATCCGCGGTTGGGGGTCGACAACTGGATTTACTTTTCGAATACCGGCAACGAAGGACAGGTGACCTCGCCGAAGTGGCCGAATCGCCCGGCGGTGCAGTTGCGCGGATTCGATTTTCGCTTTCATCCGGTCACGGGGGCGTTTGAGCCGGTATCCGGCAACGCGCAGTATGGCGCGACGTTCGACGATTGGGGCAACCGGTTCATTTCGCAGAACACGACGCATGTGCGGCATGTGGTGCTGCCGCGGCAGTATCTGGCGCGCGCCCCGATGCTGGAGGTCCCCGGGGTGGTCGAGGACATTTACTTCGAGCATCATCGCGAGATGTATCCACTGACGGAGCCGCAGGAATGGCGCGTGATCCGCACGAAGATGCGGCAGGACCGGTACAACGAGTTGAAGAACGGCCGCGTGGAACATCTGGCCGGGCACTTTACGGGCGCGACGGGCGGCACGCTGTATTCCGGCGACAACTGGCCGGCGGAATACAAGACGAGCTTGTTCACCGCGGATGTATCGGGGAACCTGGTTCGGCGCGATATCGTGACGCCGTTTGGAGCGACGTTCCGTGCTGTGCCCGCGCCTCGTACGGAGAAAGAGAAGGTGGAGTTCCTGGCGTCGACCGACCAGTGGTTCCGGCCGACGAACTTCGCGAATGCGCCGGACGGCAACTTGTACTTCACGGACATGCAGCGCGAGACGATCGAGACGCCGCTGTCGATTCCGGAGGAGCTTCGCAAACGCATCGACTTTTATAGCGGCGACAACCTGGGTCGCGTGTATCGCATCGTGCCCAACAAGCCGGCGCACCAGCGCGGGTTGAAGGTGGATCTGGCCTCGGCGTCTTCCGGCGAGCTGGTGAAGTTGCTGGAGCATCCAAACGGGTGGCATCGCGATGTCGCGCACCGGTTGCTGCTCGAGCGATTGGATCGGAGCGCGGTTCCTGCGCTGACGGAGGCCGCGCAGAAATCCACGTCGGGACCCGCTCGTTTGCGAGCACTGTACTTGCTGGAAGCGCACGGCGCGTTGACGCAGGCGCTTGTGCAAGGAGCGTTGAAGGATTCGCAACCGCAGATCCGCGAACACGCGATCCGGTTGGCGGAGGCGTTCCCTGCCCTGGAGCCTGCGCTCGTGGCAATGGTTGCGTCGGATCGCACCGAGGCGCGCGTGCAATTGCAGCTGGCGTTGACGCTGGGGAACTTCAAGTCCGCTGGCGCGCGCGATGGAGTGGTCGACATTGCGTCGCGGTATGCAACGGACAAGTGGTTCCGCATTGCGGCGCTATCTTCGGCGGCCGATGATCCACAGCGCTTCTTTGCGGCGTTGTTGCGCAAGGGCGCGAAGGTGGATCCGCAGATGTCCGGCATGGCGGGGTCGCTGATTGGGACCCGGCAGCAACCGGCGGAGATCCAGGCCTTCGTGACGTCGCTCGCGCAGGTCCCCGATGCTGGCGCGGGACTTGCGGGACTGGCTCGCGGCCTGCGCCTGGTGAACGCGCGTGGACTGCGTGCGCCGGGCATCGAGGCGGCCTTATCGAAATACCTGAACGATGGCGTCGAGGCGGCGTGGGACGTCGCGCGGCACTTCGAGATCCTGGGGCTGATCGATCGCGCGGAACGCGACGCGCTGGCAACGAACATCGACGTGAAGAAGCGGCGGCTTGCGGTGACGGCGCTGCGTGGCGCGTCGTATGCGAAGGCGCTGCCTGTGATCGAGAAGGTGCTGTCGTCGAATCCGCCGGCGGAGGTGCAGGCCGCGGCGGTGCTGACACTGTCGTCGTTCGAGGATCCGGGTGTGGCGCCAGCGTTGTTGTCGCGCTGGAAATCGTACTCGCCGGACGCTCGCGCGAAGGTCGTCGGTGCGTTGCTGGCGCAGAAAAACCGCATCCCGGTGTTGCTGGATGCGCTGGAGAAAGAGACGGTCCCGGTGAATGCGCTGGAAGTAAGCGCGCGAGCGCGGTTGCTGGAATCATCCGATACGTCGCTGGCGGCCCGCGCGAAGAAGATTCTGCAGGATTCGTCGAGCGATCGCGCGCAAGCGGTCGCCTCGTATAAGGATGCACTGCAGCTCAACGGAAATGTCGCGCACGGCAAGCAGGTCTTCGAGGAGATCTGCGCCAAGTGCCATCTGCCGCGGAAACAGGGGACGCGCGTGGGTCCCGATCTGTCGGGCATCAATATGAAGAGCAAAGAGGAACTGCTGACGGCGATCCTCAATCCAAGCCTGTCAATCGAGCCACGCTTTGTGAACTACATGGTGACGACGAAGAACGGGCAGATGTACGACGGCGTTCTGGCCAGCGAGACGCCGGGCGCGATCACGCTGCGCGGCGGCGCGGAGGACGAAGTAACGCTGCTGCGATCGAACATCGCGGAGATCCGCTCGTCGAACATCTCGCTCATGCCCGAGGGGCTCGAGAGCCAGATCAACAAGCAGGCGATGGCGGATCTGATCGCCTATCTGCGCGGAGGTTTGTAACAGCCATGTTGTCTGTGATCACGCTTGTTGCTGCGGTAGTCGCGATGGACGGCATTTCTTCGGTCGCGCTGCGCGTGTCGGATCTCGACGGGGCGAAGCGGCATTACGGGAAGTATCTCGGGTTTCCCGTGGAAAGCAAGGGCGCCGGCGAGGCGCTGGTAATCGTGAGTCCGCAGCAGACGATTCGACTGGTGGCGGGATTGCCGGAGAGTGAGAAGATCCGGCTCATCGAAACCGTGGTGAGCGTGAAGGATGTTCGTGCGTGGCGTGCGCGGCTCGTGAAAGCGGGTTCGAAGCCGGATGCCATTCGTGGCGGCAGTTTCACGGTGCGGGATCCCGACGGCTCGGTGTGGCGGTTTCAGGCACCGGCAACCGGTTCGTCTTCGGGTTCTGATGCGATCTCGACCCATCTCGAACATGTCGGCGTGCTGGCGCGGAAATCCAACCTCGCGGCGATGGAGAAGTTCTACCGCGACACACTGGGACTCACCGAATACTGGCGCTATGAACCCAAGCCCGGCGACCTGCGGCTGATCAAGTACAAATTCCCCGACTCGGCCCGCGGCGACATCGTGGAACTGATGGTGTACGACGGCGAGTTGAACCGGAAATCCATTGGCTCGAAGAATCACGTGAACTTCGCCGTCCGCGACATCCACGCCGTGCATCGGGCGCTGCTGACGCGCGGAGCGTCGGAGGCGCCGGCCCCCAAGGTCAATGCGGAACAACTGTGGGCGATGAACCTGTTCGATCCCGACGGGACTCGCACGGAAATCCAGATCGTGAAGAAGGTCCCGGCCGCGTCGATCCGCGAGGAGAAGGTGTACGGGCGCGATGCGTGGATCCTCGAGAACGGCCTCATGCGCGTGGCGCTATTAAGGGGCGGCGGGCATATCGCGGAGATCCGGCAAATGACCGGGGATCCCGCGCGCGACCTGAATCCCATGCGCGTGCCGCACTACCCGACCATCGATTCGCACACCTACCGCGATGCGGAACACAACGCGACCTATGGCGATGATCCGCACCGGTGGCTGTCGGCGGGATACATGGGGCACCTGCTGTGCTTTCCGTTCTACGGTCCGCCGTCGTCACCCGAAGAGATCGCCGCCGGACTCGGCAATCACGGCGAGGCGCCGATCGTCGAATGGAAGGAACTCGATCGTCGGGTCACGGATCAGGCCGCGATCCTGCGTTACGGCGCGGAACTTCCCAAAACGCACTTCCGCGTCGAACGCACGGTGACGCTGCCGCGCGGGATGCTGCAGGTCCACGTGAGTGAGATGGTCCAGAACCTGCTGGACTTCGATCGTCCCGTGAACTGGATGCAACACGCCACCTTTGGCCCGCCCTTCGTCGAACCCGGCAAGTCGGTGATGCGGATTTCTGCAAAGGATCCCGCGTTGCGCCTTCGCACGATGCCCGGTCAAACTCCCGCCGGGAGCTACACCGCGATCCGCATGGATCCCGCGCGACAGTCCCAATTCTTCACCATGCGGCACGCGGACCGCCCGCTCGCCATCGGCTACGTCTACCCTTCGGAAGGCAATCCCTGGGTCGGCGACTGGCAGGAGAACCACAACATCGCGAGCAAGCCGTGGAACCGACTGGTGGTGGCGCGAGGCATCGAGTTCGGATCTACGCCGTACGCCGAGGGTTTGAAGAAGTCCATCGAACGAGGCTCGTCGCTCGAAGGGACGCCGGCCTTCCGCTGGATCGGCGCACGCTCAAAAGCGACCACCGAATACACGATCTTTCTCACCGAGTCGGATCCCGCGGACGCGTGGATCGAGCACGGCGCTGTGGTTCTCAAGTAAGGGGTTGGTAAACTGAGAGTTTATGTCGAATTTGCTTGCGGACAAGACCGCTGTGATCCTGGGCGTGGTCAACAAGTGGAGCATCGCCTACGCGATCGCGGTCGCAATGCGCCGGGAAGGGGCGCGCGTGATCCTCACCTGCCAGAACGACCGCCTGAAGAAGACGGTCGACGAGATGGCGGCAGAGATCGGCGCTGCGGCGGTGCTGCTGTGCGACGTCACCAAAGACGAAGAGCTCGCTTCGCTGACCGAGCAGTTGAAAGAGTACGCGCCGATCGATACCGTGGTCCACTCGATCGCGTTTGCGAACAAAGAGGATCTGAGCCAGCCGTTCGTGAAGACCTCGCGCGAGGGTTTTCGAATGGCGCATGACATTAGCGCCTATTCCCTGGTTGCCGTCGCGAACGCACTCACGCCCCTGATGACCCGCGGTGGCAGCATCATGACGCTGTCGTACCTCGGCGCCGTGCGCGTGTTGCCGAACTACAACGTGATGGGAGTGGCCAAGGCGGCGCTCGAGAGTTCCGTGCGGTACCTGGCCTATGATCTCGGCGCCTCGAATATCCGCGTGAATGCGATTTCAGCGGGTGCGATCAAGACCGCTTCCGCGCGCGGCATCAAGGACTTCATGAAAATGCTGGAAGCTGTGGAAGGCAAGGCTCCGCTGCGCCGCAATACGGATCCGGCAGAGGTGGCGGATACGGCAGTATTCCTGGCCTCGGATCTCGGCCGCGGCGTGACCGGCAATGTCCTCTACGTGGACGCCGGCTTCCAGATCATGGCGATGTAGCACGGCGCATTCGCGAAGAAAAACTTCTCAAAGTTGAGTCCTGCTGCCGATATGCTCAGTCAGAGGACGTGCAAATGAGCGGCATAACTCCATCATTGGAGGGACTACAACGCGCGGAGGCGCAGATTGCGGAATCTGCCAAGCGGCTCTCGCGTCTGCCCGCGGCTTTCACCAGCCTCCTGTCGAAGACCAGCGGAGGTGGCGGGCTCGGCGACGCACAACCGGTCGACATTGTGGACATCAGCGCGGAAACGATCGCCTTGATGCAGGCTCGCAATGCCGGTGAGGCCAACATCGCAGCCATCCGGACCTTCGACGAAGTGCAACAACATCTACTCGCTATACTCGGCTGATCCGCTCACTCCGTTGCGCATGGGCGGCACACAAGCAAAAAGGCCGGATGCCTCTCTCGAGGGATCCGGCCTTTTCAGTTTTCTGTAGTCAGTGTCAGGCTTTGGCGGCGAGTGCAGCCTTGGCTTGTTCCACCAGTTGAGCGAACCCTTGCGGATCGTTCGCGGCGAGGTCGGCCAGCATCTTGCGGTTGAGGTCCACACCAGCCTTCTTGAGGCCGTTCATGAACTTGCTGTACGAGATGCCCGCAGCTTTCGCGCCCGCGTTGATGCGGACGATGAAGAGCGACCGGTAGTCGCGCTTCTTACGCTTGCGGCCAACATAGCCGAACCGGAGCGAACGCTCGACCGCTTCCTGCGCGGCGCGGTAGAGTTTGCTCTTGGTGAGGAAGAAGCCGGACGCGAGAGCCAGTGTCTTCTTGCGACTCGCGCGGCGGTGAGTACCACGTTTTACTCTAGGCACGTATTTTCTCCTTTCAGTCTTCCGTCCTGATAAAGCCGGGACGGATGCGGGCGCGACAGGCAACGTGCGACGGCTCGATTGCCGTCATGAGCACTGTCCGCACCGCGTGCAATTCCTGCTAGTAGGGCAGCATGCGCTTGAGTGCGGGCTGGTCAGCGGGATCCGCCACCACTCCCTGCGCCAAGCGGCGCTTGCGGCCCGAGCTCTTCGACGTCAGAATGTGGCGGGCCATCGAGTGACGGCGAGCCACCTTTCCGGTGCCGGTCTTCTTGAAGCGCTTCGCAGCGCCTTTGTGGGTTTTGAGCTTCGGCATGATTTCTCTTGCTACCTGTTGTTAATTAGACGACGTCCACTCCCATGGAGCGGGCGGTTCCTTTGACCTGATTCATCGCGCCCTGCAAGTCAAAGCTGTTGAGGTCCGGCATCTTGATCTTCGCGATGTCTTCGACCTGCTTCAGCGTGATCTTGCCCACCTTGGTCTTGTTCGGAGTGGCCGAGCCCTTCGCGATGTTCGCCGCGCGCAGAATGAGAATCGGCACGGGCGGAGTCTTCGTGATGAAGGTGAACGAACGATCCGAAAAGATGGTGATGACGACGGGGATAATGAGGCCTTCATTATCTTTACCGGCGGTCTTGGCGTTGAACTGCTTGCAGAACTCCATGATGTTGACGCCCTGCGGACCGAGAGCGGTACCGACAGGAGGCGCCGGCGTGGCCTTGCCAGCCGGGATCTGGAGTTTTACTTGTCCTGTGACTTTCTTTGCCATGGATGATACTTACCTGACTTCTACTTACAGCCGGCAAAACGGACCGGGGCGGCGACCGCCCGGCCTTTGCCGGCTCAACTACAGACTGCTACGAACGACTACAGAATCTTCTCGACCTGCAGGAAGTCGAGTTCGACCG
>CAZVKC010000014.1:0-1222 GCA_964627455.1 uncultured Solibacteraceae bacterium | reverse complement strand
ACTGCTACGAACGACTACAGAATCTTCTCGACCTGCAGGAAGTCGAGTTCGACCGGCGTGGACCGGCCGAAAATCGTAACCATGACGCGCAACGTGTTGCGTTCCGGATTGACCTCGTCGACCTTGCCCGAGAAGTTGGTGAACGGTCCGTCGATAATGCGCACGGTTTCGTTCTTCTCGAAGGTGAGCTTCGGACGCGGCTTTTCAGCAGCGGCGCTCTGGCGATAGAGGACTCCATTGACTTCGTCAGCAGTCAGCGGAACCGGGGTGTTGCCGCCACCGACAAAGCCGGTGACGCGGGGGGTATTCTTGACGGCATGCCACAACTCGTCGCTCATTTCCATCTCGACGAGCACATAGCCCGGATACAGGAGGCGCTTAGATGTGACTTTCTTGCCGTTGCGGAGTTCGACGACTTCTTCGGTGGGGATCAGGATCTGGCCAAGGCGATCGGCGAATCCGAACGCGAGCGCGCGGGTGCGCAGCGACTCAGCGACCTTGTTCTCAAAACCTGAATAGGTGTGGATGATGTACCAGTTTTTGTTGCTGGGTTCGGGAACGGGAAGCGCGGCTTCTTCCTCGTGTTCCGGTGCGGGAGCGAATGCTTCGCCAGCAGCGTCGGCGGATTCTTCCGGCTGTTGTTGCTCTTCGGGATAAAAATCTTGCTGCGGGTCGCTCATGGGCGGTGCGCTCCCTTGCTCTACTCTCGTCGTCGTCGGGCGTTGTTACTTGGTCAGCGAATCGAACAGCTTCGTGATCGCGCGGCCAATCGCGAGGTCCACGACCCAGAAATACAGGGCGAAGGCGAAGATCGCGGCGATCACGACCATCGTGGTGGACACGACCTGGTCGCGAGACGGCCAGCTGACCATCTTCATTTCCTTCTTAAGCTCGTCGATGTAGTCGCGGGTTTGCTGCAACCAGCCAGTTGCCTTGGCGGTTACAGATGTTTCGGGATTGGTTGCTTCAGCCACGGCCATACTGTTCCGGAATTAAAATCTCGTCTACTGCTGTTGGGGTTGTTGGTTTGGCAGGGGCAGAGGGATTCGAACCCCCAAAGGCGGTTTTGGAGACCGCTGGTTTACCGTTAGCCTATGCCCCTTAACAACGTACTGGCGGACCGGCGCTTGTGACCGGCCCGCCATCGTCTAGAATAACACTTTTTCGAACTACTCGATGATCTCGGCCACGGTGCCCGCGCCGACCGTGCGGCCGCCTTCGC
>CAZVKC010000013.1:99624-117619 GCA_964627455.1 uncultured Solibacteraceae bacterium | reverse complement strand
CAGCAGCCCCATCCCCCGCGGATCCGGCTGCGTGCGCGCCGCGCCCTGATCCACGCTGAACCCGCCCCAATCCACCTGTTTCCACGCCGCGTCGATCTTGCCGTTCACCACCAGCGGCAGGACCTTCCACCCATCCTTTGCGGACTCTTGTCCAACCAGCAGTGAGCAGCACAGCAGCAACAACCCAATCTTCAGATAGCGCATCGGCAACAACAGCCCCCCGTTTCCCCATCCATTCTCGCGCATTCATCCGGGTATCACTGGCGCACGGCGTACCGCAAAACGGTCGCTCCATTTCCGAACCGGCGTTCATCGAGCAATTGCAGATCCAACCGGACATCATCCGGAAAGAAGCGCTTCCCCGCGCCAAGCACCACCGGAAACACGATCATCTGCAACTCATCCACAAGTCCCGCGCGTAACGCGTGCGCCGCAAGCTCCGGACCACTCACCGTGAGATCCATGCTGGACTCTGCCTTCATCCGCCGCACGGCCTCAGGATCGAACTCGCGCTCCATCCGCGTTCGAGCACTACGCGGCGCAGCGAGCGTCCTCGAATACACGATCTTTTCGGCCGCCAGCCACAGCCGCGTCCACTCGCGCAGAAAACCCGGCAGGCCGGGAACCGCATCCGCCGTCTCCCAGAAGACCATCGCATCGTACATTCGCCGCCCGTACAGAAAGGTCCCGACCGACGACACGCTCTCGTTGATGTACGCGTTCATCTCCTCGCCGGGGACCGTCCATTCCAGCCCGCCTTGCGCGCTCTCCACGTACCCGTCCACCGACACGATCATCGAATAAATCAGCTTACCCATTTAGAACCCTCCCTCACGCAGAAGCCGCGAGTGAATGGGTCAGTAGTGATAGAAGTAATCCATGCCGCCGATGCTGTCAACCTGTCGAGTGATCCTCGAGACCTTCTGGCAGGACATCCTCTATGCGCTTCGGACGATGCGAGCGAGCCCGCTCTTCACGCTCACCGCGATCCTCACGCTGACCTTGGGCATCGGCGGCAACACGGCCATTTTCACGGTGATTCGAGGGATCCTGCTCACGCCCCTCCACTTCCACGAACCCCAGCAACTCATCTATTTCGCGGTGGAAAATCTCAAACGAAATGTACGCGAAGGTTCCTTCACTCCTGCCGAATTCGAGGAACTCCGGGCCGCAGCCGCTGCAGCCACGACAGCGAACTCCTCCTTCACAAGCCTGGGAGCATTCGGACGCCCGGAGAACATCGCCGTCACCGGCAACGGCAGTGGACCCGAAGCCCTCAAAGGCGCCCGCGTATCCGCCAACTTCCTGGACATCCTCGGCGTACACCCACTCCTCGGGCGCAGCTTCCTGCAGGAAGAAGACAAGCGCGGTGGACCTCCCGTCGCCATGATCAGCAGCGCGCTGTGGAAACGCAGGTTCGCCGCAGACCCGCTCGTAGCGGGCAAAGCCGCCACCATCGACGCCGTGCCGCACACCATCATCGGCGTCCTGCCCGACGGCTTCGAATTCCCCTTCGCAGGCGTCGACGTCTGGGTCACAAGGCCATCCGAATGGTCCCTGCTGCCGCCCCGTTATTGGGGCGTCGCCACATTGACCGGATTCGGCCGCATGAAACCCGGCGCCACTCTGGACCAGGCACAAGCCGAGATGACGGTGCGGCACGAGCAGTATCGCAAAGCCCATCCGAGTCCCTTGGCCGCGGACTCCGGCGCCACCCTGAAAGTCGTGAGATTGGCGGACCGTCTGGTCGCGGGTGTCCGCCCGATGCTGTGGACCTTGCTCGGCGCAGTGGGATTCGTACTGCTGATCGCCTGCGCCAACGTCGCGAGCCTGCTGCTCGCCCGCGCCACCGCTCGAACCCGTGAATTCGCCGTCCGCGCCGCACTCGGCGCAGCACGCGGACGCCTGATCCGGCAGCTCGTCGCCGAGAGCCTCGTCCTCGCCCTGGCCGGTGGACTCGCAGGAACCCTCCTCGCCCGTTGGGGCCTCACGGCGCTCGCGTACCTCGCCGCACGCATGGCCCCGGCCGGTGTATCCGCACTCTACCTGCCCGGCGTCCACGACATCCGGCTCGACGGTTCCGTCCTCGCCTTCACTTTGGCGATCACCGTCGTGACCGGCATACTCTTCGGACTCTTCCCATCGCTGCAGGTCTCGCGTCCTGATCTCCCTGCGGTCCTGCGCGAAACGACAGCAGCCCGCGCAGCATCAGCAGGCAACAACCGCAGCAGCGGACGTCTCGGCACGAGTCCCCGCGGACTCCTCGTGATCGGGCAGGTCGCGTTTTCGATGATCCTCCTGATCGGCGCCGCGCTCCTGATGCAGAGCTTCGTGCGCCTCCGCAGCGTCGATCCCGGCTTCGAGACCGAAAATCTGTTGACCGCAAAAATCGCATTGCCGCTGGCGCGTTATGACACCGATCAGAAAAAAGCGGCCTTCTCCCGGGAACTCATCCGGCGAGTCGAATCGCTACCAGGCGTGCGCGCCGCCGCAACCGCGATGTCTCTTCCAACCACCGCGTGGATCCGCACGAACATCACCGAAGTCGAAGGCGGACCGCCCTGGGAACCGGAAGATCCCGCCTCTTACGCAGTGGTGCAAAGCGTCTCGCCGGACTACTTTCGTACGCTCGGCATCCCCCTCAAGCGTGGACGCGAGTTCACGGCGCGCGACAACGCGACAGGCGCGCCGCCCGTGATGATCGTCAACGAAACCCTCGCTCGCCGGTTGTGGCCGGACTATCCGAAGAACGGCGCGAATCCGGTCGGCCTCCACGTGAAGGAAGCCTACGACAAGGCGGCTGGCGCGATGGAAGTGGTCGGCGTCGTTGCCGACATCCGCGAAGGCGGACTGGCGTCTCGCGCCGTTCCGGAATTCTACCTGCCTTCGGTTGTGCATCCGCCGCAGACCCTGTATTTGGCGGTGCGCATCACAACAACAGAGGCGGCTATCGCCAATGCGATTCGCACCCAGGTCGCCACCGTGGACCCGGATCAGGCCATCTCGGAAATCCGCACCATGCAGGGCATCCTCGATGGGACGCTGGGCCAGCGCCGCCTGACGATGCTGCTTCTCGGGACCTTTGCCGGAGTCGCCCTGCTGCTGGCCCTGGTGGGCATCTACGGTGTGATTGCCTACTCCGTCGCGCAGCGCACCCACGAACTCGGCATCCGCCGTGCGTTGGGAGCGCAGCAATCGGATCTCCTCCGCCTGGTGCTGCAGCAGGGGTTGACGCTGACGCTGATCGGAGGCGCACTCGGCATCGGCGGTGCATTCGGCCTGACCCGGATCATCGAAAACATGCTCTTCGAGGTGACCCCAACCGATCCGCTGACCTTCGCCGGCGTGGCGTTGCTCTTCCTCCTCGTATCCCTCGCGGCGACCTTCATCCCCGCCCGCCGGGCGGCGCGCATCGACCCGATGGCGGCGCTGCGAATGGGATAGGGCCCAAGCAGGATCCAAGACCTCCCCTTGAATGACTTCTCATTCGGAAAGGCCATGGCTTTGCATCAGGCGCGAATTGAGGCACAGTACGTCACGGCCCAGCGTTTCTTTCAGGTCGTCTGACCTCGTCCGAATCGGCGCCAGGAAGTCCGCACTTTTTCCGCATGAGTATAGTTAGGGAGCGGCGAGCATCGATGATGACGAAGGTCTTCTGGACGGCGGCAATTCTGGACGCAGTCGCAGCAGTTATATTGTGGAAGCTTTTCGAGAGAGGCACGCACGGGTTGCTGATCGCCCTTTACCTGATCGTGTTGTTCACGATCGGGCTCACCCTTGTGATCTTCCCGTTCCTCCGGTCCGATGGATGGCGGCTCGCCGCCTTGATTTTTCTGTTCGTCCCGTCGGTCCCGCTGGTATTCTACTCGGCTGCAGCGGCCGTCAACACGATTCGGACGGAACGCCGGTTCAGCGGCAGCGCCTACTTTCAAGGACCCGCCCTCGAACTGGCGCAGGCGATGGTGCGGGGTGACACCGGCCTGGTCAAACAGTTGCTGCCGGCTGCGGGCGATTTGAACCAGCCTCACGGAGGCGGCGGCGTCACCCTCTGGCAGTTCGGCGTCCTGCAGGCCAACGACTCCGAGCCGTCCATCGATATGCTGCGCGCTTTGCTGGCCGCCGGCGCCGATCCCAGGCGCGACACCTCAGCCGATACGCTGCTGCACGCCATCGCCAGGGGTCCCGGGCTGACCCGATTCCTGCTCGAGGCGGGATCCAACCCCAATCTACTCGACCACGAACATCGCCCGCTCTGGTGGTCCACCATGGGACCGGGCGAAGACGACGCGGATACCGAACTCCTGCGGCTGATGCTCGATCACGGCGCGGATCTGAACTTGCGCGCGCCCGACGGCCGCGGGCCAGTCGGCAAAGCGGTTGCCGCCCGGTACTGGTACGCCGCCTGCCTCCTGGTCGAACGCGGCGCCGATTGGAAGACGGAGAAAGTGCGCGGAAGGCAGGTCCCCGACTTGCTGGAGTGGGAGATCATCCGGCGTGAAGAGTACCCGATTCCGGTTCGCGAAAAGATGAGGAAGGTGCTCGCCGGCATGAGAGGCGGGGAACCTCGTATGATGGCGCCTCCAGTCGCCGGCGGCGTCAAGATTCCGGATCTTCTGAACGAGACCAGCTTCGACAAATTGGAAGAGAACCGCGCCGCGCTGTCCCGTCTCGCGCAGCAGCGGCCCGATTGGGTTCGCCGGGTGGAGGCCTTCTTCGAGGACGGCGACGGCACGCGACGCAACCAGGTCGCGCTGCTTCTCAGCCTGAAGCCGGAAGCGTTGCCGGAGGACGTGCAGGACCGCTGCTGGTCCATACTCCGCGAGCAGTTGAATTGGTATGTGGAAAGCGCCGCCGCCTATCCCAAGGAACGCAAGGGCTGGCTCCTGAAAGAGACCGCCGTAATCGCGGTTGGACTCGCATCGATCCCCGGCCCGATCCGAGATCGCCACCGCGCCGACTTCACCGCCCTGCGCGATCGCATCGAAGAGTGCCGAAAAGCCAGCGACCCCGACGCCTCGAAACTGGCTGACCTGACGAAGGCAGACTGGACCACCGCACCTTAAAATGCAAACGGGCCGCCTGGAACGCATGTCCCAAGCGGCCCGACGCTCACAGATCTTCGGTCTTCTCTTACTTGGCGTTCATCACGAACGAGTACAGCAGGTCACCCGCGCCGACCACCACAAACTGCCGGCCGTCCAGCGCAAACGTGATCGGACCATTGCTGATCCCCTGCCCGAGGTTCGCGTGCCACAATGGCTCGCCCGTTGTCGCGTTCAGCGCGATGAAGTTGTTCTGCGGATCCGCCGCGAACACCAGGTTCCCACCCGTGCTCAGCACGCCCGAACGCGGCCCACCGGGACCTTCCCATTTGTGGCTCCACTTCACCTTGCCGGTCGCGTAGTCGATCGCCTTCAACGCGCTCTCCGACCAGCCGCCCCGGTCGTTGCCGCCCCAGCCTTCCGGCTTGTCTTCATCGTCGTAAATGTAATAGATGCTGTACGCATCCGTCGCATTCACATAGAAGAGTCCCGTAGCCGGGCTGAAGCTCGGCGGAGGCCAGTTCGCCGCACCTGCCTGATTCGGCGACACCAGCGCGCCGTCGATCTGCGGATACTTCGCGGGATCCGGAATCGGCTGTCCCTTCGCGTCGAGTCCCTTCGCCCAGTTGGTCTTCGTGAAGGTCGTCGACACCACGTTCTTGCCGGTCTCACGATCCAGCACGAAGAAGTATCCGTTGCGCGACGCCTGCGCGATCAGCTTCCGCTTCTGCCCCTTCACCACGCCGTCGATCAGCACCGGCGTCTGGTTCGCATCCCAATCGTGCGTGTCGTGCGGCGAGGACTGGAAGTACCACTTCATCTTCCCGGTATCGACATTCAGCGCGATGATGCACTCGGTGAACAGGTTGTCGCCCATGCGTCCTTTGTGCGCGATCACCGGTTGCGGGTTGCCCGTGCCGAAGTAGATCAGCTTCAGTTCGGGATCATACGTCGTCGCGCCCCACGTCATGCCGCCGCCATGCAGCATCGCTTCCACCGTCGGCCAGCTCTTCGCTTCCGGCGTGCCGGGATCCGGGTACGCCCACCAGCGCCACTGCATCTCGCCGGTCTCGGGATCATGCGACTGGATGTAGCCGGGCACGTCGAGGTCGTCGCCGCTGACGCCCGCAATCACGTGATTGCCGACCACCAGCGGAGCCGTGCTCGCAAAGTACAGTTGATCGGGATCGCAAATCTGCTTGTGCCAGCGCTCCTTGCCATCCTTCATATTCAGGGACACGAGGTTGCAGTCCGGCGTCTCGAAGTACAGCCACTTGCCGGACACCGCCACTCCACGGTTGCCGATATGGATGCCGCCCTTCGACGGCCACGCGAAGTGCCACAACTCGCGGCCCGTGCGGGCGTCGATCGCCCACACGTGGTCGGGCACGGTGAAGAACATCACGCCGTCCACCACCACTGGGGTCGACTTGATCGAACCGGGGAATGGTCCGCTCGAAGCGACATTGATGCGATGCACCCAGGCGAGGCTCAGCGACTGGACGTTGTTCGAGTTGATATTGGTCAGCGGGCTGAAGCGCCGCCCGGAATAGTCGCCGTTATAGGATGCCCAGGTATCCGTCGGAGCCTGGATCAGCTTGGCCGGATCGAGCGTCTGCGCGAAAGCCGCTGCGGCTGTCAAAAGAGAAAGAAGAATAGCGGCTCGCATTACTTGATCGACTCCAGGTAGGCAACGATGTCGTGCATGTTCTTGTCGGTGTACTTGTCCAGAAGGTCGGCGTGCGCCTGATACGGATCGTTCTTGACGACCTTCAGGGACGCGGTCCGCTGGAACGAGTAGTATTCGCCCGACGAGTCGCGCAGCGCGACGTTGAAGTCATCGAGGTGAACGAGCGTGCCGGTGACGGTCTTACCGCCCGCCGGCGTCACGGAAACAGTCGTCGGCTTGGGCGTCGCCACGCGAGCCTGCCGGTTGCCGAAGCCGAAGGTCCGCGGGAACATCGTCTTCTGCTGCAGCATCACGGGATCATATTTGTTGCCGATGCCCGCCAGGTCGCCGGTCACCGAGTGGCACTTGTTGCAGCCGCCGGCGCCGTTGAAGAACGTCTCGCCGTCCTTCTTATTGCCAGTCAGAACGTTGATCGGCGCCGAGTAGGGTCCGCTGCGAAGCGTGTCGTTGACCTTCAAGTGCAGGAAGTGCGCGAGGTCGATAATCTGCGGACCGGACAGACTGGAACTCGGTTTGCCGCTCTGCATCGGGTGGCCCTTCTTCAGAAACTCGCCAATGGTCGCGCCGTAGCGATCCTTCAGCACCACCAGCGAGCGCACCAAGTCTGATCCCTTCTGCTTCGGAGGCAGCGAATCCGCGCCGCCGCGTCCCTTGGGACCATGGCAGGTGATGCACTCGGCGATGTAGGTCGCCTTGCCGCGCTCCGCCGCCTCACCATCGACGACGTGGGCGTCAACAGGACCGGATCCAATAAATCCGGCGCCGCCCGCACCTGCGCTGCCGGTCTTCGGAGGCAGTGACTTCGCGAGGTAATCGACAATCTGCCCGAACTCCTCGGCGTCCGCCTTCGCGCCGCGCGCGATCATGCCGTTGACCACGGCCGCCCAGTTGTTGCGGGAATATCCTTTCGCAGCGACAATCTGCGGACCATGGCAGGTCGACCCGCAAACGCGCTGGACAACATCTCGTCCGGGACCGTCTGGCAGCCCCCCGGGCGCCGCATGGAGCGCTGCGCTAAACGCGGCGACAGCGGCGACTTTCCACTTTTTATCGATCTGGATAGACACGTCTGCTTATTTTACAGGACATCGACTTCCTGGAGCGTCACGAGTCCTTCGCGCACCAGGTTCTTCACTTCCGGCAGAATCTTGCGGATCCGCGCCTCGTCATCCACTGCGATCACCACGACCGGCCGGTCGTCCGACACCCCGAACAAACGGTTCCGGTGCACCTTGCCGTGCCGCCCGTACCCCATCGTGCCGCGCAACACCGTCGCCCCGGCGATCTCCGAATGCAGCAGCCGCCGCACCAGAATCTCGTGCAGCGGAACGTCCCCGCTCATATCGGTCTCATTGATATAGATCGTCAATTGGAGCTTCTTCATTCCACCACCTCTTTATCGCGGACCGCGAGAGCGTACATGCTCGGCAACGCGAGCAACGTCAGGAACAGAGTCGACAACAATCCGCCCACCACCACGGTCGCCAGCGGGCGCTGGACGTCCGATCCGATGCCGCTCGCTCGCGCCGCCGGAACCATGCCCAACAGCGCGACCACCACCATCAACAACACCGGACGCAACTGCCCCAGCGAACCTTTGATGATTGCTTCCTTCACCGGCATCTCGGGTTCCGTGCGCCGCAGCCGGTTGATCTCGGCGATCACCAGCACGCCGCTCATGACGGCCACCCCGAACAAGCTGATGAATCCGACCGCCGCCGACACGCTCAGATTGATGTGCCGGATATATAGGAACAGGATCCCGCCGACCAGCGAGAACGGCACGTTCATCATCACGAGTCCCGCATACTTCGGCGAACCGAACATGAAGAACAGCAGCACGAAGATGATCGCAATCGTAATCGGAAGGATCACCGTCAGACGCTTGCGTGCGCGCTGCAGGTTCTCGAACTGCCCGCCCCACGTGATCTCGTATCCCTTGGGGATCTGCATCGCGGCGTCGAACCGCTTCTGCGCATCGGCGACAAAGCTGCCCTGGTCGCGTCCGCGAATGTTGGTTCGCACCGTGATCTGCCGCTGGTTCTCGCGCCGCGCGATGATGCTCGCACCGTTGACGACTTTGATCTCCGCCAACTGCGACAAGGGCACTCGTCCACCCTCGCGCGTCGGGATCAACACATTGCCGATCGCCGTCAGGTTCGCGCGGGCTTCCGGCACATACCGCACCGTGATGTCGAACCGCCGCTCGCCCTCGAACATCGTGCCCGCCGCGCGTCCGCCGATCGCCATTTCGATCACGTCCTGCACATCGCGCACGTTGATGCCGAACCGCGCGACGGCTTGTCGATCCACGAGGATCCGCACCTGCGCCTGGTCCGACTCCTGCTCGATCGCCGTATCCGCCGCACCCGAAACGGTCTTGATGATATCGAGGGCCTTTGCCGCCTGATCGCGCAGCACCTTCAAATCCGGACCGCGAATGATCACCGCAAGATCCGCCGCCGAACCGGTCACCGATTCGGTGACGTTATCCACGATTGGCTGCGTAAAGCTGAACGCCGCGCCAGGAATGCTCTCATTCAACTTCTTGGCGAGGATGTTGATAAACGCGGCCTTATCGACGCCTTCCGGCCACGTATCGTACGGCTTCAACGCCAGAAAGAACTCATTGCGATTCGGTCCATAAGGATCCGTACCCGAGTCGTTACGTCCCGACTGCGACGACACAAGCTGAACCTCCGGATACTGCGCGATGATCGACCGGATCTGCCCCGCCACTTGCGACGACTTCTCGAGCGAGATGCCCGCCGGCAGGTTCGCGCGGACCCAGATCACGCCTTCATCCAGGTTCGGGAGGAACTCGATGCCGAGTGCGCCGCCCAACGCAAACGCCGCAACCACGATAGCGGCCGAAGTCAGGAACACAGCCAGCGGACGCCGTAGCGCGCCGTTGAGAACCGCTTCATAACGGCGTCCCAGCCACGGCAGGATCGGATTCTCCCAGGCCCGCGCGCCATTGCGGAACAGATAGGTCGCGAGCACCGGGATGAGCGTCAGCGCGAGCAGCATCGAACCGAGCAGAGCGTAACAAACCGTGAACGCCATCGGGGTGAACAGCTTGCGTTCGACGCGTTCGAGCGTGAACAACGGGATATACGCCGAGATGATGATCATCAGCGAGAAGAAGATCGGGCGTTCGACTTCGAGCGCCGCATCGCGGATCGCCGCCAGCACGCCGCCCTGTTCCTGGAACTTCGGCGAATGCTGCCGCTCATGCAACGTATGCAGAACGTGTTCGACCATCACGAGCGTCGCGTCGACGATGATGCCGAAGTCCAACGCGCCGAGGCTGAGCAGGTTCGCGGGGATCCCAGAGAAGTGCATGCAGACGAACGCGAATAGCAGCGACAACGGAATCGTCAGCGCCGTGAGCAAAGCGGCCCGCGCGCTGCCGAGGAACACGAACAGCACGATGACGACAATGAGCAAACCTTCGAGCAGCGTGTGCGACACCGTGTGCAGGGTGTTGTTGACCAGATCCGTACGGTCGTAAATTGGCGCGATCTGCACGCCGGGCGGCAGCTTGCCGCCGTTCAGCTCCTCCACCGCTGCCTTGATCGACTTCAAAACCTCCGATGGATTCTCACCGCGCCGCATGAGAACAATGCCTTCGACGCCGCCGGTCTGATCGCCGACGCCGAAGATGCCGGTCTGCGGCGCATTGGTGATATCGACGCGTCCCAGATCCTTCACGAAAACCGGAACGCCCTTCGATTCCGTCACGACGATGTTCGCAATATCGGCCGCGTTCTGAATCAGGCCGACGCCGCGGATGACCATCGACTGCTGCTGGTTGTCGAGCATCGCGCCGCCGGCGTTGCTGTTATTGCCCTTCACGGCATCCGAAACCTGCGCGATGGACAGTCCATATTTCGACAGCGAAAGCGGGTCGATCTGGATTTGGTAACGCTTCACCAAGCCGCCGAACGGCGTCACATCGGCGACGCCGGGGACCTGCAGGAAGCGCGGTTCCACGACCCAGTCTTCGAGTTCCCGAAGTTGCATCGGATTAAGTCCGCCGCCCGAAAGCGTATAGCGATAGAGTTCGCCGATGGGAGTCGAAAGCGGACCAAGTTCCGGTTCGACGCCGTCGGGCAAATCGGCATAGCGAAGCTTTTCGAGCACCACCTGACGCGCGAAGTAATCATTGGTGCCGTAGTCGAAGGTCAACTCGACCACTGACAAGCCGAAGATCGTTCTCGATCGCCGCGCAATGACGTTCGGCGCGCTGTTGAGTGCGCGCTCGATCGGAACCGTGACTTGTTGTTCGACTTCCTCGGCCGCGCGGCCGGGATACTGCGAGATGACGACCACCTGCGTGTCCGAGATATCGGGATACGCTTCGATCTTGAGTTGAAGAAACGCCCATAGGCCCGCGCCGATCAGTGTCAGCCCGAGCAGGACCGCGATGAAGCGCTGCCGGAGGGCAAAGCGAAGCAGTTGTGCGATCAAGCTGAAGGTCTCCTAGTTGGTCGACGCGAGCAGCATCACGCCATCGGTCACAATGCGGTCGTTGGTCGCAAGTCCGGAGAGGATCGCCACACGGCTCCCCACCTGAGCCCCCGTGGTTACAGGGACTTTCTCGAAGACACCCTTGCTGAGTTCCCGCCATACGAGCGCTTTGCCGTCCGTGGCGATGATCGCGCCGGCGGGAACCGTGGGCCGCGACTCAGCCTGTTCGGCCAGTTGGATGTTGCCAAACATTTCGGGCTTCAATCGACCGTCGGGATTTGCGAGTTCCGCGCGAACCTTGACGGTGCGCGTCTGCGGATCCACCGTATCGCCGATGAGGGTCACACGGCCGCGAAAGGTTTCACCCGGATAGGCGGACAGTTCAATCTTCACCGGCGTCCCGGCCTTCACCAACCGGATCGCAGTTTCCGGCACATCCGAAGTCACCCAGACGGAACTGAGGTCCGCGATGGTGAGCAGCGGCGCACTCAGGTCGTTGCGGAACTCCCCGTTCACCACCGACATTTCGAGGACCTTGCCCGAGATCGGCGCGGACACAGTGACGCGCTGGCCAAACGCGGAGGTCGAGATGCCTAGAATCTGGACGCGGCGCCGGGCCTGCTCGAGTGACGCGAGCGACTGCTCGACTGCCGCCTGAGCCTGCACGTGCACCGCTTGTGCGTTGAGCACTTCCTTCTGCGGAACGGCGCCATGCTCATAGAGATCCTTTTCGCGGTCGAGGTCCGCTTGCGCCTTGGCGACCGAGGACTTCGCCTGCGTTACAGCGGCTTGCGCCTGCAGAAATGCGGACACCGCAGCGTCGGCATCCGAACTCTCCACAGTCAACACGGCCTGCCCCTGGCGAACAAAGTCGCCGATCTTGACCAACACTGAATTGACGCGCCCGGTCAGCGGCAGAACCACGTGAGACAAACGGTTTGCGTTGGCCTCCACCTTACCGGGCGCAGTGACCGCGCCTACCGGCACAACAGCGGATTCAACGGCTTCCACCTTGATTTGCGTTAACTGCGGCGAATCGGCGGGAATCGTGACCTGGCCGGGCTTTGACAGCGGACTGGCTACAGCAGCCGGCTTGGCCGCCTGCACCGCGGCTTCCGGCTTGGAACCGCAACCCGCGGACACCAGCAGCGTCAGAACAAGGACGCTCTCCAAAACTACGAATCTCATGATGGGACTCTTTCTTCTTCCAACGAGGGCAAACATCTAGTTACCGGATACAGTCGAAGCGGACACAGAATCGATCAGATAGAGGCTCCGCGCATAGTTGGCGCGCGCGTCGTTAAACGTCTGCATCGCGTCGTTGAAGGCACGCTGCGCATCGAGGAACTCAATGAGGCTCGCTTCGCCGCGGCGGTAGGAATATTCGGTGGTGTCGCGAACGCTGCGGGCTCGAGCCAGCATGCTCGTCTCGACGTTCACCAGGAGTTGTTTGGAAACCTCGTACTGGCGGTACGCCTTTTCAACATCGGTCTGGATCGAGGTTTCGAGAGCGACTGAGCGTGCGCCGGCCAAGTTGATTTCTCGCCGCGCCCGTGCGATCTCGCCCTGGTTCTTGTTAAAGACCGGCAGGGGAATACTGAAGTAGACACCCAGGGAACTGCCGCCGACCCCCCAGGCGCGTTGATACGTGTATTCGGTTCCGATCGAGTAGTCGACCTTGGCGTTCGCAAGTTGCAGGCGTAAGTCCGTGCGAGAGGTCGCCTGCGACTGCTGGCTGAGCAAATAGTCGGGACGGCGCTGTAGCGCCAGGCGTGTGACTTCGTCGCGAGGTCCGAACGTTGCGGCCGCGCGAATGGGTCCCGTTACGTCGAAATCCGCCGACTTCTGCTTCCGGCCCATCAACTGTTGGAGTTGCGTCTTGGCCTGTTCGAGTTGCAGTTGGGCTTGTTGCACGGCTGCGCTGTATTGCAGGGCGGCAAGACGCGAGCGCTCGAGTTCGACTTGCGCCAGATCTCCGCTTTTGAAGCGGGCTTCATTAATGGCGACGACGTTTTCAAGACTCTTCAGATTGTCCTGTGCGAGCTTGAGATTCTCCTTAGCTTGCTGCACATCGACAAACGCCGCCTGGACGGAAAAGATGACCTGTCGCATCACCTCACGGACACCGAGTTCGGCCAGCGATTTCTGTTCGCGCGCAAGCGAGATGCGCTCCTCTCGTTTGTGGCTCCGTTCGATGGGGATTTCGGTATGAATATTCATCTGGTTGGGCCCCAGTGGAGTGCTCGGCGAGAAGTTGGCCCCGAGAAGATTCAGCGTTTGGCCCGAGACCGTCAGGACCGGATTGGGCCGCAGCCTCGCGCCGATCTCGCGCGCCTCAGCTACGCTGATGTTGAGCTTTTCTGCTGCGAGATCCAGGTTACCCGCGATCGCTTCCTGAACAGCCTGGTCGATCGTGATCGGATTGGGCCTGTCGGGCGGCGTTTGCTGTGCGAACAACGAGGTCGCCAACCACAACAAACCGGCCACCACAGAAATTTGGTGCTTCTGACTCACACTTCCAGTATGGAGCGTATTCTGCAAGGAATGCTGCCCCTTAGATACAGGGTATTTCCAAGCAACGTTTCAGATGAAAGATCGCCCACACCCTATCTTTTGACTCCCCTGCAGAGGGGATGCATTTATTCACGCCAATCCGGTAGTCCCCCGGACCCGTCGGGATTCTCCCGCGGATGAGGGATTCCGCGATGCAAACCTCCTTGCGACACTACACAATAGGAGCAGCAGGCAAACATGCATCCATCGGCGTCCGCCAATCCAGTCGTGCAACAGGTTGTTGTCGCGCCAATCTCGCGCGGGCGAGTCGTGCGGATCGCGCTCGTCGGATTCGGCCTGGTCGTTGGCCTCGTGCTGCTCGCGGCATATCTTGGCTATCGCGGCTCCGATCGAATACAGGAAACGGCGCAATCGCTGGTGCGCGAGGGACTGGTCCAGTCGGATCGCGCGGCAGCGCTCGAAGCGCGGATCGAACAGGAATCGCAGGAACTGCTGGATGGCCTCGCCTGGGTGCTGGGCTTGTGCATCTCACTGGCCATCGGCACAGCCCTATTGACGGTATGGATCATGCAGCGCGCGTTCGCCCGTATGGAGTGGCAGTCGCACGAACTGGCGCAGGTTTCGTGGCACCTGATCGACGGGCATGAAAAGATGGCCCGGCGATTCTCGCACGAGATGCACGATGAACTGGGCCAATCGCTGAGCGGATTGCGGCGGATGCTGAGCCGCGTGGAGACCGGACGCTTCGACACCATCCGGCAGGATTGCCTGGAGATCGTGGACGAGGTGCTGCAGAACGTGCGGAAGTTGTCGCAGGTGCTGCGTCCCGTGATCCTCGACGACTTCGGACTCGATTCCGGGCTGCGCTGGTTGTGCGAGCGGTCGACGCAACGGACCGGGATCCCGGTGCACTATACGTCCAATACGCAAGAGCGTTTCACCGAAGGAATCGAAACGCACCTGTTCCGCATCACTCAGGAAGCGCTAACCAACATCGCGCGGCATTCGGAAGCGAAGGAAGCGTGGGTCGATCTGCAGGTATCGGGCGACCGGATCCGCCTCTCGATCCAGGACAACGGCAAGGGATTGCAGGAGCGGCCGCAGAACGCTCCGCCGTCGCCAAGCCTCGGCATGGTCGGCATGCGGGCGCGGGCGCGGCATTTGAACGGCGAATTGGTCGTTGAGAATCGAAAAGAGGGCGGACTGTCGATTCGAGTGGAGACTCCGCTACAACAGGAAGAACAGATTTCCCGAAATGAGTTACGCACAGAACCAGAAGATTCGAGTGTTGTTGGCTGACGACCATACGATCCTGCGCAAAGGCGTGCGGATGCTGATCGAATCGCAACCGGATATGGAAGTCGTGGGCGAGGCCAAGACCGGACGCGAGGCGATTACGGAAGTCCGCAATTTGAAGCCGGACGTGGTCGTGATGGACGTGTCGATGCCGGATCTGAACGGGATCGAGAGTACGCGGCAGATTTGCGAAGAGCAGGGCGCGCCGAAGGTCGTCGCGCTGAGCATGCACAAGGATTCGGTTTATGTCCGCGAGATTCTGCGGGCGGGCGCGCGCGGATACCTGGTGAAGGATTCCGACGATGAGGATCTGGTGCGTGCGATCCGCGTGGTGCACCGGGGTGAGGCGTTCTTGAGTCCGGCGATTGCGGATGCGGTGCTGACGGATTACCGGAAGCAGGTGTCGAATCCAGTCGATTTATTGACCAGCCGGGAACGCGAAGTCCTCACGATGATCGCTGAGGGGAAGACGAACAAAGAGATCGCGGTCGCGCTGAATTTGAGCGTCTACACGATCGAGTCCCATCGCGGAAGCGTGATGGAGAAGCTGAATCTACACAATACCGGCGACATCGTACGGTTCGCGCTACGGAACGGGCTCATTAGTTAGATTGGCGAGGATGTCGCGGGCCCGGGTCCAGAGGATGGAACCACCGGCCTGCGGATCCTGCGTGAGGGTCGCGTTGGGCAGGCGCTTGGCGAGCGTTGCGCCGAAGTCCGGCGAGTGGGTCGTGCTGGTGTCTTGCAGACCATACCAGAGGTGGACCCTCGCAGTGATTTCCTCGATTGCGAATGGCCACGAACTCATTGCGTTCATCAGATCGCGCGCGTAGCCCGCGGCGCCTTGCTGGAACCCTTCCTTGAGAGACTGCCGGAACGCGGCGTCGAACGCGGGTTCCTGATAGATCGCGCGATCGTGGTCCGAGGAGAAACGCAGAATCAGGTCGTGGAGCCCTTCCGCAGTCGCCATTCCCGAGAACCATTGGTAAAAACCCTGCGGGTCATCGCGCAGGGTTTGGAGCATCGCGGCGATGTCAGGGTGCAAGAGTGTGGACATCGAGGGATGGGCGAGTTCGTCCTGTCCCGACACGATGGCGACGGCGTCGACAATGCCTGCGTGCGCGAGGGCGAGTGCGAAAGGGGCGCCCTGCGAGAATCCGATGGCGCGCGGTCGCGGGAGTTGCAGAGCGCGGCAATCCTCAACCCAGGTGGCGAAGGTCTTATCAGGATGCGGATCCGATTGGCCGAGCCCAGGGCGGTCGATGGCGATCAGCTTCACGTTGCATTCGCCGAGGGTTGCGCCGTCGGCGAAGGCGAAGGATCCGGACATCGCTGCTCCAGTGCAGAAGATGATCGGCCGCGCGTCCGGCGACGTCGATCCGAATTCGGTCCAGTGCAGCCTGCGGCGCTCGTCAACGACGATTGAGGGCATGATTGCGGCTCTGCGTGTCTGCGTCGCGTTTGAGAATGCGTCCCGCTTGCACCCCAACGACGGGCTTGCCATCGCGCAATGCCAGTTTGCCATTGACGGCGACATGGACCATCCCCGCGGACGGTGCGGTCGGATTCTCGTACGTCGCGTGATCGATGATCTTCGACGCGTCGAATACGGCGATGTCGGCGGCAAGGCCGGGCGCGAGACGACCGCGGTCTGTCATTCCCACGATGCCCGCGGGGAGTCCCGACATCTTGCGCACCGCGTCCTCGAGCGTCATCGCGCGAGTGTCGCGCACGTAGTGGCCGAGCACGCGGGGGAAGGTCCCAAAGTAACGCGGGTGCATGCCGGGGACCTCGTCCGATGCCCCGCAATCGCACGCCACCGCGGAACCTTCGTATTGGAGTAACTTCACAAGATCCGGCTCGGCGCCGAACTTGAGGATCGCTGATGGCTGCTCCTTTTCGAGAATGCGAATCATCGTCTCGCCGGGGCCGGTCCCGTACTCACGCATGTAGTCCGAGAAGCGGCGCTTCTTCGACGGAATGTCGATGTTATCGGCCGTGAGGATGCGGGCTTCGATCGCTTCTTCGATTTCTTTTGCGATGCGGGCACGCTGCGTGGGATCGGCAAAGCGCTGCAGCGTGGCTTCGCGTCCGCCCGCGACAGCCCAGGCTGGAACGAACAAAGCACCGAGTCCGGTTTGACCGGCGAGGTACGGATAGATGTCGGCGACGGCGCCGGCTCTGCGCATCATCTCGACGGCCTGATCGGCCTTGCCCTGCTCGAGGCCTTGCACCTTCATGTGCGTGATCACAGGCAGCATGCCAGACTTGGTGGCGATTTCGATGGTCTCGGCAATCGCAGCGAGGCTGCTGAAGCGCTGTTCGGGGCGCAAACGATCGTGGTTCGGAAAGTTGGTGCGCCACGGGCGTGCAGCCTCGACGACATCGATCACTTCCTGTGTGGTCGCGAAGTAGCCGGGCTTGTAGTCGAGTCCCGCGCTCACGCCCCACGCGCCTTCTTTGAGGTTCTGCGTGATGAGGTCGCGCATCTTCTGCATCTCCTCCGGCGACGGGCGGCGATCGAGGTTGCCGACGGTGGATCCCCAGACATAGTTGAACCCGATGTACGCGCCGAGGTTGACGGCAAGTCCATTGGCGCTGAACTGCTTCAACTGATCGGAGATCGAGCGAGCGCCAGTGCCGTCGGCGTTGATGATTTCGGTCGTGACGCCTTGCGTCAGCATGTTGACGGCGGTCGCAACACCGGATGGGGTCGCGTGGCTGTGGAGGTTGATGAAGCCCGGCGCGACGGTGAGTCCGCGGACGTCGAGATCCGCGGCGGCCTTCGCGCCTTTGGGAAGCTTGCCGACGTGCCGGATGACGCCATCGCGCACGGCGATATCCGCATTGATGGCGGGACGGCCCGTGCCGTCGATGACACGGCCGTTGCGGAGGATGAGGTCGAAATTCGCTTGCGCGAGAAGCAGCGACGCGACGAGAAGCATTAGTCGAGCGCCGCCGCGTAAGCCATCTGCAGGAA
>CAZVKC010000013.1:77602-99524 GCA_964627455.1 uncultured Solibacteraceae bacterium | reverse complement strand
AGCGACGCGACGAGAAGCATTAGTCGAGCGCCGCCGCGTAAGCCATCTGCAGGAACATGTTGCGCTCGTCGCTGCCGCCTTCGCGGTGGATCATGAAAATCATGATCA
Organism: uncultured Solibacteraceae bacterium; assembly: GCA_964627455.1. GTDB lineage: Bacteria > Acidobacteriota > Terriglobia > Bryobacterales > Bryobacteraceae > F-183. Next base: position 99,416 of record CAZVKC010000013.1, on the reverse strand, counting down.
TGTCCTTTTTCGGATCGATCGCGTAGAACGTGCCGTAGCGGCCGCCGTGGCCGTAAGTTCCGAGCGAAAGGACGGATTCGCTGGGATTGGTGATGACGTAGTTGCCCAGTCCCCAACCGGCGCCGGGCTGGCTGGTCTTGAGGGTCCCCGTGTGGTTGGTGGTCATGAGATCGAGCGAGGCTTTGGAGATGATGCGCGTCCCATTGAGAGTTCCGCCGTTGAGCATCATCTGATAGAGATTGTAGAGGTCGGATGCGGTCGAGTAGATACCGCCTTCGGGCAGCGAATACTTTGCGCCGACGCGGAACTTCATCGCGCCTTCACCAAGCGGATCGGCAGTGTACTTCACGGGCTTGCCGTCCTTGAGAATGTAGGCGGTCGGCATGCGGTGATGCTTATCAGCGGGCGGAAAGATGTAGCTGTCGTTCATGCCGAGCGGCTTGAAGATGCGGGTTTCGAGGAACTTCTCGAACGGCATCCCCGAGTGGACTTCGATCACACGTGCGAGCGCGGCGATGCCGGTGTTGGAGTACGACCACTTCGTGCCGGGCTGGAACAGAAGCGGCTGCTGCGATTCGACAAGCACGACTTCATTGAGCGTTTTGTGCAGGGCTCCGTGCAGTTCGCCGATGCCGGGCGGCGGGTTGAGGATCATGCCGGAGGTGTGGGTCATGAGGTCGCGGATGGTGACGAGACGCGCAGGCTTCACGAGGACTTTGGTTCCATCGGCTTCCTGGCGGTCGAGCACCATCTGGCCGCGGAATTCGGGCAGGTGCTTTTCGATAGGATCCGAGATCGCGAGTTTGCCTTCTTCGGCGAGCATCAGGATGCCGAGGCAAACGACCGGCTTGGTCATCGAGTGGATCTGAAAGATGTTGTCGACACGCATCGGCTGCTTGGTATCGAAGTCGGTGTAACCCGCGGCTTCGAGCGCAGCGACGTGTCCGTGGCGAGCGACAAGCGTGACGACACCGGCGGCTTGCCCTTTATCGACGAACTGCTTCATGCGGACCGGGATCTGCGCGAGGCGCGCGGGGTCGAGTCCCGTCTTGGCAGTGTCCTTGACGACGACCGGCGGAGCAGCGGAGACGAGCAGCGAGCAGACGAGGGCCTGTGTGGCCAGACGACGAATCATCCGGCCATTCTAACGAAGGCGGAAGCGGACTGTCTGTGCGCTGGTCGAGTACTTCTTTCCATCGGGACTCACGACCACGATGCGGACCTCGTGATCTTTGTTGCTGCCGAGGCGGCTGGCGGGGATCGCAGCGGAAAAGCCGGTGCGTTCAAGCGCGCGATCACGGAACAGCGCGACGTTGTCCATGCGTGATTGACCGTAGTCAGTGCGGATGAGGTCGTTGCCGTCAAGTTGTAGATAGACAGCGGAGGCCGGCTTCGACACGAAGAAGTCGAAGGCCCAGCCTTTGATCATGACGAAACCTTGCGGCGCATCGACGGTGACGACTTCATTGGATGCGAGAGAGCCGACCCCGGCGTCATTGATGGAATCCATCTTTGCGGCCCGCGCTTCGCCCTGATTGGTCATGGTTTCGAGGCGGTGCTCTTCGGCCTTTTGTGCCGCGGCCAGTTGCCAGTCCGGGATCTCGAAGAACTCGACCTTCGCGGTGGGTTCGTAGAACGGCGCCGCGTCGCCGCTGATGACGAGTTCGGTGTACGGATCCGGCAGCTTGTTTTCACGAAGGATTTCGCCAAAAGTGTAGAGGCTGTCCGGCATGAAAGAGAGTCCCGCGCCGGTGTCGCCGGCGAGGACGTCGGGGACCAGCCGGGCAGCGAGTACGCGTCCACTTTTCGCGGAAAGCAGGATCTGCGATGGCGGCAGTTTCCAGAGGAACTTGTAGATGCGGCCTTTGAGATTGAGCTTCGCCTCGATGCGGACCAGCATCGGTTTCGACGCCTCGAGCGCGAAGGCTCTGCCGATTTCAAGCGTGGCTTCGCGAATCTTGCGCGGTTCGCCAAAGCGAGGTGCGCTCGTGCGGCGCTTGATCAGCATGCGACCACCGGCGAGGTCCGCGGCATAGTCGTAATAGCGCAGCATTGCGGTGGTGAGCGCCGGGGCGTCGAGGAACGGATGGCGGCCATCGACGATGTCCCAGTGCAGGACGATTTGCTGCGGTGCTCTGGCGGGATCCGCGAGTGTAGCTGCGTTCCAACCATCGAGAAAGGGCGTGTACGCCTGATAGGTCTGGAAGACCGGGAAGGGACGGAAGGGGACCAAGTTCGCGGCGACGATGGCGGCCTCAAAGGGGAAGACGGCGGTCGGAGCTTTGGGAAGATCCGGGATCACGTCCGGGGCCAGCGCCTGTAAGCCTTGCGCGTCGAGCGTGGCTTTCAGCGATGTCATGTCAAGGACCTTTGCAGCATCGTCGAACCTGGGCCGTGCGAGCATGCCCGCTTCGCGTTGCAGCCAGATGAGGGCAAGGGCGGCGACCACAGCAGCGATGGGCCAGTTGTTCTTCTTGCGGAAGTCGACAGTGAGGATCACGGCGCCAAGCAGCAGAGGTACGACGCAGAAGAAGATTTCGGTGTGGCCTGCGGGGCGGATAAAGGCGTGCTTGAAGCTGAGAAAGAGAGGTCCAGCGATGGCGAGCGCGAGAGCAAAGGACTTCTGCTGGCGCCAGCGGAGAAGTCCCCCGAGAGCGAGGAAGCCGAGCGCGAGGAGTCCTGCATCACGAAGGTCCGCCGCTGTTTCCCCGGGTCCGCTCATGGCGACGCTGAAGCCCGACGAGATGTCGAGGGCCGCGCGGATGTAGGTGGAGAAGCTGTCCAGAGATCCTGCGTGAAAGAGGTACATTACGGCGAACGCGGACGGGATGCCGGCGAGCGCGAGCAGCAGCGAGATGCGGGCCTTGGCGTAATCGCGCGAAAGGAAGAGTCCCACGGGCCAGGCGAGGATCGCGGAGGCGGCGAAGATCCCTGCGGTGAGTTTCACCAGGAATAATGCGCCTGTGAGCGTGATGGCAACGCAGAGGGCGAGCAGCCAGTACATCGAGTCGAGCGCGCAGACGAGCAGCAGCAGGACGAGGTACGAGAGGTAGGAGTCGGGTCCCGCATAGCCGAAGTCGGTGAACGTGCGGCGCCCCGCGAACAGGCACGCGGTGAAGATCGCGAGGTTCACGACAGAGAGCTTGCGGAAGAAGAAGAGGTACGCGGCGGTGGCGGCGAAGAGCAGCCACATCGCAATTTGCCAGCCGATGCCGGCGGCGAGTTGCGAGCCCATCGGGAGCGCGACCCAGGCCCAAGGCCCATAGGTAAAGGCAAGGTCGCGGCCGTGTACGAGTCCTTGCTGTGCAGCGTAGTTGAGGGCGACGGCCCAGGATTGGTCGAGTCCCGCAGAGGCCGCGTGATAGCGGATGGGGCAGGCGAGCAGGAGGGCTGCGGCGAACAGCAGCCCTCGCAGAATGGTCTGGAACATTGATTAACGCTTGACGACGGAGAGGGTCACTTTGGACGGATACTGCGCGCTGTGGTGGATCGTGTTATGCGCAATGACGCCCTTGGTTTCATCCCAGTTGTTGCCGCCGGTATTCATGTTGCGATCGAAACGGGGGAAGTTGCTGCTCGACACTTCGATGCGGATGCGGTGTCCCGCGGCGAAGTAGTTCGACGTGGTCATCGGCGAAAGCTGGACCTTGTAAACCTTGCCTTTTTCCATCCAGGCAAGCGGCTTGTCGTAGCCGTCGCGATAGCGGAGGCGTTGGATGGTCTCGTCAAGGTTGTAGGCGCGGCCTTCCTGGTCGACGTCGATGAGCTTGATGGTGATGTCGGTGTCCTTCACGTCGGATGACACATAGAGGGTCGCTTCGATGGATCCGGAGACCTCGACGCCTTCCTTCAGCGGTTCGGTGGAATAGACGAGAATGTCGTTGCGGGTTTCCATCTTGCGCTGGTCGAAGGCGCCTCCTACGACAGCATTGCCGGTGCAACAAACGTTGCCACCGTAGGACGGCACGGGATTCATCGGATCGTAGACGAAGCTGTCGGGGTGGTCGGCGGCGGGAGCGGCCGTGGTGAGCGCGCCGTCACCATACAGGGTATTCGCCTTGCCTCCGCTCGTGAGATAGAAGGTAACGGGCTGCGCGCCCTGCGGCGGCCACGTGTCGGAACTCTGCCACTTGTTCGAACCCATCGTGTAATAGCGAACCTTCGGCATCTTCTCGAGGATCTTGTTGTCCTCGCCTTTGAGGAAGTGGTCGAACCAGCCGTAGGTGAGGTCGTCGTACTTGAGGCGCGCATCGCCGACGCTACGTTCGCCGACAACGGTGTCTTCGGTGGCGCGGGTCATCGCGCAGTGCAGGGTCGGGGCGATGATGGCGTACTGCTGGTTCGCGATGTCGGGACGCGCGGTTTTGCGGACATAGTTATAGGCGGCGAGGTTGGGTCCGACGGAGACGTCGTACCAGGACATGAACCAGAAGCCGGGGATGTTGATCGGCTTGTCGTCGTGCCAGAGTCCGCCGCGATACCAGGCGTCGTCGTTGGGCTGGCGCTTGATCATCGCGCCTCCGGTGGAAACTTCCATGCGGTCGGCGAAGATGCCGTCAGGACCGTTCACGGCGCGCATGATGTCCTGCGAGGGCAGGTGCGCGAGCGCCTTGGACCAGTCGACGGGCGGCATCTGCGGGGCGAGGTCGAAGAGGCGAGAGGCTTTGATGAGGTCCGCCTGCGAGGTGTTGGGCGGGAACATCGGGCGGATCTGGTTCTGCTCGCCGTAGAGCCACGCGATGAAGAGCATCTGCACGGCGCCGCCGCGGTACCAGTTGCCCTGCTCGAAGTACGGAGCGACACGGCCGACGCCTGCGCCGAAGCCCTGCGGGATCATCGTGGTGAATCCGGGATTGTTGCGCGCGGCAACTGCCAACTGCCATTCAGCGGTGGAGGAACATCCGATGGTTCCGAGTTTGCCGTTCGACCAGGGCTGCGTAGTGAGCCATTGGATCGCGTCGTCGCCGTCGGTGAGCGGGGCGCCAAGTATGTCGTAATTGCCTTCGGAGAAGAAGTGGCCGCGCTCGTTCATCGTGACGTAGGCGTAGCCGCGTTTGACGGCGTCGAGTTCGCGGGACATGTCGCGCGGGGCGCCGAGGCGGACATCCCAGAAGTTGAAGTTGTACGGCGTGCGGGAAAAGATGATGGGGTACTTCCTGGAAGTGTCCTTGGGCCGATAGATGTCGGCGGCCATGCGCTTGCCGTCGCGCATGGGGACCATGACTTTGCGATCCACGATGGCGATTTCCTGCAGTTTCTTTTCTGTAGCGTGGCGTGCGGCGATGGTCTGCGCATCTGTTTGCGGGCGCGGTTGCGCCGTGAGAATCGCGCTGAAGGTGAGGGAAGAAAGCAGCAGGAGGCGGGTTTTCATGGTGGTGAGGGAAGCCTGAAGACTAGCTTAACGCGCGACGGCCGAGGTGAAAGCGGCGGCGATGCGCAGATTCTGCTCAGGGCTCATGACCGTGATGCGGAGCCAGTTGTCGTGGAAACAGGAGCCCATGGAATCGCAATTTCGAACGTGGACGTCGTGGACTTCGGCCATGCGGCGAAGTATGGCTTCCGCGCTGCCGGGAACTTTCAACAGCAGGAAGTTCGCACAGCCTTGCCGGATCTCGACTCCAGGCGTCGCGAGGGATTCGGCAAGATTGGCGCGCAGGGAGTGCGTTTCGGCGTAGCGCTGGCGGTAGTAGTCCGGGTTGGCGAGGGCTTCCACTGCGGAGACTTGCGCCGGGAGGCTGACGGCCCAGGGAGGCATCCGGCGGGCGAGTTCGCGGACGGTTGACGGCGCTGCGATGAGGTAGCCGGCGCGAAGTCCGCTCAACGCGTACACCTTCGACATCGACTTCAGGATCAATAGATTCGGGCGGACGCACGCTTCCTGCTCCATTGATTCGTGGCTGCCTGCGTATTCGATGTAGGTTTCATCGATCAACAGGGTCGTTCGCGAGGGCAGGGCGTCGAGTAAGCGAATCATGGCCTCGCGCGGCAGGAACTGACCGGTGGGACTGTTGGGATTCACGAGTACGATGAAACCCGGGCGAGCGCGACGGATCTCTTCGATCAGTTGGTCGACATCGACCATGAATCCCGCACCTTCGGGGAGGCGAAACCGCACGAGCGCAGCGCCGACGACGTATTCGAAGACGTGGCGGTACTCGCCATACATTGGATCGAGGATCAGCACACGCTGGCCGCGGCGCAAGAGGTGTGGCAGGCAGGTGAAGATGAGGTCCGAGGATCCGGCGCCGGGCAGCACGCATTCGGGAGACACGCCACGAGCGGCGGCAATCGCATCAATGAGTCCGCGGCTGTAGGCGGGCGGCGAGGAACGCGCGAGAAACGGCAGGAAATCACGCAGTTTCTCGAGGACGCCGGAAGCGGGATCGAACCAGGCGTCGAGTACGTCGGCGCGGATGATCCGGGCCGCGCGGCCGAGGGTTTTGAAGTCCTCGCCGATGGCCTCAAACGAGCGGCCTCCGTGGAAGGCGTGGCTGGGTTCCATGTCGTATCCTTATGGAACATGGTAAGCTGCCGGGAGCCGGGTCCCCGGTGCTAAAATCAGAGAGCCTCATCCAATCATGGAACGCGCTGGCCGGATCATCGGCACGCTCAAATTTCCGAAGGAAGTGATCGATTCCGAGTCGATGGCACGCTCTGCGTGGCCGGCGGCGGTCGGGAAGCGTATCGCTGCGCGTACGCGTGTCCAAAAGCTGGTTCGAAACGCCCTCGTGATCGAATGCGAAGACGCCATCTGGCAGCGCCAATTGAATACATTGAGCGGCCAGATTCTGCGCAATCTGGAGAATTTACTGGGTGTCGGCGTGGTGACGAGCCTCGACCTGCGCCCGATGACGCCGCGGCGCGGCATGCAGACGGCGGGCGCCGTGAATGGCGCGACCGCATCCATGATCGCCAGCAATGATGAGGCAGACCGGATCCAGGATCCGGTGTTCCGCCTGCTGTACAAGCAGTCGCGGAAGAAAGCCGCCAGCATGCAGCAACTGCAGCAGCGGCTGTTCGAAGAAAACCGGAAGGCAAGCGCGTGACATTTACTGAGAAGGATGTCCGTTACGTTGCGGATCTCGCGAATCTGCGGCTGACGGAGGACGAAATCAAGAAGATGGCGCACGACCTCGGCGGGGTCATCGGCTACATCGAGAAGCTGAATGAACTCGACACATCGAACGTCGAGCCGATGGCGCAGGTGCTGTACGATGCGCCCGAGACGGCGACGTTGCGTGAGGATGTCGAGCGTCCGACGCTGTCGAATGCCGAGGCGGTGGCCAATTCGGCCGTGTCCGGGGCCGGATATTACAAGGTCCCGCTGGTGATCGAACGATGAACGTCGCTTCGTTGACCATCGATCAGGTTCGCGACGGACTCGCCAAGCGCGAGTTCAGCGCGGTGGAACTGGCGAAGGAAGCGTTGCGCTTCGCCGAGGCCGAGAACCCGAAGACCAACGCCTACATTTCCCTGTGCCCCGAGCGCGCGATAGCGGCGGCGGAAGCCGTGGATCGCAAGATCGCTGCGGGCGAAGACGCTGGTTTGCTTGCCGGCGTGCCGGTCGCCGTCAAAGACGTGATTGTCACCAAGGGCGTCAAGACGACGTGCGCGTCGAAGATGCTCGCCGAATACATCCCGCCTTACGACGCGACGGCGGTGCAGAAACTCGAAGCCGAGGGCGGCATCATCATCGGCAAGGCGAACTGCGATGAGTTCGCGATGGGTGGTTCGAACGAGAATTCCGCGTTTGGACCCGTGCGCAATCCCGTGGCGCTGGATCGCGTGCCCGGCGGTTCGTCGGGCGGATCCGCGGCAGTGGTCGCGCAGGGGACTTCGGTGGTTTCGCTGGGATCCGACACCGGCGGCTCGATTCGCCAGCCGGCGTCGTTCTGCGGCGTAGTCGGCGTGACGCCGACGTATGGCCGCGTGTCGCGCTATGGACTCGTGGCGTTTGCGAGTTCGCTCGATCATATTGGTCCGTTCGGACGCAATGTTCGCGATGCGGCGCGTACGCTGCAGGCAATTGCGGGCCGGGATCCGATGGATTCAACGTCCGCCTTCGCGCCGGTTCCGGATTATCTGTCGACGATTGGCGACGGCGTTCGCGGCTTGAAGATCGGGATGCCGGTCGAGTACTTCAAGGGTCTGTCGAGCGAGACGGGCGACCTGGTCGCGAAGGCGATCGACGTCTTGAAATCGCAGGGCTGCGAAGTAGTGGACATTTCCCTGCCCTACACCGAGTACGCACTCGCGACCTACTACATCATCTGCACAGCCGAAGCGAGTTCGAATCTGGCGCGTTATGACGGCGTGCGGTACACGTCGCGCGATCAGAATGCGACGAGCCTCATCGGCATGTATCGCGACACGCGCGGCTCCGGATTCGGCGACGAATGCAAGCGCCGCATCATGCTGGGGACGTACGTACTCAGCCACGGCTACTACGACGCCTATTATCTGAAGGCCCAGCGCGTGCGCAATCTCATCGCACAGGACTTCAAAAAGGCGTTCGCGCAAGTGGACGCGATTGTCGCGCCCGTGTCGCCCTTCCCTGCCTTCAAGCTGGGCGAAAAAGTGGACGATCCGCTGACGATGTACCTGGCGGACATTTATACGATCACCGGCGATCTGGCCGGCGTGCCTTGCATGTCGGTCCCGTGCGGCGCGACCGCCGAAGGACTGCCGGTCGGCATGCAGATTCTGTGCAATCACTTTGAGGAAGCCAAGATGTTCCGGCTTGCATATTCCTACGAGTCGGCTGCATCCCAGAGCTAGTTACGAGAATCCTAAGAGGAGAGACAGTTATGCCTTTTGAACTTGCCCCCCTACCCTATGCGCACGATGCGCTCGAGCCCTACATCGACAAGATGACCATGGAAATCCACCATGGCAAGCATCATCAAGCCTACGTGACGAACCTGAACAAGGCTCTCGAATCCGCGCCGGAACTGGCGGGCAAGAGCCTCGAGGAACTGCTCGCGAATAACCTCGCGATCGTGCCGGAGAACATCCGCACCGCGGTTCGCAACAACGGCGGCGGCCATTGGAACCACACGATGTTCTGGAACATCATGGGTCCGAACGCCGGCGGCGCTCCGGCCGGCAATGTCGGCGCGGCGATCAACGCGGCGTTCGGCAGCTTCGATGCGTTCAAGGAAAAGTTCGGCGCGGCCGGCGTGGGCCGTTTCGGTTCCGGCTGGGCGTGGCTGATCAAGACCGCCGCCGGGGGCGTCGAGATCATCTCGACCCCGAACCAGGACAACCCACTGATGGAAGGCAAGAACGCTATCCTCGGCCTCGACGTTTGGGAGCACGCCTACTACCTGAAGTATCAGAATCGCCGTCCTGACTACATCAAGGAATGGTGGAATGTCGTGAACTGGGCAGCCGTCGAAGCCCGCTTCAATGGCTAACACTGCAGCAGCAATCGCGGGAGCGACAGGGTTGGTGGGAAGCCGCCTGCTGCCTCTCCTGCTGAAAGAGTACGATCGAGTGGCCGCCCTTACGAGGCGGCCACTTGCCGTTTCGGACGCCCGTTTGACCGAGGTCCCGTTTGGTGCGCCACTCGAAGGGCCGTTCGACGCAGCGTATTGCTGCCTGGGCACGACGATCCGCAAGGCTGGTTCGCAAGAGGCGTTTCGCAAGGTCGACTTCGATGCAGTGGTGGACTTTGCGCGAGTCGCGCGAGAGGCCGGAGCGACGCGGTTTGCGCTGGTGTCGAGCGTCGGCGCGGATGCGAAGTCCTCGAACTTCTACTTGCGGGTGAAGGGCGAGGGCGAAGACGCGATTCGCGCGTTGGGATTCGAGACGGTGTGCATCGCGCGGCCGAGTTTCCTGTTAGGCGAACGTGCGGAGAATCGCACCGGCGAACGGATCGGGATCAGCGTCGCAAAGTCGGTTTCGTTTCTCTTCTCGGGTCCGCTATCGAAGTATCATGCAGTGGATGCAGACGTGGTGGCGCAGGCGATGGTGCGTTGTGTGCGCGCCGGCAAGCCGGGCGTTCACATTCTGCATTATCGCGACTTGATCTCATGAAAACCTTTGCGTATCTGGCTTTGTTGACGGCCTGTACGTTGACAGCCGCCGATAAACCTTCGCGCGCGGACATCCTGCGCGGCGAGTATGGTCCGTATCGCGCCAACAACGACCTGCTCTTTTATCACCTCGACGTGCGCGTGGATCCCGACAAGAAGTTCATCAGCGGGCGGAACACGGTGCGATTCCGGATGCTGGCGGACGGCACGCGGATCCAGTTGGATTTGTATCCGTTCCTGAAGGTCGAGAAAATTCTTTTGGGCTCGACAACGCTGCAGTATACGCGCGAGGAAGGCGCAGTCTTCATCGACTTTCCTGAAACGCTTCGCAAGGGGCGCGTGTACTCGATCGACTTCTACTATTCGGGGAACCCTGTGGAGACGGGGCGATTCGGCGGACTGACCTTTCGCAAGGATCCAAGCGGGCATCACTGGGTGAACACGTCGTGCGAAGGTCCGGGATCGAGCGTGTGGTGGCCGAGCAAAGATCAATGGCGCGATGAAGTCGAGAGCATGAAGATCAGCGTGTCCGCGCCGAATGGATTGACGGATGTTTCGAACGGGAAGTTCCTGGGCAAGACCGATCTCGGCGACGGCTACACGCGGTGGGACTGGCTCGTGCAGTATCCGATCAACAACTACAGTGTGTCGATGAACATCGGCAACTATGTCCATTTTTCAGAGCGGCGCGGCAAGCTACCGATGGATTACTTCGTGCTGCCCGAGCATCTGGAGAAAGCGAAGAAGCAGTTCGCGCAGGCGGGTCCAATGATCGAGGCGTTCGAGCATTACTTCGGCGAGTATCCGTTCGTGAAGGACGGGTACAAGTTGATCGAGGTCCCGTACTCGGGGATGGAGCATCAGAGCGCGGTCACGTACGGCAACCGGTTCGCGAACGGGTATCTGGAGCGCGACTGGACGGGCGTGGGAACGAGCTTGAAGTTCGACTTCATCATCATTCACGAGAGCGGGCATGAGTGGTTCGGGAACGCGGTGACGGCGGCGGATCGTTCGGACATGTGGATCCACGAGGGGTTCACGACGTACTTGGAGTCGCTGTATGTGGAGCGCCTGTTCGGCTACGACGAGGCGCTGCGGTATACGAACGGATACAAGGCGAAGGTCCGCAACGCGGAACCGATTATTACGGCGCGCGGCGTGAACGGGAATGCGCCCGGCGATCAGTACTTCAAGGGGACGCTATTCCTCAACACACTGCGGAACGTGATCAACGACGACAAGCGTTGGTTCGCGCTACTACGCGGGTTGTATCAGCGGTTCAAGTACAAGAACATCATGACCGAGGATGTGGTGGCGTTCTTTAATTCGAAGTCCGGGATGGATTTGACAGCCGTGTTCGACCAGTATCTGCGACGTGCCGCGCTTCCGGTGCTGGAGTTGAAGTTCGATGCGCCTGGAAAGGTCGCGTACCGTTGGAAGGCGGACGAGGCGAAATTCGCGATGCCGGTGCGTGTGGGCGCCCCGGGCCAGTGGCAGATCGTTCGTCCGACAACAGGCGCGTGGCAGACGATCGAGACGAAGCTGAGCAAGGATCAGTTCCAGGTCGCGACGGACTTGTACTATGTCGACGTCAAGCGTTATTGACCAGCATCAAGCGCCCTGCAGAAGGTCATCGATCGAAGCGCGGAAACTGATTGACGACAGGTCAATCGCGTCGATCAACAGAAGCCCTTCGCGAGAGAAACGGTAGATCTTGCGGTCGTGTGGTTCGATCAGGAACACATGCTGCACGCCCCAATCGAGGTACTCGTTGAGCTTTTCAAGCATCGAGGGCAACCGGTCGTCCGGAGACGCAATTTCAAACGCGGCATACGGAGCCTTGGTAACCAGACCAGAGGCTTGCGGGGACTCCAAGTAAATCAGATAGTCCGGAAGTCGAACCGATGCCTGGATCCGCACCCGGCGCTCCGATCTCCCGAAGATCCTGATACCGGCCTTCTTCGCGGCTTCATTGGTTAGAAACGCAAGGTAGCTCTGAACGGCGGCATGAGTATCGTCGGGCACTGGTCTTTCCTCCAGATGATCCCGCACGAACTCAGGTTCCGTTGCGGAGTCCGGAAAAGACAGTGACAGATACTCTTCCAGGGTCATGGTCTGCGCAGAAGTGATCTCGACTTGTGCAACCATGCCTAGATATTACCAATCCGGGCGAGGATGTCCGGGATCTCGAAGACCGCGCGGTTGCGGATGGCGGCGGCGTTGGACTTGTACTTCTCGAGGACTCCCGGGGCGAGGAGTTGCGACACTGCCGTGTCCACGCCGCGGAAATTCTTCAGCACCACGCCGACCTGTTTCTCGAGGACCCAGTCCGCGTTAAAGCGTTCCTGCGGCAGGGTCCAGGCGTTGCGTTCGATGATCACCGGGATCCCCATTTGCATTGCTTCGCTAATGCTGCCGGGGCCGGGCTTGCCGATCATGAAGTCCGAAATATGCATAAAGGTCGGGACCTCGGCCGTGAATCCGACGACATGCACCGGGATGTCGAGTTTCAGTGCGCGCAGTTTGGCGGCGAGTTTCTCGTTGCGTCCGCAGATCAGGATCAGTTGGACCTTCTGTCCGCTCGAACCAATGCGTTTTGCGATGTCGACCATCACCGAGGATCCCTGGCCGCCGAACAACACAACACCCGTCGGCAGGTTCGGATCCAGGCCGAGACGCACGCGTTCCGCCGCGCGATCCACCGTGATGGGCTCGTAGAACTTGGGACGCAGGATCATGCCGGAGGTCCGGATGACGCGATCCTTGGCGTGTCCCATCGCAAGCGCCTGCGAGACGGCTTTGTCGGTGCCGCAGAGGATCCACTGCTGCTGGTTCGGCTCGATCCAGAAGTGCGGCGGGTAATCAGCCATATCGGTGAGGATCGTCACGAACGGCGTTTTGGGATTCGCGATCTGCAGGGCTTCGTGTTGCGCGCGATTGAAGTTCGGGATCACCGACACCACCATGTCCGGTTTGGACTGGCGCCAATGCTCGGCCAGCAGTTTCACCGACGGGCGATGATACAGACGGATGACGCCGTGCATGAACATCAGTCCCTGCGCGGAACCGAGGGTCCAGCCTTTGGCGAGCATCACGTTGTAGATGTCTTCGAGGCGAAGTCCGGTGATTTTCTTGAAGACGTCGAGCGGCTCGAGGACTTCCTGAAAATTCACGAGACGGACGGTCCACTGGCGCTGTTGCTGGTGAATGACGGCTTCTAATGCCGTCGCCGCGCTCCGGTGGCCGCCCCCCGCGTCAAAGAACATGAAGTCCAGGACTGGAGGCATGCGTACTTCACGGTAACAGACGATCGCCGGTCGCTGCGTCAAAAATCCATGAACTTTTCGCGGGCAGCATAAGGTCCACGGATTTGCCGGAGCGGAAGCGAAGTTGGCGTGCACCGCCGTCTTTGGAGTGGATGAGAATGAGCCCCGCACCGGCGTGGATGATGTCGCCTTCCGCGTCCGTGTAGAGATGAGCCCCGGCTTCCGCGGCGACCTCGCGCAGATACTTCGCTGTGATCGGGGGCGCGCCGTAGACATGGACCCCGGGCGCCGGGGCCGTGAGTTCGCGGGTGAAGTCCGCTGAAAGCCGGGAGCCGTCGCAGTATCCGGGCTGCCCCTGGAAGATCACGTGACGCTTGCCTCCGGCGATGACTTTGTCGCGAATGAGCTTGCGCTGGTCGGCCGTGAGTAGCCAGGTGTTGGCAAAGACGACCACCTTGAAGCGGTCAAGTTGGACCTTCGGCAGGTCGCGCAGGTGAATAGTTTCGATGGCGAGTCCACTGCGGTAGGCTTCGCCGGCTGCACGGTTGACCGCGAGTGGATCCGTCACCGGATCCGTGCCCTGGATACTGCCGGTGTAATAGAAGACTTCCGTGTCGAAAACGTACAGCACGTCGCCGGCGGGTTGGTACGGGCGCTGATGGTATTTCTCGAGGATCGCTTTGAGGTTGCGGATCTCGCGCATGAGCCGGAAATCCTGCCACCAGCCGCTGAGGTTCGCGGGACCGAAGTCGTAATACCAGAGTCCTGCGCCGCGGGTGAAGCTTTCCATCACGTTTCGGCGAATGAGCGCGATGTCCAGGTCGAGGTCGGTGAGTTGAAACGCCGTGTCGACGTTGTTCAGCCACTTCCAGGAGGGCGTCTGGTCCATTTCGTCAAGGAAGAGCTTGCCGTGCAGGCGGATCGACTCGATAAGCGCGCGCGTAATGCCGGATCCGCCGAGGTCGCGGAAGAGCGTGCCATACGCCTGCGGCGCGCTGAGGTAGTCGACATGCGGCGATTCGAGGATCTTGTGCAGGCACAGGTGTCCGCCGGTAGCCTGCCGGTCGAACATCGAGAAGAAATAGCCGTAGAAGGTCCCGGTGAGGATCGGGCGCGGCCAGGTTTGTTTCACCAGCGCGCAAAAGTCGAGGATGCGTTCCGCGACAAGTTCCTGCTGGTTCCGGTAGTAATCGATGACGGATTCGCGCTTTGCGGGATCTCGAAAGATGCCGTCGTCGAGTGCGCGGCGCTCTTCGGTGGTCGGGATCTTGGCGACCGCCTTGCCGTGCGCCTTGCGCCATTCGTCGAAGCGCGCCTGCATCGGAACGCTGACGTCAGGCTCGTTGCGCATGAATCCCCAGTAATGCCACTCGCCGTAGACTCCGCATGCCACGTGAACGCCAGCCAGCGCATTCCCTTCGGGAGTTCTTGCGAGTTCCTGCAGCATCTGCTTCGTCTTGGCCGACGCGTCGGCGAACCATTTGCGCGAGGCGAGGCTGACGCGCGGAGTCCGGCGGAGGTCGTCCTGCAGCACGCGCACGGGGACGCTGCGATCGATCTTTTCGAAGTCGCCGTTGGCGTAGCGACAGAGTTCGCCGGGATTCTGCTCGATCCACCATTTCGGCGGGTTGAGATGCCAGCGGAGTACGACGGCGCCATCGGGGCATTGGGCGAGGATCCCGCGGATCTGCCGCCGCAGCAGGTCAATCGAGAAGGAAGACGGCGAGGTCCACAAATCCTGCAGGAAAAGATCGAGTTGGAAAAGCCGAAAGCCGGCTTCGGTGAACTGCCGGATGCTCAACGCCGGACCTTCGTCGAAACTGAATCGTCCGCCGGGGCAGTCCGTGAGGGCGTAGAAACAGGCATAAACGGGCTGGTCGCGGATATGCAAGGTCGGTTTGCCGTTCCAGGTCCGGACGGAGGCGGAAATTGGGGTGGTGGACGGTGCGGTCCAGGCGGAGGCGGCCGAGAACAGGCCGACAAAAGTCCGGCGATCGATCATCGTAACGAACGATTATCGCTTACTTGCGGGAATCCTCGAGGGCGTAGAGTTCTTTCCAGATGTCGTCGTCGTGACGTTCCCAGTTTAACTGGAGGCCCCCGCTGAGATTCAGTTCCGTGACGCGCAGCGTGCCGTGGCCGAAGGGGCAGATGTAGTCGGTGCGGGGAGGTCCGAGCAGGACATGGTGCCACCCGCCTTCCACCACGGGCATGCGAAGCTTGCGCAGGCACGTGCGGCATCGGTAGCGCTGGTCCCAAACGATGAGCCACATCAGGCCGGCGCAGATCAGGAAATGGATCATGACGGCAAGTGTGTACGGCAGATCGTGCATGAAGGGCTGGAGGCTGAACCGGTTGACCTGCCTGGGGAAGAACACGAACAGGAGTTTGCCCGTTCCGTAGGCGAACGCCAGGACGGAAATCAACTTAGCGACGAAATAGGCCCAGTACTTCATCCCTACCCCCGTTAGACGCCATCCAGGACTCCGAAGTTCCAGAATCACGGCCTTCTTGACCTCAGTGTAGAACGAAAGTTCTAAGTAGATCATCGGCGGCGGAGGTCAAAATCTTGAATGGCATTTTGCATCAGGCGATACCATGGAAGGGAATGGCAGACCGCCTCTACCTCTCCGTCTGGCTCCGGAATCCGAACCCGGAGAACCAGCTTTTCCGTTTCGAACGGCTGTTGCGCGCCTTCCCGTTCTCGAAATTGACCAGGGGGGAAAGTACCTTACGGGTCTATGGCGTGGACTTCACACAGGCGCCAATCGCGGAAACGCTGCTGGCCGGCGTGGTGCAACCCGAAACCGTCATCGAGATGTGCAAAGAGTTCTTCGCCCCGGACTCGGCGTTTCAGTTGGACGCCTTCTGGGACATCTGGCGGTTCGAAGACGACGACTGGAGTTTCGCCCCCGCCCCGGTGACGATCTACTCATTCTCGAGAGAGTTCGAGCGGGAAGATGATGAGGACTTCCGGATCGAATTCGGCCTGGATACGCAGTTTCTGCCTGCTTCTGAGACGGCGGGAGGCGTGCGCATGGTACGGTCGAACATCCAGAGCCTTCTCAGCCTCGTGAAAGATATCGAGAACCGGCTACCGGTCGAGCGGCGGGTGCTTTGGTCCGAGTCGGGCGAGAATTTTGCTGAAGTCCTGCAGCGGAAGCTCGTCTCGCTAACGCAGGACGTTCAATAGATTCCTCGGCAGGAACGGCTTCTGCAGGACGATCACCCGTCCCTCGAATGCGGGCGGCGGATCGTACGGGTATCCCGTCGAAATCACGATTTTCGCCCCCGTGCCGGCGCGAAGTAGTGCTTTGACAACATCCTCGCCGGAACCGTCCGGGAGGGACAGGTCGATGACCGCCGCGTCGAACGGCTGCGTTGCGAGATCCAGGGCAGCAGAAACGGTTTCGGCGAGCGCCGTTTCGTGGCCCGAGCGCGTCAGATACTGGCTCAACAGCGACAGGAGCGACGCTTCGTCGTCGACCAGAAGGATGCGCATGTCCTCTTAGAACACCGGAAGACCGACTTCGCCCGGCGACCAGGTCAAGCCGATCGCAAGGCGATACGAGTTCTTGAGGCTGGTGACAATCGGGAGATCCTGATGGCGGAACAGCATCGTGGTGTTGAAACCGAGCGAACGGGTAAAGAAGTAATTCGCGGATCCGCCGGCGAAGTAGGTTGTGAAGGCGCCACCGACGTCGTTACTCAAGCTGCGAACCCGGTTGACCGACGTCGTCAGTCCGAAGCTCAGCTTCTTATCAGCGGAGTAGGAGAAGTTGAAGTTTCCCGTATCGGCGATCGAGAGCAGCGAGAGTCCGTTGCCGCCACCCGGGGTTCGCGAGTAGCCGCCGCTCCACACGGCGCGGCTATAGCGGCTGGTGAGGATGGCGCTGTAGAACGCGCGGTTGGTGATGCGCGAGAACGATTCGACGATCGTGCTCAACCCGAGAAGGCGCTGGATGACAGGGTCAGCCGCAACGGTACGGGTGCCCGCGGAATTGGCGTTGAACAGGCCCAGCGAGAACTCGGCCTTCATCCGTTTGTTGAGATCGTAGCCGAGGACGGCGCTGCCCATGTGAACATCGGCCTCCCCGAACGCGCGCGGGTAGTCGAAGTGCTGGAACTGGTAGACGGACCCGATCTGCAGCCGGCGCGAAACCCGGTACGCCATGCCTGCCCGGGGCGAGTAGCCATTCAAGCCGATCAACTGGCCCGTATTGCGGCGGATGGCGTAGCTGTCGCCTCCCAGAATGTAGGAGAAGCGAGCGGTGGGTTGAAAGCTGATGCTCGCGCCTCCTTGCAGGAAGTACACGCGATTGTCGAAGACTTCGTTGATCGGCAGGGTATTGGCGAAAGCGTTGCCGAGCACGAAGTTGCCGAAGGAGAACACCCGATTCGAGGTGCCGGCCGTTACGTGGCCCTCGACTCCCGTGCGGCGGGTCAACTGATTCTTGATGTCGAGGCCGAGAAAGTGGTCGCTGCCGTTGAAGTTGCGGTTCTGTTCGATCTGCGGGTAATAGCGGTAGGTTCCGCGGTAATCGAGGCCGACGCTGGCACGGCGGAAGGTCTTGACGCCAAAGGCGCCCACGCCGGCCTCCATGCCGTAGATCGACCCAGGATTCACGAAATTGCCTTTGGCATCCAATTCATACGGGCGAAGACCCGTGTCGAAAACACCGGACAGGTCAACGAACATGCGCAACTTCGCCTGCCGGCCACTGCGTTCGCCGTATGGACGAACGGCCGCCCCGCCGCCGCGGGACAGAATGGCAGGGCCTTCATAAACCTGCGCCGGCAACAGCCCGGCGAAAAGCAGGATCAAAACAGGAAGGCAAATGCAATGGACTCGAAAGTTCGATCTCAAAGGTCGGCTCCAGAAGCGCTGCACTACGACTTATCCCAAAGGGTATCGCAATAGCGTATGGATTCCAATGGCTTACCGGCAGGAGAAAGTTCAGATTTCGCCGCAAGGATCGCGCCGGATGTGGCATTCTCCAGGTAGAGGACGAATTCGATGATACGAAACTTAGTCGTTGCCATTTTGATACCAGCCCTGTTGGGCGGAGCCGAGCTGCCCGTACGGGAGGTGATCCTCTTCAAGCACGGCGTCGGATTCTTTTCACGGTCAGGCGATGTGAAAGCCGGGGAAACCGTCCGGCTCGATTTCAAAGCTTCCGACATGAACGATGTTTTGAAGTCGTTGACGGTCGAGGAGAAGGGCGGCGGCAAGGTCACTGGTTTGCGATACGATTCCGCCGAACCGCTGGGACAGAAGCTGTCGGAATTTCCCTTTGTGATTGGAGAACGGTTTGCTCTGAGCGCGGTGCTTGACCAGATGAAAGGCGCCCGGATCGAGATCAAGTATGGATCCGACACGATTCAGGGCCAGATTGTCAGCGGTCGTGAGGCGGCGGCAGTGCAGGTGGGCGGTCCACAGCGGGAACAACTGATTCTGTTGCTGGATTCCGGCGAGATTCGCGTGTTTGATTTGAGTGCGACGTCGGGGCTGCGTTTTTTGGATCCGATCCTGCAGCGGCAGTTCGGTGAATACCTGCGTGCCGTAAGCCAGTCGCGGTCGAAAGAGAAGCGCAGTTTGTATGTGGATTCGAACGGGACCGGCACACGAGCGCTGCGGGCGAGTTACATGATGCCGTCTCCGGTATGGAAGTCCAGCTACCGGCTGGCGTTCGACAAGAACGAGCCGACGCTCGAGGGCTGGGCAATTGTGGATAACACGACCGATGAAGACTGGAATAACGTCCAACTGGCCGTCGTGTCGGGACGCCCGATTTCGTTTATCTCGAAGCTGTATGAGCCGAAGTACCGGCAGCGTCCTGTGGCCGAACTGGCGGAAGAGAGGGCCGTGGGTCCCGTCGTGTATGCCGGTGCAGTCGGATCCGCGCAGGCGGCGCCGCCTCCACCTCCGGCGCCTGCTGCCGCGGCGTTCGGCGCGGGTCCGCGGGCACGCATGAAGGCGATGGCGGATATGTCTGTCGCAGAGACTGTGGCGCCGCAGGTTTCAGCGGAAAGTACGGTCGCAGTATCGACGCAGGGCCGCGAGTTGGGCGAGTTGTTCGAATACCGGTTCTCGACGCCCGTCACGGTAAAGAAGAGCGAATCGGCGATGCTGCCGTTCCTGCAGCAGAAGCTCAACAGCCGCAAGCTGCTTATCTTCCAGGAAGAACAGGGCGTGAATCCGATGAACGCGGCCGAGATTTCGAACTCCACAGGCAAGACACTGGATGGCGGTCCGATTACGGTGTACGACACGGGCATCTACGCGGGCGAAGCGTTGATGGAAACGCTGAAAGCCGGAGACAAGCGGCTCATCAGCTATGCCGTGGACCTCGGCACTCGCGTTACCACCAATCTCGATTCCTCGCGCAGCAACGTGCGGCAGGTCACTGCCAAGCGCGGCATTCTCACCATGCGGTACGCGATGCAGGGGACCAAGACGTACACGATTCGCAACGTGGATGCGAAGCCGAAGACGCTGGTAATCGAGCATCCGATTCGCGAAGGCTACAAGTTGACCAGCACGGTGAAGCCGACTGAGACGACTCCGACAGCGTATCGCTTCGAAGTGAAACTCGGTTCGACGGCGAACGAGAAGTTCGTGGTGCAGGAAGAGAATCTGTACGACGAGACGGTGGCCGTGTCGTCGTGGACCCCGGACGCGATCACGACCTTCCTGAGCGGGCGTAGCGTGAGCGATGCGGCGCGGCGGCAACTGGAACAGATCGCGGCTAAGAAGCGGCTGATCGCCGAGGCCGACAACCAGGCGCGGACCCTCGAGACAGAGATGAGCGAAATGGTTCGCGACCAGGAACGGCTGCGGCAGAACATCGCGAGTTTGCGCAGCGTCAGCGGGCAGGACGAGCAAGTGCAGCGGTACTCGCGGCAACTGGCGACGCAGGAATCGCAGATCGCGACGACGCGCGACCAGATCCGCGAGCAACGGCGCAAGAAGCAGACGCTCGAGAAGGAACTGGCGGCGCAGATCGAAGCGCTGGAGTTCTAGCGGGCAGGGGCCGACGCTGCCCGCGTGTTCCCCAAAAGCGAACAGAGGCGTGAGCGCACCACCTGGACGGGTTAGGAACAGGATCGCTCGCGCCTCGTTGTTCGCGTGTTCCCCAAAAGCCTCCTGCGATAAAATGCCAGTTTGCGACTCGCACTCGTAGGCTATGGAAATGTAGGCCGGGCTTTTGCGCGCCTCTTGCACGCGAAACGCCCGGTCTTTCCGTTTTTGATCACAGGGATCCTCAAGCGTAGCGGCCATGCGATCGATCCGCATGGACTGCCGGTAGAGCCGTCACTCGCTAGCCCGCCGATCTCCATCGGAGAGTTTCTGGACCGGTCGATGGCGGAGGTCCTCATTGAGATTTCCGCATTGGAACCGGCGACCGGCGAACCCGCGATCACGCATATCCGTGAGGCGTTCGCGCGTGGGATGCACGTGGTGACAGCCAACAAGGGGCCGATCGCGCACGCGTACGCCAGCCTGCGTGATGAGGCGAACGCGAGGCAGTTGCTGTTCCGGTTCGAGTCCACGTGCATGGACGGCGCGCCGGTGTTCAACATGGTGCGGAACTGTTTGCCCGGCGTGAAGATCCACGGGTTCACGGGCTCGCTGAATTCGACCACCAAGGTCGTGATCGCGGCGATGCGTGATCAGGGATTGTCGATGGCCGACGGGATCCGCAAGGCGCAGGAGATGGGCATCGCAGAAGCCGACGCCTCCTACGACATCGACGGTTGGGATGCGGCGGCGAAGACCGCAGCGCTGGCGAACGTGCTGCTCGATGCGAACGTGACGCCGCTCGATGTGGATCGCAAGGGCATCGGGCAGTTGACGCCCGAAAAGCTCGAGTATTTGAAGGCGCGCGGCAAGACCGTGTGCCTGGTGAGCCGCGGCAAGCGGACCGAGGACGGCCGCGTGAAACTGCGGGTCCGCGCGGAGGTGCTACCGGTGACGGACATGCTCGCCACCGCGCAGGGGACCTCGAATTTTCTGTTGCTGCACACCGACATCATGGGGACGATCGGCACGGTGTCGATCTCACCGGGCGTGGATCAGACCGCGTACGGCCTTTTGAGCGATCTGGTCGACATCACGCGGAGTCTATAGGGGAAACAAGTGAAATTACTACGATTCAAGCATCACGGACAGCGCCACACCGGCGTACTCGCCAGCCAGGGCGTGGTGGCGATCGAGGAGATCAACGCGAAGTCCGGCACGCGGATCCCGAATGATCTGCTGGCTATCATCCAGACGGGCGCGCAGCAGCAGATCGGAAATCTCGACGGGATCCCGGGGCTGCCGTTCGAGGAAGTCACGCCGATCCTGCCGTACGATGTCCCGCCGAAGATCTGGTGCATCGGGCTGAACTACAAATCGCACGCCGAGGACATCAACGCTGTGCAACCGGAAGAGCCGGGCAGTTTCATGAAACCGGCGTCGTGTATGTTCCAGCCGGGCGGCGAGATCATCCTGCCTCCCGAACATGT
>CAZVKC010000013.1:0-77502 GCA_964627455.1 uncultured Solibacteraceae bacterium | reverse complement strand
CGGCGTCGTGTATGTTCCAGCCGGGCGGCGAGATCATCCTGCCTCCCGAACATGTGTCCAACGATGTGGACGCGGAGGGCGAACTCGGCGTGGTGATCGGCAAGACCTGCCGGTTCGTGCCGTATGAGAATGTCGAGGATGTGATCTTCGGATACACGACGACGCTCGATTTAACCGCGCTCGACGTGCTGCGCAAGAACCCGCGGTATCTGACTCGCGCAAAGAGCATCGATACGTTCTTCAGTTTTGGTCCGGTGATTGTGACTCGGGATGAGATCCGGGATGTCGAGGCGCTGGAAGTGATCACGGAACATAGTGCGGCGCCGGACGGCATCTGTTCTCGCGACTTCGTGCGCAACATGCGGCACAAGCCGTATGAACTGGTGCGGTTCCATAGCGACTTCATGACCCTGCATCCCGGGGATCTGATTTCGACGGGATGTCCGAAGGGCGCGCGCATCCGGCCCGGGGACAAGGTCGCAGCGCGGATCGAAGGTGTGGGACGGATCGAAGCCACGGTCCGCGCGCACGGCGGATAGTTGAGAATGTGAAGGGGACAGACCGCAAGGCCTGTCCCCTTTTGATGGAGTGTGAGGGCGGGACTCAAGTCCCGCGCGGGCTGAAGCCCACACCACGAGTTACAGAAGAGACATCAGGTCTTTCCAGGGCCGGCCTTGGCTTTCGGCGACCGCGGGATAAACGATGTGTCCGTGATAGGTGTTCACGCCTTCACGAATCGCGGCGCTCTGCTGGCAGGCTTTTTCGAGGCCGAGGTTCGCCAGTTGCAGCGTGTACGGATTCGTGGCGTTGTTCAACGCGAAGGTCGAGGTCTGCGCGACTGCGGCCGGCATGTTCGACACGCAGTAGTGCAGCACGTCATCCACGAAGTAAATCGGATCCGTGTGCGTCGTCGCGTGGGAGGTTTCGAAACAGCCGCCCTGATCGATGGCGACGTCCACGACAACCGAACGTTTCCGCATCGACGTGATCATGTCGCGGCGAACCAGCTTGGGAGCCGACGCGCCGGGGATAAGAACTGCCCCGACCACGAGGTCCGCCTGGCGAACCGCATCGCGGATGGTGTGGACGTTCGACGCGAGCGTCACGATGCGGGATCCCCAGATGTCGTCGAGATAGCGCAGGCGGTTGAGCGACCGGTCGATGACCGTGACGTTCGCGCCGAGTCCGACGGCCATCTTGATGGACGAATGTCCAACGACACCGCCACCGATCACGACGACATTCGCAGAACTTACGCCCGGCACGCCGCCAATCAGGATGCCGCGTCCGCCGTTGGGCGCTTCGAGATACTGCGCGCCAACCTGCACGGCCATGCGTCCCGCGACTTCGCTCATCGGGGTGAGCAGCGGGAGCGATCCGTCTTCTTCGCGGATGGTCTCGTAGGCGACCGAATTGACGCCGCTCTCAACGAGTTTCTGCGTGAGGCCCGGCAATGGCGCAAGGTGCAAATACGTGAACAACAAAAGGCCCTTGCGGAAGTGCGGGTATTCGGATTCCTGCGGTTCCTTGACCTTGACGATCATGTCCGATTTCGCCCAGACTTCAGCGGCCGTGGGCAGGATCTTCGCGCCCGCGGCAATGTATTCTTCATCGGGTAGCGACGAACCGTCCCCGGCGCCGGACTGGACATATACTTCGTGTCCCGCTTCGACGAGCGAGTGCGCTCCGGACGGAATGAGTCCTACCCGGCGTTCCTGGTCTTTTACTTCCTTGGGAACTCCGACGATCATAAAGAGTTTGAAAAACCTCCGGTTGGATTATGGTTTATTGTTGGGATCTGCCGGGGGCGTAGACGGAGTGGGCGGTGGTGGAGCAGGAGGCGGCGGCGCCACATTCGAGGCCGCCGTGATGCGTTTGGGACCGAGTCCCAGCGCGATCAGGGAAAGGGAACCGAGTTTACCGTCCGGATCCAGGTTCTGCGCGCGCTGAAAGTTCTTCAACGCATCGACAGAATCCGCGGACCAAGTCCCGTTGACTTCGCCTTTGAAAAATCCCTTATCAGCGAGTGCCTGCTGAATTTCGCGGTAACGTTCTGTGGTGGGCCGGGATTGCCAGTTGGTTTGCGGGCGCGATACGACGGCGCCGCGGCGAGCGGTGGTCTTCGTATTGCGTCCGTAATTCCTGGTGTTGCTTCGAGAGTAAACGGCGGTGCGCGAACTGCCGGTGGTCGCCGGGCGGCGCGCTGTTGCAGCCGTGTTCGTCCGGGAAGCAGTGGTGCTCGACCCTTTGGACGGAACTCCTTTTGTGGATTTGGCGGCTGTTTTCGTGGTCGCGGGAGCTTTCGCCTTAGTAACGGATCCCTTGCCTGCCTTGGACGCTTGCTGTGGAGCGGCGGCGGGAAGAGACGCGGCGGTGAAGACCAGACCGGTCAAGACGGACAGGATGATGGCGAGCTTGATCGGCACAGCTACCTTGCACCTTCATGGTAGCGCTTATTGTTTTTCTTTGACGCGGGGCCATCCGCCGGATTTCGGCTTCGTATTGTCAGCCGGAGGCGGCTGCGGATTCGACGCCGCCGGAGCCGGCACGGGCGCGGCGCCGTCCCCCTGCTTGGGCCAGCCGCCGGCAGGAGGCTGCGGGCTCGAAGGCGCGGAGGCCGCGGCATTCGGATCCCGGTCGATCATGGGTCCCGCAGTGGCCCCGCTGCCGGGATCGCTCACGCGGCGGCGCCGGATGGGCGCGGGTCCGTTGTCTTCGTCGACCGGAACATTGCCAGCGGGCCTGGCTTCCGGACTCGCCGGGGCGGGTTGAGAATCACGCGTGACTTCGGCCGGCGAACTGGAATTGGATTCGCGCGCCACATAGGTGTGACGATAGCGGAGGTCCGCGTCCGGATAGCGATTGCGAACAGCCGACGCCAACGTGATTTGCAGATCCCGTTCCTGCCCCTCGCGGACGCCATCGGGAAGATTGAAGTGCAACGCATAGCGCTGGCGCAGGCGCACGAGCGTATCTTCGAGCGCGGAGGCCTGATCGACGTTCATGGTGTCGCCGCCCGACTGTTCCGCGACCTGATCCGTACCGGCCGTGTGGGTTCCCCGCCCCATGATGACGGGACCATTTCCGCCCCCTCCACCGCCGCCCGGGTAACGGCCACCACCGCCACCGCCAGGCCATCCCATGCCGCCGCCTCCCCAGATCACCCCGGGGATCCCACCTGTGCGACGGCGACCGCCTGGATAGCCACCTTGGGGATAACCACCACCCTGGCGGCGCATCGCCTGGGCGCCATCCGGAGCGAGAAGCAAGCTCAGGACGATGTCGTCGCGATGCAAGGCGCGCACCAGTCCGGAAACATCGCTTTGGAACTCGGTCTGGTCATCCGTCATGATGACGATCGCCTTGCGGGCGTCGCGACGCGCGTTCTTGCGGACGTAATCGACTGCGGAATAGATGCCGGCGACCACATCGGTGCCGCCGCGGAAGCTCTCGTCATTGAGAAGTCTATCGAGGGAGTTCATCACCTCCGCGCTGGTGCGGGGACGGAACGGCATGCGCGTCCGGGCGCGGCGGTCGAAGACCATGAGTCCCACACGATCGTCGGGGCCGAGCGCCTGAAAGGCCTGCTGCGCCGCCGAGGCCAGCCGCTCGACATTGATGCGCATGCTGCCGGAAACGTCCATCAGCAGCAGCACATCAAGTGGCATGTCCTCACTGGCGAAATTGCGGATCTCGCGAATCTTGCCCTGTTCGCGAAGCACGAAGTCCTGCTGGCGAAGTCCGGTGACCGCGCGTCCGCTGCGGTCGAGCACCTGCACATCGACGCGAACCAGGGAGACATCGCTGCGGAAGGTCACATGGTCTTCCTGGGCGATGGCGGCCAAAGCGGCAGCGCATAGAATAAAAGCGGGTCGCGTCATGATCGTACCTATGGATGCATAAACCCGGTTGATCGTTTCTGGTTGCCCTGCACGTTTTGCAAACTTTGCGCGTCTCTAGACTACAACGAGTCTACGGGAAATGGAATGAGCCTCTTCACCACGCTAGCGATCCTCACCACCTTGTCGCTGCAACAACAGCCTTCGCAGCAATCGGACGACAAACCGAAATTCGGAACGATCAGAGGAACGGTGTTGGATGACCGGAGCGGCGTGCCTCTGCGGCGGGCTCGCGTATCGCTGCGTCCACGCGTGTCGGGATTGGCGGATTTGACGGTGGAGACGACCGACTCGGGGACATTCCGCATCACGGGCATTGAGCCCGGGCTTTACGGAATGGTGGCCATGCGTGATGGATATCTGGGCCCCGGCATCCCAAGGCGAGGGCCGTTCCGGATGCCGCGGGTCTTCAAAGTCGAGGCGGGCGACGAGATCAAGGACATCGAATTCAGGATGGAGCCGTGGGCGGTGGTGGACGGGAAGGTCCGCTACTTCGACAACGCGGATCCTGCTGTGGGGATTCCGGTTTACCTCTATCGGAAGGCGTATGCGCGCGGGCGGCAGAGCTATATCGTTGCTGCGCAGACGCGCACCGACGACCGGGGATATTTCCGAATGCATGGGTTGACGCCGGGATCCTACACGCTGGCTGCGATTTACGACAAACCGATCGACCGGGTCCGCAAGGAGGACGCGCCGCTCGATGCGCTCGCTCGGGAACCCAGCTATGCGAGTGTGTTCTATCCCAGCGGCCAACGGATTACGGATGCGATGCCGGTCCGGCTGCAGGCCGGCCAGGAATTGACGGGACTCGACATGTCGCTGGAACGGGCAGAGTCGATCCGTGTGACGGGGTCGATCCGGGATGGATGCACGGGGCTGCTGTCGACGGGGGCGAATCTCGAAGTGGCTCGTGTCGATGAGAAGGGCGCGCTGCTGGCGGCAAATGCCGAGGTCCTGCAGCAGAGCGGCGAGTTCACGATTCGCGGTTTGACGCCGGGGACGTACGTGGTGACGGCGGCGGCGGCTCCGATCAAAGGGCAGCCGGGGTGTCCGGCGCGGACCGACCGGCGGATCCTGACGGTGTCGTACGAACCCATCAGCCAGTTCCAACTGCTGCTGCAGATGGACCAGACCACGCGCTTCAACGTTCTGGTGGATGGGCGTCCGGCGCAGGATGCGCGGGTGCTGGGGATCCGGCTGGAGCCGAAGACGCCGGGGTGGCCGATCCTGATGCCGGGTCCCAGCGAAGAGCCGAGGAGTCGCCGCTCCTTCCCGACGAGCCTGACCGCGGAAATGATCCCGCAGGAGACGTACGACATTTTTGTCGACCGGATGCCGAGTGTGGACGCCTACCAGGCAGAGCCATATACCGCGACGGCGGGCGCGCCGGTGACGGTCCGGGTTTCGACGCGCGGCGCCAAGGTGTACGGCACGGTGTACGACGCCAAGAAGACCCCGCTGCCGGGGACGGTGGTGACGATGATCCCGGAATCCCACCGGCCCCAGTTGTATCGCGAGGGGTACGTGGATGGGAACGGGATCTTCGTGATCGAGGGACTGGCGCCGGGGCGGTATGTCGCGGTCCCGTGGCTCGACAACCCACCGTGCGAGGTGATGAATCCCGACGACTGGGCGCAATGCGAGTGGTTCGGCAAGGCGATCACCGTGAAGGTCGGCGAATCCGCCTCGCTCGAACTCGACCTCAAGAACTAGCCCGAGCAGCAGTAAGCGGAATACCACCCCGTAGGCGTCGGTAGGGACAGTCTAGACTGTCACCGACTTACTTCCAGCGGTCTTTGAGCGCGGGGTAGAGCGCCTGGTAGCCCGCGTGGCCTTGCGCGTACACCTGCGCGGATCCGGCGTTGGGCTCGCACCGGTCGACCTCCCGGATCACCGCCGCGCAACACTCGGCAAGCGTCGCGAACTGACCCGTTCCCACCATCGCCAGCAACGCGGCGCCGTGCGCGGACCCTTCCTGCGTCTCGAGCGTCACCACCGGCTTGTTGAACACATCCGCAAGCAACTGCCGCCAGAAGGCGCTCTTCGCGCCGCCTCCGGATACACGCACAGAACGCACCGCGACCCCCATCTGCTCGATGATCTGCAAGCAGTCCTGCTGGCTGTACGAAACACCTTCGATCAACGCACGGATGAGGTCCGCGCGGGTATGCTTGGCCGTGAGGCCGATCCAGCCTCCACGGGCCGTTGCGTCGAGGTGCGGCGTGCGCTCGCCCATCAGGTACGGCAACCAGTACAGGCCCTGGGATCCAGCGGGCGCCGTAGCAGCTTCGGCGGTCAACGCGTCGTACGATGCGCCCGGGGCAAGCTGGTTGCGGAACCATTGCAGGCTGAGTCCTGCGCCCTGCGTGACACCCATCACGTGCCAGGCTCCTGCAGCCGAGTGGCAGAAGGTGTGGACCCTCCCCGCCGCGTCATAAGCAGGCTTCGCCAGGTGCGCGAAGACAACGCCCGAAGTCCCGATGGTGCAGGAAACGATGCCGGGTTCCACGATGCCGTTGCCGGCGGCAGATGCCGCCTGGTCGCCCGCGCCACCGACGACCGGGATTCCCGCAGCGAGTCCGGTTTCCGCCGCGGCCTTCGCCGTCACGCGTCCGGATACGGCGGAAGATTCCACCACAGCCGGCAGGATCGAGCGATCCAAGCCGAGTTTGTCCGCCAGAGGATACGCCCACGTACGGTTCACGACATCGAACAGCCCGGTGCCGGAAGCGTCCGAGACATCCGACACATACTCGCCCGTCAACTGGAACCGGATGTAGTCCTTGGGCAGCATCACCTTGCGGATGCGCGCGAAATTCGCAGGCTCATGATCGCGGACCCACAGCAGTTTCGGCAGGGTGAAGCCGGTCAGCATCGGGTTCGCAGTCTGCTCGAGGACGAACGGCGCGCCGGCCGTCGCGTTCACCCAATCCACCTGCGCCTGCGAACGCTGGTCGCACCAGATCAGCGCGGGACGCACGATCCGGTCCGCTTCATCGAGCAGCGTCAGCCCGTGCATCTGGCCGGAAAGTCCAATGCCCTTGATGTCGGATCCGGAGACGCCGGATTGTGACAAGACCTGGCGAATCGCTTCGCGCGACGCCCTCCACCAGTCGTCGGGATGCTGTTCCGCCCACAGCGGCTGTTCCATCCGCATCTCTTCATGTGCGACCGTCACGGCCGCCCGGATGGCCCCTGTTTCGTCCACGAGCAAGGCTCGCGAACCGCCAGTTCCGATGTCGATTCCTAACCAGTACATGGGTGAGTGATCTCCAGTATCAAATTCGTTCCTGCGCGAGGAACGGCAGGTAGGCAGCGCCATACAGGCCGGCCTGATTGCCGAGGACCGCCCGCTCGATTCGGGTTTTGGTGTGGCGGTATGAGTACGAACGCTTCTGAACTTCCGCGAACATCGCCGGCGCAAAGAAGTCCCAGGCGGGCAGCGCGCCGCCGCTCAGCAGGTACAGCGGGAAGTTGAACACGTTCACCAAAGTGGCGAGGCCTGTGCCGAGGGCGGTCCCCATGCACTGGAAGACGACCTTGGCGCGTTCGTTCCCTTCCATGGCGAGATTGTACACGTCGAGCGAGGTGAGGTTGTCGCCGAGGCTCAGCAGTTTGGCCATCGATTCGACGGCGGTCGCCGAGGCGTGCTTTTCGAGGCATCCGATGTTGCCGCAGCCACACGGATTGCCGTTGGGGACCACAGTGATGTGTCCCAGTTCGCCGGCCATCCCGACAAACCCGTGCAGGACCCGCCCGCTGGAAATGATGCCGCCACCCACACCGGTACCCAGGGTCAGCAGCACCAGGTCGTTGACGTCCTTACCCGCCCCCATCCATTTTTCGCCGAGCGCGGCGGCGTTGGCGTCGTTTTCGAGGATCACCGGCGTGCCGAGAATCCTCTCGATCTCGTTCCGCAATGGGAAATCTTCCAGAAACGGGAGATTGTTGGACCCCACGATATAGCCTTTTTCGAGGAGAATGAACCCGGGCACACCGATCCCGACACCAGCGATCCGCTCGCCCTTGCGTCGATCACGCAACACATTGATTGCATTGACGATATCGCCGATCACAGCGGGACGCCCCCCGGCCACATTGGTGTCAACGGCGATCTTGTCCAGGATTCGGCCTTCCTTGGATATCGCGGCGGCACGAAGGTTCGTCCCCCCCAGGTCGACTCCGATCGAATAGTCGGGCATCGAATAGTCAGTCATGAAAGGGGGATGATACCACTTCAAACGTCTATTAGAAAAAGCGACAGAAAGTCTATTCTATTTCAAAGATACTTATGTTATACTCAAGTCCTCCATCCACCCCACCCGCCCAAGACCGCTAAGCGTTATCGCAAGGTAGCACTTAGCGGTCTTAGCATTTTGTGGTACTTAGGTAGTGCACGGAGGGTCGCCCATTGTCGCGTTCGCGCGTACTGATCGTCGACGACGAAATCCATCAAAGATCCGCACTCGCCACCATGGTGGGGAGTTGGGGATATGCCACCGAAACGGCCGCCAACGGGATTGAGGCTTTGGCGAAACTGCAGGACTTTCCTGCTCACGCCATCATCACCGACCTCATGATGCCGGAAATGGACGGCAAGCAGTTACTCGCCCGCCTCAGCGGGACTATTCCGGCCATCGTGGTGACGGCGTATAGCAACATCGACACTTCGGTCAATGTCGTGCGCGACCTCGGCGCGTTCTGGTTCCTTGAAAAGCCGATCCAGGCCAACGCCTTGCGCATGCTGCTCGAGCGCGCGGTCTCACAGAGCCGGCTGGCGGAACAGGCGGACATCCTGCAACGGCAGTTGTCGAGCCACGGCATGCTCGGCGACATGGTGGGATCCTCGCCGGCGATGCAGGAAATCTACGCTCTGATCCGCCAGGGCGCACCCTCGAAAGCGACGGTGCTGGTAACCGGCGAGAGCGGCACGGGCAAGGAACTGGTCGCGCGAGCGATCCATTCGCAGAGTCCCAGGCGCAACGGGCCGTTTGTTGCGATCAACTGCGCGGCGCTGCCCGAAGCGCTGATGGAAAGCGAGTTGTTCGGCCATGAAAAGGGCGCTTTCACAGGCGCGCTCGAACGCCGGGCGGGATGCTTCGAACTGGCCCAGCAGGGCACGCTGTTGCTGGACGAAATCGGCGACATGCCGCTGGCAACCCAGGCCAAGTTGCTGCGCGTCCTCGAGGACGGCAAGGTCCGCCGGCTGGGCGCCGCGAAGGAACAACAAGTGGACGTGCGCGTGGTCGCATCGACGAACCAGAAACTGG
The DNA here is from genome assembly GCA_964627455.1 of uncultured Solibacteraceae bacterium. Taxonomy (GTDB): domain Bacteria; phylum Acidobacteriota; class Terriglobia; order Bryobacterales; family Bryobacteraceae; genus F-183. The sequence goes on along the minus strand of CAZVKC010000013.1, from coordinate 68,330 downwards.
ACCAGGCCATCTCGGAAGGCAAGTTCCGCGAGGATTTGTTTTACCGCCTGAACGTCTTTCATATCTCACTGCCGCCGCTGCGGGAGCGCAAGGAGGATCTGCCCGCGCTGTGCAACGCGCTGATTCAGAACCTCAATCAGAAACACCAATGCCGCGTCACCGATCTCGCCGGTCCGGTGACCGACCTGTTCCGGACCTACAACTGGCCCGGCAACATCCGCGAGTTGCGCAACGTTCTCGAGCGGGCCGTGATTCTGGCCGGCGAGGGAACGGTGAAGCTCATCCATCTGCCCAAGGGGTTCGCCACGGCGGCGCCGCCGGCCGCCGCCGGCGCGTCCCAGGGACCACCCAAACCGGTGGTCGAATCCGGCGGCCCGGATGAGTTGCCGCGGGTGAGCCTGCCCGTCGGCACCACGCTCGACCAGGCGGAGCGTGAACTCATCGATATCACGCTCAAGCACACGAACAACAACAAGACACGAGCGGCTGACATCCTCGGCATCAGCATCAAGACGCTCTTCAATAAGCTCAAGGAATCGGCTTGAAGAACTTCCGCGTTTCTTCGATCAAGATCCGCCTGCTGTTGCTGATGGTCACGCTGGCCCTGGTGATCGCAGTCGCCGTGTCGGCGGTGCATCTCAACGGGATGATCGCATCGTGGCTGGATGGCGTGAAGGAGCGCGTCGACCTTTCCGCGCAGCAAGTCAAGAATGCGGTCACCCAGAGGGTCAACGAAGCGAGTGCGGCAGCGCCGGGGGCCGACCTGACGATCGAGGACGCCAAACGCCGCTGGTACGCCGCCGTCTCCACCGACCAGGAGTTGCAGCGGCTGCTGGTCCGGTCCCTGGCGAAATCGAATTCGATTCTCGAGATCTCGATTGCCGACGAGAACGTCAAAATCCTCGTCTCGTCGGATCCCCAGCGGATCGGACAGCAACTGCAGGAACATCCGCCGCTGGAATCCCTGCTGCAACTGGGGCCGCTGGACCGGTTCGTGACGACCCTCCTGCGCCGCAATGAGTACCAGTTCCGGATCCCGCTCGGCGTTCCTGGCACCAGCAAGCCGCTGTTCCAGATTGAAGTTCTCGTGTCGACCGTACTGCTGCAGCACGCACTCGCGCCGCACATGATCAGCGTCGCGACGGTCAGTGCGCTGGCTGTGCTGGTCTCGGTGCTGATCAGCCTGGTCGCGGGCAACATGGCGCTGGCGCCGCTGAAGCAGGTCGGTAAGGCCCTCGATGACCTGGCGCAGGGAACGCCGGCGGCGCTGCCGGATCCCACAACATCCACCAAAGAATTCGCGGTCGTGCAGTCGAAGCTAAACCTGCTCGGCGAACAGTTTCGTGGCGCGCAGCAGTTGATCGAGAAACTGGAAGAAACGATCCTGCTGTTCGACCGGGATGAGAACCTGATCCTGGCGGGCGAACCGGCACAGCGACTGCTCGGCATCAGCCGGACCCATCTGCGCGGCAAGACGATGGGCGAACTCTTCCCGGTTTCCACCGAACTCGGCAGCGCCCTGCGCAACGCCATCCACCTGCAACTGCCCTTCGAGAACCGTGCGTTCCAATGGGAGCGCAAGGGCAATCCGATGCGCCTGACCGTGAACATCCAACTCTTGCCGGGTTCCTCGCCATCGGACCGCACCGGAGCGCTCGTTACGATTCGGGACGCCGAGGGCCGCAATCAGGTGCAATCGCAGCTCGACTTATCCGAGCGTCTCACTGCGATCGGACGGTTGACCGGAGGCGTGGCGCACGAGATCAAGAATCCCCTGAACGCCATCGCCTTGCGCCTCGAAGTTCTGCGCGCCAAAGTGCTCGACGCCGCGCCGGAAGCGGGGGAGGAGATCGACATCATTGCCAGCGAAGTGACCCGGCTCGATCGTGTGGTAAAGACGTTCCTCGATTTCACGAGGCCCGTGACGCTGAACCTCACGGATGTAAACCTCGCCGAACTCGTCAAAGAAATCGTGACGTTCGTACGGCCTGAAGCCGAGCGTCTGCACGTGACGATCAATGACGTATTCGAACCGGGCAGCTTCGTCATGCACGCGGACCGCGATCTGTTGAAGCAGGCGATGATCAATGTGCTGATGAACGGAATCGAAGCCATGGAGCCGCAGGGCGGCGGGTCGATGCGCGTCAAGATCGAGCGGTCATTCGCCTCGAGCAGCGGCGGGCAGTGCGTGGTTTCCTTCTCGGATTCAGGCCCCGGGATTCCGAGGGAGTCGCGTGAAAAGATCTTCCAGCTGTACTTCTCCACCAAGAAGAAAGGGAGCGGCATCGGCCTGGCGATGGCCTTCCGCGTGACCCAATTGCATGGCGGTAAGATCGAGTTTACGAGCGAAATGGGTAAGGGCACAACGTTTCTCTTCCTGCTGCCTTTGCGGGGAGTGGAGGGATGATGCAGTCGACACGGATACCGATGCTGGCGTTGTGCCTCGCGTTGACGCTTTGTGCCTCGGGTTGCTTCTTCCGTAAGAAGAAATCGCCCGCGCCGCCCGCCGCGCCGCCGCCCAAACCGGCTCTTCCGACGGTGAAGCCCGCGCCTCCGCCGCCGAAGATCGAGACGGGCGTTCCGCAACCGCCGCCCACCGTCAGCACGAATCTGCCGGAGTCGCCCAAGCCTCCAGCGCAAAAGAAAGTGGTCAGGAGACCGAAGCGCGTCAACGCGCAGAAGACCGATAAGCCGGCGGCCGACCCCGGTGCGGTTCCCGGCAGTGAAAGCACGACGCCCGGTCCGATCCGGCTGGGCGAACTGGTGCCCGAATCCCAGCGAGCGGATCTGGTCGCCAAGTGCGATCAGTCCATGTCGAATACGCGTGCTTCGTTGGCCAAACTCGCGGCGCACAAGCTGAGCCCGAATGAGGCGGAAGCGGCCGAACGCGTCCGGGCGTTCCTGCTGCAGGCGGAATCGGCGAAGATGCGGGATCCGCAGACCGCGCTGCAGTTGGCGCAGCGAGCGGAAGTCCTGGCCGACGATCTGCTCAAATCTCTGAAGTGAGGTCCGTCTAATGGTCGCCACGCCTTCTCTGCTGTGGCTGCTGCTGCTCGCGAACGACGAGGGCGCACCGGAGCGCATTGAACAGAAATCGCGTCTCGTTGAGCGAATGGCGGAACTCCATGTTCCCGGCGTGAGCGTCGCAGTCGTGCGGAATTCGAAGCTCGCCTGGGCCAAGGGATACGGCGTGCGCGTTGCCGGCGGCAGCGACCGCGTGGATGCATCCACCATGTTCCAGGCGGCGTCGATCAGCAAACCCGTAGCGGCAATTGCCGCCATGCACATGTCGCAATACGGGAACTTCACGCTCGATGAGAACGTGAACGCGAAACTCAAGTCGTGGAAGATCCCCGGCGTCGAGACGGTGACGCTGCGAGAGATTCTCAGTCACTCGGCTGGTTTGACGGTGCATGGATTCCGTGGGTACGCGGCGGGTGAGCCTGTGCCGACAGTGGTGCAGATCCTCAACGGGGAACCGCCCGCGAACTCGAAGCCGGTGGTGGTGGATGTGACGCCGGGCTCGATCTGGCGCTATTCCGGCGGCGGGTACACGGTGCTGCAGGAACTGATGACGGATCGCTTCGCCGGAAGCAAGACGTTCCCGCAGATCATGTCGATGATCGTCCTGAACGGGCTCGGCATGAAGAACAGTACGTACGAACAGCCGCTGCCGCCGGCGTTTCATGCACAGGCTGCGCATGGCCACGATAAAGACGGCCGTGAAATCAAGGGCGGTTGGCACACTTATCCCGAGATGGCCGCCGCCGGGTTGTGGACCACACCCAGCGATCTCGCGCGCGTCGCCATCGAGATGTACAAGGCCGTCAAGGGCGAATCGAACAGGATCCTCGAGCAGAAGACGGCCGCGCAGATGCTGCAGGTGCAGAAGGGCAACTACGGCCTCGGGTGGCAGGTGATGAACGGCGGCAGCGGCTTCGTCCACGGCGGATCGAACGAGGGATTCAAATGTCTTCTGTTTGCGCCCGGCGGAGGCGACGCGATCATCATCATGACCAACGGCGACCAGGGCGCGAAGTTGATGCAGGAGATCGAACAGGCCGCCACTGCGGAGTACGGCTGGAAAGTCCCCAAGCCGTGATTCGTGCGCGGTGGCATGATAGAACTCATGTCTTCCACGCGCATCAATCATCAATGGCTGCTGACTTCGCGCCCGCAGGGCTTGCCTTCCACTTCGAACTTTACCTGGAATGAAACGGCGGTTCCGGAACTTGCTGACGGGCAGGTGCTCGTGCGGGTCGTGTATCTCTCGCTCGATCCGACCAATCGTGTTTGGATGAACGAAGCCGATTCGTATTTGCCCGCGATTCCGCTCGGCAACGTGATGCGCGGCGGCGGCATCGGATTCGTTGAGGACTCGCGCAATTCCAATTTTGCGGCAGGCGATCTGGTGCAGGGGCTTGTCGGGTGGCAGAGTTACTATCTGTCGCCGAACGGCAAGGATCTCACCAAGCTCCCGGCTCTGCCCATCCCGCTAGACGCGCATTTCGGATTGCTCGCGCACATTGGATTCACGGCCTATTTCGGATTGCTGGACATCGGACAACCCAAGGAAGGCGAGACGCTGGTGGTGTCCGCGGCGGCGGGCGCTGTGGGATCTCTCGTGGGACAGATCGGCAGGATCAAGGGCTGCCGCGTGGTCGGCATCGCGGGCAGCGACGACAAGTGCAAATGGCTCACCGAAGAGCTTGGCTTCGACGCGGCGGTCAACTACAAAAAGGGCGACCTGTATCAGCAGTTGAAAGCTGCGTGTCCGAACGGCATCGACATCTACTTCGAGAACGTCGGCGGCGCAACGCTCGAAGCCGTACTCGCGTTGATCAACAACAACGCGCGCATCCCGCTGTGCGGCATGATCAGCCAGTACAACGCCGAGAATCCGGAGCCAGGCCCGCGGAACCTGGCTTCGCTCGTCATGCATCGCGCGCTGGCGAAGGGATTCATCGTGCTCGACTACGCGCCGCGTTTCGCGGAAGGCGCAAAGGACCTGGTCGGCTGGTATCTGCAGGGCAAGCTGAAGTATCGCACCGACATTTCGAGAGGACTCGAGTCCGCACCCGCATCGCTGCTGAAGCTATTCGACGGATCGAACACCGGCAAGTTGCTGGTGGAAGTCAGCACGCCTTCCGCCTAGCCTACTTGCGCTTGTAGAAACTGGCGGTCAGATCCGCGATCGTACGTTCGGGTTTGGCCGCCTTCAGATGTTTCACGATGTTCTCTTTGTCTGCCTCGCTGCGTTCCTGCCCGAGCTTAAACTTCCCTTCGAGCGTGTCGATCCTCAACTCGAAGCCCACGATACCGCCCAGCATTCCGTTGACGTAGCTGTCCGGCAGTTTGTCGAATTCATAGGTCGGCGGTTCCGGCAGATGTGCTTCGAACTTCGAAATCAGATGCGACAGAATGCCGCGCAATTCCTTCTTGTCTTCGATCGCGTGCAGGACTCCGCTGGCGTGCACGGCCGCGAAGTTCCACGTCGGCACGGCTTCCGGCTTGGTGTACCAGGCAGGCGAAATGTACGCGTGAGGCCCGCGAAAGACGATGGTTCCGCGCGCGTCGCCGGCAGTGAGCGCCGCGACTTGCGGATTATTCCGCGCGATGTGGCCGAAGATCGTGCCGTTCGCGCCCTTGGTGCGGTCGAGCAACACGGGGATGTGCGTAATGTGCAGCGACGGCGTGGTCGTGACGAGATCCACGAACGAGTTCTCATCCATGAAGTCCTGCAGATAGGGCAGGTCCTCGACGCGGTGGGCTTTGGGGATGTAGACGGTGTCGTGCAACGGCTTCTCCTGTGCGACAGCCGCTGTGGCGGCGACGGCGGATGAGATCAGATCCCTGCGCTTGATCATGATTTTCGTAGGGTAGCCTGAAAAACGCGAAAGGGCGTCCGGAGTGAACCGGACGCCCTTTTCGGTTATCGACTAACTGTACCTGCGACTACTTGGGGCAGCCGCGGGACTTGATCGCCTGAACCGGAGCGGCCTTCGGAGCCTTGGCGGCCGACGGCATCGCCATGCCCTTGGGCACGATCCAGATTTCCACGCGACGGTTCTTCGCCGCTGCGTCATCCGCAGCGATCTCGTCCGACTTCCGCTCTTCGGACTTGTTGCGGCTCGAGGTGCCGCAGAAGCCCGCACGGTGTTCGGAACTCTGATCGGCGCCGACCCAGTCGACCTTGATCCGTTCCAGAGCGCACGTGCCGCAAATGCCCTTGCCGGCGCTGATCACAGCAGCGGCGTTGAGCGTACGTTCACGGTCGACGAGGCCCTTTTCCGAAGCGTCGCGGTGGCCGATGAGCAGCACTTCGACGTCCGGATTGTTGTTGACGATCGCGGCGAGTTCATCGATCAGGATGCGCTTGCCGCAGTTGTTGACGCGGGCGCTGCCCTTACCGAAGATCACGTCGTCGAGGCGGACGACCTGCGGATCGCGAGTCACGCGGACGGTGATGGGAGCAGCGGTCGCGCTACGGCCGCGGCGATCGGTCACCGACGCGGTGAGCGTCACGGTCTTGTTCTGCTGGCGGAACTGCGCGGCCGGATCGAACTGCACCGTTGAAGTGTTCAGCGTACCGGCGCCAGTCGAACCACCACCGGACACCGTGCCATCCGAAGCCTTCCACGAGTAGGTCAGCGGACCGCTGTATTCGGTCTGGTTGGCCTGCGCGGTGAGGCGAACGGTTTCACCGGCCTTCACTTCGTTGCGATCGGCAGAGGCGGTGATGGTGAGCGGCGGAACTTCCTTCACCACGAGCGTGTAGCTCTGGGACGCGCTGAACGCACCGTCGCGGCAGGTGACAACGATGTTGTACGTGCCGGGGCCCGGAGGCGTGAAGCGGAACGAAGTGCCGGTGGCGGCCTTGTTGCCGTTGACCGTCCATTCGCACACAGTGCTCGACGAATTGGCGGAGTCGTTCAGGCGCGCGCTGAGGTTGGTGGATTCACCAGCCCAGATGGGGCTCGGCGGATTGGCCTGGATCGGATCGAGCGTGAAGGTGCGCTTCTCGGGATCCTGCACGACCATCGTGTACTTCTCGGTGGCCGAGTACTTGCCATCGGTGGCGGTCACCTGGATCTGGTAAGTTCCCGGAGCAACCGGATCGAAGCGGAACGAGTCGCTGGTGGCCGAGGGCTGCTTGGCGCCGTTCACGGTCCAATCCCAGACCACGTTCTTGCTGTTCTTCGAGTCGGTGAGGTGCGTCGTCATCTGCGACGGCGTGCCGGTGCGGATGGGGCTGGGCGGATTCGCCGCGATCGGATCGAGGCGGAACACGCGGCCACCGCCGGTCGACGGAGCAGCGGCGGCGCCACGGCTGCCGAAGCTCATCAGAACGCCGGCCGTCGTTTGGATCATGTGCGCGCGGCCGCCCGTGGGGATATAGAAGGATCCAGCCGGGCCGGTTGCCGGGAGACCGAAGTTCGGAGCGCCGGAAGTTACGCCGCGCATATCGAAGCGGAAGGAGAAAAGATTGCTGAGCCGGACCTTCACACCGCCGCCGTAGTTCACGCCGAAACGGGTCGAGGTGTCGAGATTCGCAGCCGGATAGGGACGGAGCGCAAGACCCGCTTCCTTCGCGGCGCTGGTCGGCGAGTAGGAAACAGCGCCGAGGCCCATGGTCACATAGGGACGCACACGGGAACCCGCTTCCGTGAGGTGATAGACCGGGTTGAACATGAAAGTGCGGGTGCGTTGATTGAAGTCCTGCCGGTTCGCGGTGGTTCCGGGAGTGCGATTGAGATAAAGATCCGCGCCGATGGAATTGGTAAAGCTCTGCTCGAGGCTCCAGTGATTCCAGAGGTTCTCGGTAACTCGCACGCCGAACAACCCGGCGTCGGTGAGTTTGGTATTGAGCGGATCAGGCCGCTTGTGGAACCCCTGATGGCCGACGGCGACATCGATGTCGACCTTCGAGCCCTTTCCATCCTGAGCCGGCAAACATGCCGCGCTGATCACCAGCGCTGCAAAGAAACGCGCCGTTCGATTCATAGTCTGATGCATATTTTGATTCATTTCTCTTAGTACTGATTGCTGCTAGCCGATGGACTGTTTGCCGTGGACGCCGCGCCCGCAGCGCCGGTAGGCGAAGCGGCCATTGCAGAGTCCAAAGCTTTCAATTCATGCACGAACACGCCGCGCGCAGAGGTGAGCGCGACCAGTTGTAATTGCGAAATCGCAGAGGCGGATTCCTCCGCGCCTGCCGAAACCGCGAGTGAGGCGATCGAGGCTCCCTGCAGCCCCTCCACCGGGATTTCAACCCAGGACTCTCCTCCGTCCCGGGTCCGGAAAATCTTTCCATATTGCACGGCGAACGCTTCGAGCGGATTCGCCGGATGGATCGCGACGGCGGGCGTGGTGGATCCCGCGTCAATACCCTTGTCGCAGAGCGTCCAGGTCTTGCCCGCGTCGCGCGAACGGAAGAGTCCACGAGCGGTGGCGGCCCAGATCACCTGCGTGGAGGCGTCGAGTTCGTAAAGTTCCGTCGGACGCACCGGCAGATGCGCGATGGTCCAGGTCTTGCCAGCGTCGGCCGAGGTCCACACGGATGCGCCGGCTTCGATCCATGCCGGACCCGCGCCGGACCGTGTAGTCCACATGCGGCGAATCGGACCCGCGGATGCCCCTAGCGCCGTGGCCGGCTGCCAGGCTTGACCATTGAGGCGGTACACCGCTTTGGTCGTCGCCATCAACGGAACCTGCGAGGAAACGCCAAATCCGGCCGCAGACATCGCAACGGGAAACGCGGGCAGCGGCTTCCAGGTCACGCCATTGTCGGCAGAGGTCCAAGCCGCGGAATTGGAAAATGCAACCAGCGACTTTCCGTAGTTGAGAATCTGCTGGACATTCGAAGCCGGAAGGCGGACCCGTTGCCAGTTCGGATGGTCACTCAGGCTCGCGCGCACCGTCGATGCGTCTTTGCCAAGCGTCACTAGCACCTGGCGGCCGCTCTGCACCATGCGGATCATGCGGCGGTCGCTGAGTCCGTTTGATGCGTCGGCGAAGGATTCGCCGCCATCGCGGCTACGCAGAATGCCTGCGTCTTCGGTGGCGAGAAACACGGTCTTCGGATCCGCAGGCGAAACCGCGACGGCCTTGACGATATTCGGGGCCAGCTTGCGCCACGTGCGGCCGAGGTCCGCGGACTTCCACAAACCGTCTCGCGTCCCGGAATATACGAGGTCCGCATTGGCGGGGTCGAGTGCGACAGAGTAGGTCCGGAAGCCGGCGCCCGTGATGCCGAGAAGCTTATTCCAGCGGGCGGCGGAATTGTCGCTGCGGTAGATGCCGCTGCAGGCGCCGATGAACAATTGTTCCGGCTTCTTCTGATTGACGATCAGCGCGAGAATGTCGGAATCGTCGATCATGCCGTGATGAATCGAGGTCCACGAATTGCCGCGGTCGGAGGTTTTCCATGGAAGATGCGGCGTGCCGGCGTACAGGACGTCTGCGTTACGCGGATCGAAACCGAGCGACATCACCGGCTGCAGTTCTTTGTTTTCGAGTGGGGAGATTCGCCGCCACGTCGCGCCGCCGTCTTCGCTGAGCATTACACCGGTCTTCGTGCCGGCCGCGATCAGGTTTGGATTCGAAGGAGCGTAAGCGGCCGAGAACACCGCGACGTCGCGCAGGACGTGGGTCCAGGTGCGGCCATCATCTTGCGTTGCGTAGAGTCCCGCAAGCGCCGGATTTTGGGAGGAAACGCCGACCGCAAAACTTCCCGGCCGGTGTGGATCCACGGCAAGCGCATGCGCCAGCGAAACGTGCTGCGCAGGAAAACGAATCAGGCTCCAGTGGTCGCCGCCATCCTGCGTTCGATAGAGGAACGCGTTGCTTGTTACTGCCAGCAATTCCTGCCCGCCGCTGCGGTCGACGAAAACAACTTTTTCAACGCTTGCGCCATACGGGCCGGTGGAACGCCAACCGGACACAGGTGTAGCCGCATGCAGATTCGGAAGGAGGAAGAGAATGGCCCAAGTCCGGAAGCCGCCGGACCTAAGCAAAAGACTCATAATGCCATGGTAACGCGACAACAACCGCAGAGTGGTGGAATCGCCGATGGTTACTTGATCGCGGTGTCGATCGCTTTTTTCATCTTGCGAACCAAGCGTTCGGCGATCGTCTTTTGCGCGTTTGGCGCGATGCCACCCGAACTGAGCCACGGCGCGCGATCACCGGCTTCGTCGGTCCAGAGAATGATCTTGCCGGTTTTGTCCATCAGCGTGAGGGTGCCTGCGCTCACCGTGTCCAGACCGAGATAGCGAAGCGTCGCTTTGGTGCTGGTCGACTTGTCTTCCTTGCTCACACCAACGAGAATAGCGTCGGCGGCGTCGCGGTCCAGCACGACATTGACGCGCCCGCGGAACTGGCGGGTGATCTGCACGCGCAAGTCGTTATCGAAATCGTTCGACATCTTCTCGATGAAGATCTTCGATACGGTCTTGAGCGTCGTTCCTTGCGCGGCGGCGGGAATCGACAGCAAAGCGGCAGCGGCGAACGTGGCAAGGAAGCGGAGCATAGATACAATACCTCACTGGCCAGTTTACTACCAAAACATTCCCGATAGAAAATGATTTTGCGATCCGAACGTCCTATCGAAAGAAGCCGGCGATCGCTTCGAGTTCTTCCTCGTATTGCCGGATGACTCGATCGAGCCCCTCCGAGAGGCCCATCGAAGCTACGTTATACGCGCACTGAAGGTCCACCTCACGGATTTGCGGATCGACGCTGCAACCGTTGTTGTTGGCGTGATGATCGGCGGCAGCGATGGCGCGGCTCAAGCTGATCCGGGCGCCTTCCGGGAGGGGTTCCGGCTGATGGTGATTGTATACGGCGGTTTGAATCGGCGCGGGCAGGTTCCAGGCCGCAACAGCTGCGCCGGAAAGCTCCGCGTGATTGACGCCGAGGACCATCTCCTCGCACTCCACCTGCGTCCCTGTGCCGCGTTGATAGAGCCCGTCGATTTCTTCCCAATCCGATTTCATCCCGACAGCGATCAGCATCTTGCCGAGGTCATGAAAAAGCCCGGCGACAAAGGCGCCTTCCGGATACGGAATCGGCAGGTGCTGCGCGAGAAGATCCGCCAGGATCGCCGTCGCGACAGAGTGACGGTTAAAACGGGCGGTGTTGAATCGCCGGGGCAATGCAGCCTGGCTCCACAGTCGCGCTACCGACATGCTGAGGACAAAGTTCCTCAGCTTATTGAGCCCGAGAACCGACACGGCGCTGCGCACCGAATTGATCGTCCCCCGCCGGCCGTAGAGGGCCGAATTCACGACATGCAGAACATTTCCCGCAATCACCGTGTCCTTTTCGATCAGATCCGCCAGCTTTCCAAATGACACGTCGTCGCGGCCCAGGTCCGCAAGTAACCGGTTCAGGACCGGAGAGAAAGGAGGCAGATCTCCGAGCGTCTTCAACGCTTTTGCTCTGCAGTGGCTTTTCTTCTCCATTGTCACGACCATGTCATTCATATCGACGCGCACCAGGAAGGCATGAGGATAAGATGGAAGAGTCTCCATGGATGCCTCCCCTGCGGTCGCAGTGCGCAATCTGCGCAAGGTTTACGGATCCAAGGCCGCAGTCGATGGCCTGCAGCTGACCGTGCCCGCGGGTTGCTTTTTCGGATTTCTGGGACCGAACGGCGCAGGCAAGACCACCACAATCCGTATGCTCATGGGACTCATCCCGCCGACAGCCGGCGAGATCGAGATCCTCGGCATGCGACTCCCCGATCAGGGTGTGGAAATCAAGAAACGCATCGGCCTCGTACCCGACGAAACCCTGCTATTCGACCAGTTGACGGGATCCGAGTTCATCGAATTCACCGGGCGCATGTACGGGCTCGAACGTTCGCGCGCCCGCGAACGCGCCGGGGAACTGATGGCGCTGTTCGAACTCGACACGCGGCACCGCAAGCTGATCGGCGAGTACTCGAAAGGCATGCGCAAGCGCGTCGCCATGGCGGCTGCGTTGATCCACCGCCCCCAACTCTTCCTGATGGACGAACCATTCGAAGGCGTCGACGCCGTGGGCGCGCGCCTGATGAAGGACATCCTGCTCGAGCAGGTCCGCCAGGGCGCGACCATCTTCCTCACCTCGCACGTCCTCGAAGTCGTCGAGCGCCTGTGCGACCGCGTCGCGATCATCCACGAAGGACGCCTCGTCGTCGACGACACGATCGGCAACCTGCGCTCGGGCGAAGAAACGCTCGAGGACATCTTTGTGCGCGTCGTCGGCGGCGGATCCGGCATCCGGCAGCGCGAGGCCATCGAGTGGCTGTAAGAATCCATGTTTGACCAGGCCCGCGCGATCCTCTGGGTGCAGTTCCGCAGCATCCTCAACTACTACCCGCGGATGGCTCGCGGCGGAACTCTGTTTTCCGCCATATTGATGGGGCTTTGGTACGTCATTGTGGCGTTCATGGCGTGGGGCGTATATGCCGTGATCGCCGAAACACGCGAACCCGAGAAGGTCCGGGAGTTCCTCGGACGCGTGCTGTTCTTTGCCACCGGATACTGGCAGGTTGTGCCGGTGATGCTCGCTACCACGGGTCTTTCGCTGGAGTTCCGAAAGCTGATCGTTTACCCCATCCCGCACGCGCAATTGTTCCTGCTCGAGTTGCTGCTTCGCACCTCAACGTCCGCGGAAGTCCTGCTGGTCATGTGCGGAGCAACAATCGGAGTGCTGGCGAATCCTGCTCTACCGGCGTGGACGGTGCTCGCGTTCCCGCCGTTCATTGCATTCAATCTCGCGCTGGCGGCGGGCGTGACGGAGGTCCAGAAGCGGATCTTCGCACGCAAGTACCTGCGGGAACTCGCGGTGCTGGTGGTCGTCTTGCTGGGCACGATCCCGCAGTGGCTGCTCGCCACCAGCCTCGGCGAAACGCTGCGCGAATGGACCAACAACCTTCCCTCGATCTGGACGCCGTGGGCTTGCGCCGCGGTGCTCGCGAGCGGAAACTTCTCCCTGCTTCCGGTCGCATCAATGACTGGATGGCTCGCGCTCGCGATCTGGTTCGGCCGCTCGCAGTTCGAACGCGGTTTGCGCTTCGACGCGGAAGCGGAACAATCCAGTTCCCAGGCGCCCGTCGAGACGGCCGTTCCGGAAGGCCGTCCCGGCTTGCGGCAGCGTTTCTTCACCTGGCCGCAAACGATCTTTCGCGATCCCCTTGCAGCGCTGATTGAAAAGGAACTCCGCTCGCTCGCCCGGTCTCCCCGCTTCCGTCTGGTGTTCTTCATGGGCTTCTCGTTCGGATTGTTGTTGTGGCTCCCCATCGCCGCGGGCAGGACCGGCAGCCTCTCGATTCAGTCAGCGAAAGGCAGCTTCTGGACGGAGAATTTTCTGACCATGGTCAGCGCCTATGCGCTGCTGTTGCTCGGCGAAGTCTGCTTCCTGAACAGCTTCGGATTCGACCGCGGCGCCTCGCAAGCCTACTGGGTCTTTCCGGTGACGCTACGCCAGGGACTCCTGTCCAAGAACATCGCCTCGATGTTCTACATCCTCCTCGAAGTCGCGGCCATCAGCATCGCCTGCGCAGTGGTCGGCATGCCGGTCTCGTTCGCCAAAGTGACGCAAGCGCTACTCGTCTGCTTCTCGATGTCGGTGTTACTCATGGCGATCGGCAACTGGACCTCCGTCAGCAATCCGAGGCCGGTCAATCCGAATCGCAGTATGCGTTCGACGCCGCCCGGCAAGACACAGATCCTGCTATTGGTGATCTATCCTCTGGCCGGTGGTCCGGTGGCGCTCGCGTACCTCGCCGAGTTCGCGTTCGACACGCCATTGGCATTCTACGGGGTGATGCTGTTCAATCTCGCGATTGCGATGATCGTCTACTACGTCGCGCTCGACTCGGCGATCGAACGCGCGGAAGCCAATCGCGAGGCGATCGTCACGGCGCTCTCGCAATCGGAAGGTCCTGTCGCCGCCTGACGCGTCCAGATCGACCGGCCGCTATCCTTGTTCCTATGCATCCAACAAGAACGGGATTGCTCTTGCTGTTTTGTCTCTCAGTTGTCGCGCAGAAGGCTCCGACCGTGGTCATTCTGTCCACCGGCGGCACCATCGCCAGCAAGTACGATCCGGGCAAGGGAGGATACACTCCCGGGCTTACGGGCAAAGACCTCGTTTCAGGTTTGCCGGGTATTGAAAAGATCGCACAACTGCAGGTCGAGCAGATCTCCAACATCCCCAGTACGGACATGACGCCTGAAATCTGGCTTCGTCTCGCCGGCCGAATCAGCGCCCTGCTTGCCAAACCGGATGTCTCGGGCATCGTCGTCACGCACGGAACGGATACGCTCGAGGAAACGGCATACTTTCTCGACCTGACAACGGCCGGCAACAAACCCGTGATCCTGGTTGGTGCGCAACGTTCCGCGTCCGACCCGGACTCGGACGGTCCCCGAAACCTCTCCGACGCCGTTCGAGTTGCAGCCGCACCCGAAGCCAGCGGCAAAGGGACGATGGTGGTAATGAATGGCCAGATCAACTCGGCCCGCGACGTTACCAAAACGAATACGAGCCAGGTGGAGACGTTCCGGAGCCTTGAGTTTGGCGCCCTCGGAACAGTAGATGTTGAGACCGTTCGTTTTTACCGGGCGCCGTTGAGGCGGCAGACCATCACGGTCGATTCGAAAACGCAGCTTCCTCGCGTCGATGTCATCCCCGGTTACGCCGGCGCCGACGGGTTATTGATCCGATCGCTGATTCGCAACAACTCGGTCCAGGGATTGGTCATTGCCGGAATGGGCCTCGGTGGCGTCACGAGCGCAATGTTCGATGCAATCCAGGAGGCTCGCGCTCAGGGCATCCCGATCGTGATCAGCACGCGTGTCCCGACTGGCCGTATCTTTCCGTTGAGCGCCAGCAAGGGATCGTCGCTCACGCTCAAACAGATCGGTTGCGTCTTGGCAGACAATCTCAGCCCGCAAAAGGCGCGGATCCTGCTCATGTTGGCCCTTACGAAAACGCGCGATCCAGCGACGCTGCAGCGGTACTTCCTGGAGTGATTACGGAATGACCATCACAGGAGCCTGCCAGTACGCCGAGCGTCTCCCCTTGGGATCCACGACCGTCACCTGACACAGATACTCGCCGGGTTCGAGCTTGTCGAGTGAAAACGCGAACTGCATCGGCGCCGTGCGGAGCTTCGTATTCGGCAGACCATCGGAGATCCCAACCGGTTTCGTCTCGAACGCTTTTTCCTGTCCGCGATAGAGCGTGACGTAGGAATACAGCGGATTCGGTGGTTCCGCGCCGGGCTGATACGCCTGCAAAAAGACGTACATGTCGCGAGCCTTGCTGAAGACGCGGGTCACCGACGGGATGAGCTTCTGCCCTTCCTGTACGAGCGGATTCGTGAGTTGCGCCTGCTGGCTGGTCTTGTCCTTCTGCGCGTTGAACAACGCGTCGCGCATCGGCACACGCTGGCTGCTCAGCACGACCGAACTGATGGGTACACGCTGCGCCGGGATCTTCGCGAGGTTCGGTACGACGAAGGGAAGCTCGTAAGTCCCCATGCGGCCGGTTTCCGCATCGCGCGCGAGGATCTTGATTTTGTAGCGGCCGGGCAGCAGCGTGAAGCCCGTGTCGTATTCGATGGGACGCTTCGACAGTTCCGCTGCCGTAGCGCCCGTGAGTTTGATGTCGACCTTGTCGCGCACGTTGGTGACCGTGGTGCCGTACGAGTCCTTGATCTCGCCGACGAAGTCGATGAGCGTGTGATCAGCGCCGCCTTTGCGCGCGAGCGCAAGTTCGCTGCCGGGGATCTTCACCGTGACCGGCACGTAATACTCAGCGCTGTTGAGTTGGAAGTACGCGATCTCCATGGCGATGGTGAGTTCCGTCACCGGATCGCCGAGCATCAGCGCGTCTTCGAGTTGCCGCTCTTTGTCAGCCACGGTGAACTTCGCAAACTGCTTCGACGCGTAATAGCCCTGGCGATAATCGAGCGCGAGATCCGGCTGGTTGATTGTGATCTTGACGCGGCGGAACTTGCCGTCGGGCTTCGTGTTGGTCGTATAGTAGCCGAGGATGTAGTAGCTGCCGGTGGCTTTCTGCGCCTGCACGATTCCCTGCCCCAGATCGTTGTAATCGAGCAGCGCCTTGCCGCCGGTGTCGGCAGCGAGAGTCCAGAGCGTGTCCTGCGAACGCTGCAGGGATCCGGTAACGGCGTTCGCCACAGCGCCCGTGTACATTCCGGTTCCGCCAACGGATCCGCGCGTGGCGTCGCCCAGCGGCGCTTGCGCGATGAGTCCGCGAGCATCGACCGGCCAGAAGGAAACGCCCGCGCGGACGGCCGCGTTGATGGTCGCGTTGAGCTGCGCCTGATTGTTCGTACCGTTCAGGCGCAAGCCGCTCGCGAAATAGACGAGCGACTTCTTCTCGTTGAGGCGGCCCAGCATCGTGGCTGCGGTTTGCAGCGCGGCGAGTTGGCGGTCGGTAAAGAAGATGTTGAACTCGGAATCGTTTTGTCCGAACGCGGAGCCGGTGTCGGCGGCTGCGGTTGGATCCACTGGCGCATTCTCGTCTTCACCGACGAGCAGCGTCTCGATGGTCGCGAGCAGTTTTGAACGATCAGCGGTGAAGTCCTGCAGCACCTGTACCGCGCCGCTCGAGAACGCCATGATCGCGATGAGGTCCGCGGGCGTCATCTGTTGCCGCACGAACTTCTTCGCGGCCTGGAACGCCCGCACCTGATCGGGCGGCGGCATCGCAGTGAGATCGAAGTACAGCGCGAGCAACCGGCGGTCGCGATATCGCACGTCGCCCGGCGTTTCAGGCGCGATCTGCGTTCGCGTCAGACGCGGCATCGCGGCAACGCGCATCGACTCGGGGACCGGCGTCGCAATCGGCGTCTCATCAAGCTTTTGGAACTCGAAGAATTTGATCTCCTGCGGAACGCCGTCTTCAGTGAGCGTGAAGTCTTTGGCGGTGAGTCCGGTGATGGACTTGCCGGACTTGTCTTTGACCGTCACCGTTTCGATCACCAACTGCGTGGTCGCCTGAAACGTCGCCTGCGGCGTGTCCGCGGTCTTGTTCTGGCCGGTTTGCGCGAGGAGAACGGCGGCCGCGGTAATCCAACAAAGTATCGTCTTTTTGTTTTGGGTCAGCACGGCGCGCTAAAACCTCATCCGCAGGACAGTCTGAATTGTGCGCATTGGATTCGCAGTCGCAGGCAGGCCGAACTGGGCGCTGCCGAGCACGGTGTTCCACGACGGGAAGGTCACGTAGTTGAGCGCGTTGGCCGCGTCGATGCGGAAGTCCACGCTGACGCGATCTGTGGAGCGAAACGTCTTGCTCAACGACGCATTCAACACAAACTGCTGTGGACCCGTGATCGTATTGCGTCCCGCGTTGCCCCAGCGTCCCGTGGCGGGAATCGCGTAGGCGGCAGGATTGAGAACGTCATTGAGGAACATCGGCGCGCCGGTGTAATCCGGCCGGATGCTGCCCGTGACGCCGGTTCCACGCACCGGACTCAAATACACCGGCGTCAGCGGAAGTCCCGAGCCCGCGTTGATCTGCGTCCCCATGGTCCATTCCTTTAGCAGCGACGGGACCTTGCGGACCTTGCCCATGCCTGTCGTGTATTGCAGCATCGCGTTCATCAGGTGGCGCTGATCGAAGTTCGAGCGCGCACGTTCCGCGCCAAGGTCGAGCCAGTTCTGCGCGATGAGGGATCCACCGGTGTTGCGCCCGCCGAGCGCGGCGTTGTCGATGGACTTTGCATAGGTGTACGTCAAGCTGGCCGTCAACCCGCTACGCAGGCGGCGGCGGATCTGCGCCTGTCCCGCATGACGGATCGAATTGCCGTTCGACATGAGATAGGTGAACCCCGACGGGTCAACCGATCCCGCAGGAAACGTATTCGGCAGAATCTGCTGCTGCGCCCGCGTGCCCTTGCCGCCGGAGTAATTGACGTTCATCTGCAAGCCGGCGGGAAGGTCGCGCTGGATGGTCAACTGCCAGTTCTGCGAGTAACCGACGCGAAAACGCGGATCCACGGCGAAGGTCGTCGCCGCTACGCCGGTGGCGGCGGTGTTCAAACCATCGGCCAACGTGAGCGGACGCTCGGGTGTACTCGCCACGCGGAAGCTCTTTGAAAGAGGCGCCTGTTGCGCCATCTGCATCGCGATGGGCTGATAGACGGACGTGTCGTAGTAGATGCCGTATCCGCCGCGGATCACCATCGACGAAGCCGCGAACGGCCGCCACGAGAACGCAATGCGCGGCGATACATTATTACGATCCGGTTGCAGACGGGCGCCGTTCACAACCGGCGTGGCCCGGGCGAAGCCGGGCTGTGCGAGGTCGAGATTCACCAGGCGGCCGTACTTTTCTTCAGCGGGGGACCAGTAGTCCCAGCGGATGCCCGCGTTGATGGTGAAGCCCGGATTCACGCGGAAGTCGTCGTTGAGAAACGCTTCGTGAATAGTCGATCGCAGGTACTTGTCGGCGTTGCCGTACGCGATCGACGCCGTGTCGGGCGTCCCCAACAGGAACTTCGTGAAATCGTCAGCGCCGGTGAACGCGAAAGTTCCGCGGGCGTCCTGCTGCGAGAGCGTGTTGAATTGCTGGCGCCGGTGCGTGTAGCCGAACTGCACGTTGTGGCGGCCGCGGCTCATGAAAGCGTCCGCCGACGCGCTCGCCGTTTGATTGCGGATCAGCGAGGCCTGCGCTTCGACGAGCGGCGTGATGCCGTTGGCAAAGTTCAACGCGGGAGGTCCCCAGTTGACGGCTTCCTGATTGTTGCCTGCGATGCCGGCGGCGGCGGATACATTTACGCGATTGGCAAAATACGGCGTGACGCGATTGGTCATGCGGCTGTACTGAAAGCCCATATTGACGAAGGTCCGCGGGTTGAATGTGCGCCGGTAGTTGACGCCGGTGTTGATACCGGTCGCGCGACCGGTGTCGAGGAACCCGAAAAGGTCCGGCGTATCGGTGCGCGTGCTCTGCCAGGAATAGTTGCCGGCAATGTAATTCTTGCGGATCGACTTGCTGACGCGCGTTTGCAGATCATCCTGATGCAGTCCGCTGACGATCGGGATTTGATAGTTGTAGCGCGAACTCGAAGTAAAGTTCGGCAACGGATACAGAGCAAGCAGCGCGCGCGCCTGCGTGCTGATCGAAGACGCAGGCAGCAAACCCTCGCCGTTGCGCTGCGCAAGCGTCGGCATGAGGCCGGTTTGCGTGGAGGCGTTGGAGTTGCGTGTCCACTGGTAGTTCACGGTGAAGTTCGGGCCGTTGTTGCGCTTGGTGAGCCCGGGGATTTTCAAGGGTCCGCCAAAGGACACCACGGCCTGCATGCGGTTGTACGCCGGCTTCGGCGTCTCCTGCCCGGTGAGCGAATAATTGCGCGCGTCAAAGCGGGAGTTATTGATGATGACGCCGAGATTGCCGTTATAGAGTCCACGCTGGCCGCGGCGATTGTTGCCGAACGCAGGCAACTGCGCGAACGCGGACGCGGCGCCGTTGTTGATGCTGCCGTTGACCAGGAATCCATCGGCCGCGCGCTGCGCGAGTTCGTCGGATACAGGTTGCTGCTGTGGCGGCGCGGCGTCCGCCTTCTTCGCGACAACCGTTGCGGGTTCCGCGCGCTGGAACGTCACCGCAGGAGGCGCGGCAGGCGGCAGCGGATCCGCAGCCTGTAGAGGGAACTCGAGCGGCGGCACATTCGCCGGCGCCGTCTTCATCTCTTTGGACACGGGCGCGAACAACTGCATGTCCACGCGAACGGTCCACGTCGAATCGTCCGGCAGATCCGCAAAAGCGAACAGCCCCTGCGGATCTGTGATCGCGGTCAACTTCTGCTTCTGATGGATCGCCGTGACGGTCGCGCCCGGAACCGGCGTGCCGCCGAACGTCACCAGACCGCGCAGATCGGCGGCGATCAGCAATAACGAAATGATCTGGTGCATCGAACTCTAGTTTTCGCTGGGCTTCGACACGCTGTCGACGATCAGGACGTCCACCGGACCTTTCGAGGATTCCAGCTTCAGCCCCAGCTTCTCCTGGAGCGCCGTGTAGATCGTCGGACCACTGTTGTCCGTGGCAGGCATCGCGTCGGGAGGCGGAGGCGCGCCACCGCCAAAGGGACCGCCACCGCCGTGGCCGGGTTCGGGAGTCCACTGCAGGTCGAAGTCGTAGAAGCCGGTGAGTCCGGTCTTGTCGATCACGGTGCGACCGAGTTGCTGCGCGAGTTGCTGCACGAGGAACTGGATCGGCACGCCATTGGCGTTCAGCATCCCGCGCCCCATGCGCATCATGCGCTGCGGACCGCCGGGTCCACCGCCGGGACCACCAGGGCCAGGCTGCACTTCGACCTCCTTCATCTTCGGACCGCCCTTCGCAACCGTCAGCACATACACGGGCATCTCGCGCGATTCGGTGTGATACTTCAACTGAAACCGGTCAGTGATCAGCGATTGCAGCATCGGCCGTAGCATTTCGGGCGTGATGCGGTCGGGCATGCCTTCAGGACCTTTGGCCTGGATGTCCCAGCGGTCGGACGCCATCCAACCCGGGCCTCCGATGATCTGGTGATCGCGCATATTGAACGCCTGCCCCACGAGCAGGCGCAGCGTGATGCCGTTTGCGTTGAAGGATCCGCCGGGCGCCATGCGGATCGCAATGCGATTGTCGCTGGAGGAGTTCGGCTTGATGGAGGCGACTTCAAAAGCCTTTGGAATGGGCGCGGTCGCGGGAGTCTGTGCCTGCGCGACGGCCGTGAGGAATGCGAGAGAAACCAGTGAGTACATCGTCTTCACTATGGTATTGACGATTGCACCCCGAAAAGTTCCCGATTGTGCAGCAAAGGAAAAAAGGCCCGTCCCTGCGGTAGTCAGGAACGGGCCGAGTCTCAATCAATGTCCGCTTAGCGGCATGCCTGCGCCTGGCGGGTTTGAGATGAACCGTAGGAGTTTGACACCGTCACGTTGACCACCGGGTTGGAGGCCGACGGGAGGGTGAACGGGAAAGCCACTCGGAAAGCGCCGCCCGACCGGATGCTGGCGCTCGATGCAAAGTAGTCCGCCGAGTAGCCGCTCAGGTCGACCTTCTGCAATGCGCCGCCGATATTGATGAGCCCCCACTCGAGTTCGCGGGTCGTCGAGAAGCCAGTGACGGCCATCTCGTACCCGCCAGCGGAGGTCTTCGCATAGCAGGCATCGGTCAGAGTCGCGGGACCTGCCGGGATTCGCGTCACAGCCGGCGCCACAACGGTGGGAAGATCCACACCGGTGGTTCGCAGATTCTCGATGCGGAAGGTGAGCGATCCGGCAACCGTGCCCGAGGTCGCGACCGGAAGGCGCAGGCTGCGCGTGCCGGGAGGGATCGTGAACGGAATCGAAGGGAAGCCGTTTGCGAACCGCACCCGCGGATCCGCCTGGTTGGCCTCCGCATCGATGCTGTTCGTTTCAGGCGCATTCTCGATCGTGAGCGTTCCCTGCAAGGGGAGCGAATACGCATTAGCCAGTTCGATCACCGGCGCAAGCGATGTGTTCGCCGCCGGAACCGTCGTGGGTACGCCCGTCACACGCATCGCCGGAAGCGACGGCAGTTCGACGCCGAGCGCGCAGGTTTGGCGGGTCACGGAACCATTCGCGTCCCGAACCTCGACCTGGAATCCACGCTGGCTGACGTCACTCGCCGTGCCGGAGATCACGCCATCGGAGCCCAGCCGCAAACCATCAGGCAACACGCCCTGGATCGCGAACTTGTGCGGCGCCTGGCCTCCCACTGCGGTCAACCGCTGCGAGTACGAGATCCCGACGCGAGCCGAGGGAAGCGGGCAGGCCGATTCAAGGCGCATCGGCTGCGGACGCACGTTCATCGTGCAGCTTTGCACCACCGAGAAACCGCGCGCATCCGTGATGCTGACGTTGAACTGATAATCGCCCGGCGTTGCCGGCGTGCCGTTGGCGACGCCTGCGCCCGACAGCCCGAGGCCTTCCGGCAGGGATCCGACCACGCGCCAGATGTGCGGCGCTTCACCGCCGCTGGCGTTGAGGACCTGCGTGTATGGCTCGCCCGCCGTCGCTTGCGGCAACACGCAGTAGGACGCGGAAAGAACGGACGGCAGCACGGTGAGCCCGCAAGGCGCGGCGGTTTGCCGTCCTGCAGAGTCGGATGCGACCACACGGAAGAGGAATCCGCCGGACTGGCGCGGGGTTCCGACGATGCCGCCGTCCTGCGTCAGCGTGACGCCTTGCGGCAGGGTTCCGATCAACGAGTATGTATATGGACCTTCACCGCCCGTCGCAGCGAGCGAACGCGAGATCGCCGTGCCGACGCTGGCAAGAGGCAGCGGACAGCCGCTGATCGCGACCTCCGGCTCCCAGACCTGGAACGAGCAATCCACAGCGCGCGTGTTGGCGCGGGCATCGCGGACTTCCACAGAGAAGCTGAAATCGCCCGACACCGCAGCCGAGCCATTGATCGCGCCGGATGCCGGATCGAGAGTCATCCCCATCGGCAACTGTCCCAGCAGGCGATACGTATACGGACCCGATCCGCCGCTGGCGCGCAACAATTGCGAATACGGCACGCCGCGCGTGGCCGGTTGCAGCGAACAGGCCGCGCTCAGGTCCACCGATGCGGGCGCCACGCTGATGCGCAGGTAGCGTTCCGCAGGTGAGGATCCATCGCTCGCGGTGGACTGCGCCCGCGCCGTGAATCCGTAGATCCCTTCGCGCAACGGAGTCCCACCGATCGAACCGTCGGCCGCGAACGTCAGCCCCGGAGGCAGCGAAGAAGGATCGTCGACGCTCCACCGGTAACCAGACGTGCTTCCCGATGCGGAAAGACGCTGCGTGTAACTCCGGTTCAGGGTCGCGGTCGGCAGCGCCGTTGTCGTGACCTGCAACTGCGGGGGGCGCACCGTGATCGACGCTCGCGCCGACGTTTGGCGGTCGCCATCCTCCGTGCGCGCCGTCAGTCCCAGCGTGAAGCTTGCAGTGCCCGCCTGCGTTGGAATGCCCGAGATCACGCCGGTGTTGGCGTCCAGAGTAAGACCGGGGATCATCACCGTGTCCGGCGTCAATGTCCAGCGATACGGCGCCGAACCGCCAATCGAACCTAGCGTGGCGCTGTAATTCTGGCCCACAATGCCCTCGCGCAGCACGCTCGACGAGGTGATGGTGAGATCGGGCAGGATGATGCCGCCGCGAGCCCGGAACACAAGACGGCCAAAAATGTCGCTGTTCAGCTTCTGGCGGACGAGTGCGCGACGGCCGTTATCGAGGAACATCGTCGAGATCGCGCTGCCGCTCAATTCGAAGTAGGTGCCGGGATCGCCGCTGCCGTTCGAGTAACCGACGATCACTGGCGTCCCGCCGTAGCCCGCGGTTCCGCCCGAAGCGTCGCCGGTCTCCCACAGCACCCGCTCATAGTTGAACTCGATGTCGAAGTTGCCCTCGCCCGTATCCGAACGCTCGATCAGCACGAGTTGAAAACGGTTCAGTTTGTCGGCATGCGAAGAGAAGTAGCCCACGTCGATATAGTTCACGCCGAAGGCGGGGCGTCCATTGACCCGCGAACGGCCGTAGCGCACGACGTTCGACGCCGCATTGCGCGTGTCGACATCGGCAAAAAACGGAGCGATGATCTCGCGCTTTGCCGCCGTCAGACCGAATGGCGTATACGTCGCGAGCGCGTCGTCAAACGTGATGTTGCCGTTGTTGTTGACGTAGCACTGCGTGCGCACGCGTCCGAAGAAATTGAGCGTGAAACCGAGGTTGACCAGCGCCGAAGAGCCGTCGTCGTTCCGTTCCACGAAGTTCGCATCGAAGCCGGGATCCCGGCGGATGGCTTGCGCCTCCACCACCGGCGCGGCCAGCGCAAGGGCCGCCAGAGTTAGCGCCGTCTTTTTCATTAGCGGATCCCCCCACCTGCAACAACGATTTCAATCTGCGCTTGTCCCGAGGTCTCGAGCAGCGCCGTGCGGCCATCCGCGCGCAGCAGGATCTGCAGGACGTCGCCGCCTCCATTCACCTTGGCGAATCCTTCGACAACACCATCCACTGCAAGGCGAACCGCCGCGTCACCCGCGCCCGGATCCACGAGTGCAATCATCCGGTCCCCGCCGATCGCCAATCTCGCTCCGGCCTCGATCGACGCGATCGCCGAAGCGCCCGCAACCGGAACCTGGCTTTCTGTCAGCGAGCCGCCGCGGCTCACCAGATACTTCGCGCCATCCAGCGCGGCGTAATCGCGCGAATCCCCGAGAAATGTGACGCTCCGAATCCCGTCGCCGCTCCAGACGTTGCGCATCGCGCCATCCCGGTCAGAGGTCCACAAGGCGAGGGCCGTCGCCGACGCAATCAGCGCCGCGCCTCCATCGTCTGAAACCGCCAGAGCAGTCACCGCCGCGGGAACTCCACTCGCAACCCGCGCGACAAGCGCGCCCGTCGCACCGTCACGAATTTCCACAGCGCCGTCCGCCGTGGCGATCGCGAAGTACCGTCCACCGGAACTCACCGCCGCCAACTGAAAGTCGGGCAACGTCACGGATCCGCCGCGAGAAAAATCCACCCAGCGGCTGCCGGTCTCGACTTTGCCTTGCACAATGGCGTAGCTCTGTCCCCCGACCCAGGCCCGCTCAACCGAGCCGCCGGCGTCCATCGTGGCGTCAAACGCAGCCGCCCCCGGCACGCCTCCAATCTGTCGGATCGATTTTGCTTCGGAATCGAAGACATAGCCCAGTCTGGGCGCTTCAAAGCGGACCTGCGCGCCGGCAATACAGCACGCAAGCGTCGTTAGTAATGGGACTACACGCTTCATCGTTCTATAGATCGACGGAACGTGGAGCACCCAACGTAGGGCGATGCTCTTACTGCAGGACTAAGGAGTCCACCACCGGTCGGCCTCCACCAGCAATGCACGCACGACTTCCGGACGCGCCGCCGCCAGATCCTGCTTCTCGCCGGGATCCCGCACCACGTCGTACAGTTCCGGCTTGCGCGACCACGCCTTGTCCGGCAACTGCTCCCACACCGGCAGTTCGAGGTTCGGCTCGTATGGAACCACAAGCTTCCACTCGCCGCGCACGATCCAGCGATACTTCAGGTTCGCCGACGGCCGGCGGATGTCGATCGACGTGTGAACGAAGTTCGCGCCCGCCACCCACTGGCGCTTTTCGAGGCGCGCCCGGTCGAGGACGTTGATGCCCTGCCACGCCGCCGGGGCCTTACGGCCTGCAGCGGCGAGCACCGTCGGCGCGACGTCGAGGCTGGTCGCAAGCGTGCGGTCGTCGCGCCGCGGCGTGATGCGCCCCTTCCACCGGTAAAAGATCGGGGTCCGCGAACCGGCGTCGTACGGCGACAGTTTGGCGCGCGTCGCAAATAGCGTCTGTTTGCCTTCCAGTTGCACCCAGCCGTTGTCGGCGAGATAGACGAACAGCGTGTTGTCGGCGAGTCCCTTGCGTTCGAGATAGCTGACCAGTTGCCCGACCGTCTCGTCGAACCACTCGATCATCGCCAGGTACTTCGCTTGCGCTTCCGGAAGCTTCGACGCGTATTTCACGAGGATCCGCTCGGGCGGGTTATGCGGCTGATGCGGCATCATCGGCGCGTACCAGAGCAGGAACGGCTTCGCTCCCGCCCGATCGACAAAATCGAAAACCGGCTGCATCGTTTCGCGGCCGATCTTGAGTCCGACATCGCCGTGGCGGCCGCCTCGCGACACATCGCCGTGCGACATGCACTCGGTGAAGCCGCAGCAGGTGCACTCACCTTCCCACCACTTGCCGGATTGATGGCTGACGTACCCCGCCTCGCCGAGTTCACCGACGATCGTCTTCGACTTCCGGAAGATCTCGACCATCGAGGCGCGGTTCTGCGGATCCATCGCCTTTCCCGGGGGATCGTTGCCGGTGATCAGATGCTGGTGCGGATACAAGCCCGTCATGATCGACGCGAGCGACGGCCGGCACAAACTCGAGGTCACATAGCCGCGTGAAAACAGCAGGGATTCCGAAGCCAGCCGGTCGATGTTCGGAGTCCGAACGTGGGGATGCCCCATGAAACCGTAATCGGTCCAGCCATGGTCGTCGGAAATGATCAGAACAATGTTGGGTTGCCGGGATGCCGCAAGAGCAGCAGTAGCCGCCGCTCCCGAAGCTCCCGCCAGGAAAGTTCGCCGCGAGATACGCACTTCCAGATTCTACTTCGAATGGCACAATGAAAAGGCGAGCGATGCTTATCGATCTCCCACGTTTCGTCGAATCCGAACGGCCGCACTGGGACGCGCTTGAGGCGCTACTGAAACGCTTCGAGAACGATCCCGACCTGCGCCTGCCGGTCGCCGAAGCACAGCGCTTTCATTACCTGTACCAGCGCACCGCGTCCGGTCTCGCGAAAGTGTCGACCCTCGCCGCCGAACCGGAACTCACGCGCTATCTCGAATGGTTGACCTCGCGCGCTTATGCGGAGATCCATGAATCGAGCGAGCGAGCGCCGTTTCATCCCTGGCGCTGGTTCACACAGACGTTTCCGCAGACCTTCCGCCGCCGCTGGCAGGCGTTTCAAATGTCGCTGGCGCTGACGATCCTGGGCTGCGTATTCGGATGTGTCGCACTGGCGATCGACAGCGAGGCGAAGTCCGTCATCATGCCGTTCAGTCATCTCACGGGCAAGCCGAGCGAACGCGTGGCCGACGAAATGAAATCCAAGGGCGAGAAGCTCAGCGGGCAGAAGACGCGATTCTCCGCCAGCCTGATGACCCACAACACGCAGGTCGCGATCCTCACCATGGGCCTCGGCGTGACCTTCGGCATCGGAACCACGGCGCTCCTGTTTTACAACGGCGTGATCCTCGGCGCGGTCGCCTTCGACTACATCGCCGATGGACAGCTCATCTTCCTGCTCGGATGGCTGCTGCCGCACGGCGTCATCGAGATCCCCGCGATTTTGCTCGGCGGGCAGGCGGGACTCGTCATCGCACACGCTCTCATCGGCTGGGGCGACCGCCGTCTGTCGCAGCGCGAACGCTTACGCAAGGCGGGGCCGGATATCGTCACGCTGATCGGCGGCGCGGCCGTATTCCTCGTCTGGGCCGGCGTCGTCGAAGCGTTCTTCTCGCAGTATCACGAACCCGTGCTCCCGTACGGCGTCAAAATCGCGTTCGGCTGCGCGGAACTCGCGGCGTTGCTCTTCTTTCTCTGGCGCGCGGGACGGCAGCAGGAGCAACCGGCATGACCGCCACGACGGCGCGGCATGACGCGCTGCCCATTCGTACGCCTGAAGGCATCGAGTTCTCACTGCCTCTGGCGGGCCCGGTGAGCCGCATGCTGGCGATGCTCGTGGACCTGCTCGTCATCTCCGGCCTCACCAAGATCACCGGCATCCTGCTCGCGCCGCTGCAACTGTTCGGACCCGACGTATCGGGCGCAGTCTCGATCGTCGTCTACTTCGTCTACACATTCGCCTATGGCATCTTCTGCGAATGGCGCTTGCACGGGCAGACTCTCGGCAAGCGGATCTTCAAGCTGCGCGTGGTCGATGCGGGCGGCTTGCGGCTCGAACCAAGCCAGGTGATCATCCGCAATCTGCTGCGCCTGGTCGACGGACTCCCCGCCTTCTATCTGGTCGGCGGCGCCGCCGCATTGTGGAATCCGAACATGCAGCGGTTGGGCGACATCGCCGCGGGAACCGCCGTCATCCGCACACCGGGCGTCTCACAGCCCGATCTCGCGCAGATCCTCGGCTCCAAATTCAATTCGCTGCTCGAACATCGCCGGCTCTGCGCGCAACTGAGGCAGAAGGTCCGCCCGGAACTCGCCGCACTCGCGCTTCACGCGCTGATCCGGCGCGAAGACCTCGACGCTTCATCGCGGCTCACCGTCTTCGCGGATCTCGCCGCCCACTTCCGGTCACTGGTCGAATTTCCACCCGAAGTCACCGAAGCGCTGGGCGACGAGCAGTATGTTCGCAACGTCGTGGAAGTCCTGTACCGCAAATAAAAGAGGGAGGCCCGGCAAGGACCTCCCGAAGAGACTGACGGGTTGGGGGAACTGCGTTTAGTACACGCGGTCGAGCAGGGCAAGGATCGTGAACGGCGCGCCGCCACCCTTGTTGTCGATCGCGATGAAGGTCGTCACCAGCTTTTCGCCGAGCACCAGACGCTGGCCGTCGATCGCAATGTTCTTGCTTCCCGCCGGGGTGATGCGGGCAGCGTACTGAGCGACGGAGGGAACCGGCAGGTAGCCCGACGCAACGCCGAACGGAACGTTCTTCAACACGGCGTCGCGGGTGCGAACCGAGAGGAAGGGCGAACCAAAGTACACGTCGACGTTCGGAGCAGACGGAGCCGCATGAATCACGCGAACATGCGCGCGTCCATTGGCGGGCATCGTATTGTCGTCCTGCAACAGCAGCAGGCGGAACGCTTCGCCCTTACCGGGCGTAACAAAGCCGGTCGCGATGACGGTGAAGTCA
This sequence comes from uncultured Solibacteraceae bacterium, assembly GCA_964627455.1. GTDB lineage: Bacteria > Acidobacteriota > Terriglobia > Bryobacterales > Bryobacteraceae > F-183. The sequence continues at coordinate 39,876 of CAZVKC010000013.1, read as the reverse complement.
CCGCCGGTCGGAAGGGTTGCGGTCACATCGGTCACGACGGTGTTCGTACCGGCGACCTTCACTTCGAACTTATGTTCGCCGGCAGGCAGCGAAACATAGTCGGTGTATTCACCGAACGGCAGCGAATCAATCGCAGCGCCGCCGTCGACGAACACGTCCACGGCGGGTGCGTCGGGGCTCGCGTGCACCACGCGAACACGTTGAGCAAGAGCAGAGGCCGGGAACAGACACACTCCCAGCGCAAGAGCGGCAAGAGCCAACTTCATTTGGGCAAAACTCCTTGGTAGAGAACTGTAAAGAACAGCGCGCGAGGATGTGCGCGTGTCAGAGATCCAGCCGGTCGTCTCGAAGCGGTTGGTTCCGCTTCTGTTCGTAACATCCGGCTAGTACCTTAGAAGCTGGCGGTTGCCCGGTGGATGTAAAAAATACTAAGGAATTGTAATCGTGCCGCGGAGATACTCAACTGCGTATCCGGCCATGGTGACCCGGCCGCCTTCGCGCAGCGAACACCACAGGTCCCCGACCCGCGGCGAAATCTGCTGCGCCCGCAGTTCAGTCTTGCCGAGGCGTTCCGCCCAGTACGGGATGAGCGTACAGTGCGCGGATCCGGTCACAGGATCCTCATCGACGCCCGCTGCCGGGGCGAAGAAGCGCGATACGAAGTCGACCTCTTTGCCCGGCGCCGTCACGATGATGCCGAACCGGTCGAGTTGCTTCAGCTCCCGCATGTCGGGCTGGAGCGCGCGAACCTCGTCCTCGCTCTCGTAAATCACGAAGTAGTCGCGAGCCGCCATCACCTGCACCGGATGCCCGCCGAGCGCGGCTTTCAGGCGCGAATCCACGGCGCCGGGCTCGGGGGGACGCGAAGGGAAGTCCATCGCCAGGCGACCGGTCGAAGGGTCCTTCGTCACCACTAACTCGCCGGACTTCGTGTCGAACGCGACGCGCGTTGCCGCCGGTTCCAGGTGCGTGAAGATCACGGCTGCCGACGCCAGCGTCGCATGGCCGCAGAGGTCGATTTCCATGCCTGGAGTGAACCAGCGCAAATCGTAGCGTCCCTCTGTTTTGCGAATGAAAAAGGCGGTTTCGGCGAGGTTGTTTTCAGCGGCGATCGACTGCATCGTCGAATCGGGTAGCCATGCGCCCTCGAGTGGGACGATGGCGGCCGGGTTGCCGCCAAAAAGCCGGGACGTGAAGGCGTCCACCTGGTAAATGGCGAGTTCCATGATTCAGAATAGCGCGGAGGTCCGCGAAGGCACAAAAAAACCCGGCCGTTTGGGGCGACCGGGCTTTGCAAATGGGTGTAGTGCGATGTTTAACGAGCCGCGAGCAGCGCGCGCAGGTGGCGGGCGCGTTCCGGCGAGCGCAGTTGGCGCAACGCCTTCGCTTCGATCTGCCGGATCCGTTCGCGCGTGACGTCGAACTCCTGCCCGATCTCCTCGAGCGTGTGTTCGCGTTCGCAACCGATGCCGAAACGCAGCCGGATGACCTTTTCTTCCTTCGGCGACAGCGTCTTCAGGATGTTCGCCGTTTCGTCGCGGACGTTCGAGTCGATGACGGTGTCCACCGGCGATCCCACCCAGCGGTCTTCGATCAGGTCGCCCAGCGCGGATTCGCCGTCGCGTCCAACCGGGGTTTCGAGCGACACGGGGTCGCGCGAAATGGTTTTCAGCTTCTGGACCTTTTCCACCGGGATGTCCATACGGCGCGAGATTTCTTCGTTCGTCGGAGCGCGCCCCAGTTCCTTTTCGAGTTCGCGGGTCGCGCGCAGGAACTTGTTCATGCTCTCGTTCATGTGCACCGGGATGCGGATGGTGCGCGACTGGTCCGCGATGGCGCGGGTGATCGCCTGCCGGATCCACCAGGTGGCGTAGGTCGAAAACTTGTAGCCGCGGCGGTATTCGAACTTGTCGGCCGCGCGCATCAGGCCGATGTTGCCTTCCTGGATCAGGTCCAGCAGGTGCAGGCCGCGGTTGACGTACTTCTTGGCGACCGAAACGACGAGACGAAGGTTGGCCTCGACGAGGTCCTTCTTGGCGCGCTCGGCTTCGACTTCACCCTGCCGGATCACACTCAGCGAGTGGCGGAGTTCCGACAGCGTGGCGCCGGCGATGTGTTCGCGCTTGCGGATCTCACGCTTGATTTCCTTGGCGCGGGCTTCGTTGGCCTGCGTCTTGCGCTCTTCCACCTTGCGCAGTTCGATGTGCAGGTGGTTGATCTCTTCAACAGCCTTCTCGAGTTCCTTGACGAACTGCCGCCAGCGCAGATTCTGGAACGGGATCGCGCGCAGACCCTTCGACAGATCGACCCGGGACCGCAGCACCTTTACGTGCCACTTCTTGCGCAACTTCTTGTTGGAAGCCGGGACTTGGCCCGCTTTCTCTTCCGTCTGCAGCATCTTCTTCTGCAGCGCGGTGATTTCGAGGAACTGCGCCTTCAGTTCGTTGCGGCGCCGGGTGTCCTGGGCCGTGCCGTCTTCAATGTCGCCGCCGATGTCGACCAGTTCGTCCAGTTCTTCTTCGCCGCGCTTCAGTTGGTCTGCCCATTCGAGCACCAGGTTCTGAATGAGGGGAGACCGGCTGATCGCCTTGTGCATCCGGAGCTTGCCGCGCTCCATCCGCCTTGCCAGATTGACTTCACCTTCGCGAGTGAGCAGTGGCACCGCGCCCATCTCGCGCAGGTACACGCGGACCGGGTCGTCGGTGTAGATGGATTCTTCCTGAGGAGCCGCCTCTTCGCCTTCGGGCAGCTCTTCCGGGTGGAAGAAGTTCGCATCTTCATCAAAGTTGAGGGCTATCGCCTCGTGTGGTTCTAAATTATCTTCGTATTCCACTTTTTTCGTGCACTCCCTACGCGCAGAAACCCGTCTTGCAGCGCAGAGGCGCCATGCTCCCTGGTATGTTAGACGCGGAAACGCGACGTTTCGATCCACATACCGCGTGCAGGCACATGGCTACCTCTCCATCTTGTAATGGCGGTTGAATTTCAGGAACTGGAACTCGATCCCGGCGGGTGCTCTTGGCTGAGGTGCATATGCGCGAAAGCGCGCTGGCTTCCCGACCTAAAGGTTCGGCCTTCAGTATAACAAACTGTTGGGCCAAAGTTAAGTCCCTGTTAGAAAGATGTTTCCTCAGCCTTTTGGTTACAGCGATTCACTCGTTTTTGACAGTATCCTAAATAACACTTCATGGCCAGAGCTGCCGTCGAGATAATTTTTTCCAAAAAGTTTATCCCCTTTCACCGGGACACTGCGCTTTAGTTGATATGGGCTTGGGGGAGTCCACCATCCTTGCGGGGGGCGGGATGTTGGGACGTACGTTTACAAGGGAAGACCTTTCGCGCCTGGCTTCGGGAGACCGTGACCTGGAGCGTGAGTTCGCTCACTATTTCGGCGATCTCTTGCGGATCCGCCTCGAATCGCGCTTTCGCGACAACGCCTGGATCGAAGACATCCGCCAGGAAACGTTGCTGCGCGTCCTGAAGACCATCAAGACCGCGCCCGAAACGATCACCCAACCGGAGAAAATCGGCTACTACGTCAATTCGGTCTGCCGGAACGTCGTGCTCGAACGGTTTCGCAGCGAGGGCCGGTACGCCGGCGGCAGTGACGCCGGGATCCTTGAGCGCCCGGATCCCAGCATGGATCTCGAGGCCAACATCATCACCGCGGAACGGCGCGAACTGGTCCGCAGGCTGCTCGAGGAAATGCCCGGCCGCGACCGTGCGATCCTCACGGAAGTCTTTTTACAGGAAGAAGATAAGGACGATATCTGCACCCGCCACTCAGTGGACCGGGGCTACCTTCGCGTGCTGCTTTTTCGCGCCCGGCAACGGTTCCGCGATCTTCTGCTCCCGCGAACCTGAAAATTTTTTCGCGTTCAGGTGAAACGCCTGGAGCGCTGCAATCACTTATGGATGAGGCATGGAGTTCGACCACCAGCAGGCTGTAAGTTCTCGCGCCGTCGAGCGCTATTTGCTTGACGAACTACCGTCCCCTTTGCGGGAGGAGTTCGAGGACCATTTCTTCTGCTGCCCACAGTGTGCTGAGGCACTGCGGATCGGTTCGATCCTTCGTGACAACGCCCGGGCTTTGCTCCGGGCTCCTCTTCCAAACGCCGCGGCCCCGGTGCAGTCTTCCTTTTCGGAAGCTCCTGCGCGCCAGGAATCGCAACGCAGTTCGGCAAAACAGGACCCGGAGGAAATACCCCTGGGGTGGCGATCCTGGTTCCGAATGCCAATCCTGGTTCCGTGGGCCGCGGCTTTGTTGCTATTGGTCGTATTGGTGCGCCAGCAACCGCAGACGAACGGGGCGGCCGGGGTTGATCCTGCCTCTGCCGCCGCCAGATCTGCTGTTTCTGTTTCTTTGATGTCCGGCGTCAGGGGACCTGCTGATTCGAGCACGGCCATCCTTCCGCCGGACTCTATTGTCTTCCTTTCCGTTGACGTGCCCGCCGACGGCGCCTACGACTGGACGATCCGCAGCGCGGCCTCCGTTGCTGAAGCGGAGTCCCTTCATCATGGCTCCGGAAAGGCGCAAAACGGGGCCCTCGCCATCTCAGTCGACACGCACCGCCTCAAGCCGGACGATTACGTGTTGTCAGTCCGTCAGGCAGGCTTGGCCCCGTCTTCCGGCAGATCCTATTCTTTTTCTTTGAAGCCATCCAGGTAGAACGGTCCCCCACTGAGGACCCAACCTATGCATCGACCACCTGAAGGACCCAGGTTCTTCTTCAATGCGTTCGCCAGCGGTTTTTCCGGACGCATCACCAAACCCTTCGATCAATTGATAGACGTGCAAGCCTCCTGCAGCCTGCCGTCGATCGGAGGCTACGCGTCCGCGCGTGTCGAGAACTTTCGACTCAAAGAAATGATCTCGTTCACCGCGGCCTATACGCAGGTCACTGGCAGCGCGCACGACGAAGAGAAGGCCTGGAACCAGGTCGCCACCTCCACCATCGAAAATCTCGACATCCAGGGGCAGGTCACGGCGTCCCGCATCACCGCGATCCTCGCCATCAAGCGCCCCTATGACGCCGATCCGGTTTTCCGGATCATCGGCTGCCGCTTCGACAATCTCATGGCCGGCGGCAAGCCGGTCGCCGTCGACTTCAACCAGACCCTCGAAACATGGGAGGACGCGGCCAAACAGTACCCGCCAACCGGCAATGTCATCGTGTGTCCCGCCATCAATCCGCTCGAAGGATCCGGGGTCGTCGAACCGAACGTGATCGACATCCCCGACTTCGGCCGCCTGATCCTGGGAGAATATCTAATTACTCCCTATGCGCGTTCGCTCAGCATGTTCCGCGTCGAGTTGGGCTGCGGAACCGAAGGGACCGGCGGCGGCGGCAACGTCGGCGGCAACGGCACCCGTTTCCCCCCATAGACTGTACGTTTTTTTCGCGCTGTTGATCATCGTCCTTCTGCCTGGGGGATGCCGCAAGGCTCCCCCGATTTCTCCGGAAACCGCCGAGAACCTCCTCGCAACCGCTCACGCCACCCAGGCACTCTCCGCTGCCGAACGCGGCCTCGCGAACTTCCCCTCTCCCTCCCAACCCGAGCACTGGCGCTTCCGCATGGTGCAGATTTCCGCCCTGAAGTACCTCGAGCGTTTCGACGAGCGCAAGCGCGTGCTGCAACTGTCGCTGCCGCAGGGCGTCCCCATCAACCGGGCTGCGGCCCAGTTCCGGCTGGCCCAGGCGCCTGCCGGCGCATCACTGGACGCATTGCTCTCCGCAGCCGCCGCACAGGGGCTCACCGACATCGTCCGCCGCAACGAAGTACGCCTGGCCGTCGAGGCGTTTGAGAAGAACCCGCAAAAAGGACGCGCCCGCATCGACGCGGTCCTCCGGGAATCCCGCGCCGCCGGTGACGTCAACAACTTCGCGTACGCCGCCGGGGAATTGGGCTTCCTGCTCGCCGGACGTTTTCAACTGGACGAAGCGCTGCGGATGTTCGACGAGGTTCGCAAGGTCTCGGGCCACGCCGGCGAAATCCTGCTCGCCGCCTACGCGGACGCCAACATCGGCTGGCTCTATCAACTGACCGGCCAGGAAGAACGCGCCATCGCTGCCTTCGAAGCCGCATCCAGGACCTTCGAACAACTCGGCGTCTATTCCGAACACCGCCTCATGCTGCGCAACCTGGGCGGCATCGCGTTTTACCGCGGCGACTATCGCAAAGCAGGCGAACTCTTCGAGCAGGCCCGCAAACTCGTGCAGAAGGAGTCGGATCCCAAATCGGTCGCGGGTTTGCTCAGCGACCTCGCCGCCAACGCCGCTGCGCTTGGCGACGTGACGACCGCGGAACAGGCGATTGCCGAAGCGTCCCGGATCGACGGCCACCGCGAGACCTTCGAGTACCCGTGGATCCTGCTCACGCGCGGCCGGATCGCCGAGGTCCGCGGGCAGGACCCTCTGCCGCTCTATCGCGAGGCCGCGGCCCTGACCTCCCGCGATCGCACCGCGGCGCTCGAGGCGTACCTTCGCATTGCAAACTTCCTGCGATCGAAGCAACAACCGCGTGAAGCCGAAGCCGCTTATCGCGAAGCGCTGCAGTCCGTCTCGCGTCTGCGCGCGATGCTGCAGCAGGAAGACTCCAAAATGGGCTTTGTTTCGACCGCCCAGCACATCTATCAGGAGTGGGTCGACTTTCTGGTGGAGTCCGGACGCGAGGAGCAGGCACTCATCGCAGCCGATGAAAGCCGCCTGCAGGTCTTCACCGAAACCCAGGCCGCGCCACTGCGCATCGATCGCCTGACGACAGCCCTCGCGGCTTCGAAGTCCACCGCGCTGGTGTACTGGCTGGGACCCAAGCGATCATTCGCCTGGACCGTGGACGCAAAGGGCGCACGGCTGTCGGGTCGCTTGCCCGCGGCGTCCGTCATCGAAGGCTGGGTCCGGAGCTATGAGGAGTTCATAAAAGCAGGCCGGGATCCGCGGCAATCGCAGTTCGAGGCTCCGCGGCGCTTATTCGAGGAACTCCTCGCGAAGACCGGCGCCGTAGCGTCGGAACGCGTCGTCATCGTGCCCGACGGCGCGCTGCACTGGCTGAACTTCGAGACTCTGCCCGTCGAACAAGGCAAGCTCTGGCTCGAAACCGCGCGCATCTCCGTGGCGCCCGCGCTGCGCATTCTGCGCACGGATGGCGCTGCTCCCGGCGTCCCCGGCGCGCGAGCCCTGCTGGTCGGCGACGCCGCCGCGCAAGGCAAGGAATTCCCCGCCCTGCAGCATGCCGGCGCGGAACTTCGCGAGATCGCGTCCCTCTTTGGCGCCGGCGCCGCGACCGTTCTGGCGGGACCTCGCGCCACACCCGAAGCCTACCGGTCCGCGGATCCCTCGCAATTCGACGTCCTGCACTTTGCGGCGCATGCCGAGGCGAACGTCCAGAGTCCTCTGGACTCTTCGGTGATCCTCTCGCCCGACGCCGGCGGCGCCTTCCGGCTCTTCACCCGCGACGCAATGAACAAGCCTCTACGAGCGCAGTTGGTGACACTGTCCGCCTGCAAGGCCGCGGGCGCCAGGGCGTTCGCAGGCGAAGGTCTGGTGGGATTTTCGTGGGCATTTCTGCGGTCGGGCGCGCGGCAGGTGGTCGCCGGATTGTGGCAGGTCGACGACGAGTCCACCTTGCAGCTCATGCGATCGTTCTATTCCGCGATGCGGGTCAAACGTCTCGCACCGGCCGACGCGCTGCGTGAAGCGAAATTACAGACGCTGCGCGCGGGCGGCGCCTACGCGAAGCCTTACTACTGGGGACCTTTTCAACTCTTCACATCGACGCTCCCCTGACGTTCGTCAGGCGATGACGTCGCGGATCACGCTGCCTTCGACATCCGTCAACCGGAAGTCGCGGCCCGAGTATCGATACGTGAGCCGCGTATGATCGAGGCCCATCAGATGGAGCACGGTCGCCTGAATATCGTGCGGATGCACCGGCTTTTCGACGGCCTTGAATCCGAACTCGTCCGTGGCGCCGTACGTCATGCCGCCTTTCACGCCGCCGCCGGCCATGATCAGCGAAAAGCCGTGGTTATTGTGGTCGCGGCCGAACTGCACAGGGACGAGGCCTGAGGTCTCGACAGTCGGCGTACGGCCGAACTCTCCGCTCACAATCACGATCGTCTCTTTCAGAAGTCCACTGGCCTTGAGGTCGGTGATCAACGCCGCAATCGCAGGATCCGCACCTGCCGCCAGGCGCTTATGACCCATGATGTCGTCGTGGTTATCCCACGGCTGGCCGTTGCCGTAATAAATCTGCACCATGCGCACGCCCTTTTCGACGAGCCTGCGCGCCATGATGCAACCGCGTCCGAAGTCGGTATTCCCGTACCGCGTCTTTTCTTCTTCGGTGACCTTGTGCTTGATGTCGAGGACCTCCGGCGCTTCGGTCTGCATCCGATACGCCGTCTCCATCGCGCGGATCCCCTGGTCGTCTTTGTTGAGCTTCGCGAGGAGATCGAGTTGGCGGCGCTGTTCCTCGAGTCCACGCTTGCCGCGAATGTACGGGATCAGTTTCTCGATGTCCGTCTCGTTGTTGGGCAGGTGCACGCCTTGAAACTCGGCGGGCAGAAACGCGGAACTCCACAACTGCGGACCAATCACCGGCACGCCCGGGCACATCACCAGAAAGCCCGGCAGATTGCGATTCTCCGTACCAAGCCCATAGGTGAGCCACGAGCCCATCGACGGACGCCCCGGCAGCACGGTGCCACAGTTCAGCATGAACAGTGACGGCTCGTGATTGGGCCGCTCGGTGTGCATCGAGCGGATCACGCAGAATTCATCAATGAGTGCGCCCGTCTTCGAAAAGATCTCGCTGACTTCGATGCCGCTCTGCCCGTACTTCTTGAACTCGAACGGCGATCCGAACGCGTTGCCCGTGCGGCGTTCCGTTTTCAGGTTGCTCACCGGCAGCGGCTTGCCGTTGTACTTGGTGAGCATCGGTTTGGGATCGAAGGTGTCGACCTGTGACGCCCCGCCGTTGAGGAACAGAAAGATGACGTGCTTCGCCTTGGGCGCGTGATGCGTCGCGGCCGAAAGCGAACGAGCGCCCAGCGCACCGAAGCCGCATCCGAAAGTCGCGAGCATTTCCCGCCGTGTGATGGTTCTCATGGTGTGCGCCTCAATTCAGGTACAGGAATTCGTCGGACGAGAAAAGCACCTGCAGGTACTCAGGCCACGTTCCCTTGGCCACAAATGCTTCGGCGAGCTTCTTCTCCTCCGCAGTAGGAACCCGCTCGAACAACAGGCGGTACGCCGCGGTCACGCGATCCTTTTCCCCTTCGATGCGCTTGGCGAGCGCCTCGCACGCGTCCAGCACGACAGGACTGTTCAGCAGGAACAACCGCTGCAGCGGGACATCCGTGAGCACGCGCTGTTCCGCCGTCTGGTTCGGATTCGGGAAGTCAAACAGCGACAGCATCGGATCCAGACGCCGCCGGCTGACAAAACCGTATACGGTGCGCCGCTGATTCGTCTCATCCAACTTCTTCGCCTCGCCGCCGATTGTGAGGTCCAGAGTCCCCACCGCCATCAGGATCGAATCCCGCAACTGCTCGGCGCTCAATCGTTGCCGTCCCTCACGAACGCTCTGGTAGTGCTTCGACAGCACGATCTCCCGATGCAGTTTCTTGATGGACCAGTTGTCCTGCATGAAGCGCCACGCCAGGTAATCAAGCAATTCCGGGTTCGACGGACGTTCGCCGAGATGGCCGAAATTCGACGGCGACTTCACAATCCCCTCGCCGAAATGGCCTTGCCAGATCCGATTCACCATCACGCGCGCCGTCAGCGGATTCTCTTTGCTCGCGATCGATTCCGCGAGTTCCAGCCGCCCGCTGCCCTTGCTGAACTTGTGCCCGCCCAGCGCCGTCAGAAACGCGCGCGGCGCGACATCGCCTTTATTCTGCGGGTTGCCGCGAATGTGGATCTTCATATCCGCGATCTTGTCGGCCGGTTTGTCTGCCACGCCATACAGAAAGGGATACTGCTTCGGCAGCGAGGTCTTCGCCTCTTCGATGCGCCGCTTCAGGTACTCCTGATGAGCCTTCCAGTGACCTGCGAGAAAACGATCCAACTTGTCGCCGGCAAAGATCAGCACGCCGTCCTTACCGAAGAAATCCCGCCACAAAAAGAACTTGTCGCGAGGCAGCGACGCGAGGTTCGCTTGCGAAAGATCGCCGCGATTCGAGGACCCGCCCAGCGTGATGTTGTTCTTCTCGTCGATCTCTTTCTTCTCGCGATTCGTCTCGAGAAGCAGCTTCTGAAACGCCTGCGGATCCGTCGCATCATCCAGATACTTGTGCTCGCGATTGGTCTTGGCGAGATACTTCTTCCACTTCTCGACGAGGTCGGCATCCAGCCCCTCTGCCGGACGCTTGCCGCGAGCCGCTTCGAGGTACGCGGACGCCTGATTCGCAAAGATATCCGCCAGTGAATCCGACTGCGCCTTCTGAAAATCCTTCAACTGCTGTTCGCGTGCGTCGAGTTCTTTCTTGCGCTTGTCGTATTCCTCGACGACGGCCTTCTCCGCCAGCGGATACTCGTGCAGTTCGGTGTTCTCGAACACACCCTGCAGCGCGTAGAAATCGCGCGTCGGAATCGGGTCGAACTTGTGATCGTGACATTGTGCGCAGGCGACCGTCATCGCAAGGAATCCGCGCGTCGTCACATCCACGCGATCATCCTGAAATTCCGGACTCAACCCGTACATACCCAGCGCCGGCAGCAGATCCTTGCGACCGTCCATCAGGTCCGCGGCAAGGTGCGCTTTGACGAAAGTATCGTACGGCAGATCCTTGTTGAACGCCTCGATCACCCAGTCGCGATAAAAGTGCGAATTCGGCCGCGGCACGTCGAACTCCGGAGCAAGTTTATCGTCCGAGTACCGCGCCACATCCAGCCAGTGCCGCGCCCAGCGCTCCCCGTAATGCGGCGACGCGAGCAACCGGTCGACCACCTTCGCGTATGCATCCGGAGACTTGTCTGCGACAAACGCGTCGACCTCCGCGGCAGTCGGCGGAAGTCCGATCAGGTCGTACGTAACCCGCCGCAGCAGCGTCCGGCGATCCGCAACCTTCCCGGCCGTCTTCAAAATCAAATCGATGCTTTTTTGTTTGGGCTCCGCGACGGGCTGCAGGGACCACCACTGTTCCGCCGGAGCCGCGGCAACCGCCGCCTTTTCAGGCCACACCGCGCCATCACGAACCCACGCCGCGAGATCCGCAATCTCGGATTCCGACAGCTTCCCGCCCGTCGGAGGCATCTTCAGCTTGCCGTCCGCATGACGAACAGCCTTGATCAACAGACTCTCGTCCGGCGAACCCGGCCTCACTGCGGGACCCGACTTGCCGCCCGCCAGCATCCCGGCCCGCGAAGAGAGATCCAACCCGCCCATCTTCGATTTCGTGTGGCAGGCAAAACAATTTTTCGCCAGAACGGGGCGCACGCGCATCTCAAAGAAATCAGAGGCGACAATAGGAACAGAGAACGAGGTCAGTAGAGCGGCGGCGGGCAGCACCTTCCGGACTAGCCACTTCATGCCCGTTTAGTTTATCCGATCGCCAATCCTGCCATGCTCGAGCTGGTTGTTTTCATCCTGTTCCTCCTGATCGGCTACACCGTGGCCCTGTCGAGGAACTTCTATCTCCACTGGCGGGATCGCAAGCAACAGGAAGAAGCCGTGCAGATCGGGCTCGACGTGTACGGACGCCCCGTGGGCGCATTGATCGAACGCCTCGGGGACCCCTACGAAATCGAAGAAGGCACGACAGGCCGCGCGTTGTACATCTGGAAATTTCCGCCCGCACGCACGCTGCGCAAAGGCACAGGACTCTTCGTCTTCACCGCACTGACAGAAGACGGCGTGGTCGCTTCCTGCGAGTGGAAGCGACAGCCGCAATCATAGAGAGCGCATCTTGCGGGACAGCAGCATCGCGACCTCGAGCGCCTGCTCGTAGTTGAGCCGAGGGTCGACCTCGCTCTTGTAGGCGCGCTTGAGATCCTGCTCCGTGAGTCCGCGAGCGCCGCCGGTGCATTCGGTGACGTTCTCGCCGGTGAGTTCGATGTGCACGCCGCCCAAATGCGAACCGCACGCCTTGTGGATGTCGAACGAAAGTTCGAGTTCGCCGGCGATATCACGGAAGTCGCGCGTCTTCACGCCCTCGGACGTCGGACGCGTGTTGCCATGCATCGGGTCGCAGATCCAGAGGACCTTCTTCCCGCTCTCCTGCACCGTCTTGATGATGCCCGGCAGCGTCGCCTCGATCTTGTCGCGTCCCACGCGGTGAATGATCGTCAGCCGCCCCGGCTCATTGTCGGGATGCAGCAGATCAAGCAAACGCCGCAGCCGGTCGGGACCCAGCGCGGGTCCGACTTTGATGCCGATCGGATTCGCGATGCCGCGGAAATACTCGACGTGCGCGCCGTCGACGTCCAGCGTACGCGCGCCGATCCACGGGAAGTGCGTCGACAGGTTGTACCAGGCCTTACGCAGCGGGACGTAATGCGTCTGCGCCTCTTCGTACGGCAGCAGCAGTCCCTCGTGAGCGGTGAAGAAATCCACCCACTCCATCTCGCCCGTGCGCACGCCGAGCACGCTTTCCATGAAGCGCAGCGATTCGGCGACGCTCTGCACCATCGAGCGATACTCGCTCGCCAGCGGCGAATGGTCGACAAAGTCGAGGTCCCAGTATTCGGGATGATGAAGGTCCGCGAACCCGCCGCGCACCATCGCGCGCAGGAAATTCAGGGTCAGTGCGGCGCGCTCGTACCCCTGCACCATCCGGTTCGGATCCGGGATCCGCGCCTCGGCCGTGAACTCTGGACGGTTGATCACATCGCCGCGATAGCTCGGCAACTTCACGCCGTTGCGGGTTTCGAAATCGTCCGAGCGCGGCTTGGCGTACTGGCCCGCAAAGCGTCCGATACGAGTCACCGGCTTCTTGCCGCCGTTGATGAGCACCAGGCTCATCTGCAGCAGGATCTTCAGCTTGTTGGTGATCGGCGCGGTCGCGCAATCGTCGAAACGCTCGGCGCAATCGCCCCCCTGCAGGATGAACCGCCGCCCTTCCGCGGCGTCCGCGAGTTGCTTCTGCAGCGTCCCGATTTCCCACGCGGTGACGAGCGGCGGCATCGCCGACAACTTGCGCACTGCTGCGTGGAGCGCGTCAGGATCTGGATAATTTGGTTGTTGTGTCGCTGGCTTCAGGCGCCAGGAATTGCGGGCCCACTCTCGAGTCACGAACCTTTATCGTGGCACAGTTCGGGGACCGGATTCATGAACAGACCCTCACATGGCATACTTGTTGATATCCCGGCATGAGATTTTTCGCCGCCCTGTTTTTGTTCCTTGGCCTACTGGCGGCTCAGCAGAAGCGCGTCTTCTGGGCGTTCCGCACGCCTGTGAAAGTTGACGCGCCGTCGATCCCCGGCGTCACCAATCCCATCGACGCCTTCGTGCGCGCCAAGCTTCGCGAGAAGGATCTCGAACCGGCCGCCCCCGCGGATCACCGCACGCTCATCCGCCGCCTCTACTTCGACCTCACCGGACTGCCCCCCACAGAAGTCGACCTCAAGCGTACCTACGAAGAGACCGTCGAAGCGCTGCTCGCATCGCCCGCATACGGCGAACGCTGGGGACGCCACTGGCTCGATGTCGTGCGATTCGGCGAAACCGACGGAGGCGAACACAACTACGAACGCTTCTACGCCTGGCCCTATCGCGACTACGTGATCGAGGCCTTTAATAAAGACAAACCCTACGATCAGTTCATCCGCCAGCAACTCGCCGGCGACCTGCTGGATCCCGACAATCCCAAATCCGTGGCCGCAACCGGCTTCCTCGTCGCCGGCCCCTGGGACTCCGTCAGCGCGGAACTGAACAAGGACAAGAACCTCGCGCTGCAGGCTCGCATGGACGAGTTGGACGACATGGTGACCACCACGTTCCACACCTTCCAGGGACTCACCGTCAACTGCGCGCGCTGCCACGATCACAAGTTCGACCCCATTCCGACCCGCGACTATTACCGCCTCACCGACGTGTTCCAGACCGTCGGCTTCGGCACGCGCGTGGTCGCCTCGCAGGACGAGCAGGAAGCCTACAAGCTCAAGACCCAGCCGATCCGCGATCGCCTGAAGCGCTATGAAACCGCCCTCGCGGACATCGAACAGCCCGTTCGCGCCAAACTGCTCTACACGAAGTATCAGGATTTCGATCGCGGCCGCGACAGCGCCACGCAGCGCCTGCCCATCAATCCGATCTGGAACCGCAACTTCTTTGCGCCCACCGGCGGCAAGCGCTTCCGCTTCGTCATCACCGCCCACAAGGGACCGGTTCCCAAGCTCGAACGCTTCATGATCCGCGGCGCGAACTCCGTGGAATGGGGCGAATGGGCCGGCACCCGCAAGGCCACCAACGACAACCCCTACATCTTCGAACTCCCGTTTTCCGGACGTTTTTGGGAGATCACCTGGTCCTCGGACCGCACCCGTGGTTCCAACGATGGCGCGATCACCGTCTATCGCTTCGAGGCATCAGACGACGGCTTCAAGTGGCGCACCGTGGCGTCGTCGCTCGATCACGTCGGCGCCAACGAACTCGAGATGCCGTCGGTCGACACGGCTGAGATCCTCGAACATCTGACGCCCGAACAAAAGTCCCAACGCCTGCGCCTCATCGACGAGATCGCGAAAATCAAAGACGAACTGAAAGCGATCCCCGAACCGCAGAAACTCTACTCCGCGATCCCCAAAACACCGGCGCAGAGTTATGTTTTAGAGCGCGGATCCGTCACCAAGCGTAAAGAAGAGGTCTCCGCGGGAACTCTCACCGCCGTCTCGCAACTGCCGAACGAATTCCCGAAAGACAACCCGCGTCTGGCGCTCGCCAACTGGATTGCCCACCCCGACAATCCGCTCACAGCACGCGTCATAGTCAACCGCGTTTGGTATTACCACTTCGGCCGTGGACTCGTGAATACGCCCAGCGATTTCGGACTCTCCGGCGACCGCCCCTCGCACCCGGAACTCCTCGACTGGCTCGCCGTTTCGTTCATGGAAAACGGCTGGAGCATCAAGTGGCTGCACCGCCTGATCCTCAGTTCACAGACCTACCAGCAGTCGTCGCAACACAACGAGAAAGCCTTCGCAGCCGACGCCGACAATCGTTTGTACTGGCGCATGCCGTTGCGCCGCATGGACGCCGAAACCCTGCGCGATTCGATGCTCGCTGCGTCCGGCAGCCTGAACCCGCAACGCGGCGGTCCGAGCTATCTACTGCAGAAGAAGGGCGACGCCGGTTCGTACATTTATAAGGCGCTCGACAACGATGGTCCTGAGGTATGGCGCCGGTCCGTGTACCGCTTCGTCGTGCGCGGCGGCGAGCGCATCATGATGGACAGCTTCGATTGTCCCGATCCGTCTGTCGCAACGCCGCAGCGAAGCTTGTCGAACACGCCCGTGCAGGCGCTCACGCTGCTCAACAATCCCTTCGTCTTCCGGCAGGCCTCGCTGCTTGCCAAACGCGCGCAGTCGGAATCGCAGGCCGATCCCGTAGCCCGCATCTATCAACTGTTGTTCCAGCGCGAACCCACGGCGCGTGAGCGCGAGTTGGCGGCGAAGTTCCTCTCGCAGCAACCGCTCGACCTCTATTGCCGTGTGCTTCTGAATTCCAACGAGTTCCTGTATGTCCCGTAATTCGCGACGTAGATTTCTCTGGGAAGCGGGCGGCGGACTCGCAGGCATCGCGCTATCGCAGATGCTCGCGAACGCAGCCGAACGCAAGCCCGGCCCGCATTTCGCGCCCAAGGCGAAGAACATCATCATGATCTTCCTGCCCGGCGGCATCAGCGCGATCGACACGTTCGACTACAAGCCGGAACTCGAGAAACATCACGGCAAAGAAACCACCGGCGCCAACACCATCACGCCCTTCTTCGGCAAGCCCGGCACGATCATGAAATCGCCGTGGAACTTCCGTCCGCGCGGCAAATCCGGCAAGTACGTGTCCGACATGCTGCCGCATCTTGCGGAAGTCACCGACGACCTCACCTTCCTGCATTCGATGGTCGCGCGCTCCAACGCCCACGGACCCGCGTTGTTCCAGATGTCGACTGGCTTCATCTTTCAGGGCTTCCCGTCGATCGGCTCGTGGATCTCCTACGGACTCGGCAGCGAGAACGAAAACCTGCCGTCGTTCGTCGTCCTGCCGGACCGTCGCGGACTCCCGCCGTGCGGCGTCGCCAACTGGGGCAATGGCTTCCTCCCCGCCGCGCATCAAGGCGTGATCTTTGGCGATCAGAAAGAACCCATCGCGGACCTGCAGCCTCCATCCTCCGTTCCCGCGAACGCGCAAGCCGCATCGTACGACCTGCTCACGCAACTCAACGAAGAGCACTTGAAACTGAATCCCGGCGAGGACGCGCTCGTCGCCCGCATCAAGTCCTATGAGATGGCCGCGAAGATGCAGATCTCCGCGCCCGAAGTCACGGACATCCGCGGTGAGAGCGACGCCACACGCGAGATGTACGGCCTCAACGATCCCGTCACGCGCGATTACGGATACAACTGTCTGCTCGCGCGCCGCCTCGTCGAAAAGGGCGTGCGCTGCATTCAGATGTACAACGGCGCGCACTTCGGCGCCCCGCGCGTGAACTGGGACGGCCACGAGGATCTGCGCGCGAACCATGGCAAGCAGGCCGCGGTGCTCGACAAGCCGACTGCAGCGCTCATCCGCGACCTCAAGCAACGCGGGCTATTGAAGGACACGCTCGTCGTCTTCACCACCGAGTTCGGACGCCTGCCCATCAGCGAAGGACTGGGCGAAGGCGGCCGCGACCACAACCCCGAAGGCTACACTTCGTTCCTCGTCGGCGCGGGCGTCAAACCCGGTTTCAGCTACGGGACCACCGATGAACTCGGCTACAAGGCCGCCGAAAATCCCGTGACCATCTACGATTTCCACGCAACGATCCTGCACTTGCTGGGACTCGACCACAAGGAATTGAACTGGTATCACAACGGCATCCGGCGCCGCCTCACCGACGTCCACGGCCAGGTGATCCGCCCCGTTCTCGCTTAAGCTTCGGCGAACGCAACAGCCCACCCTGCTGCCTCCGGTTCCACAAACCGGACCAGTTGCTCGCCCTCATTCTCCAACTGTTTCTTCACCGCCTTCGGGATCTTCGTGAAAGGCGTAACCGTAAGCGTGGCCGTCTTCCGCGCCACCGCCACCTGCCATGTTCCCGCCACCATACCGTCCACCAGAATCGTCGGCAGCACCAGCAGATTCTTCGTCACCACGCGCCCGCGGAACTCCTCCGGCAACACGTGACTCCGGTCCGCATGCGCCAGCACAAGGTTATCGAAACCCGCAATAAAACACGGCGGAGGCGCAGGCGCATCCTCACCCGGCCGCGGCGCATCCGGCAAATCGAACAGTTCCCGCTTCCCGTCGCGAAACGCCACCAGTTCCATCCCCGCAAACAGCGCCTTCGCGCTCTTCATCCCCGACCACGCCTGAAAATCCGCGACACTCGCGGGTCCGAACGCAGCCAGGTACCGGCGAACCAGAGCAGCCCCGCTATCATCGGCGCCAGGCTCACAATCCGCAAGCTCAAACGGCGAATCGCCCGTGAACGCCCACGCATTCGCCGAATCCGGCACCGTCGCCACCGGAAGATGCATGCGAACCGCGTATCCCATCGCGCGCTCGTCAAGCCCGGGAAACTGATCCGCCAGGTGCGCCCGCAATTCCGCAAACGTGCGAGGCCGCGCGCCAAACGCCTTCGAAGCCGCCTTCAACAACTTCGCGATATCGAGATCCGTCGCCCGCTCCCGCAGGATTGCCTGCATGCCTCCGGTCAACATCGGCTGCAACGCGCCGCGAAACATCGAATAATCCCGCCGCGACACGATGTGCAAGGTCCCGCGCATCATCGTCGCGCGCAACGCCTGCCGCGCATGCAACAACTCCAGCAGGCTCTCCCGCCGGAACTCGCGGATCCGCGACCAGAGCCCGACAAACGCCGGCTTCGGCTGCTGCGCCTGCAATCCCGCGACCCGCTCGATCACCTCGAGCGCCGTCGCATTCGAGCTACGCGGCGCAAGCAACAACTGCCGCGCCAGCAATGCGCGATTCAGTGCGGTTTTGCTGATGACGTTCACAAGCTTCAGTATTTCGCACTTTGCTACATTGAGAGTTCCTCTCGACGCCATGTCCTTCCCAATCCTGTTGCAGGGCAAACTGCTGGGCATCGATGAATTCCTCCCCTCGCCGATTCGCGGCGTGGACGAGGAACTCACCTTCATCGGCCGCGCCCGCTGGGTGACGATCCTCAGCGAAATTCTGCCGCGCGCTTTGCTCGCCGAGCTCGGCCTCGCGAAAATCCTGCTGGGATCCTCCGGCGGAGGACAGTTCCTCGCCGTGCTGCCGCTCGAAAGCCGCGATCAGGCCGAACAGTTCCTCCTCAACGCAGCCAAACAGGTGGACACGCTCAGCGAACATCGCCTCTCGCTCGTCTGGAGCGTCACCGAAAATCTCGGCGACTGGAGCGACATCCGCAAGCGCCTGCACGAAGGTCTCGCGAAGAAGAGCGCGACTCCCGCGACCGCCGATGCGGACTTCGCGCCCTTCGCCCCCACCACCGATTCCACGCCCGCCTTCTTCGCCGGTGTACTCGCGTCCGCGTTGAGCGAAGCCTCCGCGATCTCCTGGTCGCCCGACGAACCCGCACGTGTCAGCATGCAGGGCGGCAAGCATAGCTGGTCCGTCAAAGACGACCTGCGGATCCCGCGCCACACCGCGCCCGGCGACACCGAAACACTCCCGGCCACCACACGCGAACTCGCAGCCCGCGCCACCGGACTCCCGGTATGGGGTGTCCTCCGCGGCAACGTCGATCAATTCGAAATCCGCCTGCGCCGCGCGCAAAACGACATGGAGTATCTGCAACTCGCGATCTCCTACCAGAGCTTCTTCGCCGAAGAACTCGAGATGCTCTGCTCGCAGCCCGAATACTGGCGCAAAGTCAGCATCCTCACCTGCGGCGGCGCGGAATTCGCCGTCTTCGGTGCATGGGACGCGCTCATCGCATTCGGACGCGAAGTACAGCGTCTCTTCCACCGCTTCGCCGAAGCGAACCTCAAAGAACTCCCCGGCGCCGAAGGCAAGACCATCACCATGGCCCTCGCGCTCGCCAACGTCCCCGAAGAGGATACGCTCGCATCCGTCTACCAGCAGGCCACCGCGGACCTCCGCGTCGCCAAGTGCGCGCACAAAGACTCGATCCACATCCTCGGACGCACGCTCGAATGGAAGCATCTGACCGACGCGTCGAGCCTCAAGGATGCGCTTGTCAAGATGGTCGAAGATTACGACGTCCCGGCCTCGTCGATCCGCGAACTCCAGGGCGTCTATCGCGAAACCCAAACCGGCAGCGGCCGCCGCAAGCAGCGGCTCGAACGTCCGTGGCGCTACATGCGCCGCATCAACCGCCTGCTCGAAAGCACCGGACGCCGCGATTTTCAGAAATTGCGGCGCGCCGTCGTGGCCGATCTCACCGGCCGCAATCCGAATAACGTGAAGTTGCGGCCTTCCGGTCGCGTGGCGCTAGAATGGGCTAGGCTCGCCACAGAATCGAAGTAGAGTCTCGTATGTCAGAAGCCACTCAGGAACCAAAACAGCAGCAGCAACAGCAGCAACAGAGAGGCAATCGCCCCCCGCGCCCCAGTGGCGGTGGTGACCGCGGAGAACGCGGCGACCGTCGTCCCGAAGGCAACCGTGGCGGAGGCGGAGGCGGCGATCGCGACCGCGGTGGCCGTGGTGGCGATCGCGGCGGAGGCGGAGGCGACCGTTTCGGCGACCGTCGTCCCGAACCGATGCTCGACATCGACTACGAGAAGCTCGTGAACGATTCGCTCTACCTCGACAACCAGGCGCACATCGTCGTCAGCCGCATGCGCGACATGGATTCCGCAACGCGCAGCCAGCTGCGACGCCTCTACAACGCGATCCGCCGCGCCGTGCGTTCGCCCGAAAGCGAGCGCCAGCACGAGTTCGTGATGTTGCGCGCGCGCCTTGCCTACACCATCGCGCGCCACTCGCTGCGTTCGCTCGACACGCTCGAGAAACTCCTGCTGCAGGTCACGCGCAAGAATGAAGCGCGCGGATACGAGCGTTTCCGCGATCTGTTCGAAGCCATCATTGCCTATAACGAGTAGCCCCATGAGCGCACATACCGCAAAGACTGAATTGAAACTGATCGGCAAGCTGATTGTGGACGGCGAGATCGCCTGCCAGACGGGCTTGCACATTGGCGCCGGCAAGGGTTCGCTCGATATCGGCGGGGCCGACAACCCGGTCGTCAAGGACTCTTACGGCATGCCGTACATCCCCGGCAGTTCGCTGCGCGGCCGCCTGCGTTCGCTGCTCGAACAAGCCAGCGGCCTGGCCGTGCCGTCGCAACTCGTGTACCTCAGCCGCCGCCGTGGACAGGAAGTCCGCATCCATCAATCGTCGGATCCGGCCGATGAAATCTGCCTCCTGTTCGGCCGCAACCCCGGCCGCATGGACAAAGTGCAGGGCGAAGCCATCGAAGGCGGCGCCACGCCGGCGCGTCTCGCGATCTACGACGCCCCGCTCGATCCCGACTCGATCACCGCGCAGATGCGCGAGAACCTCGACGACGAAATCACCGAGATCAAGAGCGAAAACGCCATCGACCGCATCACCGCCCAGTCGACGCCGCGCACTCTCGAACGCGTCCCCGCGGGCGCGCGCTTCAAGTTTCGCCTCGTGCTCGACATCCTCTGCGAAGAGGACAAGGCTCTCGCCGCCCGTGTCGCAGAAGGTCTGCGCTTGCTCGAAGACGACGCGCTCGGCGGCGGAGGTTCGCGCGGCAGCGGCCGTGTGAAGTTCTCCGGCTTGAACGTCGCCTGGCGTGGCCGCGGCTACTACGCGACCGGCGCCGCGGAAGCCTCGCTCGCTACGGGACTCGACGCCGGCGGCCTGCAAGCCCTCGTCAACGGATCTGATTTCGCCTCGACTTTGACCGCATAAAATGGCATTTCTCGCCAAGCTACGTCCACTGGGACCGTGGCGCGCCAGTTCCAGCACCGGAGAGCGCAGCCGCGCCGGCGCCATCCTGCATAGCGACGCGTTGTATTCCGCGTTGACGCAGGCGATGGCGCAATTGGGCCTGCTCGATTCGTGGATCGCGGCCACCGCCGCGAACCCGCAAGGTTCCGCCGTGCGGCTCAGTTCCGTCTTTCCGTTTCTCGATCAACTGCTGTTCGTGACGCCCCCGCGCACGCTGTGGCCGCCGCCCGCGTCGCTCAAAGTCCGCTGGAAATCCGCACGCCTCGTACCCACCACGATGGTGTCGCTGCTCCTCAACAATCGCAAGATCCGCGAGGATGACTGGACCGTCGACGGCGCCAGCGAATGCCTGCTGCCGGTCTTCCGCGGACAAGCCGTGTCGAGCCCGTTCCGCCCGTCGGTCCGCACCGCTGCGGCAGTCGACCGCTTAGGCGAAGGCGTCGAACCCTATCGCACCGCCTGCATCGAATTCCATCGCAGCGCCGGCGTCTGGTGCGCCTTCGATTTCGCCGATGAATCCGCGGCCGAATGCTGGAAGCCCGCGCTCCAAGGCGCATTGAAACTGCTCGCCGACACCGGCCTCGGCGGCGAACGCTCGCGCGGCTGGGGACGCTTCGAGCAACCCGAATGCAGTGAAGGTTCGCTCTCGCAATTGTTATTCGGCAAGTACGCGCCGCAAGCGCCTGCCCAACCCGGCGCCTTCTGGCTCTTGTCGCAATTCAGCCCGTCGCCGGAACACGACCGCGTCGACTGGAAACAGGGCAGCTACGAAATCGCGTTGCGCAACGGCCGCGTCGAATCCGCAGCCGGATGGGGCGCGCTGAAGCAATCGTCGAAGATGGTGGTCGAAGGCTCCGTACTCGCAGCCGACAAGCCGCTCACCGGCGTTGCGCACGATGTCGCGCCGGAAGGCTTCGCGCATCCGGTGTACCGCGCGGGCTTCGCGCTCGCTCTGCCTGTCGCCGGGGCGAAGAAGGTCGAAGCAGTGGTCGAAGAATCAGCCACCCCGGAACCCGCGCCGGAACCCGAAACACCGTCCGCGCCGACCGAAACCGCCGAAGCGCTCGCGGAACTCGAAGAATCGCGCGCCCCTCAGCCAAACGAAGAGCAAACGGAGGAGACCAGCGTCGATGACGTCGTATAAGCTCACCTGTTTGACTCCGACCCTCATCGGCGACGGCCAGGAACTCGCGCCCATCGACTACATGGTCTGGAAGGACCAGGTCAACGTCCTCGACCAGCGGCGCATCTTCAAACTCTTCGCCAAAGGACCTCGCCTCGACGGCTACCTCGCGCAAATCAAGCGCTCCGACCGCCTCGACTTCGCCTCCTGGGGCGGACTCGCGCAGAACTATGCCGGACGCCGCATCGCCTTCGAGAGCCCCTCGGTGACGAAGCACATCGAGAAAGCCGCGCCGCAGGACCTCTTCATCCGCACCTTCTCTGCGGGACCCGGCGGCATCTACGTCCCGGGCACCGTCGTCAAAGGCGCACTCCGCACCGGCGCCATGTTCGGCGGCATGAACGAAGAAAGCTGGAAGCGCCTCGCCGATCAACTCGCCACCGCCGAACGCATCCCGCGCCGCCTCGCCGGACCGGTCGAAGACAGGGCCGTCCGCAATCAGTTGAAAGGCGTGATGGCCGGCGATTCCGAACCCATCCCCGTCGCGCCGTCGACCCTCGTCTATCTGCTGCGCACCGCGACCCTGGCCGGCGCCGCCGGCAAGTACGAACTCGCGTGGAAACAGTTCCGCGGCTCGGTCCGCGATGCCGCCGCCGGCATGCCGGTGTTCGTCGAAATGGCGCGTCCGGGCGCTGTATTCACGGGATCCTGGAAGGGCAACTCAACCAGCGCCCTCGCCGCCGCGCGCGAATTCTCCCGTGCGATCCTCACGTCGCACGTCAACTGGTCCCGCCTCGCGGGACTCGCCAAAGCAGGCGAAGCCGCGCAGTCGCTGCTGACCCAACTCGAGGGCCTCAGCGACAACCAGTGCCTGCTGCCCCTCGGCTGGGGATCCGGCTTCCTCGGCAAGGCCGCCATCGCCGACGCATCGCCCGAAAACATCCGGCAGGTGCTCCGCAAACTGCCGTTCTACGCCCGCGCGATCCAGACCGGAATGCCCTTCCCCAAGACGCGCCGTATCGTCTTTCTCGGCGATCAACCGGCCACTCTCCCCGGCTGGACCCTGCTCGAGATCGGCGGCTAACTTCACCGGGCCGCACGAAGGCCCATGCTACGATTCGATTAGACTGGGCGTGTTTGCTGGCGCCCGCATGACAACATGTACAACGCCTATTTTGGTTTTGAGGAAAGCCCTTTCAACCTGAGTCCGGATCCGGCATTTTTCTACCGCTCCGCTCAGCACGAAGAAGCGTTGGCGAACCTCATTTACGGCGTCCAAAGCCGCAAAGGGTTCATCGTCCTGTCGGGCGAAGTCGGCACGGGCAAAACGACCATGCTCGAATGCCTGCGGGACTATCTCGAAGCGCAGCGCATCGAATTTGCATTTGTCTTCAACTCACGCGTCAACACCGAACAGTTCTTTCAGATGATCGCGTACGATCTCGACCTGCGCTGCAATCACAAATCCAAAACCGAAGTCCTCTTTGCGTTGAACCATTTGTTGATCACCCGCGCCAGCGAAGGCCGCACGACCGTCCTGTTGATCGACGAAGCGCACAACCTCGACTGGGAAGTGCTCGAGGAGATCCGCCTGCTCGGCAACCTCGAAAGCCGCCGCGGCAAACTCCTTCAGATCATCCTCGCCGGCCAGCCGGAACTCGACCGCAAACTCGACGCGCCGAACCTTCGCCAGTTGAAGCAGCGCATCGTGCTCCGTTGCTCGCTCAACCCGTTCACCGAAGCCGATTCGATCGAGTACATCAACACGCGCATGGCGCTCGCCGGCATGCCGGACCAGACGGTCTTCTCGCAGGACCTCATGCGTGAGGTCCACAACCGCACCTCCGGCATCCCGCGTTTGATCAACGCCGTCTGCGACAACCTGCTGCTCACCTGCTTTGCGATGGAAACCCGCGAGGCCACCGTACCGATGCTCGACGAGGTCTGCCAGGACATGCGCCTCGAATGGGCCGGATCCCGCGTGCGCGGCCAGCGTCCTCGCATCTCGCCGGGTGGCGAAGAGTACGATCAGGCGCCCTTCTTCACCCGCGGCGACTAGTTTTACTGCTCCATGGGTTTACGTCTCGTCCTGCTCGCGGTGATCATTGCGTTCAATGCGTTCTTCGCCGCCGCGGAAGTCTCTCTCGTCTCTGTGCGCCGCTCGCGCCTGCGAGCCCGTGCCGACCAGGGCGAAACCGGCGCGCAAGTCGCACTCAATCTCCTCAACAAACCCGAACGCCTGCTTTCGGTGTCGCAGGTCGGCATGACGCTGGCCTCTCTGGGACTCGGCTGGGCCGGCGAAGAAACCGTCTACGAACTCATCATCAGCGTCATTCATCCCGTCATCACGCCGGTCACCGCCAAGGTGCTGCACGCATCCAGCTTCGTCCTCGCCTTCCTCATCATCAGTTTTCTGCACATCATCCTCGGCGAAGTGCTTCCCAAGAACCTCGCGCTGTCCACCTCCGACCGTCTCGCCGTGCTGCTCGCGCCTCCGCTGCTGGTGTTCGAACGCGTCTCCGCGCCGTTCGTCTGGATCGTCGAGCGCTGCTCGGCGTGGTTATCGCAAAAGCTCGGCGTCGAAGCCGGGGGAGCCCACGGTCATGCCGGCGGACATTCCGCTGAAGAGTTGAAGTTCATCGTGCGCAGCAGCCGGCACGAAGGCCATCTCGAAAGCTTCGAAGAGGACGCCATCCGCCGCCTGCTCGACCTGCAGAACATCTCGGTGCGCGAAGTCATGGTGCCGCGCAACGAGATCGTCGCGGTGCCTGTCGACGCCTCGCTCGACGAAGTCCTGCGCGTGATGCTCGAACACAAATACTCGCGCGTCCCGGTCTACGAAGGCTCGATCGAGAAGATCATCGGCGTCCTGCATTACAAGGACCTCATGCGCACCTGGCAGGACCGCCGCACCGCCATCGAATACAAGCGTCCCCCGCGGCCATTTCGCATGCGCCGCTACGTCCGCAAAAAGCTCGTGGTCCCGGAATCGAAGCCGCTGAATCAGTTGTTGGACGAATTCCGCCAGAACCACTCGCATCTCGCCGTCGTGGTCGATGAGCACGGCACGATTTCCGGAGTCGTGACGCTCGAAGACGTCTTCGAGCAGGTCTTCGGCGAGATCGTGGACGAGCACGATTCGAAGATCGAGAAGAAGAACGCCGAAGCCACGATCCTCGACGTCGAAGGAACCATCCCCATCCGCGACCTCGCCGCCATGCACGATGTCGAGTTGCCGGGCGACGCGGGATTCGAAACCCTCGCCGGATTCCTGCTCTTCAAGCTCGGCTACATCCCCACCACTCCGGGCGAAACCATCGAGTACGGCGGCCGCCGCTTCACAATACTCGAAGTCGAACGCCACCGCATCGCCAAGGTCCGCATCGAAAAGATCGCCCCTGCCGCATAGAAGGCTTTCCAGAACACATTGATACAATAATGTTCGGCTGCCTTTCATGACCGAATCTCCGGTGTTGCGACAGTTCGACGAACGCTATGCGGACATGCGGCGGCTCCTCGCCCAGCAGTTGGACAAGGACAGGCAATCGCTCATCGGCGGACTGGTGAAAGGTTTTCGCCGCCTGCGCGGTTATCGAAATGAAGGCGAATGGATCTCGGCCCTGCTCGATTCCTGCTCGCCGTTTTGCACGCGCAGCATCTTGTTCGTGGTGAACTCCGGCCAGCTCGAGTGGAAAGCCTCGCGCGGTTTCGAGGTGCAGCCTCCGGAACCCTTCGCCGCGGCCGATGCCCACGCGTTCGCTAACGCCATCGAAAGCCGCGAAGTGACCGTCGCCTTGAGCCTGCCCAACGAAATCTCGTCCAAGCTCACGCATCTGCTCGGCTCCGATGCGCGCCGCACCATCGTGCTCACGCCGGTCGTGGCTCGCAACCGCGTCGCAGCGGTGCTGTATGCCGAGGACGCCGAGACCGCGGGCCTGGAACTGGTATGCGAAATGGCCGCCGCCGCGCTCGACGCCAATGCCGCGAAACCTGTGGAATCGTTGCTGCAAATCGCAGCGTCGCCCGCGCCCGCGGTCCCTGTGCCGCCCCGGCCGGTTGAGGAAGAGGTCGTGCATTTGCGGGCGCAGCGCCTGGCCCGCAAGCTCGCGGCGGAAATCCGCCTGCACGAATCCGCGGCCATCAAAGCGGGCCGCGCCGCCGCCAACCTGTATGATGGAGCCATCCGGGACCGTGTCGATCAGGCCCGGGAGATCTATCGAAACCAGTTTCCCGTTGAAGCGTCCACAGAGATGCCGGACTATTTGCATGCGGAACTGATCCGGACGCTCGCCAACGGCGACGCGACGCTGATGGGCGAACAGTATCCGGGCCCGATGAACTGAGAGCGCGAATGAAGTTGTTGCCGCTGCTGCTTCTGCTGAACTACATGGCCTTCGCGGCCGTCCCGCCGCCGTCGCCCGTCGAAGCGATGGCCCGCGCCTATCGCAAGTCCGCGACGCCTGCCGCCAAAGCGGCGCTCACCGACTACGCGGCCCGTCATTCGCACGACCTCGAAGGCGCCATCGCGCTCCTCGCACTCGCCGGCGCCGATGTCGACGCACAACGCAACGCGCAGGCGCTGGCGACACTCCGCAGCATTCCGGCCGCGCGCCTGCCGCGCATTCAGGATCACGTGGCATTCCTCACCGCATCCGCGCTGTACGGCACGAACGCCGACGCAGCGGCCATCGATACGCTGCAAATTGTCTTCCAGCACAATCCGAAATCGCCTCTCGTTCCCCGTGCGGCGATTATCGCGGCGCGCGCTGCGAATCGCCTCGGCCAACCGCAGCAGGCGCTCGCCACGCTCCGCAAATATTACGCGGACCTCGCGCAACCGCAGGGCGACGCGGTGCTCGCCGAAACCTTCGAAAAAGCCGGCGACAATGTGTCAGCAGCGAACTACTATCAGCGCATCTGGCAGCAGTACCCGATGTCCAAAGAAGCATCAGATGCGGAAACCGCGATGGCTCGCCTCAAAGCGTCGATGGGCGACAGCTATCCGCCCCCGATGCCCGCCGGCGTCCTGCAGCGCGCCGCGAAGCTGATGGAAGCCAACCAGCAAAGCCGTGCGAAGAGCGATCTCGAAGCGGCGCTGCCCACGCTCGGAGGCGCCGATCGTGAAGTCGCGCTCGTGCGCATCGCCGCCTGCGACAACAGCGCAAGCGCGTTGCGCTCCCTGCAATTGTCGGATCCCGAAGCGAACGCCGAACGCCTCTCGCAGCTCACGTCGATCGCCCGCCGCGCCGATCGCGAAGGCGAGATGATGGACGCGATCCGCGAGTTGCAGCAGCGCTATCCCACATCGAAGTACCGCCTCGACGCGCTGATGAGCGCCGGCTATTACTACTTCCTCAAAATGCAGCCGGAAGAGTATTACGCGATCTACCAGCAGTGCTCCACTGGATTTCCGCGTGAGCCGCAAGCCGCCGTCTGCCACTGGCGCGCCGCGCTTTCCGAATACCTGCGCAACCGTCCCGCCGCGGCGCAGATGATGCAGGATCACGTCAAGTACTTCCCGTCGGACGAGCACACGCCCGCGGCGATCTACTATCTCGGCCGGCTTGCCGAGAATCGTAAGGACGCAGGCGCCGCGCGCGTCTACTTCGCGGAACTCGAGAGTTCGTATCCGAACTTTTACTACACGATCCTTGCGCGTCCGAGACTGAGCAGCGTTTCGAACGCCACGCCTTCCGCCGAAGCCACCGCGTTTCTGCAGTCGGTCCAGTTCCCTGCCCGCAAACGTCTGGAGACCTTTACCGCAACCGCCGCCACCAACGCGCGCATCGAACGCGCCCGCATGCTAACGGCCGCGGCGCTCGACTTCCAGTCGGATCTCGAACTTCGCTTCGGTGGACGCACCGACGGCCAGGGACACATCCTCGCCATGGAACTCGCCGCCAACGCGACGCGACGCGGCTCGCCCGATCAGGCGGTGCGCTGGATCAAAGCCGTCGCGCCGTATTACATGATGATGCCGCTCGACAGCGCACCCCGTGAGTTCTGGCGTTACGCGTTCCCGCTGCCCTGGCGCAAGGAACTCGAACAATACGCCAGCACACAAGGCGTCGATCCGTTCCTCATGGCCGGCCTCATCCGTCAGGAATCGGAGTTCGACCCGAAGGTCGTCTCCTACGCCAACGCGCATGGACTCTCGCAGATCATGCCCTCCACCGGCCGCGAACTCGCCCGCCGCCTCGGCATCCGCCCGTATTCGACCAACATGTTGTTCAACCCGACGGTCAATATCCGCATGGGGACCTTCCATCTGCACAACATGTTCAACTACTTCGGACAGAAGTGGGAAGAGACGATTGCGTCGTACAACGCCGGCATGGGCCGCGTCAGCGGATGGCTCAAAATGGCGACGATCCAGTTTCGCGAACCGTCCGAATGGGTCGAGACGATTCCGTTCGACCAGACCCGCGGCTACGTGCAAAGCGTGATGCGCAACGCGGACTTCTACCGGCGCCTCTACGCCAACGCTCCGGACGAATACACTCCCGTCAGCTACACGGTTCCCGCACCGGCGCCGGCAACCGCGGCCAAGAAGGCGCCGCCTGCGAAAAAGAAGGCCGGCCGCACGACAACCGCGCGAAAGCGCACCGCCGCAGCCGCCAAGCGCTAAATCGTATATCGCGGAAACAGAAACCGCAGCATCGATGGCACGCGAGCGCGCCACGCAGCTTCTGTATGCTGCGCGCCCGGAGCCTCGACATAGTGCAGATCGCGGTTGCGGCTCCAGCCCTTGCGCAGCAATTCATCGCGCAGCAGTCGCGCGTCGTGCACGGTTTGCTCGCCCTCTCCTGTGCCGATATCGAGCCAGATGCGCGGACGCAGCGTCGGAAACGGATCCGGAATCTCTTTGAGAATCGCGCGGTCGTTCCACCACACCGACGGCGACATCACCGCGAGTTTGCCGAACCGCCGCGGATGCTTCATCCCGAGATAGAACGTCACGAGGCCGCCCAGTGACGATCCGCCGATGCCGACATGGCGCGGCTCATTGCGCACCCGGTAGTTGGTCTCGATGAACGGCATCAATTCCTCGATCAGGAAACGCCCGTACAAATCGGCCTTGCCGCCGCGCCCCTTCGCATCCTGGCTGTTGGTGTACTCGTCCATGCGGAACTCGCCGGCGTTGTAGATCGCAACGATGATCAACGGACGAATGGAACGCGACCGGATGAGCGATTCGGCGGATTCGTCGACTTCCCATTCTTCGCCGGGAATAAACGAGGTCCGCGGATCGAAGACGTTCTGCCCGTCGTGCAGATACAGCACGGGATAGCGCCAGGTCCGCGCGCGCTCATAGCTGGGCGGAAGGTAAACCAGAATACGCCGGGAGCGTTCGAGGAATCGGGAGGAAAAGTTCTCGTGAACTCGGATGTCGCCTGTCAATCCAACATTGTCCCAAACATCGCAGGGGCGGGACCGCAGCCCCGCCCCAAGCGTTCAACGCTAGTCCGGCAGAATGAGAACATCGCCCGGATGGATGACGGACTTCTCGTCCTTCAGCTTGCCGGGATTCGCCGCAATGATCTTCGGGTAATTCGCCCCGCCGCCGCAATGATTGGCGGCAATCTTCCAGAGCGAGTCGCCGGCGACGACCGTGTACGTGCGTGCTGCCGGAGCCGGCGGCGCCAGGCTGGGATCGACGCCAATGTCGCAAATCAGATCGTTGGACCAGTTGCCGTCCACGAGCTTGATCTGATTCCAGACGTCGTTCTTGGCGTCTTCCGAAGGCGCTGCGCCCTGCATGAACAGCTTGCCTCCCTCGACGTGCAGGTGCGCCAAACGCACACCTTTTTGGGAGATCAGGTTCAGCACCGACTGGTACTTCAATTTCAATTGATCAAAGGCATCCATTGATGGAAGCTCCTCCTTCACTTTCGCCCGGCGGTCCAGTGGCCGCATCCGGGCGACCACAGGTTAGCAAACGCCGCTCCGCTGGAGGTAGAATCGAATGTTTGGGACCTTCCTTCCTCTTCCCGTCATCTCAACATATGGACATCCGGATATGAGTGCAACCGCTGTCCGTCTGGAAGCTTCATCTAAAACTGCCCGCTTCTGGAACGCGACGAATGGAAAAAAAGCAGTCATGGCAGTTTCCGGTCTGGTGCTCTTCGGCTTTCTAGCCGGGCACCTCGCCGGCAACCTCGGGGTCTTTCTCGGACCCGAACACTTCAACAAATACGCCGAGACACTGAAGAGCATCGCGCCCCTGTTATGGGGAACCCGCATCACGCTGCTGGTGATGACGGTGCTGCACATCTGGTCGGCGGCATCGCTGTGGAGCCGCAAGAATGCGGCGCGACGCACACAATACGTCAAGAAAGAATCCGTCGTGTCGACTTACGCGTCGCGCACGATGTATATGAGCGGCCCGATCCTCGCAGCCTTCATCGTGTATCACCTGCTGCATTTCACGATCGGCGCGGGCGGCACGCCGTTCGAAGAAGGCAAGGCCTATGAGAATCTCGTCGCAGGATTCCAGGTCTGGTACATCTCGGCCTTCTATATCGTTGCGATGGCGATGCTCTGCACGCATCTGTTCCACGGCCTGTGGAGCATGACGCAAACGCTCGGCTTCCACCACCCCAAGTACACCCCGCGCATCCGTTCCGCCGCGAAGGCAATTTCCGTGGCGATCTTTCTCGGTTTCACGTCCATCCCCGTCTCGGTTTTGGCGGGCATCGTGAAGCCGGTGGTATCGAGGATCTGACCATGTCGACCATCAAGCTGGAATCCAAATCTCCCTCTGGTCCGATTGAGACCCGTTGGGACCGGGCGAAGTTCGAGTACAAGCTGGTCAATCCGGCCAACAAGCGCAAATACGAACTGATTGTCGTCGGTTCGGGACTGGCCGGCGCGTCCGCCGCCGCAACGCTTGGCGAACTCGGCTATAACGTCAAATGTTTCTGCTTCCAGGATTCGCCCCGCCGCGCGCATTCCATCGCCGCGCAGGGCGGCATCAACGCCGCGAAGAACTATCAGAATGACGGCGACTCGATTTACCGCCTCTTCTACGACACGGTAAAGGGCGGCGACTTCCGCGCCCGCGAATCGAACGTCTATCGCCTCGCGCAGATCAGCGTCAACATCATCGACCAGTGCGTCGCGCAAGGCGTGCCATTCGCCCGTGAATACGGTGGACTGCTGTCGAACCGCTCGTTCGGCGGCGCGCAGGTTTCGAGAACGTTCTACGCCAGAGGACAGACGGGCCAGCAGTTGCTTCTCGGCGCGTATCAGGCGTTGAGCCGCCAGATCGGCGCCGGCAAAGTGCAGATGTATCCGCGCACCGAAATGCTGGACCTGATCGTCATCGACGGCAAGGCCCGAGGCATCGTCACGCGCGATCTCGTCACCGGCAAGATCGACGCGCATCTCGCGGACGCCGTGATCCTCGGCACCGGCGGATATGGCAACGTCTACTATCTGTCGACCAACGCCAAGGGTTCAAACTGCACCGCCATCTGGCGCGCACACCGGCGCGGCGCGCTGTTCGGCAATCCCTGCTTCACGCAGATCCATCCGACTTGTATTCCTGTCTCCGGCGATTACCAGTCGAAGCTGACGCTCATGTCGGAATCGCTGCGCAACGACGGCCGCATCTGGGTGCCGAAGAAGGCCGGGGACAAGCGTCCGCCGCAGCAGATTCCGGAAGACGAGCGCGACTACTATCTCGAGCGCCGTTATCCGAGCTTCGGCAATCTCGTACCTCGCGACGTGGCGTCTCGCAACGCAAAGTACGCGTGCGACGAGGGCCGCGGCGTCGGCGAAACCGGACTCGGCGTCTACCTCGACTTCGCACAGTCGATCGAACGCCTCGGCGAGAACACGATCCGCGAACGCTACGGCAATCTGTTCGACATGTACGAGCGCATCACCGGCGACAACCCCTACAAGGTTCCGATGCGCATCTATCCGGCCATCCATTACACGATGGGCGGACTGTGGGTGGACTACAACCTGCAAACCACGATCCCCGGCCTGTTTGCGATCGGCGAAGCGAACTTCTCGGATCACGGCGCGAACCGTCTCGGCGCGAGCGCTCTCATGCAGGGTTTGTCGGACGGCTACTTCGTGATTCCGTACACGATCGGCAATTACCTTGCATCGAACAAGGTCGACAAGGTCAGCGCCGATGCGCCGGAAGCGAAGCAGGCGATCGACGAAGTCAACGCGTTGACGAAGAAGCTGATGTCGATCAAAGGCAAGCGCTCGGTCGACAACTTCCACCGCGAACTCGGCAAGATCATGTGGGACGAATGCGGCATGTCCCGCAACGAACCTGGCTTGAAGAAGGCGATCGGCCAGATTCAGGCGCTGCGCGAAGAGTACTGGCAGAACGTGACGGTGCTCGGCGACGCGAACGAACTGAATCAGTCGCTCGAAAAAGCCTGCCGTGTGGCGGACTTCCTCGAACTCGGCGAGTTGATGTGCCGTGACGCGCTGGACCGCAACGAAAGCTGCGGCGGCCACTTCCGCGAGGAGTATCAGACCGAAGAAGGCGAAGCGAAACGCGACGACGAACAGTATCAGTACGCCGCGGCCTGGGAATACAAGGGCGCGGGCGCGGAACCGGCATTGCACAAGGAAGCGCTCACGTTCGAATACGTGAAGCCGTCGCAACGGAGTTACAAGTAGATGAGACTCATTCTGAACATCTGGCGGCAGAAGGGGCCGATGACCGAAGGCCGGATGGTTCGCTACGAACTTCCGAACGCCGATCCGGAAATGTCGATGCTCGAGGCCCTGGACGTCCTCAACGAGCAACTGATCGCGAAGGGCGAAGAGCCGGTCGCGTTCGAGCACGATTGCCGCGAAGGCATTTGCGGATCCTGCGGCATGATGATCAACGGCGTGCCGCACGGTCCGGTGAAAGCGACGACAACGTGCCAGTTGTCGATGCGCCACTTCAAAGACGGCGACGAACTGTTCATCGAACCGTGGCGCGCGACGGCGTTTCCGGTGATCAAGGATCTCGTCGTCGATCGCAATGCGTTCGACCGCATCATTCAGGCGGGCGGTTTCGTGTCCGTGTCGACCGGCAGCGCGCCGGACGGCAACGCGATCCCGATCGCGAAAGAAGACGCGGATCGCGCGATGGACGCGGCGACCTGCATCGGCTGCGGCGCCTGCGTGGCGGCGTGTCCCAATGCGTCGGCGGCGCTGTTCATGGGCGCGAAGATCACGCATCTCGGCTTGCTCCCGCAAGGACAGCCGGAACGCGAACGCCGCGTGCTGAACATGGTGACGATCGCCAACGACGAAGGATTCGGAAGCTGCACCAACATCGGCGAATGCGAAGCAGCGTGTCCGAAGGAAATCCCGCTCGAAGTGATCGCGCGAACCAATCGCGACTTCATTCGCGCGGCGTGGAGCGAACGTCCGGCGTCCACCAAGGGCGGCGGTCCAGGCTAAGCACTGTCCAAATCCCGAATCTTCAAACGCCCGGTTTCAAAGACCGGGCGTTTTTGTTTGACTGCCGATTGAACCTTTTCTCGCCCTATCCTTTACTGCTCGTCTGTGAACTGGCCAGCAGTAGACACATCAAAAGGAAGAGATTGATGAAAGACAGAACGAGAAACAAGCGCAGCGTCTTAACGGCAGTCCTGCTGGTGGCCGCCGCATTCGGAGCCGGAATGTGGACTCCCGGCTTTGGCATCCGGCGGGTTGCCGCGCAGGCGCCGACATTGAACGGCTCCTACGGGTTCCAGGCGACGGTTCCGATTTCCTCGTCGAACCCCGGCTTGGGCGGATCCGTCGGCGTCATGGTTTTCGATGGCGCCGGAAACCTGACGATCAATCAGACCTACGTCGAGACCGACACAGCCGCTGGCGCAACAGCGCTCAAAGTGCAACCTCCGGGACCGATCACCGGAACTTACACCGTGAATGCGGACGGCACGGGATCCCTGGCGGTGAACCTGGGCGGCGACAAGCCGACTCCGTTTGCGATCGCCGTCACGGATGGCGGCAACGGCGTTATGTTCCTCCAGACCGGCGGCGGAAACGTGATTCTCCTCGGCACGGCGCGCAAGAACTGAAAAAGGACCTGAAAGATCAATGAACATTCGTAATATCCTGACCGTCGCGGCGGCTGCGGTTGTCGCATTCGGCATTGGCACATGGGTGTCGGAACTGGGCATGGGACGGGTCTCGGCGCAAAGCGCCGGACTGAAAGGCTCCTTCGGCTTCCAGGCCACCATGCCGGTCTCCTCGTCGAACCCGGCGTACTCGGCCGCGGTGGGCGTGATGACGTTCGACGGCGCCGGCAACGTGAGCATCAACCAGACCTTTGTGGAAACGGACACAACGGCGGGCGCGACCGCGCTGAAGGTGCAGCCTCCCGGCCCGATCACCGGCACGTACACGATCAACGCCGACAACACCGGAACGATGGGCATCAACCTAGGCGGAGACAAGCCGACTCCGTTTGCGTTTGTCCTGACCGAAGGCGGCGCCTCGATCCAGTTCCTGCAAACGGGCGGCGGCAATGTCATGCTGTTCGGCGCAGCCCGCAAGATCTGAGTCCATCGAATCGAAGTTCTGAACAGCCCGGCGGCCCCCGAAACCGCCGGGCTGTTGGCTTTGTGAGCCACATTTCAGAAGGAATACGCTCAGAAAGTAAACGGAGGACCTTCTGAAATGGTGCACTTTGGACTCGGACACAACGGACCGAAATCCGTGCTGCTGCAGATTCTGCTCAATACCTATCCGCCGCAAGCGCGGCTGGTGGTGGACGGAGCGTTCGGCCGGCGCACACGAGAGGCCCTGATTGCTTTCCAGCAAAGCCGCCCCATAGCGCCGACCGGAACCGTCGATGACGCAACCTGGAATGCCCTCGCAGAGGTGGCCCGGATGCGGGTCATCGACATCGTGGATATCGACGATTTCCTCGTCGCCGCGATGGAGAATCCCAACGCGACGCCCCAACAGATTGTCGCAACCGGCCATCAATACGGCGTCGTCGCCGGCGGGGAACTGGCGCGAGCCGGGCAACACGACATCATCGCCAACATCGGCATGTCGAACGGCGTCGTGCGAGTCGTCCAACAGGTGCGGGGACGCGCATCCGGCGGCCGAATCGCGCTACTGCGAATCTTCGGGCACGGCACGCGCGGCTACCAGATCCTGACCGCGGGACACGGCGTGACGGGAACCGCCGAAGGGCATGGATCCGCGCTGACGCCTCGAACGGTCGCCTATTTCCACGACCAGCTGGCGACGCTGCGGCCGTTCTTCCTGCCGTACGGCAGCGCGGAACTGCACGGCTGCCATGTCGGGGAAGGTCCGCGAGGCCACGCCCTGGTCCGGGACCTCGCGGAGGTCTGGAACATCCCGGTGACTGCCGGAATCCGGCTGCAACAGGTCGGCCGCGGCCAGACGTTTTCCTTCGAAGGGCCGACCGTGACCGCGTATCCGGGCGGGTCGCTGCATGCCTGGGCGCGCCGGGCCGAGGCAGCGTGCGCGTATTCCAACGGCTGAACCTCTCTGAAAACAAACATTTTGCCGCCTCGGACGAAATCCGGCTGGTACTCGCCTCAACTTAAGGCCATCACCTGCCGATCTAGTCAACGAGGACATGTCTTCCACCGCCATCCCATGCCCGCAACCGTCGGTCGCGAAAGCCTTGCCGGGTAGCCGGTTCACCTGGCTGCTGCCGTCTCTGTGCGATCTTTTCTTCTTTGCCGTGATCGGCTGGACGTTCCTGATGGGCGGACGCGGTTTCGAAACGCTGCTCATGGACGGGGACGCCGGGCTGCACATCCGGATTGGCGAATGGATTCTGGCGCATGGCTCGGTTCCGAACACAGACATGTTCGGATTCTCGCGAGTCGGCGACACATGGTATGCGTTTGAGTGGTTGAGCGAAGTGATCTTCGCCTGGCTGCACGTTGCGTTCGGGCTGAAAGGCGTTGTGTTGCTGTGCGCGGCGTTGATCGCCGGATACATGACGCTGTTGCTGCGATTCACGATCTGGAACGGCGCGACGGGGCTGATTTCGCTCGCCTTGGCGCTGGTGGCTTCGAGCATCACGGCGATCCACTATCACGCGCGGCCTCATCTGTTTACTCTCGTGATCCTGTGCGGCGCGTTTTGGCTGTTGTTCCGCGACCGCGCAAAAGCGACGCCTTGGTTGTGGTCGCTGATTCCTGCGACGATTCTGTGGACGAATCTGCACGGCGGATTTTTCATCTTCTTCGTCGTCATCGGGATTCTGGTTGTTGCGTCGGTCGCGGAAGGATATCTGTTCGCGGAGTTACGGGAGACGCGCTACGCGCAGGCGAAACGGTATGCGCTGCTGGGCGCGGGATGCGTGCTTGCGTCGATCGTCAATCCGTATGGATTGCATTTGCACGAACACATTCGCGAGACGCTGTCTTCGAAGTGGATCATGAACTTCGTCGATGAGTTCAAGTCTCCGTCGTTCCGCGGCGAGAACATGCTGCTGTATCTCGGACTGCTGTTCCTCGGATTGATCTGCGTTCCGCTGCTGGCGGCGCGCCGGCGGCTGTTCGAACCACTTCTCATCCTCTTCTTCGCTTATGCTTCGCTGATCAGCGTCCGGCACGTGACGCTGTACGCGATGGTTGCGACGCCGATCGTGGGCGCGAGCCTGACGGAACTGTGGCGGCAGTGGTCCGCGACACAGAGCCGGAAGTCGGTGGCGGCGATTCTTTCGCAGATGTCCGACGATCTCGGACAGCGATTCGAACGGCTCGGATCGGGAATTCCACTGGCGCTGGTTTTTCTGGCCTTGTCGCCGTCGATCGTGTGGCCGTCGAACTTCTCGAAGGACTTCTTTCCGCTGGCGATGATCGAGAGCCACAAGGCGGAACTCGAAGGCAAACGGGTGTTCACGACCGATCAGATTTCGGACTATCTCGTTTACCGGTTCTATCCGAATCAGCGCGTGTTTCTGGACGGCCGGCACAACTACTACGGCGAGAAGATCGGCGACGAGTTCGTGCAACTGCTGCGCGGCCACGCGAAGTATCCGGAACTGCTCGAGAAATACAAGTTCGACGCCGTGTTGTTGAACGACAGCTTCGCGTTATCGACGCTGCTGAAGGTGACGCCCGGCTGGCGGCTGGCGGACCGCAACGGCGAATACCTGCTGTTTGTGAGGCAGTAGCAGATGGCGAACGTTCCACGACGCAAGACCTATCACCGGCTGACACCGCGCGGGAATCCGTTCCTGCTGTCGATCGTCATCCCGCTGTACAACGAAGAACCCGCGGCGCCGTTTCTGCGAAAGCGGATGTCGGAGTTTCTCGATACGCTTCCCTGCCCCGTGGAACTGATCCTCGTCAACGACGGCAGCGTCGACCGGACGGTGGAACTGGTCGAAGATTGGGCGTTGAGCGATTCCCGCGTGAAGGTGCTGAACCTGGCGCGGAATTTCGGCCATCAGGCGGCGGCGACGGCGGGACTGGATTACGCTTCGGGCGACGCGATCGTGCTGATGGACGCCGATTTGCAGGATCCGCCGGAAGTGATCCACCAAATGCTCGACGAATACCGGAACGGGTATGACGTCGTGTACGGCAAGCGGTCGAAGCGAGAGGGCGAGACGTGGTTCAAGAAGGCGAGCGCGTGGCTATTCTATCGCCTGATGCAGAAGCTCGTCATCCAGGATCTCGAAACCGATGTCGGCGATTTCCGGCTGGTGTCGCGGCGCTGTCTCGATGCGTTGAACAAGATGCGCGAGACGCACCGGTTCCTGCGCGGGATGGTGAGCTGGGTCGGGTTTCCGCAGACGGCGGTCGAGTTCGTGCGGCAGCCGCGGGTGGGCGGCGAGACGAAGTATCCGCTGAGCAAGATGCTGCTGTTCGCGTGGACAGCGGCGGTGTCGTTTTCGCCGCGTCCCTTGCGGGTGAGCTTCGCGCTGGGAATTCTCATCGCGCTGTTCGGCCTGGCGGAGGGCGTGTACGCGGTGGCGCGGCTGATGCTCGGCTTGTATGTCGTGCCCGGCTGGACGTCGATGATCGTGGTGGTCTGCCTGATCGGCGGCGCAATTCTGATCTCGATCGGCGTGCTGGGCGAATACGTCGGACGGATCTTCGAAGAGAGCAAGGGCCGGCCGTTGTACGTAGTGGCGACGACGACGGCCGCCGCGACGGCGAAACGGGAACACTACATGAGCGAGCAGATTGCGGCGCTGGTCAAACAGGAGCAGGTTGAGGCGAGATGATGATGAACGTCGAACGGATCCACGCAAGCGAGACGGCCTTCCACGACGAGTGGGCAAAATCGACGCCGCTCGACAAGATCAACGTCCGTGAGGCGTTCGAGGCGCCGACGGCGATGGAGAACCGGTTCATCCTGGCGAAGATGGGGGATTTGCGGGGCAAGCGGCTGCTGGACATCGGGGCCGGGCTGGGTGAATCGTCTGTGTACTTCGCGCTGCAGGGGGCGCAGGTGACGCTGACGGACATCTCGCCGGGGATGGTGGAGACGGCCGTCGAGTTGGGCCGGCGGCACGGGGTGGAACTGAACGGCGTGGTGCAGGCGGGCGAGGACGAGTTCCCGGTCGAGGCCGGCTCGTTCGACTTCGTTTACATCGCCAACACGATTCACCATGTGACGGAGAAGCGGGCGCTGTTCGGGCAAATGCAGCGGGCGCTGCGTCCGGGCGGGCGGTTCTTCTCGATCGATCCACTGAAGTACAACCCGGTGATCGAGGTGTACCGGCGGATGGCGACCAAGGTCCGGACGGAGGACGAGGCGCCGCTGGGGCTGGCGGATCTGCGGCTGGCTCGCGAGTACTTCACGAACGTGGACCATAGCGAGTTCTGGATTTCGACTTTGGCGTTGTTCCTGAAGTACTACCTGGTGGATGGGGTGCATCCGAACCAGGACCGGTATTGGAAGCGGATCTTCCGGGAGACTCCGGAGACGCTGGGGTGGTGGATGCCCCTGCATTCTCTGGATCGCTTGCTGACGTCGCTCCCGGGGATCCGGTGGATGGCGTGGAACATGGTGATGTGGGGCGAGAAGCGGTAAGGCTTATTCAATTTTCAAAGATCTGCCGGGAGGGGTCCTTTTCAGGGGTCTTCCGATCACGCTATCAAGCAAGTTAGTTATGCTGCAGGGTGAGACTCGCGAGGCGGACGACCTGGCAGCGGACCAACGGCGTTGGTCCGCAAGTTTGGATCATCGGGTTTCCTCCTTTGGATTAGTTAGTTAGTTTTGGGCGGGGCTAAAGCCCCGCGCGGACTGAAGTCCGCCCCACGGGTTTGGAGTTTGTGCCAGGGGAGCTGGAAGGCCAGGACCGATTGGGGCTTGCACCACCAGACGGCCAGGGCCAGGGCGTAGGCGAGGTCGTCCTGCTCGGACTCCGACTGTTTGGCTGTCGTCGACTGGGATTGGATCCTTTTGAGTTCGTCGCGGAGGATGTCGAGGTCCGGCTTGGCGATTTGCTTGGGGTTGACGACGATGGACTGAGTCTCGACGGCGGCTCGGAGGGCGGACATGACTTCCGTGCGCGAGACGGAGATTTCCTCTTTGCTCTTGGTGTAGCCGGTGTGGATGCCTCCGGTGATGTTGACTGCTATGAGACGCGTGCCTTTGGCCAGGGCGCGGACGAGACGCATTTGTTCCATGACGGCGGATCCGACACCGGTGGCGTCGACGAGCGTGGTCTT
>CAZVKC010000012.1:80879-117630 GCA_964627455.1 uncultured Solibacteraceae bacterium | reverse complement strand
GGCAGCAGCGCCAAAAGCCCCAGCCGGCCAAGTCCCGCCGCCTCAACCTCGGCAGGCTACTCCGATAGCAGCAAACACCACCACCAGGCACCACCGGGTATCCGCCGCAGGGCGGCCGAACTGCCCACAGCTGTTTGAAAACCGAATACTCCACCCCGGGCGCGGCGCTACTGCTTCGCCTGCCGGACCGCCCGCGCGATCTCGTCCGCGGCGTCCGGCAGCGTGAACCCCTTCCCGCGCAAGGCCGCCCACGCATCAACGGCCTTCTGGTACGCCTGCCGCGCCTCCCCGTCACGATGCAGCAACCGGCACACCTCCCCCATCGCCGCATACGCACGCGGCAACTCCCGCATCGGCAATTCGGACTTCGCACTGCTCGCCGGCGACTCCGACAAGCCCCGCGCCGCGTCGATCAGATCCTTTGAAACCCGCATCGCCTCACCCGCCTCCCCCGCTCGCGCCAGGTTCCGCGCCAGCATCCGCTGCAGCTTGAACAACTCGATGCGCGTCGTCAGGTCGCCCGGCTCCCGGTCGAGCAGCGTCTGCAGCCGCGCCAACCCGCTGCGGATCCGCCGGATCGACTCCGCGCTGGGCCCCTTCCGCCCCATGCTGTCCCCCAACTCCGCTTCCGTCAGCGCCGTGTACAGCATCAGGTTCCCGCTGCCCGGCTCCCGCTCCAGCAAACCCAGAAAGATCGGGAGCGCCCGCCGCAAATACCCCTCGCCTTCCTCGTGCGTCGTCTCATATCCGCTCAGCGCCTCATGACCCGACGACAGGTATTGCGCCAACTCGCTGAGCGACGTCTTATCCTGCGGATCCGCCGCCACCAGCCGTTCCGCAATCGCAATCGCCGCCCGCGCGTGCTGCAGCGTGTCCTGCTCCCGGCCCGGCAGCCTCGACAGCATATCGCCCATGATCTGGTGCGTCCGCGCCAGCTCCCGCTGCAACCCCGCGCTCCCCGGATTCTGCGCCGCACGCCGCTCGATGTCCGACAACACCGCCCGGTACAACTCCAGGCTCGGCTCCCACTTCCCCTGCCGCCGCAGCACCCCGGCCAGCACCATCCGCGCCCCGCTGTGGATCTCGTCCAACTCGCGATCCTGCGTCAGCCCGTGCTGCTTGAGCAACTCCTCGCACGCCGTCACCGCGATCCGCGCATGCTCCTCCGCCTCCTGTAGCCGGTATTGCACCCGGTACGCCCGCGCCACTCGCCAGTACGCGCGCGCCTGCACCTTCAGCGTCTCCACCTTCGCGCCGCCCTGCTTCGCCGCCTCCCCCGCCAGCGTGTACGCGGCCAGCCAGTCCGCAAGCGCCTTGCCCGTGTCCCCCAGTTCCGCCTGCGTCGTGCCGATCCGAAGCTGCAACCGCGCCAGCGCCAGCAGATCATCCCCTGTCGCGGACCCCTTCTGCCGCTTCGACTCCAACAGCCGCCGCCCGCTCTCGTAACTCGCCAGCGCCTCTCGCGTCACGCCCTGCAGTTCGCCCAGCCGCAGGTACGTCGTCGCGATCTCGCTCGCCAGCGCCGTGTCGTCCTCGGCGTTGTCCGCTACCACGCGCTTCAGATAGTCGCTCACGTGCGCAATCAGCGCCTGCCGCGCCCGCGCCGTCCCGGGGATGTCGTTCAACTGCCCGTGCAAGTCCACCAGTACCGTCCGCGCAAAGCCCCGGAACTGATCGAACCGGTTCTTCGCTACCCGCGCCTGCCGGATCGACACCGCCGTCGCCGCAATCATCGACGCCGCCACCAGGACGCCCGCCGCCACCGCCCAGCGGTTCCGCTGCAGGAACTTCCCCGTCCGGTACCAAACCGTATCCGGCCGCGCTTGCACCGGCTGCCCGTCCAGATACCGCCGCAAGTCCTCGGAAAGCTGCTCCGCTGTGGGATACCGCCGGTCCGCATCCTTCCGCAGCGCCATTAAAACGATGTTGTCCAGATCGCCGGACAAGCTCCGCCGCAGCTTCCGCGGAAGCATCTCCACCTCGCTCGGACGCCTCGGCTCCGTATGGCAGATGAGCCGCTCCATCTCCAGCGGACTCGTCCCCGTCACCCGGTACGGCCGCTCGCCTGTCAGCAACTCGTACAGCACGATCCCCAGCGAGTACACGTCGCTCGACGTCGACGCCGGCTCCCCGCGCACCTGCTCCGGACTCGCATAATCCGGCGTCATCATCATCGCCGCCGTATGCGCCGCCGCAACGTCCGCCGTCGTCGAGCCGGGCTCCATCATCTTCGCCACGCCGAAGTCCAGCAGCTTCACCATCCCGTCCGACGACACCAGGATGTTCGCGGGCTTCAAGTCGCGATGGACCACGAGCTTGCTGTGCGCATACTGCACCGCGCTGCAGACCGTCCGCATCAGTCGCAGCCGCTCGGCCGTAGGCAGGTTCTTCTCGCTCGCGTACCTCGTGATCGGAAACCCTTCGACGTACTCCATCACCAGGTACGGCACGCCTTCCGACGCGCCGCCGTCGATCAGCCGCGCGATGTTCGGATGCTCGAGATTCGCCAGGATCTGCCGCTCCGCTCGAAACCGCGCCACCGCCCCGGGACCCGCCAGCACGCGCGGAATCACCTTGATCGCGACCTCTTTGCGGAACTGATCGTCTTCGCGGAACGCCCGGTATACCGCGCCCATGCCGCCGCGGCCGATCAGCGCGTCGATGCGATAAGGTCCAAGAAACTGCCCGATGAGTGGATCGTGGTGGGCGCCGTGCTGCGACAGTTGCGAAGCCGCCGCGCCAATCGCCGCCTGCAGGCGCTCTCCCACGGCCGAAGCAGCCGGCGCGAGCCCCAGCATCTGCTCCAACTCGAGGCGCAGATCGGCGTCTTCCCCCGCGCAGGCTTGATCGAGAAACGCCCGCTGCTGGTCGCCGGGAAGGTCAACCGCGGCGTCGAACAGATCGCCGAGTTTTTGCCACCGGTCCCCTTCCTGCATTGAAAATCATTCTAGCAACCGTGAAATTTCGCCCGCCTTCCATTGAGACCGGTGACCCTTTTTTCTGATAGATTGCGCGTACACACCTTGGAGGATCAACGCATCAATGGCGAAGGGCGCAACGAAAAAGCCGGTAGTTCCAAAACGGCCGGCGGTCACGCATGGCGGCAAGAGGATCGAGATCCCCCTGCTGACCGGACCCGTCGGTCCTCCCGCTGCCGCGCTGCAATCGAAGTATCCGGTCTGGAACGACCCCAAGGACATCGAAGTCGTTTCGTATTACTTCAGCGTCCTGGCCGACGCCGAGGTGATCGAACAGGCGGATGGAAAGCGCCATGCCGGTTCCGCCCAGCAGTTGCAGAAAGCCGCGGACGCCGCCAAGGCCTGGCAGAACAACCTCAATCAGGCCATCGCCAATTTTCAAACCGCCTTCGGCATCAAGGACCCCGTCGAAACAGCCAATAAAGTCATCCTGCCGGATGGTGAGACACTCAAAACCCTCGTTGACTACGCCGACGACGCGGAGAAGCTGCTGGAACTCTCCTGGCAGAAGAAGCTGCCGAAGAATTACATGTTCATCGGGCACTTCGATATCGAAGTCTTCGTCAACGGGTACAAAAAAGAGTTCGGCAAAGAAGCCAAGTACGATCCCGCCAAGGAACCCAAGCTGCGCGAACTGCTCGGGTTCATGATGAAAGATCCGCGCATGATCGACATTCGCTGGATCGCTTATGTGCTCGCTACCGCCTATTGGGAAGTTGCCGCGCCCGAGACCGTTGAGGCCGGCTTCAACAAAAAGACCAAGAAGCCGATCCTGCACCGCATCTGGCGCGCGCAGTGGAATCCCGTCGAAGAATCCGGACATGGCGGCAAGCGGAAATATGTTCGCCCCGTCAAGGTCGAGAAGCTCGCCGACGGATCCGCCAAGGTAACCGAATGGGACGGCGAACAGTTCTCGGTTGGGCTCAACGGAAAGTACAAAGCATTAACCAAAGGCGCAGCCGTCGGGGCCGCTTACGACGGGGATTCGAACAAGGCGTATAAGAAAGCCGCCGGCGATGAGCATTCCTACTTTGGGCGCGGCTATGTTCAGTTGACCTGGTGGAACAACTACGCGATGGCCGGCGTCAACATCGGTAGAGGACTCGATCTACTGTTCGACCCGGATCTCGCGCTCGACCCCGAAACGGCCTACAAGTTGATGTCGTATTCGCTGCTCTCCGGCGCGGGCTTCGCCAACGGACACAAGGTGAGCGACTACCTTTACGGAGGCACGACGAACTACAAGGCGGCTCGCCGCATGGTCAATGGATCCGATCACGCCGACGACATCGCAGCGATCGCACAACGCTTCGAGAAACTGCTGCTCGAAGCCCGGATCTGATCATGACCCGCTTGCTGCACCTGGCGGTCTGGCTCGCTTCCGGCGCAGCGTCCGTTGCTCAGGAATGCACCCATTCCGCGGTCGAACCGCTATCCTCGGAGGTCGCCGCCCCAAAGCCTCGGACACTCTTTCCGGTCTATGGCCCGCAGTCGCAAATCGGTTTCATCGACGCCTCCGGAAGAGTCGTGACGCCGCCGCGCTTTGTCCGCATCGCCGGAGAGTTCGCCGAGGGCCTTATGGCTGTCGCGGAGCCGGATCGGGAACGCTACATCGATGAACGCGGAGACGCCCGGTTGAATGCGCCCGGTTCGTCTGCGGGTCCATTTTCGGAAGGGCTGGCTGCGGTTCGCGTGAACAACAGGTTCGGCTACATCGATAAAACCGGACGAATGGTGATTCCGCCCGCCTACCAGGTTGCGGGTGAATTCCACGCAGGGCTCGCGCCGGTGCGAACCGGCGGCCGCCACGGCTACATCGATCGCACTGGACAGATGGTCATCCCCGCTACCTATCGCTGGGCCGGTGAATTTTCCGATTCCGACGGTCTCGCCGCCGTTGACGAATGCAGTCGCTGCGCCTACATCGACCGCAGCGGCAAGCCTGCCTTCGAACAGCGCTTCTATCGCTGCTACCGGTTTGCGG
The DNA here is from genome assembly GCA_964627455.1 of uncultured Solibacteraceae bacterium. Classification (GTDB taxonomy): domain Bacteria; phylum Acidobacteriota; class Terriglobia; order Bryobacterales; family Bryobacteraceae; genus F-183. The sequence continues at coordinate 112,668 of CAZVKC010000012.1, read as the reverse complement.
GCGGCGTCGCCAAGGTGGAGATCACGCAAGGCCGCTGGGGTTTCGTTACGAAGTCCGGCCGGATCCTCGGCGACCCCACAGGCAGTAAGTGGGCCGGAGGATTCCTGTCCGAAGGACTGCTCGCGGTCTCCTCAACCGAAGGAGGCGTTGGCTTCATGGATCCCGCTGGCAAATGGGTCATCGAGCCGAAGTTCGCCGGCGTGGGTCCGTTTTCCGAAGGCCTTGCGGCGGTGAACGTGGACGGCGTCTGGGGCTACATCGACAAGTCCGGCAGGATGGTCATCGCGCCGGCCTTCGGCGATCCGGAAGATCCGCTCGCAGGCGCGTTCCACAATGGACTGGCGTTCGCGGCAGACCGCAAAACCGGACGCTACGGCTTCATCGACCGAACCGGCAAGTGGGTGATCGCCCCAAGGTTCCAGCGTTGTCAGGAACAATACGGATACCACTGCGGCTTCCACGGCGCACTGGCCCGCGTCGAAACCACGGCGCAGATCCTTTACATCAACAAGTCCGGCAAAACAATTTGGAGCCGCTCTTCCGGCGCCCCTGCCCGCCGCTGAGTGATTTGACGTTTTCCAGGGCAATTCTACGCATTCGCCCGGTTCAACTGCTGTTGTTTCGACCTGCTTTTCTGGCGCATGAATTGCCTCTCTACCAGGCATGACACGCCGAACATTGCTCCTCTTTGGCGGAACCGCACTGTCGGGTTTCGCAGGCTGGCAACAATCCACGCCCCGCCGCCGCACCCGCTACGATCCCGCGACGGAAGCCACCTTTCATGGCAAGGCAGAAGATGTGAAGGACGTTAGTGGAACGCCGGGCGGTGTCCATGTGCAGTTGAAGACAGAAACCGGAATCTTCGATGTCCACGTCGGTCCGGCCTTCTATCTCCGCAGCAAGGAATTCGAGATCCTGAAGGGCGACGTGCTCGACGTGACCGGATCCAAACTGAAGATCGAGGAAAAGGACGCCATCCTCGCCCGGACCATCACGAAGAACGGCAAGACGCTGGAACTCCGCGACAAGACCGGACTCCCGCTCTGGCAGGGCGCCCGCCGCGGCCGCACGCCATCGTAGCCTGATGGCCCCCGGCATGCACTCCTCGAGGGCATGAACTCCCGGATTGCAGTACCCACCATTCTTTTCGCCACTGTTCTTGGCTGCGGGAGTATGGACATGGTCGATGTTCCCGCCACGCCGCAACCCATGGGCGATCCGCCGGATCGGGTCGCCCGGCTGAGCTACATTTCCGGCGAAGTCTCAATGCGCCCGGCCGGCGATTCCGACTGGGTTGCTGTTGAACTCAACCGTCCTTTAACGACCGGAGACACGATCTGGACTGGTGATCCCGGCCGCGCCGAACTCCACCTCGGAACCGCCGCCCTGCGCATTGCCGCGGGTACGACGCTGACCTTGACCGAAGTGAGTTCGAACGCCGTGCAGGTGAAACTCACCGGCGGCACGCTCGCCGTCCGCATCCGCGAACTCGATGCGGACGAAGAGTTCGAGGTCGACACGCCGGACGCCGCGGTCCGCCTGCTGCGCACCGGCGACTATCGCATCGATGTCGCGATGAACGCACCTGGAACGGCGATCCTCGCGCGGCCCGGCGACGCGGATGTGACCGGCCCCAACGGACTCAACTTTGTCGTGCACGCTCGCCAGCAGGCGCAGGTTCCAGGTTGGGATCAGCAACGTTACACGATCTCCGAACCGCGTCCGCCGGACGCCTTCGATGCTTTCTGCGCCGAACGCGACCAGCGCGAAGAGCGCGCGCTGGCCGAGAAACGCCTGCCGCCGCGCATGGTCGGATACGACGATCTGTACGGCTATGGCGACTGGTCGATGTACCCCGAATACGGCCCCGTGTGGTTCCCGCGCACGGTTCCGGTTGGTTGGGCGCCGTATCGCTATGGCCACTGGGTGTGGATCGAGCCTTGGGGCTGGACGTGGATCGACGACATGCCGTGGGGCTTCGCGCCATTCCACTATGGCCGCTGGGTGTTCATGTCGCCGCGTTGGTGCTGGGTTCCGGGTCCATTCCACCGGCGGCCGGTTTACGCGCCTGCGCTGGTCGTCTTCATCGGCGCTGGAGGTCCCGGCTTCCAGATCCACTTCCGGGTCGGCACAGGTCCCGGCGTCGCGTGGTTCCCTCTCGGACCTCGTGAAGCCTGGTTCCCGCCGTATCGCGCCAGCCGCACGTATGTGACGAACATCAACATCACGCACACCGACATCCGCGACCCAGGCAATCTGCATCGCATCGATCCGGCGCGTCAGCACTACATGAATCGACAAGTGGACGGCGGCGTGACGGCAGTTCCTGAAGATGTGTTCCGCCGGGCAAGACCTGTGCAGCGTGACTTTGTGCGAGTGTCGCCGGGCGAAGCGGGACGTGCGCCGATTGGAGGCTCCGCGCCTCCGTCTGCGCCGGTACGAGATAGCCTCGGCGTTCCACGGCAGGGCGGCGGGAGAGCCCAACCTCCGGCAGTCACGACGCGGGAGAGACAGCCCGTGATCGTGAACCGGAAACCTCCCGCCGCTCCTCCGCCGTTCGAACAACGCAAGCCTGCACTCGACTCGACCCCGGGTCGCGTGCCGCCGCCGGCTGTGCACCAGCAGCCAACCGCGAGACCGCCGGTGCGCACGAACAAGCAGGAGCAGCAGTGGGAGCGTCAAACGACCCGTCAGGAAACACAACGGCAGACGCGTATCGAACAGGATCGCCAGCAACAGCAGCGGCAGCCGCAACAGCATCCCTCGCAGCCGCAGCAAAGGCCGTCGAAAAAGAAGGAATGATCTAGGCGAGCAGGCGGCGATAGAGCTGCGAATACTGGGCCGCGGAGGCGTCCCACGAATAGTCGCGCGACATGCCTTCGAGCATCATCGTGCGCCACCATTCCTTCTCGTTGTGATAGATCCACACGGCGTGCCGCACGCAGTTGTAAAGTTCATGCGAGGTCGCGCCCCAGAACTTGAAGCCGGTCTCGTGTTGGATGGTGTCGTCGAGTCCGCCGGTGGCGCGTACGATCGGCACCGTGCCGTAACGCAGCGAGTAGATCTGATTGAGGCCGCAGGGCTCATAGCGGCTCGGCATGAGGAACATATCCGAGCCGGCTTCGATGCGGTGCGACAGACCGTTGTTGTACTCACCGCGATAGCCGAAGCGGTCCGGATGCGCGCGAGAGATGTCGCCGAACACCTGCTCGAGCCGCTGGTCTCCGTTGCCGAGCACCACCATCTGCAGGTCGAGATCCGCCAGGCCCTGGATGCACTCGGCTACCAGGTCGAGTCCCTTCTGGTGCGCGAAGCGGGACACGATGCCGATGAGCGGACGGTCGAGGTTTGTCGAATCCAGGCCGAACTCGTCGAGCAGTTCCTTCTTGCAGATCCGCTTGCCGTCGAGGTTTTCCGCCGAGTACGTCGCGGGCAGGTGCGTGTCGAATTCCGGACTCCACTCCTGATAGTCCACGCCGTTGAGAATGCCGGCGAGCACGTGCGAGCGCGAGCGCAGCAACGGGTCGAGGCCGAAGCCATGTTCCGGCGTCTGGATCTCCTGCGCATACTTCGGGCTCACCGTCGTGATGTAGTCCGCGTAGTTGATGCCACCCTTCAGGAAGTTGACGCCGCCGTAGAACTCGAGTCCGTTGATGTGGAACACCTCGCCGGGATCGACCCCCAGGTCATAAACAGCGCGCGCCGGAAAGCTGCCCTGATAGCCGAGGTTGTGGATCGTCAGCATCGACCGGATGCCGCGGAACACCGGGTCATGGCGAAATACGGACTTCAAATAGACCGGAACCATCGACGCCTGCCAGTCGTGGCAATGCATGATGTCGGGGCGAAAGATGTGCGCGGCCACCGCAAGAGCCGCGCGCGACAACACGCCGAAACGCACGTGGTTGTCGCCGAAGTCGCCGAGCCGGTCGCCATAGAAACCGTTGCGGCCGAACAGCGGCGGGCAGTGCAGGAAAAGGAATGGGACGCCGTCGCGATCCACTCGATCGATCGCGCATTGATAGTAACCGCCGGTCATCCAGACCGGCATGTCGTGGAAGAATCGCACCGCGCCGTCGAGTTTGGCGTTGCCGTAGGCAGGCAGCAGGACCATCACCTCGTCGCCCTGTTTGCGCAGCGCGGCAGGCAGGGCGCCAAGCACATCGGCGAGTCCGCCGGTCTTGGCGAACGGAGCCGCCTCCGACGTCACCATCAATATCTTTGCCATGAGAAGACTGGATTCGAGTTTACCGCACGATCCGGCTTTCGAGCCTCCGCAGAATGGCCTCGGATTGGTCCTTCGTTGCGAACGTCATGCCGGGCAACGTGGACTTCGCGGTCCCGGATGCGACGGCCCACTTTACGGCTTCGGTAAAGGTGAGTCCGCTGTGAATCGCCCACACGTAAGCGGCTGATGCCGCATCGCCGGCGCCGATCGGACTGACGGCGTCGACCACCGGCGGCGTGACTTCGAGGATCTCGTCTTCGCGAGCCGCAATCATGCCGCGGCTGCCGAGCGAGAGCAGTACGACTTCAGGACCCATTTCCTGGATCTGCCTGGCCGCTTCGATCGAACGCGTGCGCGAGAGCAGCGCGCGTCCGAGCAGCCGCTCGGCTTCATGCTGATTGGGTTTGACGACATCCGGTCCAGCTTCGATGCCGCGCAGCAACGCTGCGTCGTCCGTGTCGAGGAAGGTCTTCACGCCGCGTTCTTTGGCGGCTTCGATGAGCTTCGCGTAGAAGTTGGCGGGGACCTGCGGCGGCAGGCTTCCACAAAGCATCAGCCACTCGGCGCGCGGCAGGGCGCTCTCGATGACCTCCTGAACCTGTTTCAACTCGAATGCTTCGATGGGGCCGCCGACTTCGTTGAGCTTGATGGTGAGCCCCTGCTTGTCGGAGATCGTCATGTTGGTGCGTGTTTCGGAACGCACGCGAACGACCTCGGTCGGGAAGCCGATGCCCTTCAGGAGTTCGGTCATCTTCGTGCCGTTGCTGCCGCCCACCGGAAGGATGGCGAGCGTCTCGGCGCCATAGCAGTTGAGAACGCGGGACGCGTTGATGCCGCGGCCGCCCGGCGAGTCCGTCGAGGAGCGCATGTACGAGCGGTCCTCGAAGACCAGTTTGTCGACGAGAATCGTCCGGTCGACGGCCGGATTCAAGGTGACTGTGAGGATCAAGCGATTCTATTCTAGCGGAGTGTCGCGCGGAGCCAATCGACCAGTTTCTGCTTGTAGCCTTGCAGGGTCGGATCCATCTCCCAGCGGTCCATGCCGTGGGGTCCGTTGACGCTGTAAAGTTCGCAGGAATTGCCCTTGCTGCGGAGCTTCGAACACATGTCGACCGACTGCGCGTAGGGGACGGCGGAGTCCGCGACGCCGTGGATCATGAGTGTGGGCGGGAGTCCGGCGCGGACATGCGCATACGGCGAGGCCTCGCGCAGCAGCACGGCGGTGTCGGCGTTGAGGGTCCCGACGCCGAAGAGCGACGCGACGCTTGGATCGATGCGCGAGTACTGGAAGGCTCGCGAGATGAAGTCGTGGACGCCATAAAAGATCACCATCGCGGCGAGTTTCTGTTTGGTCTTGATGCCGGCGTAGGAGGCGAGATGTCCGCCCGCCGATTCGCCGACGATCGCAACCTTCTTCGTATCGACCTTGTATTCGGAGGCGTGCGCAAAGACCCACTGGATGGCGGCTTCGACGTCTTCGGCGCAGGCCGGCCACTTGTGGTGCGGCGCGAGGCGGTAGTCGATGCTGAACCAGACGAAGTTCGCCTTGCTGAGCGGTTCGAAGATGAAGGTGATGAACTCCTGCTTGCTGCCGCCGGTCCAGCCGCCGCCGTGCACGAGGATTGCCGTGGGGAACGGTCCCGGGCCGTCTGGTACGTGGACGTCGAGCTTGAGCGTGACGCCGGGCTGCGGGGTCGAGAAGGGGATGTCCTTGCGGATCTCGCCCGCGAAGGCGAAGAGGGTCGCGCTAGTGAGCAGCAAAAGCTTGTGGAGCATAGAGTCCTTTCTCGCGGATGTAGTTCCAGACGCTGTCGGGAAGGCCCTCGGGACGATTGCCGAGCGCCAGTTGCCTGCGGATCTCGGTCGAAGACGTCGTCATCTGCATCGTGTCGAGGCGATGGACGCGGGCGCCTGCAGGAATGTCGTATTCATGGCCGGGACGGCTGACGACGATGAAGTCCACGCGTGCGACGACGTCCTGCCAGCGGCGCCAGGTGCGGATCTCCGCAAACGCGTCGGCGCCGATGATGAAGTAGAGCGTGTCGACGGGTGCGAGCGGGATTCGTTCGATGGTGTCGATGGAATAGCTTGTGCGCGCGCCTTCTTCGAGGCGTGAGGGCTCGAGTGCGGCATGGCCGGCGCAGGCGAGTTCCACCATCTGGTATCGATGTTCGTACGGTGTGCGCGCGACGTTGTTCTTGTGGGGCGGCCTGGCAGCCGGGATGATCAGCACACGGTCGAGCGCGAACTGCCGCGCGGCTTCTTCTGCCACCGAGACGTGTGCGGCATGGATCGGATCGAACGTGCCTCCGAAGATAGCGATTCTCAACCCTACAGTGTAACGGCTTAGAGTGGTATAGATATGCGGGGAATCACGCGTTCCGAGTTTCTATTGGGCGCCGCGGCGTCGCTGGTGGCGAGGGGTGCGGTGGTGGATGCGGCGCGCTTGCGGCGGCACATTGAGGAGTTGAGTGTGTTCGGGCGTCCTGCCGGCGGAACGTTCGCCAGCGGCGTGAGCCGTGTCGGATTCTCGGACGCCGATGTTGCCGGACGGGCTCGCGTGATGGAGTGGATGCGCGAGGCGGTTCCCGGCGCGACGCCGCGAATCGACGCGGCTGGGAACATCTCGATCCGCAAGCCGGGCACGGATGCGGGCGCTACGCCAGTGCTGTTTGGATCGCACATCGACTCGGTTCCGAACGGCGGCAACTTCGACGGGGACCTCGGTGTGCTCGCCGGCATCGAGGTGCTGCATGCGATGCGCGCGGTTCCGCACCGGCGTCCGCTCGAATGCGTGGTGTGGGCGGCGGAAGAGGCGACAGCGTACAACAGGTCTTTGTATGGAAGCCGCGCTGCGATCGGACATCTTGCAGCGGGTGAACTCGATGAGGTGTGGAACGGGGTCCGCAAGTCGGATGCGATCCGCAAGATCGGCGGGGATCCGGCACGCATTGCCGAAGCACAGCGCGCGAAGGGTTCGTTTCATGCGTATCTGGAACTGCACATCGAGCAGGGCGGAACTCTCGAGAAAGAGAAGCTGCAGATTGGTGTGGTCGAGGGGATTGTGACGGTCGATCGTTTCGAGGTGGTGGTGAAGGGCATGGCGAATCACGCGGGCACGACGCCGATGCGCGATCGCCAGGATGCTCTCATCGCGGCGTCGCAGTTGACGCTTGCTGTGCGCGAGATCATGATGTCGGAACCGGGACGCCAGGTGGGGACGGTGGGGCGATTGGAGGTGAGTCCGAACTCGCCGAATGTCGTGCCGGGTGAAGTGCGCATGACCGTGGAGATCCGCGATCTGTCGGATATCAAGCTTGCTCGGTTGGGCCGAAAGATCGAGTCGAAGGCGCAGCAGATCGCGTCCGCGACGAACACGCAGGTCGAGATGAAGAGGTCGACGCATCATGACGGCGCGGTGTCGGATCCCCGGTTGATGGATGTGGTCGAGAAGTCGGCGCGCACGCTCGGCTTGACGTCAAGACGCCTGCCGAGCGGCGCGGGACATGATGCGCAAAGCATGGCGGTGCCGGGCCCAATGGCGATGATCTTCGTGCCGAGTGTGGGAGGCATCAGCCATTCGCCGCGCGAATTCACCACCTGGGAAGATTGCGCCAACGGCGCCAACGTCCTGCTACACGCGGTTCAGGCTCTGGCGGATTGAGCTTTGGCCTGCACCTGTTCGGATTGTTGCTCGAATATCGTCGAATAGACGATACCTGCGAGCGCGGCGCCGATCAGAGGTGCGACCCAGAAGAGCCAGAGTTGTTCGACCGCCCATCCGCCGACGAAGACCGCCGGACCCGTACTGCGCGCGGGGTTGACGGAGAGATTGGTGACCGGGATGCCGATCAGGTGGATGAGTGTGAGTCCAAGGCCGATGGCGATGGGTGCGAATCCTTGCGGCGCACGTTTGTCGGTGGCGCCGAGGATGATCATCAGGAACATGAAGGTCAGCACGACTTCCGCCGTGAGACACGACATCATGTTGTAGCCGCCAGGGGAATGTTCTGCGAAGCCGTTTGATGCGAAGCCGCCTTCGAGGCTGAATCCGGCTTTGCCGCTGGCGATGACATAAAGAACGCCCGCTGCCGCGATGCCGCCAAGCACCTGGGCAACGATGTAATGGGCGAGTTCCGACATGGGGAACCGCTTGGCTGTGGCGAGTCCCAATGAGACTGCCGGGTTCAGGTGACAACCGGAAATGTGCCCGATTGCATAGGCCATGGTGAGCACGGTGAGTCCGAAGGCGAGCGAGACGCCCACGAATCCGATACCGAGGGAAGGGAACGCGGCAGCGAGTACTGCACTGCCACAACCGCCGAACACAAGCCAGAACGTGCCGAGGAATTCCGCGGTCGCACGTTTCGAAAGAGACATACTGACACTCCTTCAAAAGTTTGTAAGCTGACCAGTCAGCACCAGATCCTATCACGTCTGGTTTTGGATATCCTGCGTACTGAATGTTGCGCTCGACTTTCACTTTCCTGCTGTGTGCGGTTGCAGTCCTCGCGGCCGATGCTCCGCCGATTTACTGGTTGTTGTGGTTCGATACGGAGGACTATATTGAGCCAGCTTCGGACGATGCCGCGCTTCGGCTGGCCAAAGAACTCGATGCGATGGGGGTGCGTGCGACGTTCAAGGTCGTCGGCGAGAAGGCTAGGGTGCTCGAGGAGCGCGGCCGGAAGGATGTGATTCGCGCGCTGTCGTTGCACGATATCGGCTATCACACGGAGAATCACAGCATCCCGCCGACGCCTGCGATGTATCTGCAGAAGCTTGGGCTGTATGAGGGCGCGCGCGAGTTCGAGCGTCGCGAGGGCAAGGGGTTCGAGGACGTGAAGCGGATCTTCGGTGTGACGCCGAGTTGTTATGGCCAGCCCGGGAATTCGTGGGGTCCGCAGGCGAATTTGACACTGCGCAAGTGGGGCGTGCCGGTGTACATGGATGACGGGATTCAAGTGGGGTTCGACAATCAGCCGTTCTGGTATGGAGGCATGCTGTATGTCTTCAACCTGAAGCATTTCGCGATGCGTGCGGATTTGAATGATGAATCGAAGCTTGCCGACGCGAAGGCGAAGTTCGATTTCGCGGTTGCGGAGGCGCGGAAGCAAGGCGGCGGAGTGATGCAGACGTACTATCATCCGACCGAGTGGGCGGCGACGGAGTTTTGGGATGGCGTGAACTTCCGGTATGCGGCGAATCCTCCGCGCAGCGAGTGGAAGAAGCCGAACCGGCGGACGGCTGAGTCGGAGGCGCGGGCGTATCGGATTTTCTTCGACTTCGTGAAGCATGTGAAGAACACGCCGGGCGTGCGGATCATCACGGCTCGCGAGTTGCCGCAGTTTGTGGAGAATCCGGTGCGTCCGGTGTCGCGCGAGGTCGCGTCGTCGCTGCTGCGGAAGTCGATTGACTCGCAGCAGGGGTGGTCCGCGGCGGACTTGTTGATTGGCGCGTTGGGGATGACGGCGCGGTATGTGGATGGTCCCGAGCGGCGGGTGGCGTCGACGGTTGCGCCTGGGGCGACGGTTGCGCGGTGGGTGTTCGAGAAGGCGCGGCGGGATGCGGTGGACTACGTCGAGAGGTCCGGCGCGCTGCCGGCGCAGGTGTGGGTCGGGAATGAGTCGCTGTCGATTGCGGACTTCACCGCGACGCTGGCGCATGATGATGGGGCGTCCGCGAATGTGGAGGTCCACAAGGGAGAGCTTGCATTCGAGAAGCGGATCGGTACGGATGCCGGCAAGGCGTACAACTGGGTGATCCACCCGAAGGGTTTCGCGCCGGAGGAGTTGTTGGAGTTGGGTCGTTTGCAGGCGTGGACGCTGAAGCCCGCGCTGCTGCGGGGCCGTATGCAATAGGGTGGGCGCTTGATTGATGGTTTAGCGTTTGCTAAACTCCGTTTGCGTGAACGTGATTAGCAAGCCGAAAATGTTCCTTGCAGCACGGGCGACCAAGAATGAGCAATTGGTTGACAAGGCGTCGAGATGGTATGAACTTGCCACTCGGAATGACTTTGACAACTTTGCTCAATTGAAGCAGACGTTTCCCTCAGTCGATTGGGTGGCGGATCAGCTTGTCTTCAATCTCGGGTCGCATCGACTCATTTGCGGCGTGTCGTTTCGTCGGAAGACCTTCTTCTTCAAAACTCTGTTGAGTCACGCCGAGTATGACAGGGGAGCGTGGAAATCATGATGGTGGATTCCGGATACGTAGAACTGTTGGTGCAGCATCATCCTGTGAAGCCTCGCAATCGTCGCGAACTTGCAGAGATGACAAGGCTCCTGGAGAGTCTTGCGGAGAACGAAACGAAGCAGAGCGCGGCGATGGAGCGGTTTATCGAAACCTTGATCGCGCTCATTCAACAATATGAGGATGAGATTGAGCCGGATCCGGAGCGCTCACCCGCTGGCGTTTTGAGATACCTGATGGAAGAGCGAGGGCTGCGCCAGGTGGATCTGGTTCCCGTGCTGGGAAGCAAGTCCTATGTTAGCCAGGTTCTTTCGGGTCACCGGCCCATCAGCAAAGAGGCTGCATACAAGCTGGCCGAGTTCTTTCACGTCAGCGCGTACAGCTTTATCTAGCTGCCCGGGTCAGGCGGCCTTTTTCATCAGTTGGCGGATTTCGGCGGGTGGCTCGAAGCGGGTCTTGGGGATCACCGCGTTTGGCGTCACCGATTGCAGCTGAATGATGACTTCCTGGCCGCCGGCCCGCTGGACCATGGTCATCGGTTGGATGACGCCTCCGGCCTGGCGGAAGTCGCGCATCACGATTTCGGCGGGGATCTCGCCCATCGCGGTGACGGCGGTGCGCTTGATCTTCACCGTGTAGCCGGTCTTCTTGTCAAACCAAAACGTCTCGGGCTTGCCGTTGCCGCGTGGCGTTGCGAGGACGCGGTAGCAGTCGAGTCCTTCGACGGTTTCCGCGCCGGTGGTTTCGACCTTCGCGTACACCTTCTGCCAGTTCACCGGGAGGTTGAAGATCGCTTCTCGCAACGCTTCGTTCTTCTCTTCGCCGTCCTTCACTCGTGGACCCATAACGGCCGACAGTTCCCAGGCATGGACTCCGTCGGTGCCCTGTTCGATGCGGCCGACGCCTTGCACGTCCATCACGATCACCTGGCTGTTCGGAGCCGCCGAGTAGATTTCCACTGTGCCGGACACGCCCGCGGCGACCATCTTGACGACACCTTTGCCAGACTCGGTGCGGCGCTTCTCGTATGCGGCTTTGCCTCCCGTGACCTCGACGTATTTGTCGAAGAGCGCTTCGGCCTTCGGCAGGGGTTGCGCGAACAGCGCGGCAGCAGAGCACAGAGCAATCGTTGCGACTTTCATTTCTTTCCCTTTTGTTGTTGTTTGGCGATCCAGGCGGAGGCGGCTTGGAGGACCGCGTCCTTGCCGGTACGCAGCGATTCGGGCGTCAGGCGGACTTCTTCGTCCGGCGCCACGCCGTTGGCTTCGAGCGTGCGGCCGCCCTCAGAGATGTAGTTCGCGACCGCGTATTGGAAGCCGTCGCCGTTCTCGAGGCGTTCGACGATCGAGGGCAGTGCGGCGGCCGCGGAGCGCGTGCCGAAGATGCGGGCGCGCTTGAGGTCCTGCATGCCGCCGGCGAAGATTTCCGCCGTCGAGGCTGAGGCGCCATCGATGAGAATTGCGACTGGACCCTGGTATGTTTGCGGCCGCGGGTTCACGACGAAGTTGAGTTTCGAATCGCGCATCTGCATCGTGCCGAGCTTCGTATTGGGCTTGTCGACGAACCATCCGGCGATGCCCGTGGCCATGATGCCGATGCCTCCGGGATTTCCGCGGACATCGATGATCACGCCATCGCATTGCATGCACTGCGTGGTGATGAAGTTGCCGACCTGGCCGACCAGGCGCACGGGGTCGAGGAACATGTTGAAGCGGATGTAGCCGGTGTTGCCCGCCGGGCCGATCTTGCGGGTTTCGATGAAGACGGGCACGGGCGGCAGGTTGCCGAATGAGGCGGGCGCGCCTCGCGGTTGCTTCAACAGAATCGTTTTGGTGAAGACTTTGCCGGCGCCGTCTTCGAACTCGATCGCGATGCCGCTGCCTGGCATGCCGGTGAGCTTCGACTGGATCATCGAGGTCATGCGGAGGTCGCGGTAGTTGGTGTTTTTGTATACGGCGTCGACCGCCTGGATCGACTTGGCGAGGTCGCGGTTGCGAATTTTGAGGATCTTCCAACCCATGCTGACGGGGACCTGCGGGTCCACGCGCACGACGTAGGCATGGTCGCCGAGGACTCGCGCTTCGAAGCCGGGTTCGCCGGTTCCCCAGGCGGCGTCGAGGTCCATGTCGTGATAGTCGGTGGCGCCGATGATCTTGAAGTGCGACTGCTTGAGGCGCGCGAGCATGCCGGACATGATCTCGCGGACTTCCGCGGCTTCTTTGGCCTTTTCGGCCTTGGGGCGAAGTTCGTCGTGGACCTTCTGCCAGTCGAGTCCGCCGGGGTTGGGATCCCAGTGCTTGTCGCGGATGGTCTTCCAGACGTGTTCGAAGGCTTGCAGTTGAACGGCGCGCTCGGAAGCGGACATGTCCGCCATCAGGGGCAGCGAAAGTAGGATCGGAAGAATCAAATTTCAGGATACTGGATGCATGAGTTGGGACGAGCGTTACAGTCGCGGCGAACATGTGGGAATGGCCCCGATGGGGTTCCTGGTGGAACTGGCGGCGAGGCTGCATGACGCAGGCGAGATGTTGGATCTGGCTTGCGGGACCGGGCGGCATGCGGTCCTGTTCGCGGAGAAGGGTTGGAAGGTGACGGCCGTCGATTCGTCAGGCGTGGCGCTGGGGATGCTGCGAGAGCGGGATCCGCGGGTGACTTGCGTGCAGGCGGACCTCGAAGTAGCGGGCGCCTTTGATTTGGGCGTGGACCGGTGGGATCTGGTGATCGTGACGATGTATTTGCAGCGCAGCTTGTTTCCGCTGATCCGGCAGGCGGTGCGGCCCGGTGGGCGTGTGGCGATGGCGATTCCGCTGGAGGATCCGCGGGAGGGCGTACGGCCGATGAATCCCGCGTATTTGTTGCAGGGCGTCGCGGATCTGGCGGTGGAGTTTCCGGGGTGGACCGTTGAGGTGGCGCGGGAGAGGAATCCGGATCCGCCAGGAAGACGCGTCGCCGAGTTCGTCGCCGTTCGCTAGAATGCAGGCATATGGCGGTTCCTGCCACAACAGCATTCGTTCCGGTCGAGGAATATCTCCGCACGAGCTACAAACCGGCTTGTGAATACATCGAGGGGGTGCTTCGCCAGAAACCCATGCCGACTTCTGAACACTCTGAACTGCAACTCCAGATTGCCAGTCTGGTTGGCGCAGCGGATCCTCGCTATTTGGGTCTGCCCGAACTCACTCTGAAGATTCGCCCCAACAAGTTCCTGGTTCCGGACATTGCGATTGTGTTGAAAGAAGGCCGGCAGCGTCCGTATCCGACCAAACCGGTGCATTGCTGTGTTGAGATCCTGTCGCCGGAAGACAGGTTGGCTCAAGTTGTCGGTAAGTGCGACGAGTATCTGGCGTGGGGCGTGCCGACAGTTTGGATCCTGGATCCGGAAACGCGGCGGGCGTGGCAGTACGAAGTATGGCCGCCAACTGAAGTTCCGCCCGGCGGCGTGCTGCGCGCCGGAGATATCGCGATTCCCGTGGACGAGATCTTTTCGATTCTCGATTCCTAAAACGAGAGGGGGACCGAAGCCGTTGTGGCTCCGGTCCCCCTTTGCGTTTTCGAACTTCGATCTGAAGCTTACTTCTCGATGCGCATGCCGTAGAACGACTTGCGGACGAAGAACAGCGAGATCAGGAAGAACACCGTGGCGAGGATCGAGTTCAAGCCCGGGTTGGACTTGTCGAGCGAAACCGCCAGTTCCACCGCCAGCAGGCCGAACAGCGTGGTGAACTTGATGATCGGGTTGAGGGCCACCGACGACGTATCCTTGAACGGATCGCCGACCGTGTCGCCGACCACCGTGGCCGCGTGCAACTCGGTGCCCTTGGCCTTCAGTTCGGTTTCCACGATCTTCTTGGCGTTATCCCAGGCGCCGCCGGCGTTGGCCATGAAGATGGCCTGATACAAGCCGAACAACGCGATGGAGATCAGGTAGCCGATGAAGAAGAACGGTTCGACGAACGAGAAGGCGAGGGTCGAGAAGAACACGACCAGGAAGATGTTGAACATGCCCTTCTGCGCGTACTGCGTACAGATTTCCACGACCTTCTTGGAGTCGGACACCGAGGCCTTGGTCGCGCCCTCGAGCTTGATGTTGGCCTTGATGAATTCAACTGCCCGATAGGCGCCCGTGGTCACTGCCTGCGTCGAAGCGCCGGTGAACCAGTAGATCACCGCGCCGCCGGCGATCAAGCCGAGCAGGAACGGCGGATGCAGGATCGAGAGCTTGTCGAGGTTGGTGGTGAGTCCGGCGGTGAGGGCCACGATGATCGAGAAGATCATGGTCGTTGCGCCCACGACAGCCGTGCCGATGAGCACCGGCTTGGCGGTCGCCTTGAAGGTGTTGCCGGCGCCGTCGTTCTCTTCGAGGTGCTGCTTGGCCATTTCGAACTTGGGTTCGAAGCCGAAGGTCTTCTTGATGTCGGCCTCGATGCCGTCGATTTGTTCGATGGTCGAGAGTTCGTAGACGGACTGCGCGTTGTCGGTGACCGGACCGTAGGAGTCGACGGCGATGGTCACGGGTCCCATGCCGAGGAAGCCGAAGGCCACGAGGCCGAAGGCGAAGACGGCGGGGGCGACCATCAGGGAGCCGAGTCCCATGGTGGACATCCAGAAGGCGATGGACATGAGGCCGAGGATCGCGATGCCGAGCCAGTAGGCCGAGAAGTTGCCGGCGACGAGGCCGGAGAGGATGTTCAGTGAAGCGCCGCCTTCACGCGAAGAGGTGACGACTTCCTTGACGTGGCCGGATTCGACCGAGGTGAAGATTTTCACCATTTCGGGGATGAGCGCGCCGGCGACTGTGCCGCAGGTGATGACGGTCGAGAGCTTCCACCAGAGGGTGCCGTCGCCGAGGTCCGCGATCATCATGTTGGACACGATGTAGGTGAGGACGATCGAGACCACCGAGGTGATCATGACGAGGGAGGTGAGCGGCGCTTCGTAGTTCATCTTGTCGGCGCCTTCGTACTTGCCCTTGGCCATTGCTTCGTTGATGAAGTACGACACGCCGGAGGCGATCACCATCATGACGCGCATGGTGAAGATCCAGACGAGCAGTTGGACCTGGACGACGGGTTCCTTGACGGCGAGCAGGATGAAGGAGATGAGCGCGACGCCGGTGACGCCGTAGGTTTCGAAGCCGTCGGCCGAGGGTCCGACGGAATCGCCCGCGTTGTCGCCCGTGCAGTCGGCGATGACGCCGGGGTTGCGGGCGTCGTCTTCCTTGATCTTGAAGACGATCTTCATGAGGTCGGCGCCGATGTCGGCGATTTTGGTGAAGATGCCGCCCGCGACGCGGAGGGCCGCAGCGCCGAGCGATTCGCCGATGGCGAAGCCGATGAAGCAGGATCCCGCGTAGTCGCCGGGGATGAAGAGCATGATGGCGAGCATGAGCAGGAGTTCGACGGAGATGAGCATCATGCCGATGCTCATGCCGGCCTTGAGCGGGATGGCGTAGCAGGGGAACGGCTTGCCGCGGAGGGATGCGAAGGCGGCGCGGGAGTTCGCGAAGGTGTTGACGCGGATGCCGAACCAGGCGACGCCGTAGCTGCCGGCGATGCCGACGAGGCTGAACAGCAGAATGATGACGACTTTAAAGACGTCGAAATGCTGCAGAAATCCGAAGTAGAAGACGATGATCGCGCCGATGAAGATTTCGAGGATCATCAGGAATTTGCCCTGGGTTTCGAGGTACGTTTTGCAGGTCTCATAAATCAGCTCGGAGACTTCGAGCATGGATTTGTGGACGGGCAGGTTCTGCAGCTGTTTGAAGCTCAGGAAGCCGAAAATCAGGCCGAGAGCGCCTACGACGAGGCCGGCCATGAGAAGGGAGCGTCCGCCGATACCACCGAGAAATGAGGCTTTGTCGAGGTCGGGCAGGATGAGGTTGGCCTCGCCGCCGCCATGATGTTCCTGTGCGAAGGCGGCCGTGGGCGTAAGAATCAGCAGGGCCAGCAGGCACAGGATAAGAGTCGAGAGGACGCGCCGCGGAGCCGTGACGGTTGTCTTGGCTTCTACGCGGAAGTGACTAAGCATTCGGAAAGTTCCTCCAGTAGGAAGTGGACCCAGTTGGTTTGGTGGGTATGTCCCGTGTAACTCGTTGTTCTGACTAGATCCGCCTCATACTCTACCAGCTTGAGGGAATACGAATCAAATGCTGTCGATCCGCATTTTACGATCAAACCGCCGCCGGTCGCGCCGATGAGAGCAGTGGGTCGAGACGCGAATGGCGAAAATTCAACCAACGGGGCGGGACGCCTATTTCGGCGAAGAGGAGATTATCGTCAGCAAGACGGATCTCAAGGGCATCATCACGTATGCCAATGACGTGTTTGTACGGGTGTCCGGGTTTACGGAGAAGGAGTTGCTGGGTAAGCCGCACAACATCATCCGGCATCCGGAGATGCCGATGTGCGTGTTCCAGCTTTTGTGGGACACATTGAAAACGCGGAAGGAGATCTTTGCTTATGTCTTGAACATGAGCAAAGACGGGTCGCATTATTGGGTGTTCGCCCATGTGACGCCGAGCTATGACATGCAGGGGAATCACATTGGATATCACTCGAACCGTCGCGTGCCGTACCCGGACGCGTTGCCGGCGGTGAAGGCCTTGTACAAGCAGTTGTGCGAAATCGAGCGGCGGCATGCGAACAAGAAGGAAGCGATCGCCGCGTCGACCGCAGCGTTGGAGAAGGTGTTGCATCAGGCGGGCAAGTCGTATGGCGAGTTCGTGTTCGGGCTTTCGAAATTCACGTGTTTGGGGGCGGCGGCATGAGCAGCGAGAACCTGTTGACGCAAATTGCGAATGTTTGTGAGCGTGCTGCTGAGGGGGATTTGGAGGCGCGCATTGTTCCCTTGCCGGACGAGTCGGAGTTCCGGCGGATGTGCAAGGCGATCAATCATCTGCTGGACATGGTGGATTCCTATGTGCGGGAGTCGCAGGCGGTGCTGGAATACTGCGGCCGGCACGAGTATTACCGGCCGATCCTGGTTCGCGGTTTGCATGGGGCTTATGGGGGCGCGGCGGCGATCATCAACCGGGCGGCCTCCGAAATGCAGGCCAGCTACGAGCAGTTGCAGGAGGCGGAAGCCAAGCGGACGAAGTTGATGGATGAGGTGAGCAGTTCGACGCAATCGGTGGCGGCGGCGTGCGAGGAGTTGACGGCGACGAGCAGCGAGATTTCGCAGCAGTTGAAGCGATCGGCGTCGTTGACGGACGAGGCGGTGACGCAGGCGTTCAAGGCGAAGGAGACGTCGTCGTCGCTGGCGGGGAATGCGGACCGGATCAAGAACGTCGTGAAGCTGATCAACGACATTGCGACGCAGACGAACCTGCTGGCGCTGAACGCGACGATCGAGGCAGCCCGTGCCGGGGAACAGGGGAAGGGGTTCGCGGTGGTGGCGCAGGAGGTGAAGGCGCTATCGCGCAACACGGCCAAGGCGACGGATACGATTGGGGACCAGGTGCAATCGATCTCGTCGGCGACGGCGCACATGGAAAAGGCGATTTCCCTGATCAACGAATCGATCGAGAACATCAACGAGAATGTGTCGCTGATTGCCCGGTCGGTGGAAGATCAGGTGAAGGCGACCCACGAGATCGCCGAGCGGATGAATTCTGTTTCGGCGACGCTGCAGGCCGTCTGAGCTTGCTAACTAGCGGATGGCGGCGCGCTTGTCGACGCGTGCGACGCGGCTGAGCAGGTAGTCCACTTCGGCGCGTGCGGCGGCGCTCATGGCGGATCCCGGCTTGCGCTGGGCGTCCGAGGTGAGGAGTCCGCGCTTCATGAGGACATACTTGCGGACGGCGAGTCCGACGCCCTGCTGGTGTTCATAGCGGATCAGCGGGAGGTGGGCGTCGAAGAGGTCGTGTGCTTCGTCGCGCTTGCCTTCCTTCGACAGGCGGCAGACATCGACGAGCATGTCCGGGAAGGCGTAGCCGGTCATGGATCCATCGGCGCCGCGCTCCATTTCGAAGTCGAGGAAGAGTCCGCCGTTGCCGCAGAGGATCGAGATGTGTTTCATCGCGCCCTCGCGTTCGAACGAGCGGAGCTTGGTGATTTTCTCGAGACCCGGCCAGTCCTCATGCTTGAGCATCACGCAGGAGGGATTGTCGGATACGATGCGGCGGATGACGTCGGGCGTCATGATCACGCTGAGGGTCAGCGGGTAATCCTGGATGACGAACGGGACGCCGGGGCCGATGGCTTCGATGGCCTGCTTGTAGTAGGTCGTGATCTGGTCGTCGGTGCGGAGCGACGGCGGCGGGGCGATCATCACGCCTGCGGCGCCGGCGTCCATGACGGCGCTGGTGAGGCCCTTCATGGCGGCGAAGCCGGGTGCGGAGACGCCGACGATCACCTGCATTTTTCCAGCGGAGCGTTCGATGAAGCGGCGGGCGACGACGATGGCTTCAGCCTGGTCGAGTTTCGGAGCCTCGCCCATGATGCCGAGCACGGTCATGCCGTTGCTGCCGACTTCGCCGTAGAAGTCGACGAGGCGATCGATGGAATGGAAGTCGATGGATCCGTCGGATTCGAACGGAGTGGGCGCGATCGGAAACACGCCGTGCGCGGTGGCGTCGAGCAGGTGAGCGGCTTGCATGGTCCTGTAAGGTTCAGTTTAGCGAACGGGCGTTGCGGGGGGCAGTAGTTTTTGGATCGCCGCGGCCACCTGGGCTCCGAGCATCGCGCTGCCTTCTTTGGTGAAGTGGATGTCGTCGGTGTGGATGTCGCCGGCGGCGGAGGAGGCTGCAGCGTGGAGGTCGTCGACCGGGATCCCCGCGGCTGTGGCGAGTTCTCGGGCGATGCGGTTGCGGGCTTCGATGCGGCTATTGGAGGCTCCGCCTTCGCGGTCCTTGCGGATGGGCGTGGTGCTGGCCCAGATCAGCCTGGTGGCGGCGGGCACATGCTTGCGGATGGTGGCGATGAGGTCCGGGAAGTGCTGCCGGTATTCTGCCTCGGTGTAGGCCCAGCCGTGCATGCCGATGTTGAAGTGGACGACGTCGAAGGTCCCCTGGCTGAGGAACGTGGAGATCTCGGCGAGGAGCGCAGGGTCGCCGATGGCTTTCGAGGTCGCGATGCGGGCGACATAGGCTTTGCCTTTCAACTGCTCTTCGACCGTGGCGAAATAGGCGCGGGTGATCGAGTCGCCGATCAGCATGACGCGGGGGAGGTCCTGCTTGCTGGTGTTGGGCATCCAGAAGTCGCACCATTCGGTGGATTCCCGGTGGACCGGCGTCTGGGCGGCGGCGAGCACCGCGAAGGTAGCGAGGAGGAGCAGGGATGATCTCATCTGCGGTTCTCCTGATCATCATAGCGATGCCGGTAGATGAAGCGGTCTCTGCTTCTCACTCAGAACCGGCCTTCGCTATACTGACGGGATCTTCTCGCAAAAGAGGCGTTCGATGGACCCTGTTCAGATTGACCG
Organism: uncultured Solibacteraceae bacterium; assembly: GCA_964627455.1. Taxonomy (GTDB): domain Bacteria; phylum Acidobacteriota; class Terriglobia; order Bryobacterales; family Bryobacteraceae; genus F-183. Next base: position 92,828 of record CAZVKC010000012.1, on the reverse strand, counting down.
ATTTTATCTTGGGTGTCTTGCCCATGCTTCGTATCTCATTTCGTCCGGCGGCGTGGCGGCTGTCATCGATCCGCAGCGCGATGTGGATCTGTACATCGAGGCCGCTGCTGCGAAGGGCCTTCGCATCGCGCATGTGATCGAAACGCACCTGCATGCGGACTTCGTGTCGGGGCACGTCGAACTTGCCAAACGCACCGGGGCGAAGATCTATCTGGGCGCAGGGTCCGGCGCGCACTTCGAGCATGTGGCGGTGCAGGATGGCGACTCCATTTCGTTCGGCGGCGCGAAGCTCGAGTTCCTGCAGACGCCTGGTCATACGGGCGAGAGCATTTGTATCGTGCTCACCGATGCAAATGGCGGACCGAAGTCGATCTTCACCGGCGATACGCTGTTTGTCGGCGACGTCGGGCGGCCGGATCTTTCGCCGGTTTACACGCCGCAGGAACTCGCGGCGATGCTGTATCAGAGCCTCTGGGCGAAGGTCCTGCAGTTGCCGGATGACACGGTGATCTACCCGGCGCACGGAGCGGGATCGTTGTGCGGGCGGCAGATGAGTTCGGAGGCGTCGTCGACACTGGGCCGGGAGCGGACCTACAACTATGCGTTGCAGGCGAAGTCTGCCGATGAGTTCGTGCGATTGTTGACCGATAACCTGCCGCCGCGGCCCGAGTACTTTGCCAAGGACGCGGAATTGAACCGCAAAGGCGCGGTCGCCATCGCAGATCTGCCCGAACTGGCTTCGCTGTCGCCTTCCGAAGTGCTGCGCTTGCAGCAGGAAGAGGGCGCGGTGGTGGTGGATACTCGTCCGGCGATGCAGTTCGCAGTGGCGCATGTGCCGGGGGCGATTCACATCGCGTTGACCGGACAGTATGCGTCTTGGGCGGCGCGGATTCTGGGACTCGATCGCAAGCTGATCGTTTGCGGTGAGGATCCGGAGCACGTTCGCGAGTCGCAATTGCGGCTGGCGCGCGTGGGCGTTGAGAATCTTGCCGGGTATATCGACGATGGCGTCACGGGGTGGATCCTAAACGGATATCAACTCGAATACATCCCGCAGATTTCTCCAAAGGAAGCGGCGGAATTGATGGAAAATGAACGCGACGGCGTCGCCGTGCTCGATGTCCGCGAGCCGGGTGAAATTGCGTCGGCGGGCCGGATTGCCGGATCGGTGTCCATTCCGCTGGGGCACATTGCAAGCCGGGCCGCGCAGGAACTGCCCAAAGATAAGCTGATCGTCGTGCAGTGCAAAGGCGGATACCGGAGTTCGATCGCGACGAGCCTGCTGCGGCGAGCGGGATTCGAAAATATCGCCAATCTTTCCGGTGGTTTTGACGCGTGGATGGCGTCGGAATTGCCGGTTACCGCCACATAGCACCTCGCGGAGGTGGGTTTCTTTCGGCGGCTAATTGTGATAAGTCTTTGGGCGAAATGAAGATACGCTCCGAAGACGCATTGGAGTATCACTCCCAACAGCCGGCAGGCAAGATCTCGGTGACACCGAGTAAGCCCTGCCTTACGCAACGCGATTTGAGTTTGGCCTATACGCCCGGCGTTGCTGTCCCGTGCCTGGAAATCGAGCGCGATCCCAGCCTCGCTTACCGCTACACCGCGAAAGGCAATCTGGTTGCCGTGGTGTCGAACGGAACCGCCGTACTCGGGTTAGGCAACATCGGCGCCCTGGCAGGCAAGCCGGTGATGGAAGGCAAGGGCGTGTTGTTCAAGAGATTCGCGGATATCGATGTTTTCGATATCGAACTGGCGACAGAGAATGCGGACGAAGTGATCCGCACCTGCCAGATCCTGGAACCCACGTTTGGCGGCATCAATCTCGAGGACATCAAGGCGCCCGAGTGCTTCTACATCGAAGAAGAATGCAAGCGGACGATGAAGATCCCCGTGTTTCACGACGACCAGCACGGGACGGCAATCATCAGCGCCGCGGGATTGCTGAACGCCTGCGAATTGACGGGCAAGAACATCAGCGAGATCAAGGTCGTGTTCAACGGCGCGGGCGCGAGCGCGATTTCGTGCGCGGCGCATTACTGCAACCTGGGCGTGCGGCGCGAGAACATCGTCATGTGCGACACCAAGGGCGTGATCTATGAAGGCCGCACCGAGCACATGAATTCGTACAAGGCGCGATACGCGTCGAAGACCGCGGCGCGGACGCTCGAAGAGGCGCTGGTGGGCGCGGATGTGTTCTTCGGCTTGTCGAGCGCGAATTGCGTGACGGCCCAAATGGTGAAGGGCATGGCGCCGGATCCGATCATCTTTGCTTTGGCGAATCCCGATCCGGAGATCCCGTACGATGTTGCGAAAGACGCGCGTCCCGACGCGATCGTGGCGACCGGCCGCAGCGATTTTCCGAATCAGATCAACAACGTTTTGGGATTTCCGTTCATCTTCCGCGGCGCACTCGATGTTCGCGCAACGACCATCAACGACGAGATGAAGATCGCGGCGACGAAGGCGCTGGCGGCGCTGGCGAAAGAAGACGTGCCGGACAGCGTGCTGCGCGCGTACTCGCTCGACCGGTTGGAGTTCGGACGCGAGTACATCATCCCGAAGCCGTTCGATCCGCGGGTGCTGCTGTGGGAGACGTGCGCGGTGGCGCAGGCAGCGATGGATACGGGCGTCGCGCGACAGCCAGTGAACATCGACGTCTATCGCGAGCAACTGGAGCGGCGGCTGGGCAAGGCGTACGAAGTGATGCGGTCGATGATCACCAAGGCGCAGAAGCAGCCGAAGCGGATTGTGTTTGCGGAAGGCGAAGAGGGCAAGATCCTGCGCGCCTGCCAGATCCTGCTGGACGAGAAGATCGCGATTCCGATTTTGCTGGGCAATGAAGCGCGGATCCGCGCGAAGATCGAGGATCTGCACCTGCATCTCGGGGAGATTCAGATTGTCGATCCCCGCACGTCGCCGCGGCTGAACGATTACACCGAGCAGTTTTACTTGTGGCGGCAGCGCAAAGGCATCACGCGCACCGAGGCGGAAACGCGCATCCTCAACCCGGTGACGTTCGGCAGCATGATGGTGGCGCTCGACGACGCCGATGCGATCATCGGCGGATTGACGACGCACTATCCCGACACGATCCGTCCGGCTCTGGAGGTGATCGATGTGCGGCCGGAGGTCCACAAGGTGGCGGGCGTGTACATGCTGATCACGGCGAAGGGCGACCTGTACTTCCTGGCGGATGCGACCGTGAATATCGAGCCCAGTGCTGAGGAACTGGCCGAGATCGCGATCATGGCCGCGGAGATCTGCAGGCGATTCAACCAGACGCCGCGCGTCGCGATGCTGAGTTTCTCGAACTTCGGCAGTACACGGCATCCGCTGTCGGACAAGGTGCGGCGGGCGACGGAGATCGTGCGCGAGAAGGAACCGTCGCTGATGATCGACGGCGAGATGCAGGCGGATACGGCCGTGACGCCGGCGATCATCGACGAGACGTACCCGTTCAGCACGCTGAAGGGGGGCGCGAACGTGCTGGTGTTCCCGAACCTGGAGGCCGGCAATATCGCGTACAAACTGCTGCAGAGGATCGGCGGGGCCGAATGTATTGGTCCGCTGCTGACGGGGTTGAGTAAGCCGGTACACGTGCTGCAGCGCGGCAGCGAGGTGAACGACATCGTGCACGTCGCAGCCGTGGCGGTGGTCGACGCGCAAGGGAATTAGGCGACGGCGCGCCAACTGATACAGTGGCGTCATGTCTCCGGAGCAGGAACTGAGCGCGCTCGCCGCGAAATTCGGCGTGCCGGTTACGGGCGAGCGCGCGATCACGCTGCATCCGCCTTTCGGGGCTGATGGTGCGGGTGACGAGGGTCAGACGTTCGACTGCGTCATCGCCGGCGGCAACATCTCCTGGTGGGAAGAGTCCGAACGGCAGTATCTTTGGGATTTTCTGAAGTCCGGGCTGGCGGACCGGGGCGTGGCGTTCCTCCACGTGGATAGCTATCCGGGCGCGCGCTGCCTAGACCTGATCCGCGACATTGCGCGGATTCACTGCATTGACGTCAACCCGGAGACGGTTCCGGACCTGCTGGGGATTCTCAGCTTCCTGGCCGGCGAGGGCCAGCATCCCGCCTACCGGATGATGGTGCGAGCGCAACTGGAGCAGTTTCACGCGTTGGATCCGGCACTTGTCGCGCGCCGCCTCACTTTCGATCGAAGGGTCTACGCTTTGGCGGAACTCGAGGAGCTTGCCGTCTCGCTCGGTTTGCAGTGTGCCCGGCTCGAGCCGACGTTCGGGGGTCAGCAAGGGGTGGCGTTCCGGAGGCTGCGCGAGGAACCACGCGGCGGAGGTCCGACCGCGTCCACAATCGGCGAACCCGAACACTCGGATCTCCCGTATCCGGAGTATCTGCACCGGCGCACGAGCCCCGAGTCGATCGCGTCGATGGGGTATGCTTTCGGCCTCAATTCGCCGGATCCGCGCCGCTGCCGGATGCTCGAGCTTGGCTGCGGGACCGGTCTGTCACTCCTGACGTTTGCCTCGGCGCATCCGGAAGCCTCGTTTTTCGGACTCGATCTTTCGGAGGGTTCCATTGCGGCCGCGCGCGCAGCCGCCGAAGCCGCTGGGATCCGAAACGTGCGGTTCGAAGCGATGGACATCCTGGATTTTGGCCGGGGTGGCGAATCCGTTGGCGAGTTCGATTACATTGTGGCGCATGGCGTTTATTCGTGGACTCCGGAACCGGTCCGCAAGCAGGTGTTGCGGATTTGCGACCAGTATTTGTCGCCGGACGGCGTGGCGTTCGTGAGTTTCAACGCCCGGCCCGGCTATCACATCAACCTCATGCTGCGCGATGCGGGCTTGTGGTTCGCACGGAACGCCACGAACCTCAGGGAGCGTTCGCAGAAGGCGATCGAGGGTTTGCGGACCATGGATTTTTCCGCGTTCCCCTTGCCCGGTGTTTCGGAACTGGTGGCGACGCGCTTTCGGGAGATCGAAAAGGCCAACCCGATTCAGAGTGGCTTCGATGAGTTCGGGGACATCAATTCGCCGGTGTTGTTTTCGACTTTCATCCAGGAGATCCGAGCCAACCGTCTTAGATATGTGACAGAGGCGGAGATCATCGACTGGACCTCGCGGGTGCTTCCGCAGACCGCGCAAGGGTTGCTCTCCCAACTCGAAGGTGACCCGCTTCGCAGAATGGATTACCGGGATTTGGCCCGCTGCAATTCCTTTCACGCCGCATTGGTCGTGAAGCAGAACGGGCAGCAGCCAGCGCCAGTCCCGATTTCATCCCGGCTGGAGAACATGTTGGTTTCTGCCGGCGCTTTTCCGGCCTCACCGAGCCCGGATGTCCGTGGGGCAACTGAGGAACGTTTCGAAACATCGAAGGGTTCTTACGTTGAGATCTCTGACCCGTGCATGAAGGCGTTCCTCGTGGCGCTGTGCGACGCGGCTCCACTGCGATTGCCGGCCGGAGAAGCGATGCGACGGGCGGCGGACCTCGCTGGCGTGGATCCGCAGGCGGCCGCCCGGAAGATCCTGGACTGGTTCCAGATGTTCTGGGAATCCGAGTTCATTCAACTGCACTTGACCCCGTCTCCCGCGGCGGCTTCATATGGCGAGCGTCCGTCGGTGTTTCCTGTGGCGAGGCTGCACGGGGCACGGACCGGCAAAGCTCCCACGCTTATCGGCGGGTTGATTGCAGTTGAGGACGAGAGGGAACGGAGACTGCTGCAGTTGGCGGATGGTGCGCGAACGGTCGCAGAGTTGGCGAGGGACGCCGGGGTGGAGATCGCGGAGGCGGAGCGGATCCTGGCGCGGTGGGCTCGACAGGGGCTGTTTGCTGCCTCAGGCGCCTAGTGGAAAAGAGGAGATGGTGAGCCGGCCGGGGCTCGAACCCGGGACCACCGCATTAAAAGTGCGATGCTCTACCAACTGAGCTACCGGCTCTGAGAAGTGGAAGTGAGCCTGAACAAGCTCACCCCAATCAGAGTAACATTCTGAGCCCCCAAGAGTCATCAGACTTAGGAGTCGGTGGCGGCCAGGACGACTCCCACGATGATCAGGGCTACGATGCCGATGCCGACGCCTGCCAGGACCTTCCAGGCGGTGTTGTCGCTGCCCTTCGGCGAGATGCTCTTGATTTCACTGAACGGCACGTTCTTTTCCTGAATGCCTGCCGTCTTTTCCGCCACCCGGACAGTGACGCCCGACTGGGACACGTTGATCAATTGTCCCTGCAGTTTGGTCTTGTCAGTCAGCTTGAGATGGACCGTGCTGCCGATGGGGATCCCGACCGCGCGTTCCTGGATGGTCTGGGGATTGGAAATCAGGAGCACCGGCGTTACGAGAATCAGCGCTACCAGGCGCTTCCAGGTATGGTTCATGCCTGAATTGTGACTCCAGGTTGTGGGCGGCGCTACCCGCAGAAACACCAGGATGCCGTCAGTTTCCGGACCAACCGGCCGCCATGAGCGCGGCGCTGATGGTCACCAGCACGCCGACGCCGATCGCGACGCCAATCAGGACGTTGCGAGTGGTGTGGCTGCCGGTTTTGCGTTCTGAAATCTTGCGGATGTCGTCGAAGGCGACGGTCTTGTCTGCGACTGCCCCGGCCTCCGCGACCTTCACGGTGACGCCGGAATTGCTGATCGACGACAACTGTCCTTTCAATTTGGTCTTGTCGGCAAGCTTCAGTTCCACGACACTGCCGACCGGAATGGACATTACTTTTTGCTGGATCGACTGACCTGCCGACAACAGAAACTGCGCCGACAGAAAGAGCGCCAGCATGCGTTTGCAGGTGTTCATACTGCCATGCTTTCATCTTGCGAGCTGGACGCCTACCCGCAAGAATCCGAGGGGCCAACTGCGTCATAATGGGATTTCACCCCCGGCCTCGCGCCCACTGACATGTCATTTATCCACGAAGATTTTCTGCTGTCGAACCGTTCCGCCCGTCACCTCTATCACAGCTATGCCAAGGGCGAGCCGATTCTCGACTATCACAACCATCTGCCGCCGCAGGATCTGGCCGGCAACCGGCAGTTCGCCAACCTGTTCGAGATCTGGCTGGAGGGCGACCACTACAAGTGGCGCGCGATGCGCGCGAATGGAGTCCCGGAGCAGTTTTGCACGGGCAAGGATACTTCGCCGCGCGATAAGTTCCTGGCGTGGGCGAAGACCGTGCCGCATACGCTGCGGAATCCGCTGTTTCACTGGACGCACCTCGAACTGGTGCGGTATTTCGGGATCACGGAGTATCTCGAGGAGTCGACTGCGGAGTCGATCTGGGAACGCTCCAATGCGCAACTGGCGACGGACGATTTGCGGGTGTGGGGGATCCTCAGGAAGTTCGGCGTGAAGGCGCTGTGCACGACGGATGATCCGGTGGACGATTTGCGGTTCCACCAGCAGTTGCGGACGTCGGGGTTGGAGACGAAGGTGTATCCGGCGTACCGTCCCGACAAGGCGCTGCGCGTGGATGACGCGGCGTCGTGGAACGCGTGGGTCGACCGGTTGAGTGCGGCTGCGAATATTGAGATCCGAACGCTGGGCGGGTTGCTGGACGCGCTGACGCAGCGGCATGATTTCTTCCATTCGCTGGGATGCCGGTTGAGTGATCACGGGTTGAATACGTGCTTCGCGGACTTCTGCAGCGAGGCGGACGCCGCGGCGATTTTCGATCGCGCGCGGGCGGGTGTGTCGGCGGGCGAGGAGGATTACCGGAAGTTCGCCACGTATGTGATGCTGCACTTCGGCCGGCTGGATGCGGCGAAGGGCTGGACCAAGCAATTGCACCTCGGCGCGTATCGCAGCGCGAATACGCGGAAACTGGCGGAACTGGGTCCCGACACCGGGTTCGATTCGATGGGCGACTGGAACCAGATCGAGTCTTTGGGCGCGTATCTGAATCAGTTGGAGCGCGAGAGCAGCATGCCGAAGCTGATTCTGTACAACGTGAATCCGGTGCAGAACTACGCGTTCGCGACGATGTGCGGCAACTTCCAGGATGGGACGATTCCCGGCAAGATCCAGTTCGGGTCGGGCTGGTGGTTCCTCGATCAGAAGGAAGGCATGGAATGGCAGATCAACGCGCTGTCGAACACGGGGCTGCTGTCGCGGTTCGTGGGCATGTTGACGGATTCGCGGTCGTTCCTGTCGTTCCCGCGGCATGAGTATTTCCGGCGCACGCTGTGCAACATGATCGGCGCGGATGTCGAGGCCGGATTGTTGCCGGATCGCGAGGACTGGCTGGGTCCGATGATTCGCAATATCTGTTACGGGAACGCGCGAAATTATCTCGGGCTGGACGTGGATTGAATTTGCGGTGGGGGCGAGGCTGAAGCCTCGCGCAGGATGAATCCTGCCCCACGACGCTTGAAGCGACAGGGCCGGGTTTGTCACAACATGGGTGACTGGATCGTCCTGGTTGTGATGAGCACCAAATCAAAGAAAATCGTTGTGATCGGCGGGACCGGGTTGATTGGACGCAATCTGGTTCCGCTGCTCGAAGCGGCTGGACATCAGGTTCTGGCTGCTTCTCCTTCCCGCGGCGTCGATTCGGTGACGGGGGCTGGCTTGGCTTCCGCGCTGGAGGGCGCCAATGTCGTGATTGATGTGACGAACTCGCCGTCTTTCGAGGACACTGCCGTGCTGCGCTTCTTCGAGACGTCGACTCGCAATCTGCTGGCGGCTGCGGCTTCCAGCGGCGTGGGACACTACATCGCCTTGTCGGTGGTTGGAGCCGACCGGATTCCCGATAGTGGATACCTGCGCGCCAAAGTGGCGCAGGAGTCGCTGATTCGCGCGAGCGTCGTGCCTTACACGATCGTGCGAGCGACCCAGTTCTTCGAGTTCCTGAAGCCGATTGCAGAGTCTTGCGTGGATGGAGCGGTGATTCGCTTGCCCGCTCATGCCGGGATGCAGCCGATTGCCGCGGCGGAGGTCTCGACAGCGCTGGCGGGACGCGTGGCCGCGGGTCCGGTGAATGGGGTCGTGGATGTAGCGGGTCCGGAGCGGGGGATGATGGCGACGTTTGTGCGGCGGTTGCTGCATGGGGATTCTCGGCCGATCGTCCTGGATCCCGCGGCGCGTTACTTCGGGGCTCTGATCGACGAGAACCTGCTGGTTCCCGCGGGGGCGGCCGAACTGGGTTCGACCACCCTCGAGCAGTGGATTGCAGCGACCAGCCGCTAGGGCAGCGCGAAGGCGAGATATTTGCCTCCGGAGGGGGCTCCGGATTTGCCTCCACCGGCGGCGATGACGACATACTGCTTGCCGTTGGCTTCGTAGACGGCGGGCGTGGCGTTGCCTCCGGCGGGGAGTTCGGTTTCCCAGAGGAGCTTGCCCGTCAGCTTGTCATAGGCGCGGAACTTGCGGTCGTGGTTCGTGGCGCCGATGAAGAGCAGGCCTCCGGCGGTGACGACGGGTCCGCCATAGTTTTCCGTGCCGGTGTTTTTCATCCCCTTCGCTGCGAGTTCGGGGAACTCGCCGAAGGGGATTTTCCATGCGTACTCGCCGGTGTCGAGATTGATGGCGTTGAGAGTTCCCCACGGCGGCGCGATGGCGGGATAGCCGTCGGGGTCGAGGAATTTGTTGTAGCCGTCCGTCTGGTACTTCTGCTCGATCGGCGACGAGGATCCTGAAGATGTCGCCGCGATCGCGGTGTCCTCGCCGGTGGTGATGTACTTGATCACGGCGTCGAACTGATCCGCAGGCAGGTGCGCGAAGCCGGGCATGCGGCCGCGGCCCTGCCTGGTGGTCGCAGTGATTTCCGCCAAGGAGCGCCTTTCGCTGATGCCCTTGAGCGCCGGAAATTCCGGCGGACTGCCTCCGAGATCCTCGCGATGGCAGGCGGCGCAATTGCGTGTGTACAGGACCTTCGCACTGGGCTTGTTGCTTTGCGCGGGGCGCGGCACGATGCGCAGGATCCAGGCCATTTCGTTGGCGTTCACGTAGTAGAGTCCGGTTTCCGGATCGAAGGCCTGGCCGCCCCACTCGGCGCCGCCGTCGAAGCCGGGGAATACGATGGTTCCTTCGAAGCTGGGCGGCGTGAACTGCCCGTTGCTGCGCAGCGTGCGGAACCGTTCGCGCAGCAATTTGTTGATCTCGGGCGTGCGGTTGCTGAGCATGTCCTCGGTCAGTTGCTGACGGGCGAAGGGCGCGGGCTTCAGCGGGAACGGTTGTGAGGTCGCGAGCTTTTCGCCATCGACGTCGGAGGGCGGAACCGACTTGAGTTCGATGGGGAAAAGTTGCTTGCCGGTGGCGCGTTCGAAGACGAGCACGTGGCCGGATTTAGTGGCTTGCGAGACGGCGTCGATCATCTTGCCGTCGCGCTTGACGGTGATGAGACTGGGGGGCGCGGGGAAGTCGCGGTCCCAGACGTCGTGCCTGATGAACTGGAAGTGCCAGATTCGTTCGCCGGTGGCGGCGTTGAGCGCGAGCAGGCAGTTGGCGAAGAGGTTGTCGCCGTGGCGGTTGGATCCGTAGAAATCGAAGGACGCGGATCCGGTGGGGGCGAAGACGATGCCGCGCTTCACGTCGAGCGCCATGCCGGCCCAGTTGTTGGTTCCGCCGGAATATTGCCAGGCGTCTTTGGGCCAAGTGTCGTAGCCGAACTCGCCGGGGCGGGGAAGCGTGTGGAAGGTCCAGCGGATCTTGCCGGTGCGGACGTCGTAGGCGCGGATGTCGCCGGGCGCGGAGGGGAGTCCTTCGCTGACGAGGCTGCCCATGATGAGGAGATCCTTGTAGACGACGCCGGGCGTGGTGGCGGTGACGGTGAGGGTCTTGGGATCGCGGCCGAGTCCTTCGCGGAGGTCGACTTTGCCGTTGACGCCGAAGTCCGGGATGGGCTTGCCGGTACGGGCGTCGAGGGCGAAGAGGTGCGCGCGCATGACGAAGAAGATCCGGCGGTCGTTGCCGTTTTCCCAGTACGAGACGCCGCGGTTGCGGCCGCGTTCGGGTTTGCCTTCGTGCGGGTTGAAGGTCCAGATCTCGCGGCCTGTGGCGGCGTCGAGCGCGATGACGCGGGTCTTCGGACTCGTTACGTAGAGGACGCCGTGGGCGAGAACGGGATTGCACTGCATTTCCGTGCCTTTTTCTTCGGCGTCGCCGGTGTCGTAGGTCCAGGCGACCTGCAGTTTCGCGACGTTGTCGCGGTTGATCTGCTTCAGCCGGGAGTAGCGGATGGAGTCGGGTCCACCGCCGTTCGACGGCCAGGCGTCATAACCGGATTTCGGGGCCTGACGCTTCTGGGCGAGGGCGGCGATGCTGAGGATCGAAAATAAGACTGCGAGGAGACGCACGGAAGCATCATACCAACAGGCAAGGGAACCTCAAGGGGTAAGCCTTCGTATACTAGGTTGAGACGAGTTTTACACGACATGGCGTTTTGCACACAATGCGGCAACCAGGTACAGGATACGGACCTGTTCTGTGGACGCTGCGGCTCCGCGCAGGCGAGCGCGGCGGCGGCGGGCGCTGCCGGGTTTGCCGCGGGTGCTGCTGGCGCTAGTTCGGCGAAGCCGGCCGGCGCTTCCACGCTTGGTGGGATTGATGCGCGGACCGCGTCGATTCTTTGCTACATCCCGATTGTGGGCTGGATTGCGTCGATTGTCGTGCTGGCTTCCGACAAGTTCCGCAATGACACGGAGACGCGGTTCCACGCGTTCCAGGGCTTGTACCTGTTTGTGGCCTGGTTGATTGTCGATTGGGTGATTGGTCCGATTGGCCGGATTTCCGGGAGCTACATGGGGATGAATCCCGCGAAGATCCTGAAGTTGGTGATCTTCGGCACGTGGATCTTCATGCTCGTGAAGGTCAGCCACCGGGAGCACTTCAAGCTTCCGGTCCTCGGCGAGTGGGCCGAGAAGTCGGTTTCCGAACAACGTTGAGAGTGTGAGGGAGCGGGCCTGAAGTCCCGCGCAGGCTGGAGGCCTGTACCACCCACCAGGTTCCAGTGACAGTCTAGAGTGTCCCTACCGACG
>CAZVKC010000012.1:78931-80779 GCA_964627455.1 uncultured Solibacteraceae bacterium | reverse complement strand
TTCTTGAGAGGCGCGAAGTAGTCGAGGATCGCGGTGGCGTCCATCTGCTTTTGGCCGGTCACGACCTCGAGCGCCTCCGGCCACGGGCGGGACGCTCCCATCGCCAGCATCTTTTCAAGACGCGCGCCTGCTTCTTTGTTGCCGTAAATCGAACAGCGATGCAGCGGATCCTTGCAGCCGGCGATCTGCGACAAGCCGCGGTGCATCTGGAACTGCAGGATCGCCGCCAGGAAGTACCGGCTGTACGGCGTGTTGCCGGGTACGTGATACTTTGCGCCGGCGTCGAAGTCCGCTTCACTGCGGGCGGATGGCGCCGCGACACCCTGATACTCGCGCCGCAGCTTCCACCATGCCTCGTTGTACTTCTCCGGCGGGACCTGCCCTGAGAACACCTGCCAGCGCCACTTGTCGACCAGCAATCCGAACGGCAGAAACGCGACCTTCTCGAGCGCACGCTTCATCAGAAGGCCGATGTCTTTCGAGGCATCGGGCGCCTTGTCGAGAAAGCCGAGCTTGACCAGGTATTCCGGCGTCACCGAGAGCGCGATGGTGTCGCCGATCGCTTCGTGGAACCCGTCATTGGCCGAGTCGCGGAAGAGAAACGGCTGGTTGCGATAGGCGCGCTGGTAATAGTTGTGGCCGAGTTCGTGGTGGACCGTGGTGAAGTCCTCATCGTTGATGTCGATGCACATCTTGATGCGGATGTCTTCGTTGTAATCGATGTCCCAGGCGGAAGCGTGGCAGACGACTTCGCGATCGCGGGGCTTCACGAATTGCGAACGGGTCCAGAATGTCGGCGGCAGCGGTGCGAAACCGAGCGAAGAGAAAAAGCTCTCGCCATAACGGACCATCTGCTTCGCATCGACCTTGCGATCGTTGAGGATTTTCGTGAGATCGTAGCCGGGATCCGCGCCTTTGGGCGCGAGCATCGGATACAGCGCGCTCCAGTCCTGCGCCCACATGTTGCCGAGCAGATGCGCGGGGATGGGTCCATCGGCGGGGACCACCTGCGCGCCGTACTTTTCGCGAAGCTTGTTGCGCACGTAGGTGTGCAGGCTCAGGTAGAGCGGCTTCACCTGTTCCCACAGCCGGTCGACTTCTTTGGCGTAATCGGCGGGCGGCATGTCGTACTTGGATCGCCACATGGCGCCGGTGTCCGCGAAACCAATCTCACGGGCGCCCTTGTTGGAAAGTTCGACGTAGCGCTTGAAGGGATCGCGAATCGGTTTCGCGATGGCGTGCCAGCCGGCCCAGGCGGCTTCGAGTTCCTTGGGATCCGGCGATTGTTCGAGGATTTTGGAGGTCTGGTTGAGGTCGAGGCAGGCCTTGCCGTCGGCCGGACAATACTTGCCCTTGCCGTAGATCCCTTCCATCTCGGCGAGGATCCCGGCAAGTTCCGCCGACTCCTGCTTGTTCGCGGGGGCGGCAATCGTAAGCGCCAGCTTCAGCAACAGCATCTGCCGGGCCAGGTCCGGAGGCAGGTTCACGCTGTTGAATCGCGCGGCTTGCTTGATCAGTTGCGCGGTGGCGGTCATCCCGCGATCGTTGGCCTTTGCCGCGACGCGCTCGGTGTCGTCGGTGATGTTGGTGGCGCGGATCCAGTCGGCCAGCGAGGAATCCGTGGAAAGCTCGAGCAACTGCGCGTTCGCGCTCTCGAGGAACTTCTTCGCCTCAGCAACCGTTGGTTTCGCGTTACGTTGCTGCGCGAAAACCGGTAAAACGATGAGTGCAAGGTACAGCGAAGCGCGAGAATGCGGCATATGATTTCATCCTAACGCCGCATTCCCGGCTGCAGGCTCAGGCGTAGCGCGTGACGATCTGATCGTTTTCGAGGTCGATGGTGACCTC
>CAZVKC010000012.1:46340-78831 GCA_964627455.1 uncultured Solibacteraceae bacterium | reverse complement strand
AGGCTCAGGCGTAGCGCGTGACGATCTGATCGTTTTCGAGGTCGATGGTGACCTCACCGCCGCCTTCCGCCAGCTTTCCAAACAACAGTTCGTCAGCTAGCTTGTCCTTCACCTCGGCCTGCACCAGGCGTCCGATCGACCGGGCGCCGAATTGGGGCGAGTAGCCCTTCTCGGCCATCCAGGTACGGGCGGCGTCGGTGAGGTGCACGGTGACGTTCTGCGCGGCGACCTTTTCGCGGATCTCGTCGACGAACTTGTCGACGATCTTCTCGACGATCGCTGTCGGCAGGGCGTTGAACTTCACGATCATGTCGAGGCGGTTGCGGAACTCGGGGCGGAACGAGCGTTCGACGGCGCCCATGTCCTGCTGCGAGGCGCGCTCGTGGAAGCCGATGCCCTTGCCGTACATGCCCTCGGATCCTGCGTTCGACGTCATGATGAGGATCACGTTGCGGAAGTCCGCCTTGCGGCCGCTGGTGTCGGTGAGCGAAGCATTGTCCATCACCTGCAGCAGGATGTTGTAGAGATCCGGGTGCGCCTTTTCGATTTCGTCGAGCAGGAGCACGGCGTGCGGATGCCGGATGATCGCATCGGTGAGGAGTCCACCCTGTTCGTAGCCGACATAGCCGGGAGGCGCGCCAATCAAGCGCGCGACGGCGTGCTTTTCCATGTACTCCGACATGTCGAAGCGCAGCATCTCGATGCCGAGCGACTTTGCGAGTTGCTTGCAGAGTTCGGTTTTGCCGACGCCGGTGGGTCCGACGAAGAGGAAACTGCCCACCGGTTTCTGGTCGGGGCTGAGGCCCGCGCGGGAACGGCGGATCGACTTGGCGATCGCGGCGATGGCGGCGTCCTGTCCGAAGACGACCTGCTTGAGGTCGGGTTCGAGATTGCGGAGGCGGTCTTTGTCGGAGGTCGATACCGTTTTTTCGGGGATCCTGGCGATCTTGGCGACGATCTGTTCGACCATCAGCGAGGTGACTTCCGGTTCGCCCTTGAGTCCGGCAATGGCGCCGGCTTCGTCGATGACGTCGATGGCCTTGTCGGGCAGGAACCGGTCGTTGATGTACTTGCCGGCGAGTTCCGCTGCGATCTTCAGCGCGTCCGGCGCGTAGGTGACGCCGTGATGCGTCTCGAAGCGGGACTTCAATCCTTCGAGAATCTGAATGGTTTCGGGTATCGATGGTTCGAGCAGTTCGATCTTCAGGAAGCGGCGCGCCAACGCGCGATCCTTCTGGAAGTACTGCTTGTACTCTTCGAAGGTGGTGGATCCGATGCAGCGGATCTTGCCGCCGGTGAGGATCGGCTTGAGGATATTCGCCGCGTCGAGGTTGCCGCCGGAGGTCGCGCCGGCGCCGACGATGGTGTGGATCTCGTCGAGGAACAGCACAGCGCCGGGGATCCCCTCAAGCGCCTGGATGATCCCCTTGAGGCGTTGTTCGAAGTCGCCGCGATAACGGGTTCCGGCGATGAGGGATCCCATTTCGAGTGAGAAGAGATGCAGGTGCTTCAGCTTGGCGGGGACCTTGCCGTCGACGATGCGCTGGGCGATGCCCTCGACGAGGTGAGTCTTGCCCACGCCCTGGTCGCCGACGAAGAGCGGGTTGTTCTTGTTGCGGCGGCAGAGGACCTGGATGGCGCGTTCGATTTCCGTTTCGCGTCCGATCAGTGGGTCGATACGGCCTTCGCGCGCTTTCTGGTTGAGGTCCTGCGCGTAGGCTTTCAGAAGCTGTTGCGGCGATTGCTGGGGTCCATCTTCGCCGTCGCCCATCATGGGTCCGGCAGCGCCTGCGGGATCCGGTCCGGCGCCTTCGCCGTGCGAGATGTATTCGAGCACACGGAGGCGCGTGATGCCCTGTTCGTGCAGGTAAAACGCGGCGTGGCTGTCGGTCTCATTGAGGATCGACGCGAGCAGGTCGCCGACCGTCAGTTTGTTGGCGCTCGAAAACTCGATGTGTACGATGGCGTTCTCGACGGCGCGCTGGAATCCGACGGTGTGGGCGGGTTCGTAACGGCGGCGCGGCGGCACGGTGTCGAGCTTGTCGTGGAAGAACTTTTCGAGTTTTTCCTTCAACTTGTCGGCGTCGCCCTCGAGTGCTTTGATGATTTTTTTGCCATCGTCCGTTTCGAGGATCGCGAAAAGCAGATGCTCGAGGCAGACGTATTCATGACGGCGCTCGCGCGCCGACTCGGTGGCGCGCTCGATCGACTTTTCGGCGGCTTTATCAAACATGATGGTCTATCCAATAGATGAACGCGCTGCTAGGCAGGTTCCATTACACATTGGAGAGGGAATCCTTCCTTGCGGGCCAGATGGGTGACGGTGGCGACCTTGGTCTCGGCGATTTCGCGGGTATACGTTCCCGCGGTGCCGGATCCGGCCTTGTGGACAGACAGCATGATCTGGTGCGCTTCCGCGGTGCTCTTGTGGAAGACGCCTTCCAGAATGGCAACGACGAACTCCATCGACGTGTAGTGGTCGTTGAGCAGGATGACGCGGTACATCGGCGGTTCTTTGACCGAGGTAATGCTTTTCGTGCGTTCGAGTTCTTTGGTCCCGGACTTTGGCATCGGCTGCTTCTACTATGATGATGCATCGGTTGCGATAGTGTGTAGGCGTATGGCTCGTTTCCTGTTTTTTCTGGTGATATGTGGGGCCGCGGTTTTCGCCCAGGCCCGGAATTCGGCTTACGGGGCGTTGATTCGGGATGCGGAGAAGGCGCTCAGCGCGGGTCCGTTCTCGGTGATGCAGAAGACACGTGTGCCTCCGAGCGGCGACAAACACGACTACTTGAGCGTGAGTCCGTATTGGTGGCCGGATCCTTCGAAGCCGGATGGGTTGCCGTACATCCGGCGGGATGGGGAGACGAATCCCGATCGGACTTCGGATGCGACGGACACGCCTGCGCTGCGGAGTTTGAACGAGTCCGTGTCGACGCTGGCATTGGCTTGGCGTGAGAGTCGCGACGAGAAGTTTGCGGCGCATGCGGCGAAGCTGATCCGTGCCTGGTATCTGGACGAGGCGACGCGGATGAAGCCGAATCTGAATTTCGCGCAGGGGATTCCGGGGAGGTCCACAGGGCGGGGAACTGGTATGATCGATTCCGCATTTTTGGTCAATTTCTGCGACCAGTTGCGATGGCTCGAAAGCTCGAAGTCGTGGACGAAGGATGATACGGCAGGGATGAAGAAGTGGCTCGCGGCGTATCTCGACTGGATGCTGACGAGCAAGAACGGGCTGGACGAAGCGAAGGCGAAGAACAACCACGGGACTTGGTACGACGCGCAGGTGGTCGCGCTGGCGGAGTACACGGGACGCGTCGATCTTGCGCGCAAGGTCCTCGAGGCCGCGAAGACGAAGCGGATCGCGGCGCAGATCGAGCCGGATGGGAGCCAGCCGCTCGAGTTGGCGCGTACGAAGGCGTTGTCGTATTCGACGATGAACCTGCGGGCGTTCTTCGAACTGGCGATGATGGGCGAACGGTTGGGTGTCGACCTGTGGCGATTCGAGACGAAGGACGGCCGGGGGATCCGCAAGGCTCTCGATTACCTGGCGCCGTATGTGGATCCGGCGAAGAAGTGGCCGGGGCAGCAGATCACCGGTGAGAGCATGACCTTGCGGATGGAGGTCGCGGCGCTGGTGCGGCGGGCGGCGCTTGCGTACAAGGAGCAGAAGTACGAAGCGATGCTCGCGGTGTTGCCCGAGAAGCGGCTGTCGGCGCAACGCTGGCAACTGCTGTGGCCGGGGCGGTCCTAACTTTCCCCTTGATAATCTACAAGAGGCATTGTAGATTATCTACATGTCTCGTCCCACAGACCTGGTGCAGGGCACGCTCGACCTGTTGATCCTGCGAACGATTGCTCTGGAGCCGATGCATGGCTGGGCGATCGCGCAGAGGATCCGGCAGGTTTCGAATGAGGTGCTGCAAGTGCAGCAGGGATCCTTGTATCCGGCTTTGCACCGCCTGGAGCAGAACGGTTGGCTGAAGGCCGAATGGCGTGATTCCGAGAATAACCGCAAGGCGAAGTTCTATTCGCTGACGGCCGCCGGCAAGAAACGGCTGGCAGAAGAGGTCGCGCAATGGGAGCGTTTGTCGGGCGCGATTCAGCTTGTGATCCGGGAGGCCTGAACGATGCGCTGGTTGGATATGCTGCGCCTGCGCTGGCGCTCACTCATTGGCCGGGAAACGGTCGAAGACAGGCTCGATGAGGAACTGCGATTTCATCTGGAACAGTCGATTGCGGCGAAGCGCGCGGAGGGCCTCAGCGAGGGGGACGCGCGTGCGGCGGCGCTGCGCGAGTTCGGCGCCGTGGAGGTGCTGAAAGAAGAGTGCCGCGATGCACGCGGCGTGCGGTGGGTCGAGCAGTTCGCGCAGGACCTTCGCTTTGGATGGCGGATGCTGCTGCGGAACCGGGCATTCACGGCGGCGTCGGTGGCGTCACTCGCCTTGGGCATCGGCGGCGCGGCGGCTGTATTCTCGATTTGCGAGAGTATCCTGCTGCGTGAATTGCCGGTGTCGCGGCCGTGGGAACTGGTGACCATCAACGGGAAAATCCAACGCACCGACGGGGGCATTGCGTACGCGAACTTCGACCTGATTCGCAAGGCGGCTACCAGAACGTTGACGGGGGCTTACGCCAGTTCGGGGCGGTATCTGGTGCGGCTTACTTCGGCGGACCGGGCGATCGACCAGGTCGCGGTTGCGAACGTTTCGCACAGCTTCTTTGACGTGATGGGCGTGCGTCCGGCGGCCGGCCGCTTTTTTGTGGCCGAGGATGACGCGGTTCCAGACTCGGCGCGCGAAAGCGGATCTGTGGTTGTGATCAGCCATGATCTGTGGATGCGTGAATTCGGCGGAAGCGAGCGGGCGGTTGGTTCGGCCGTGCTCGTGAACCAGGCTTCCTGCCGGATCATCGGCGTCGCGCCGGAAGGATTCCACGGCGATGCAGTCGGCGAAAGCGTGGATGTCTGGGTTCCTCTGGTTCCGTTCACTGCAGCAAAGTCCCTCGATGCAGTGGCCGGCGGCTTCTACGCGCAGTACATGGGCCGGCTGCGGGACGGCATGTCGAAGGAGCAGGGGGCGGCAGAGTGGACCGCAGCGTATCAGCAGATCCAATCGACGCGTCCGAAGATGACGTTCTTCACGAGACGCGAGAACGCGGCTGGATGGGAACGGATCGAGGCGAGTTCAAAGGACTATAGCGTTGGAATGGAGCCGGGTGTGCTGGGCTTCGACGTAATGCGCACGCAGTTCCGCAAGCCGTTGCTGTTGATGTTGGGCGGCACATTGCTGGTGTTTCTTATCGGTTGTGCGAACGTCGCCAACCTGATTCTCTCGCGTGGACTCGCGAGGCGGCAGGAACTTTCCGTGCGCGCGGCGCTGGGAGCGGGACGCGGGCGGATCGTGATGCAGATCCTCACCGAGTGCCTGTTGCTCGCCTTGATTGCGTCGCTGGCAGGGCTGGCTCTGGGCCGCGCCGGGAGCCTGATGTTATTGAGTCTCGTCGATCCGTCGCAAGGCTTCGAGGTCCCGGTGTTTGGCTGGCGAATCGGTCTGTTCCTGTCGCTGCTCGCTTGCGTGGCGGTGCTGCTGTTCGGGTTATGGCCTGCGCTGAGGCAGTCCGCGAGTTTGACGCCGGCAAGCCGCGGCGAAGTCGGACGAGGACGGCGTGGAGTGCGTTTGCTGGTGGTTGCACAAGTGGCGCTGTCGGTTCTGCTGCTCGCGTCGGCATCCATGCTGGCGAGGTCGGTGCGGAATCTGCAGCATCAGGACTTCGGGTTCCAGCCGCAAGACATGGTCGCGATGACGTACTGGCTGAACTCGAAGGATCCCAAGCCGGAATTCGAGCGGCAGGTCGCGGAGCGTCTGCTGGAGCGCGCTAAAACACTGCCGGGCGTCCTCGCCGCATCGTCCTCAGCGGCCGGATTCTTCAGCGGGCAGGACATGTTCCAGACGCTTTCGTTTCCATGGCTGCAGCAGGGTGACGGGGCGGGGGCGCGTGTCGACTTCGTCTCACCGGACTACTTCGATGTCATGGGCGTTTCGCTGGTGTCGGGCCGGAAGTTTCGCCCGGTCGAAGAGGTTCCGGTGGCGATCGTCAACGAGGCGTTCGTGCGCAAGTTGATGCCTGGCCGCGACCCTATTGACTTCGAGTTCGAGCACGGTTCGCGGAACCGGGTTCGCATCGTGGGCGTGGTTCGGAACTCGCGATACCGCAACGCAAGAATCGACTACGAACCGGCGATGTTCTTTCCTGTGACGCAGGCCACGCGTGCGCCATCGCGGATCGAGGTTCGGACTGCTCTTGCGGATCCGCGGCCGCTGATGGCTGCGTTGCGCGCGGCGGCGAAGGAGACGGATCCGAATGTGGTGGTCGACCGGATTCGCACGATGACCGACGACATCGAGCGGTCGTTCCATCGTGAATCCATGCTGGCGAAACTTGCGGTTGCGTTTTCCGTGCTTGCGCTGGCTCTGGCGTGCGCCGGGATCTACGGCACGATGAGTTACGCGATCTCGCGGCGTGTGGGCGAATTCGGATTGCGTATGGCGCTGGGTGCGCGTCCCGGGCAGGTGCTGTCGCTCGTGCTGCGCGACGGCGTCGTGCTGATCGGAGCCGGATTGCTGGTGGGGATTCCGGCCGCCTGGGCGTCGTCGCGTTTCCTCGAAGGGTTTCTGTTCGGCGTACAGCCTGGTGATCTCTCGACGTACGCGCTGGTTGCGGTCGCGCTGTCGCTGGCCGGCGGGCTTGCGGCATGGTTCCCAGCGAGGCGCGCGGCGAGTGTCGATCCCGCCGTAGCTTTGCGCTGCGAGTAGCTCGATTACCAGTCGAGGACCGCGTTGTCGCGTGCACGCACGGTGGTGGCGTGCAGCACTTCCTGTTCGAAGGGATGCTTCGCGGCTTGCTCTTCGTCGACCTCGACGCCGAGGCCGGGTTTGTCGCAGGGAAGCCAGTAGCCGTTCTCTGTTTTGAGGTCGTGCTTGACGACGTCCCAACGCCAGGGGACATCGGTGAGCATGTCCTCCTGGATGAGGAAATTCGGGGTCGCGAGCGCGAAGTGCAGGGCGGCTGCGTTGGCGACGGGTCCCAGCGGATTGTGCGGAGCGACGCCCATGTAGTAGGTCTCGGCCATCGCAGCGATCTTGCGGGCTTCCCAGATGCCGCCGCAATGGCAGAGGTCCGGCTGGATGACGTGGCAGGCCTGCTGTTCGAAGACCTCGCGGAACTCGTGCCGTGTGACGAGGCGTTCGCCGGTGGCGATGGGCACGGGGCTCGCGCGCTTTACTTCGGCCATCGCGGGGACGTTCTCCGGCGGCACGGGTTCTTCGATGAAGAACGGTTTGTACGGCGCGAGGACGCGGCAGAACTCGATGGCGTTGGCGGGGAAGTGCCGGCCGTGGCAATCGACCATGATGTCGATGTCGGGTCCGAGGGCGTTGCGGAGTGCGGCCATGCGGGTTTCCGCGTGGCGATACTCGGCGTTGGTGCTCAAGGATTCGGTGGGCGGCGTGAGCAGCACTTTCACGGCTGAGTAGCCGCGTGAGACGACTTCGAGCGCGAGGTCCACCATCTTGTTCACGTCGTCGGATTGTTGCGCTTCATAGACGGACTTCATGTCGCCACCGCCCAAGTGTGTGTACATACGGACGCGGTC
Source organism: uncultured Solibacteraceae bacterium (assembly GCA_964627455.1). Lineage (GTDB taxonomy): Bacteria > Acidobacteriota > Terriglobia > Bryobacterales > Bryobacteraceae > F-183. The sequence goes on along the minus strand of CAZVKC010000012.1, from coordinate 71,174 downwards.
GCGCACGGCGCCGCCGAGCAGTTTGTACACGGGCTGGCCGAGTGATTTGCCGAGAATGTCCCAGAGCGCCTGCTCGATGCCGGAGATGGCGGAGAGTCCGATGACGCCGACGCGCCAGAAGGACTGACGATACATTTTCTGGTACAAATGTTCGATGCGTGTGGGATCCTCGCCAATGAGCATCGGGGCCAAGTCCTCGACCGCGCCTGCGACGGCGCGTGTTTTCCATTCGAGTGAGGCTTCACCCCAGCCGGAGAGTCCCGGTTGATCGGTCTCGACTTTGACAAATACCCAATTGCGCATTTGCGCGTTGACGACGGTCGTGCGGATCGCTGCGATCTTCATTCCATACTTAGAATACAAGTCTGCTTTCTATGAAACCGTTCCTGATTGGCATCGCCGGGCGCAGCGGCGCGGGCAAGAGTGAGATTGCGAGGCAGTTGGCGGCGTGGCTGCCGGGGCATCCTTCCGTGGTGTCGCTCGATTCGTACTATTTCGCGATGGACGACGTCCCGCTCGAGGAGCGCGCGAAACGGAACTTCGATCATCCCGAGTCGCTGGACTGGCCGCTGATTGTCGAGCACGTCGCAGCGCTGGCGCGGGGAGAGGCCGTCGAAGAGCCGATCTACATCTTCGCGACGCACACGCGGTCGAGCGAGACCAAGCCGATTCGCGCGACGAAGTACGTGATCCTCGAAGGGCTGTTTGCGCTGCATGACGAGCGCGTGCGGCAGCATTTGAGCGCGAAGATTTTCATCGAGACTCCGGATGGAGTTTGTTATGAACGGCGCAAGGAACGTGACGTCGTCGAGCGCGGACGGACCGTGCCCGACATCGAGCGGCAATACAACGGCACAGTGCGTCCGATGGCGGAGCAATATGTGGTTCCGACGTCTCTGCATGCGGACCTCGTATTGCGCGGCGACTTGCCGCTGGCGGAGACGGTGTCGGTGGTGAAGGCGTTCCTGCAGCCGCCGATCCTGCATCGTGTGGCTCCGGTGATTGCAGTGCCTGATGTGGCGGCGACGATCCGGTATTACTCCGACCGTTTGGGATTCGAGCGGGCGGGCGGCTCACGCGTCCGCCGGGATTATGTGGAACTCGAGTTCGAAGAGGGCGGCGCCGCTTCCGGCGTATCGTTGCGCTTGCCAGTGCACGAAATCGAGAAACTGCACCGCGAGATCGGCGGCGACTCGGAGTTGAGGCCCGGCACGCACGAGTTCACCATTGCGGACTGCAACGGGATGCGGTTGACGTTCGTTGATGGCAATTAAGGCTTGGCGCCTTCGTTGCCGGCTTCGCGCGTGGCGCGCTTGACGTCGACGAACCAGAGCAGCGACATGCCGATCACGAACAGCACGATCAGTGACAGGATGCCGGCGCGGTAGCTCTTGGTCTCGTTGCGAACGATGGCGAAGATGGCGGGTCCCAGCCAACTGGTGCCCTTGTCGCTGATCTCGTACAGCGAGAAGTACGCGGCTTCGCGTCCCTTGGGGATCATCAGCGAAAAGATCGAGCGGGACAGTGCCTGCGAGCCGCCCATCACGAGCGCGACCACGGCCGCTGCGACGAAGAAGCCCAGGGTGCTATTCACGAACGCGTACATCGAGAAGACGACCGAGGTCCAGAGGACGAGCGCGGTGAAGATCGCCCATTTGGCGGTGATGCGGTGCGCGAGCCAGTTGAACATCATCGCGCCGGGGAAGGCGACGAGTTGGACCATGAGGATCGCGGCAGTGAGTTGCGCCTGTTCGATCTTGAGTTCCTCGGATCCGAACTGACCGGCGAGCGTGATGACGGTCTGGATCGCGTCGTTGAAGAAGAGATACGCGCAGAGATAGAGCAACGTCTGCTTGTAGCCGAACAGTTCCTTGATGGTGTGGCCGAGTTCGACGAAGCTTCGCAGGACGATGCTTTCGCCGGGCTTGCGCTGTACTCGCGGGATGCGCTTCTTGAGACCCAGCATCGGGATCAACGCGAAGCCCGCCCACCATGCGCCTGCTGATGCGAGGCTGATGCGGACGGCGTGCCCGGTGGTGAGTCCGACTTTTTCGGCGTTGAGGAAGAGAGCGAGGTTCAGCGCCAGCAGGAGTCCACCGCCGACGTATCCCATCGCGTAGCCTTTCGACGAGACGGTGTCGCGTTCTTCTTCCGATGCGATTTCAGGCAGGAAGGAGTTGTAGACGACGTTGCCCGCGCCAAAGCAGAGATTCGCGAGCAGGAACAGTTGGCCGCCGGTGAAGTAGTGATCCCCCTGTAGCCAGTACATGGCGATGGTTGCGATTGCCCCGGTGTAGGCCAGGCAGCCGAGAAGCCACTTCTTGCGCGGACTCGAGTCGGCGATGGAGCCGAGCACAGGCAACACCATGACCTGCGTCATCACAGACAGCGACACCAAGGTCGCCCAGTAAGAGCCGTGGTCGAGCGGGAATCCGAAGAAGCTGATGTTGCCGTTCGCATCCGCGGCGGCTTTTGCGATCGAAGTGATGTACGGGCCGAAGAAGAGAGTGACGACGGTCGTGGTAAAGGCGGAATTCGCCCAGTCGTACCAATACCAGCTCTTCTGCTCGCGTTTATCGTAGGCAGGATTCACAGCGGTGGGGGAACTCAAGCTTCCACCGCCACGGAATGCTGCTTCTCGACGATCGCTTTAACGGCCGGGTAATCCTTCTTGCCGCTGCCGAGCAGCGGGACTTTGTCGACGTGCACGATCTGGCGCGGGACGGCGAGTTCGGGTGCGCCGATCTCGCGCGCGGCCGCTTGCAGCATGTCGCGCTTGAGGTTGCGATCCTGCGTGACGAGAATGATCGATTCGCCGCGCTTGGGGTCGGGGATCGTGGTTGACGCATGCGCAAGTTTCGGCGAAGCGTGTTCCGCGATCTTTTCCACCATTTCGAGCGAGATCATTTCGCCGGCAACCTTGGCGAAGCGTTTCACGCGGCCGAGGATCTTCACGAAGCCGTCCTGGTCGATGGATACGATGTCGCCGGTCGGGTACCAGCCGGGGCCGAAGACGGACGATGGAGGTTCGAGCACGCCGGGGTTCGATTCGCGCCAGTAGCCGAGCATCACGTTCGGACCTTTGACATGCAGCAACGCGCCTTCATCAATGCCGGGCACGGATTCGAGCTTCCATTCCATGCCAGGCAGGATCTGGCCGACGGTGCCGTTCTTGCTCATCATCGGCGTGTTGGCGCTGATGCCAGGCGAACACTCGGTGGCGCCGTAGGCTTCGATGATGCGCACGCCGAACTTGTCGGAGTACATGCGCCGCACTTCGTCGGTCAGTTTCTCGGCGCCGGATACGACATAGCGGATGCTGCGGAAATCGTAGGGGTGCGCGCGCTTTGCGTAATTCGCGAGGAAGGTGTTGGTCGCGAAGAGAATGGTGCAGTTCCGGTCGTAGGCGATTTCGGGAATGATGCGATAGTGCAGGGGCGACGGATACATGTACATGCGCGATCCGGTGAGGAGCGGCAGCAGGAATCCGCCCATGATGCCGAAGGCGTGGAAGAGCGGCATCGAGCAGAGGAACTTGTCTTTGGGCTGCACGTCGATGATGCTGTGGATCTGCATCACGTTGGTGTAGAGCGCATCGTGGCTGAGTACGACGCCTTTGGGCTTGCCTTCGGAGCCTGAGGTGAAGAGCACGACAGCGGGATCGTCGGGTCCACTGGTTTTGATGACGGAGCGTGGCCGGCGCATCGCCCAGAGCACGAGCCAGAGCTTGTCGGCGAGCGTGAGTTTCGGACGCAGGTCTTCGAGGTAGACGATCTCGACATCCTTCAATTGCAGGATGGTCTTGCCGAAGGGCGCTTTGGCGAGGAAGTTTTTCGAGGTCAGGAGCGTCTTGATCTTCGACGCGCGGATCGCGCTCTGCATGCCGTCGAGGCCGGCGGTGTAGTTGATCATCGCAGGCACGCGGTTGAAGGCCCACATGCCGAGGCAGGTATACATGGCGGGTCCCGCATTGGGAAGCAGGACGCCGATGACTTCTTTCTCTGTGCTGATCTTCGTGATGAGTCGGCCGAGTGCGAGCGATGCTTTGAGGATCGTGTTGTAGCTGTCGTTCGCGGGGCGGACGTCTTCCACCATGTCGCGATCGGGATCAAAACGCTCGTAGGTGTCGAGGAAGTGTTCGAAGAGGTTCGCGCGCTTGCGATCGCGGACCACCATTTCCTGCATCATGCGGCGCATGTACTCGCCGGCCATACGGCGGCGTTCCTTGGCCGTACCTTCAGCGGGGATGTCGATGGTGTGGCCGGGTTGAATGCTGAGCTTGATCTTGGGGAACGGACGGCCGGGGAACTCGCGATGGTCCATGCGGCTGGCCCAGTCGCAATGGACGGCGTTCTGGATGTGAACGGGAACGACCGTCGCGCCGGTTTTCGCGGCCATGAACGCGGTGCCTTCGTAGATCTTCATCAAATGGCCGGTGACCGTGATGCGGCCTTCGGGAAAGATGCCGACCGGTTTGCCGGACTCAATCAACTGCATCGCCTGCTTGATCGCGAATGGGTTCGTCGGATCGAGCGTCATATGATTGACGAACTTGAGCAGGATTTTGAAGTGCCATTGATTGGCGATTTCGGTGTTCACGAGCCAGTAGGGATCGACCGGCAGGAACGCGCCCAGCAGCACACCGTCGAGGAACGACTGGTGGTTGGCGATGATGAGCATGCGGTCTTGCTTGGCTATGGTTCCGGAGACTTCGACCCGGAAAACAAGGCGCAAGAGGATCCGCATGAAGATCTTCAACATATGGATTACAGTGTACTCTCAACATCCAGGCGGATTCCTGGATGAAAACCGATCATCGCTGGTTGGCGAGCAGTTCGCGGAACTGGGCCGTTGTGCGTGTGTTGACGACGTCTTCTTTGGTGAGCCAGCCGCGGCGGGCGGTGACGACGCCGTAGCGCATGTTGCCGAGATGCTTGGGGTGATGCGCGTCGGTGGAGATCACGAACTTCACGCCTTTTGATTTGGCGGAGCGAAGCAGAGGTCCGTGGATGTCGAGGCGTTCGGGACTCGCATTAATTTCGAGCCAGACGCCGTGTTCCGCGCAGGCGGATGCGATGCGTTCGAAGTCGAACGGGTAGGGTTCGCGATGCATGAGGATGCGGCCGGTGGGATGTCCGATGGCGCGGACATGTGGATTCGCGATGGCGGCGAGCAGTCGATCGGTCATCTCCGCGCTGGTGAGGTTCATGTGGCTGTGCACGGATCCAATGACGAAGTCGAGTTCCGCGAGCGCGCTATCGTCGAGGTCCATCTTGCCGTCGCGGAGGATGTCGCACTCGATGCCCGAGAAGATGTGGATGCCGAGGCTGCCCTCTTCGTTGAGCCGGCGGACGCGTTCGGCGAAACGCACGACGCGCTCTTCATCGAGACCGTTCGCCATGGCGAGAGCTTTTGAGTGATCGGTGATGGCGATGTACTCGTAGCCCGCGGCCTTGGCGAGTTCCGCCATTTCTTCGAGCGTGGCGCGGCCGTCGGTTTCGCGGGTGTGCATGTGGAGGTCGCCGCGCATGTCGCTGAGTTCGAGCAGGGCGGGGAGGTTGTTGGCTTCCGCGGCGTCGATCTCGCCCGTGTTCTCGCGGAGTTCCGGCGGGATCCAGGCGAGGCCGAGTTTTGCGTAGATCTCCTCTTCGGTGCGGCTCGCGACGATCTCCCCGCCGTCGAGTCTCGAGAGCCCGTATTCATTGAGCGTGAGCCCCATCTTGAGTGCGCGCTGGCGCAAGGAGACGTTGTGTTCCTTGCTGCCGGTGAAGTACTGCATGGCGGCGCCGTAGTTGGATGCCGGCAGAGTGCGGAGGTCCACCTGGATGCCTTCGAGTCCAAAACGGACGCTGGCTTTGTTGTCGCCATGCGCGAGGACTTCGTGCACCTTGGGATGCTTGACGAAGTGCTGGAGCGTGGTCGCCTCGTCCGTGACAGTGGCGAGGAGATCGAGGTCGCCAGCGGTTTCCTTGCCGCGGCGCAGGCTGCCCGCGAACTGGACCTTTTCGACGCAGGGGAGTTCCATCAGATACGCGGTGAGTTCGTCGGCTGTCTGCTGCGCGAAGTTCAGCAGAAAGCGGCCAGCGGAAGTCCGGTAGGCGGCGATGGAGCGCAGGACCTTCTCTTCGAGTTTGGCGCCCATGCGGGGGAGTTCGCGAAGTTTGTGTTCGAGGCAGACGCGTTCGAGGTCGTCGATGGTGGTGACGCGGAGATGTTCGAACAACAGCGCGACGCTCTTGGGTCCGAGACCCTGGATTTTGAGGAGTTCGAGAGCGGTCGGCGGATACTTGGCGAGGAGTTTGTCGCGGCGATCGAAAGATCCGCGCTCGGCGAGTTCCTCGAGGACGGTCGCGATGCCCTTGCCGATGCCGGGGATGTCGGTGACCTTCTTGTCCGGCGAGCCAAGCATCGCCATGATGCTTTCCGGATAGCTTTCAATTGCCGACGCGGCATTGCGATAACTGCGGATTCGGAAGCCGTCTTCGGCGGCGATTTCCATCAGGTCCGCGGTTTCGGACAGGATCTTGGCGATTTCCCGGTTCTCCATGGTCAACCCTCATTTTCGCGCAGAGGAGGGCTGACCACAGAGGACGCGGATTCTTATTGCGAACTCGAAGTCACCGATGTGATTTTGACCATCAACCCAGTGGTGGACGCCACATTGTTGGTGACCACGAAGTCGAGGTTATTGACGCCGTTTTGGAAGCCGGAACTGATGGACAGCACGCCGGGCTCAAAGAGTGAGGACTTGTTGAGTGTTGCGACGACAGTGCCGTTGAGGACTGCGTACACGGTGTCGTCGCCGTCCCAGACGCCGCTGATCGTGATGGATCCCGGCGCGACGTTGGGGGGGACGTTGAAGGTCGTCCGATACCGGTAGGTTCCAGGGGCGGCGCGTTCTTCCGGCTTGGGCGTGGGTGCGATCCAGGTTCCGCCTCCGGACCAGAACGTGATGCCATCGCTGAGGTCCGCGACGAAGGTGTTGGCGAGTATCGAGCCGTCGGCGTTTACGAGCCGGTAGTTCGGGTCAATGGATCCGACGGAGGCAGCGCCGGTCGAAGCCACGACGAGAGGCTGGCTCGACGTGAGGATATCCACGCGAACCTGAGTATCCCGAATAATATCGCCCCAACGGCCGCGGATCGTAATGGAATACTGCCCGGGCGGCAGTGTTGCGATCGTGCTGACTGTCAGTACGGACGACAGTTTGGCGGTTTCCGGAGCGAAGCTGAACGTGAATCCGGAAGGCGGATTCACGATGCTGAAGTTGACGAACTGATCAAACGTGAAGTTCGGGGTGATGCGGACGTTGAAGGTGGTGGTGTCACCGGCTTTGATTTGCCGGACTCCAGGGTCTGGGGTGAGGGAGAAATCCGGCCCCGGAGCCGTGCCGGTTGAGACGGCCCACGCCCCGAGAATGTTGACATGCAAGCCTGTCGGGTTGACGGTCGGGCCATCGTTGATGACGACGAAGTCGAGCGTATTGACGCCCGGTACGAACCCCGAAGTAATCGACACGGGGCGCATGTTCCGGAAGCCTTCACTGGTGTTGATTTCGTCCTGCAGAGATCCGTTGAGTTCGATACGCCCCCGGTTGTCGGCTGCCCATTCGAGCGCCAGGACGGCGTCCGCGAGGTTGCGGCCGGTGAGATCGAACGTGGTCCGGTAGCGATAAAGACCAGGCGCGTTGTTGACCAGCGTGTCGGTGCGTGGGGCGATCCAGCGCGAGTTGATCTTGTTCGGAGCCCAGATGCCCAGGCTTACCGGCGAGGTGTTGGACAGGATGACGTACGCATTCGGAGGCAGGAAGAGGCGGTCGGCGCTTTCGACCATGCGATAGTTCGGATCGATCGTGCCTTCGTCGGCCTGTCCTGTGCTGGCTACGTTGTACAGCACGGCGTTCCTGGCTCCGATGACCAGCAGCACATCCAGAGTGGAACTGTCGGCAGTGAACGTGATGCGGATGGGCCACAATCCGATGGGAGCGCTGTCGCTCGCGGTGAAGAGCAGGTTCGTGCCATCCGAAGTAATGGTTACGCCAAGCGGAGCGTTGTGGGTGAACGTTCCGGCGGCGAGCGGCACAGGTCCTGTTGCGGTTTGGCCGCGCAAAACCTGCACGAGCCGGTTCGGGTTTCGCGCAGACTGGGCGCCGACGACCTGAACGCGAAGTCCCTGGGGAGAGGGTCCCCCGAGGTCGAGGTTCGTGACTTCGAACTCGAGCGTATTCAGTCCAGCCTTGAAGTTTTCGAGGATCAGGGCTTCGTTCATGCGGCGGAAGTTTCCCGGATCCAGAAGCGCTGTAACCAGGACGCCGTTGAGATAGACACGGGCAGCGTTGTCGGCGGCCCAGCGGATAGCGAGCGCGGCTGAGCCGGCGGAGCCGAGTCCCAGGTCGAAGGTTGTGCGATATCGATAGACGCCTGGCGAGTTGGAGTTCGACGCGTCGGCGCGCGGCGAAATCCACTTGGAGAACTGATCGTTCAGCACCCAGGGGCCTATCGGCGAAGACGCCTCGTCGGCCACCCGGGCAGCGGGACCGGGGAATGCCGGATCCGCGCTTGCGGTCAACGTATAGTGCGGATCGACGCTTCCTGCCGGTGCAGGATTGGCCGGGGTCAGAACGCCTGTAGAGAACACGGGGAGGTCGACCGGAGTGTAGGGGTTCTGGATGAAGGCTCCGTCGACGCTGCGAGCGGTCTGATTGAAGACGCCGATGACGGCGAACCGCCAGGTTGTGGGCGCGTTGATGACCGCGGGATCACGCGTGACTTCGAGAACATTTCCGACAAAGCGCGTCTGGTAGCCCGTGGGTGGGACATTGTTGATCCTGAAAACGGGAGTGCCGCTGAAGCCGCCGATCCGGTTCACGTTGATCGTATAGTACGCGGTCGTGCCGTTTACGAACTTGAAGGGCGGTGAGAGCGAAAGCCAGAAGTCTCCGACCGGCGGCGGTTCCGGCAAAACCGTGGGCTTGGCAGCGGCGTAGAGGATTTCCACGCGCAGTCCCATGGGGTTGCGCAACGCGCCAACCACGGGGTCATTCCGTACGATGAAGTCCAGGGAATTGGAGCCTCGCCGCAAGGCGTCACGGGGGATGCCGTAGACGCGAGCGATGCGGAATCCTTCCGCATCGGAGGCCGGTTGCGGCTCACCCGGGATCGCCACGCCGTTGATTTCCAGAGTGGCCGCGTTATCGCCCCACACGGCGACTGCGATATTCGCGGTTGCGGGATCAAAGTCGCTCAAGTCCAGGTTCCGGCGGAAGCGATACAGGCCCGGCAGGCAACCGTTGGAGGCATCGGGCCGGCCCGAAATCCAGCGCGAGGAACCGCCATCGAGTGCCCAGGGATCGCCGAGCGGATACGTTCCCCACACAATGAATGTTGTCGGGCACTCCGGATCGGAGGGATTGACCAGCAGGAAATTGGGATCCGCAACACCATTCGCCAGAATCCCATCGCGAGTGAGACCTGTGCCGAGGACCGGGATTACAGTGGCGGCCGGATCGGGTACGATGAACACCGCACTGGCGTATCCATTGAGTCCATTGTCGAGCTTCGCGACGATTCGATAGACGCCAGGCGGCTGATTGGCCGGCACTGGGATCTGCAGCGTGACCGCGTCATTGACGCCCAGGGCATTCCTGGTCAGGTTTCCCGGCAGCGGGGAGTCGTAGGAGAGTGTCCAGGGGCCGGCGCTCGGGTTCTGGGGGATGGTGCGGATGGCGAAGGTGGCTGTGCCTCCGGGAGTCACACCCTGCATGGGCGGTTCGATTCGCAACCCGACCGGATAGGCGTTCGCAACGAGTTTGCCTGCGCTTGCGAGGGGAGCCTTCAACCGTGCGGAACCTGCCGAAACATCCATACGATCGAGGGCCGGCGGCAATGCCGCTATGGAGGTCGCATTCTCGGCGTACAGCAGACTCGAGGCTTCGTCAAAACGCAGTTTCAAGACATCGCGGAACTGGTTTGTGCTTCGCGCGATGATCTCTCCGGTTTCCGGTGAGAGGCGGAGGATGCCGCCAGTGCGTGACGCGACAAAAAGCATGTCGCCGGATGCGCTGGCGGCGATGGCTGTCGCGCCTTCGTCGAGTTTCACGCGGAAATCGAAGCCCGCCGACTGCGGCTTCCACCTCACGACTTCGGACGAGGCGGTCAGCAGGAACAGGTCGTCATGCCTGGCCGTTGCGAAATCCACGATGGGGTACGCCAGGGGGATCGGGTATCGAGCCAGGGTTCCGCTGCCCGTTGCCGAACTGATGAGGAGTTCGTTTTCCGAAGAAACCGTGAACAGGCGGCCGTCGTCCCGGCTCGTGCGAACCAGCGGATCGCGCGAGAGGTCCGTGGATTGGGCGAAAACAGAGAGGGCGGCAGCAATGAGTAAAGGCAACGCAAATCGGCGCACGACGGGACCTCCGGGCCAAGGTTGGCTTTTTCACAGCCTAAACCATTGACATGTGGAAATGTTTAAACCGATTATACGCCGATTTGAGGTGCGGAAGAGCGTGTCCTCGACGCCCAGCGGAGGAAACGCCAGAGTTCTTCGCGATGCTGCCAGGTAAAACGCCAGAAGTCACGAGGGCTGATGTCTTCGGCATGCAGCCCCCAATAGGTTTCGATGCGCCACTTGAGATAGGGACTATCCCAAGGGCGCAGCCGGTATCCGCGGGTTGATTTCCAGAGGAACGAGATCACTGTTTGAGAGAGGTTTTGGCTGTCGGCTTTGCGTCCCGGGTGGCGAAGTAGCCTGAACGCGTGCGTACGATCGGGTTTCCTTTGCCGGCAGCCGTGACCTTGATGGTGCGGTAGCTGCCGTCGAGTTCCTGAATCGTCGGCACGTACGTGATGATGTACTGATTGCGGATCTCGTGCGCGATCTGCAGCGCGAGCGATTCCACCTCGGCCAGTTCCTTGGGGAAATACGCCAGGCCGCCCGATTCGCGTGCGAGCATGGCCAGGTTGCGCTTGGCGGCTTTGGCCTTGCGCGCCTCTTCGTCGGTGAGGATGCCGATCGCGTAGATGAGCACTTCGCTGCGCTGGCATTTGGCGACGAGTTTTTCGAGGGTTTCCGACGAGGCTGTGTCGTCGCCATCGGTGATGACGAGTACGACCTTCTTGTCCTTCCTGGCGTCCTTCTTCAGATAGTCGATGGACATCGACACGGCGTCTCGCATCGCGGTGCCGCCGCGGGATTCGATCTTTTCGAGCGCCTGTTCCATGCGCTGCATATCGTTGGTGAAGGGCTGGTCGAGGTACGCTTCATCGTTGAAGTTCACGACGCAGACCTCGTCCTGCTTGTTCGACGCCTTGACCAGGCCGAGCGCCGCAGCCGCGACTTTGGCGCGCTTGTCACGCATCGATCCGGAATCGTCGATCACGATGCAGAGAGAAACGGGAACGTCTTCACGCCGGAAGAGGCGGATCTGTTGTTCGACGTTGTTCTCGAAGACCTTGAAGGACTTCTGCGGAAGATCCGTCAGGAGTTTGCCGCCCTTATCGACGACGCTGGCGTGCAACACAACCAGCCGGGAATCCGCACGAAACGTCGGAACGTCATCCTGAGCGGACAGCAGCGTGGAGCAAAAAAGTAGTCCGAACGCAGTCAGGTAGTGGCTATTGAGCCGGAGCATAGTATCCCAATCTGAAGAACGGGCGAAGCGGCGGCAGACCCGGAGGCTGCCGGAGCGTCACCTTGACGCGGCGGTACTTGCCGTCGCGTTCCTGATTCTTCGGCGTGTATCCCAAGACGTAGTGATTGCGCAGCTCGATGCCGATCTTGGCGGCGACATCGGGCAGTTCGTTGAGGTTTTCGACGGGGAAGTGGCGTCCTCCTGTTTGCTCGGTGAGTTCCTGCAAGAGACCGGGACCCGAAAGTTCTTCGGCGGTGCGGCCGCGGGCTCCGATCGCCTCAAAAATGCCGATCGCATAAATCTGGACGTCCGCCTCGCGAACTGCGTTGCGAACTTCCGACTCGGTATAGCGGCTGGAATTGTCGCCGCCGTCGGAAAGGATGAGAATGGCCTTGCGCGGGTTGCGCGCCTTGCGCATCTGCTTCATCGCCATGTAGACGCCGTCGAGCAGCGCCGTGCGGCCCTTGGCGTTGGTGAAGGTCAACTGGTTCTGGATCTCCTCGGTGCTCGAAGTCATCGGCACGACGAGTTGAGGGCGGTCGTTGAACTGGATCAGGAAGAATTCGTCCTCGGGGTTGGCGGTCTTGAAGAACTGCGCCACTGCCTGGCGGGACTTCTGGAGTTTTGCGCCCATCGATCCCGACGCATCGAAGACGATCCCGACGGTAATCGGCGAATCTTCGGACGAGAACTGCGCGACTTCCTGTTCGACCTTGTCTTCAAACACCCGGAAGTGTTCTTTTTCGAGGCCGGTGACCGAGCGGTTCATCGGATCCATCACCGACACCGGGATCAACACGAGAGTCGAATCGACGCGAATGTTGGAACGCCGTTCGCCGGGGTCCTCGGAATCCGGTCCGGACCCTGGCTTGGGGCGAACGCGGGGTTCGATATTCGGACGGGCTTCAGAAGGCGCTCCGGTTCCCATGGTGCGGGATTCGGTTGGCTTCAAGCCCTCTTGTTTCTTGTCTTTCTCTTTGTCCTTGTCTGCCTGCTGCTGCGCAGACTGCGGACTTTGCGCAGCGCGAATCACGTCGCTGCTGCCGCCGGCTTCATTATTGTGCCCTTGAGCATGGGCGCGAATCCCGAACGTACCTGCTGTCGTGATCGCGTAAAGAAGCACACCGCAGAGCTTGAAGTGGTGAATACTCCTCATCGAACGCCTCCACTAACGGGCCTTACAACTCGTACGCCTCCCACACCGTCCTGGCGTCGAATTTTGCCTTCAGTATAACGAATCTCAGATTTCCAGCATCCTGCCCCACATGCGTTCGCGGACCAGCACGCCATAGGGTCCGAGCCGGACCGGGGCCACGCCGCCGTCTATATGACCGTCGAAGGGGCGATTCGAACAGTTCACGGCGATGAAAAATTCCTGCCGGTCGCCTTCCCGGATGAAACTCACGATGCGGCCCGGATCGGTGTTGAAGGTCCAGATGACGTCGCCCTGCTGCAGGGCGGAATGGGCGCGGCGAAGGTGGATGATCTGGCGGTAGAACCTGAGGAAGTCAGGCCGGCGCTCGGCGTTTCCCCAGAAGATGGGGACGCGGTCGAACAACGCCGGAGGTCCGGACTCGGCAGTGTCGCCGATTTCCTGCCCGTTATAGACAAGGGGAATGCCGTCCAGCAGAAAAACGATCGCTGAAGCCGCCAGCGACGCTCGTTCGCCAAGCCGGACGATGGCGCGCGTCTCATCGTGATTGTCGGTGAAGCGCAGTTCGATCGCATCCCGGGGGACCAGCGACCGGCGATGTTCCCAGACCTCACGCAATCTCGTGGCGGCCGCGCCTTCGGTGAAGATCGAGTTGAGGGTGTGAAAGAACTTCCAGGCGTATCCCGCGTCGAAGGTGTCGCCGCGCAGCAGATCGGGTTCTTCGGCTTCCGCAAGGAGGAATGTTTCGGGTCCCAGCCGCGTGCGCGCCTCGCGCCAGAAGCTGACGGGGACATAGTGCGCAATGTCGCAGCGGAAGCCGTCAAAGCCGAAGGAATCGCGCAGACGTTCGAGCAGGCTCGCCATATAGCGGCGAAGCTCCGGGTTGTTGTAGTCCAGTGCTGCGACGTCCGTCCACGCGGCCTCGGAAGAAACGAGCCTGCCTGCTTCATCACGCCGGAAAAAATCAGGATGTTCGCGGAGCAGCGTGTTGTCGCGCGCCGCGTGATTCAGGACCACATCCAAAATGATGCGCATGCCGCGCGCGTGGATGTCTTGAATCAACTCGCGCAACTCGTCCGGGGATCCGAAAGACGGGTCGATCGCTTCATAGTCGCGAATCGAATAGGGACTGCCCAGCGGGCCTTTGCGCCCTTCGATGCCGGTTGGCTGGACAGGCATCAGCCATAGGACGGTCACACCCAGTTGTTCGATGTGATCCAGCCGCTGTCGAATACCCGCGAGAGTGCCTTCAGGGGAGAAGGCCCGCGGATTGATCTCGTAGATCACCGCGGATCGCATCCAATGCGGCTTTTGCATGATCCTCTTTCAGCATACGCGCGTGGGAAGATCGAGGGATGGCCACACAGTCCCATCAATCGGATCCGCGAGTACTGAACCAGCGGACTCTAGAACGCGATCACCCGTTTCTGTTGGCGATTCTGAAGCCCGGAATGCGAGTGCTCGACGCGGGTTGCGGCACGGGCGCGATTACAGCGGGCATCGCGCGGGCGGTGGGTCCGGATGGTCGTGTTACGGGCGTCGATCGGGATGCGTCGCTGCTTGCGGTTGCGCGGCAGGAATCGCCGGAGATTGATTTTGTCGAAGGTGATCTGGTTGCCGGGCTGCCTTTCGATGGCGAGTTCGACGTGGTGAACGCGGCGCGCACCCTCCAGTGGGTTGCGGATCCGCGCGCGGCCGTCGCGACGATGGTGAAGGCCGCGAAACCGGGTGGCCTGGTGGTCGCGCTGGATTATGATCACGCCTACAACGAATGGAATCCGAAACCGGGCGACAGGTTTCGGACCTACTATGTCGACTTCCTGGACTGGCGGTTTGCAAACGGCTGGTCGAACACGATGGGTTCGCAACTGGGCCGGTTGTTCGAGCAGGCGGGATTGCGGGATGTGGCGGTTCACGATGCGAGCGAGATCTCGCGCGATCCCGACCGGCTCTCTCTGTGGCTGCATGTGATCGAGAGCATCGGTCCACGCATGCAGGCGGCGGGGTATGGCCTCGACGCCGAACTCGCGGCTGCCGAGTATCGCGACTGGATGTCCGTCGACGGCGCGGAACAGACTCTGTCGCTGCGTGTGGCGATTGGTGTAAAAGTCCCGTAAAGCCGGCAACAGAACGCGATCGTGCGGCGTCATCCGGTGTAAAGGACAGTTTCTTTCCGGTGGATTGCTCCCCTATTGTTTTGGCGATCTCGCGCGCAGAGGTGCGGGCGGAGATCGCAGCAGCCCTCGATCGTTCGTTCTGTGTCGTTGACGGCGCTGGCGAGTCGGCCCGGCTCATCATTTCCGATTGCATGCATTCAGGCCAGGGCTCCCGATGGCTGCTCGTCGCAGATGAGTTGTCTGCAGGCGTCGCTGCGCTCGAAAACGGCGCGGATGATTTTGTGTTGCTGCCGGTCGACGCGGCCGAATTGAATGCCCGCGTGAACGCGGCATTGCGGCGTAGCGGCGGATTGCTGCGGGTCGGCGATGTGTTGGTGGACTTCGAGCAGGGAACTGTCGTGTCGCGCGGCGAAGAGGTCTGCGTATCCAACAAAGAGTTGCAGTTGCTGCGGTATCTCGCGGCTCGCCGCGGACGCACCGTGAGCCGCGAAGAACTGCTGCATCAGGTGTGGCGGTATCGCACGAGCGCGACGCGTACGGTCGATTTTCATGTCGCCAGTTTGCGCAAGAAACTGGGCCAGGCGGATCTGATTGAGACCGTTTCGCGCGAAGGTTATCGACTCCGCGCCGGATGAAATTTTGTAAGGAAAACCTTACGCGCCGCAGCGCGACACCGGACAGGGTTTGCGCGTTTCGTCCAGCAAGGAGGTTGTTCGACAACCAATGATTCGAAGACTCATGATTTCCTCGCTTGCAGCCATGACGCTCGTTACCGCGGCATGGGCGCAAACGGCCACCACCACCCCTGCCAGCGGCGCGAACCGCCGTCTCGAGTTCCTCGCTGGATATCTATCGCTGACAGACGCGCAGAAGACGCAGGCGCAGGCGATATTCGATGCGGCGGAAAGCGCTGCGACGACCGCTGCAGGAGCCATGACGTCGGCCCAGACCGCATTGCGCACTGCGATCAAGGCCAACGCGGCCGATGCGGAACTCGATCGTCTGGCTGCTGCGATCGGCGTGATTCAGGGGCAGGTTGCCGCGATCCACGCCAAGGCTGAAGCGAAGTTCTACGCCCTGCTGACCGCGGAGCAGAAGACCAAGTACGACGCGCTTGGCCAGGGTTCGGGAGGCCCGGGCGGCGGCAGAGGTCCACGGAGCCTCAGTCGCGGACTCTTCTAACTCGCCTGCTCCTTCCCCGCGCGGCTCCACTCACGGATGCGTACAATCTCATCCGCGGGAATGTGCAGGAATTCCAGGAACTCCTGGTGTTCGGCCGGAGCCGCGTGTTCAAATTCGACATGCCAGCGATGCATCGCGGCTTCGGTGAAGCCCGCTGCCTGCATGATCGACACCCACTTATCTTTCGTAACCACTTTCCATCTCCTTAGTACGTTCTGATTCTGGAGAAGGCGCAGCAGGATCCGTTGCTGCTCGCGAAGTTTTTCGATTTCCGCGTGGACTTCGTGCAGCCTGCGTTCGAGGATCCCCGCCATGCCGCGTTTGCGTCCCGCATCGTCGAGCATCGTGCGGATGTCGTCGATGGGGAGTCCCGCAGCGCGGTAGAAGCAAATCTGTTCGAGCCGTTCGCGGTCCTTCGGGCCATAGCGGCGGTATTGGTTCTCGCTCGACCGCGAGGGCCGCAGCAACCCGGCGCTTTCGTAATAAAGCAGGGTGCTGCGGCTCAGGTTGCAAAGCTTCGCCAGTTGGGAAACGGTCCAGGTCATGCGCCTTCTCTTTCTTCACTGTGAACCCTGCAGCGGTAGACAGGTCAATAGAAAACTTTCAACCCCGGCCTGCGGCTTCGATTGTGGTGGTCGGATCCGCACCTTCCCACGTCTCGTCCGCGGTGGGGCCATAGATGCTGGGCACGCTGCGGTCGAGCATCCGCAGGTACACGGTGAGTTGCGTGCGGTGATGCGCGGTGTGCAACACCCGCCGCCAGAAGATCCAGATGCGCTCGCGTTCGACGTTGAAGAACTTCGCGCGCTCGTGCCACTGTGCGGGTGTCCAGCTTTCAAGCGTCTGCGCGCGTGCCTCGTTGAGTCCCTGCATGCGGGCGATGTAGGCATCCGGCGTGTTTCCTTCCGGTAGCACCTTGCCAGCGGGTGGCTCTGTCAGACCGAGAAACTCAGCGAAGAAACGGCGTTCGGAGAGCAGTTGGTGCTTCAGGATCTCGCCCACGGTCGCGGACTTCGGATGCGGCCGGTAATCCCAGTCTGCGGCGGTGAACCGCTTCCACGTCGACGCGAGTTTCGCCGTCTCGCTGCGGTAGGTTTCGATGCAGTGGCTGTAATCCATGGGCGCGATACTCGAATGATAAACTGACATCGAATGACCAAAGTAGAGCTGCAATACGATCTGGTTCGCAAGTTGGAAGACGCCGACGCTGACGCGGTTGCGCGGGTGCACGGATACTACGGCATTCAGCGGGTCCATATCGCGCCGTCGCTGGACAAAATCACGGTCGACTACGACGCGTCGAGGCTGAGCCGCAGCGATGTCGAAAGCGCGCTCGTGCGCTACGGCGTGCCGATCCACCGCGATTAACAGCGCCGCCGCACGGTTATATACTTTGACAGTGATGGTCGTTCGAACCCTCCCTGTCGCGCTGCTTCTGTCCTTTACCCTTTCGGCGCAAGTCAACATCGTCAAAGAATCCGGCAAGATCAAAGTCGAGATCGACGGCAAGCCGTTTACAGATTTCTACTTTGGACCCACGGATCCGAAGCCGTATCTGCATCCGCTGCGGTCCGCTTCGGGCAAGATCGTGACCCGCCGCTGGCCGATGGAACAGAACACCGGCGAGAAGATGGATCATCCCCATCATCGCGGCGTCTTCGTTGGTCACGATGATGTGAACCACGTCAACTATTGGGCGAATGAGCCCAAGGGACGCGCTAACAATCTCGGCATCGTGACGTTGAAGGAGATCTCGCAGGCCAAGGGTGGCAAGCGTTCCGGCACGATCGTGGCGTCGTTCGATTGGAAAGATCCGCAAGGCAAGCTGATTCTCACCGAGAAGCGCACCATGACGTTCTACTCAGGCGGGGACTCGCGCGTGGTGGACTTCGAGTTCCTGCTGCTGCCGAACGGCAAGGTGACGTTCGGAGATTCGAAGGAAGGGTTCTTCGCCGTTCGCGTCGCCGAGGGCCTGCAGGAAGAGAAGAGCCACGGGTTGATGGTCAACGACCAGGGCGCCGAACACGAGAAGAACATCTGGGGCAAGCCCGCCAAGTGGGTGGACTTCCAGGGTTCAATCGACAACGAAGCGCTTGGCATCGCGATCTTCGACCATCCCGAGAACATCCGGCATCCGCAGCGCTGGCATGCCCGTGGATACGGGCTGTTTGCCATCAACCCGTTCTGCATGAAGCTGTTCACGAACGATCCGACGCAGAATGGCGATTATGTTTTGGAGGCGGACAAGACCTTGCGTCTGCGCTACCGCCTCGTGATTCATCCGGGCGACGCGAAGTCCGCGAAGATCGCCCAACAGTACGACAAGTACGCATCGACCAAATAAGAAGAGGGTCCGACGATCATGAAGAAATCCATTTTTCTCTTTGCGGTGGCCGTTGCGGCCGTGACGACGCTCGGCGGCTGGCTGGTCGCGCAACCCGCGCCTTCGGGCGACCCGTTGATTGAGGGCTACCGTCTCGTCGAGGTCTCGTCGGTTGCCGACGCGATGGAGCAGTTGTACGGCCAGAAGGCGTACATGAAGCACGACATGCGTCCGATCTTCATGACCAAATTCGCGGGTCCGGCGGTGACGGTGCAGATGAAGAAGGAAGAGCACAAGGAAGGCTCGAAGGTTTCGGAAGGCATGCTGGATGCGATCGACAAAGCCGCGCCGGGATCCGTGTACGTGATGGGCATGGAAGACGGCGGCGACATCGCCGGCATGGGTGGCATCATGGGCACTGCGATGAAGTACAAAGGCCTCGCGGGCGCAGTGATCGACGGCACGGTTCGCGACATCCCGCAGCTTCGCAAGCTGCAGTTGCCGGTGTTCTCGCGCGGGATCTCGCCGGGCACTTCGGTGAATCACTATCGCTTTGCGGGCCTCAATGTTCCGATCATGTGCGCGGGCGTGAAGGTAAATCCGGGCGACATCATCGCGGCGGATGAAGACGGCGTGGTGGTGGTTCCGAAAGACAAGGCTGCCGAGGTGCTGAAGAAGGCGCAGGAACTCGATGACACCGAACACAAGATGTATCCGTTCGTCGAGAAATTCAAGAGCGTAAAAGAAGCCGTGCAGAAGTTCGGCCGCATCTAACAGGCTGTGGCTAGAACGGTGGTTGCTGATGGTCCTGTGACGGGTGTCAACCTGCGCCCGGGCGGGTTCCGCGCGCAGTTGGGGCCGGGACCAACGATTGTTTATTTTCTGCGGCACTTCGGTTGAATCTTCTGCTACGAGGCCGTGAAGGATTTACGGCGATTGCACAAGCGCGGGACCTATCCCGAAGTGGTCTTCGTGTTTCGTGATTCTCTGGAACGTGGCGGGAAGTTCTTCGACAAGGAATGGCCGGAGGTCCGGGCGATCGCGGATATCGACGGATCGTGGTGGAAGGCGTTCGCGATCCCGCGCGGATCGTTCCTGAAGCTGTTCGGACCTTCGGTATTTGCCGCCAGCTTTCGGGCGTTGTTCAAAGGGAACTTCGTGAACCTGCCGGGCGCCGCGCCGACCCTGGAGCCTGCGCTGTTCGTGCTGGCCGAAGACGGGACGCCGTTGTTCCGGCATCCATTCCGCCACATCGGCGATCACCCCGATTTCGCGGCGCTGGCAAAATACAAAGACAAGCGATGAATCAGCACCACAAGGATGTTCGCGCGATCCTGCAGGCCGCACTCGAGGCTGCGGATCCGGCAGTCGCCATTCGCAGGCAGGTCCGCATCGGGGCGCGCGGCAAGACGCTCACGGTTGCCGGCCGGACTTACGATCTGCAGGCTTTCAAACGCGTGCTGGTGGTGGGCGCGGGGAAGGCCACGGCGCAGATGGCGGTTGCCGTGGAGGATCTGCTGGGTTCGCGGATTTCCGGAGGGCTGATCAACGTTAAGTATGGTCACACGGCGGCGCTTCGGCACGTCGAGATCAATGAGTGCGGGCATCCGACGCCGGACGATGCAGGCTGGCGAGGCGCCCAGCGCATCGCGGAGATCGCGCGCGACGCCCGCAAAGACGACCTCGTGATCTGTCTCATTTCGGGGGGCGCCTCCGCTTTGCTACCCCTGCCTGCGGATCCGCTGACGCTCGCCGACAAGCAGGCGTTGACGCAGAAGTTGCTGGCCTGCGGCGCGGATATCCACGAGATGAACACGGTTCGCCGGCATTATTCGGCGATCAAGGGCGGGCAACTGGCGCGGCTTGCGTATCCTGCGACCGTGCTCACGCTGATTCTTTCGGATGTGATCGGCGATGATCTGAATACGATCGGCTCGGGCCCGACGGCTTCAGACGCCTCGACCAGCGCCGACGCGCGAGCCGTGCTGCGCAAGTACGGGATCGAGATCGCGCATCCGCCGGTCGAGACGCCCAAGCCGGGCGACGCTGTGTTTCGCCGCGTGCAGAACGTGATTGCGGGCAGCAATCGCGTGGCAATGGAGGCCGCTCGGAGAGAGGCTCGCAGGCTTGGGTACAAGACGCTCGTATTGTCGTCGTTGATCGAAGGCGAGACACGCGACGTGGCCCGCGTCCATGCGGCGATCGCGCGCGAAATCGTTGCGACGGGCCAGCCGTTGCAGGCTCCCGCCTGCGTGATCTCCGGCGGCGAGACGACGGTGACGATTCGCGGAAATGGGCTCGGCGGACGCAATCAGGAGTTCGCGCTGGCGGCTGCGATCGACATCAGTGGGCTTGGCAATGTGACGATCGCGAGTGCGGGAACGGACGGGACCGATGGTCCAACCGATGCGGCGGGAGCGATTGCGGATGGCGGGACGGTAACGCGAGCGGCGCGCCGTGGACTCGACGCCCGCGCCTTTCTTGCCAACAACGATTCCTATCATTTCTTCGAACCGCTGAAGGGGCTCATCAAGACGGGGCCCACCGGAACCAACGTGATGGACCTCCGTCTCATTCTTGTTTCCTAGGGTTCGCGGACCGCGCGGAAGCCGATCATGCGCCACGCCTGCAGCGACGGCCAGCCTCCCGAACGCGCGTAACTGCGGGCGTCGTGGCCTTCGAAGAAGAAGGATCCGCCGCGCAGCACGCGATACGCGCCGGTTGCGGGACCTTTGGGATTCTTCTTTGCTGACGATGCGTAGTAGTCGCGCTGGTACCAGTCCTGGCACCATTCCATGAGATTGCCGGCCATGTCGAGCGCGCCGTATGGCGACGCGCCATTGTGCGTTTGCAGGTCGCCGCGCTTGCTGCCGTCGTAGTATCCGGCAATCTGCACGGTGTCGAACTTCTGCGAGCCGACGATGTTCGCGTACGTGTGGTCGATCGTGTTGCCCCACGGGAAGCGACGCTGATCCGTTCCTCGTGCGGCCTTTTCCCATTCCGCTTCCGTCGGCAGCCGATACTTCTTTCCGGTCTTCGCGCTGAGCCAGTTGCAGTAGGCGGTCGCTGCGTCCCAATTGACGCCGATCACCGGATAATTGTCGCTGTCGGGCGTGCCGCCGCCGTGGTTCTGCGGCTGCGTCCAATACGGACTCTGATCGCGCGGCACGATGCGTCCGCCGGGCCAGAACTTGGGATTGTCATAGCCGGGGTCGTTCTGAAACTTCTTCCAGTCGCCGTTGGTGACCTCGAGTTTGCCGATGTAGTAGGCGTCGAGTTCGACTGTGTGGACGGGGCGTTCGCGCGATTCACCGTCGCCGAAGTTGTCGCCCATCTTGAAGGCGCCAGCGGGGACATAGACGAAATCGCCATATCCGTCATTGACAACCTTCGGTGTTTGCGCGGTCGCGTACAAGGCGATCGCAAGGAGGAGAGCAGAGACGCGCATGCTGTTATTCGCTGCTCCCGTGTGTGGTGTAAAAGCTCTTGCCGTCGAAGAAGCCGTTGAGCTTCAGGAAGTGATGCAGCGTGTCCATCCACGGTCCATATTCAGGGCTCAGGGACGCGGCGCCGAAGCCGTGACGACCGCGCTGGTACAGGTGCAATTCCGCGACGCCGCCTGCTTTGTTCATGTCGAGGAATAGCTGTGCGGATCCGTTGGCTGCGCCTTTGTCGCCCGCCGCGGCGACGAGGAACGTGGGCGGAAAATCCTTGAGGCTTTCGCCCGGAGTCGGACGTCCCGCGCTGTAGACCATGAGAAGCAGGTTGGGCTTCGAATCGACCCGTTCCATCGGATCCGCGGCTGCGGGGTCACCGGGACCGGATGCAGCAGCAGTCAGGCGCGCCAGCGAGGATCCTGCGGAGAAACCGGAAAACAGGATGCGGTTCGGATCGAGCTTCCATTCCTTCGCGCGCGAACGCACCAGGCGCATCGCGCGGTTGCCGTCGAGGGTACGCGCCTTGTCGTCGTAGCGGGGGCTCAGCCGGTAGGTGAGAACGAAGGCCGTAGTCCCCCAATCATTGAAGCGTTCGGCGACGTCGATGCCTTCGACGCCGTACATCAGCATGATGTTCGAGCCGCCGGGCGCGATGATTACCGCGGATCCGTTGCGCTTGTTCTCAGGGGGCAGAAAGACGGTGAGAAAAGGGTTGTCCAAAGGGCCGTCGCCAACCGCAAGCGGGACCTTGCCGGGTTCCCAAAGCGGGATGTTGAAGTTCGCCTCGCCGGCCCAGATCGAGGCCGTCAAAGCTGCGAGCATCAGGATTCGCGTCATCGACTAACGAGTTTCTAACCTTTGCTGCCGGACTGTCAATTCGCCCGTGATAGATTATGATTTGCTCCCGCACAAATACACTGCAATCGCCGCGTTGGCGGCCTCAGCGATGTTGTATGCGGCGGACCCCACCGCCGTTTTCGGATTCGTGCGCAAGAACTGCGTTGCCTGCCATAACGCTTCGATGGCCAGCGGCGATGTGAACCTGTTTGCCTACAAGGATGCGAAATCCTTCGACGAGAATCGCGAGGTGTGGGAGAAAGTCGTTTCAAAGCTGAAGACGGGCGAGATGCCGCCGCCGGGTTCGCCGAAGCCTCCAGCGCCGGAAGTGAAGGCAGTTGCGGACTATCTTGAAAGCGAGTTCGCTCGGCAGGATCGCACGGCCAAGCCGGATCCGGGACGCGTCACGGCCCGCCGCCTCAACCGCACCGAGTACAACAACACGGTGCGCGATCTGTTGGGCGTCGACATCCGGCCGGCCGACAACTTTCCCAACGACGAGAGCGCTTATGGATTCGACAACATCAGCGATGCGTTGACGATGTCGCCGGTGTTGCTCGAGAAGTATTTGTATGCAGTCGAACGTGTGGTGCGCACCGCGATCTTCGGCCCCGAGAAGTTGAAGCCTGCGATGATCCACTATCCGACGCCGGTGCGGATCAACGACACAGTCGATCGCCCGACGATTCCCAAGGACCTCTTCAACTACGACTACACGGGTTTGAGCACACGGCATGCCGCCCACATCGTGCATCGCTTCCCGGTCGATGGCGAGTACAACTTTCGACTCGTGCTCAACGGGCATCGTCCGAACCAGTCGGAACCTGCGACGCCCGCGTTGTACATCGACGGCAAACTGATCCGGCAATGGGAAGTGGATGCGACGGATCTCGAGGGACAGATCGTGGAGGTCCGCACGAAGGTCACTGCGGGCGAACATCTGTTGTCTGCGACGTACTTGAAGAACTATCACGGGCTGCCGCCGAAGTATGGTGGGCCTGACCCGTCGAAGCGGCCGCCTGAAGCGCTGATCAATGTGCGCGGCAAGCTGACCGAAAAAGACATCGAGACGCTGCGCAAGTACGGCACCAAGATCAAGACAGACCGCCTCGAAACGCGTATTGACAACCGGTATGAGGCGATCGATGTTGGCGGACCGTTCACTCAGCCTTCGGGGCCGTCAGCGGAGAGCCAGCGCCGCGTGTTTGTCTGCCCGCAGCAAACCGACGCCTGCGCGCAGACGATCATCGCGAACTTCGCGGGGCGCGCGTTTCGCCGTCCGCTTCTTCCAGGCGAGGCCGCGCCGTACGTGAAGCTATATACGCTCGCGCGCCACCAAGGAGACAGTTTTCAGGAAGGCATTGCGACCGCGCTACAGGGGATCCTGGTGTCGCCGCATTTCCTGTTCCGTGTTGAGAAGGATCGGCCGGGACAGTTCGCGCCGGTCGATGAGTTTGAGCTGGCATCGCGCCTGTCGTACTTCTTGTGGAGCAGCATGCCGGACGAGGAATTGCTGGCTGCCGCGTCGCGCAAAAGTTTGCGGCAACCCGCGGTTCTGGAAGCGCAGGTCCGCCGGATGTTGCGGGATGAGCGTTCGCGCGCGCTGGTCGATAACTTCGCCGGACAGTGGCTGCAGTTCAAGAACATTGACGTCATGAAGCCGGATTTCCGCGTGTTCCCGGATTTCGAAGACAGCCTGCGTCTGGCGATGCGCCGCGAAACCGAACTGTTCTTCGAGAACCTGATCCGGCAGGACGGCAGCCTGCTCGACGTGCTCGACGCCAACTACACGTACCTCAACGAGCGGCTGGCACGATTCTACGGGATCCCCGGTGTGAGCGGGCCTGAGTTCCGTCGCGTCGACATGAGCGGAACGAAGCGCGGCGGCGGGGTGCTTGCGCACGGCAGCATCCTCACCATCTCGTCCTATTCGACGCGCACGTCGCCGGTGCTGCGCGGCAAGTGGATCCTCGAAAACATCATGAATACGCCGCCTCCGCCGCCACCGCCCGCGGTTCCGACGCTCGATGAGAGCAAGGTCGGGCAGTCGGCGTCGCTGCGGCAGCAGATGGAAGCGCACCGTGCGAATCCGACGTGCGCGTCGTGCCACTCGCGCATGGATCCTCTGGGATTCGGCCTCGAGAACCTCAACGCGA
>CAZVKC010000012.1:14123-46240 GCA_964627455.1 uncultured Solibacteraceae bacterium | reverse complement strand
TCGTGCCACTCGCGCATGGATCCTCTGGGATTCGGCCTCGAGAACCTCAACGCGATCGGCGAGTGGCGGGAACAGGACGGCAAGTTCCCTGTCGATGCATCGGGTGAGTTGCCAGGCGGGCGCAAGTTTAAAGGTCCAGCGGAGTTGAAGGCGCTTCTCAAGCAAGACCGGGACGCGTACCTGCGCGGCGTTGCGGAAAAGCTGCTGACCTACGCCCTGGGCCGTGGACTCGAACGTTACGACCGGCCCGTGGTGAGCGAGATCGCGACGAAGACCGCTGCGGGTAACGACCGCTTTTCGACGCTCGTCCTCAATATCGTGAACAGCCTGCCGTTCCAGCAGCGGCGCGCGGCACCCGGGGTGACCATGCAGTCCTCGAATGGAGCAAAATCAGAGTAATGTCGTTCGTTGTTACCGGTAAGCATCTGTCGAGACGTTCCCTGTTGCGGGGCGCGGGCGTCGCGCTCGCGCTGCCCGTGTTGGATGCGATGCGTCCCGCGTATGCGGCCGGCAAAGTGGCGGCGAAGCGGGTAGGCGTGGTCTATGTCCCGAACGGCATCATCATGAAGGACTGGCTGCCGGCGACAACCGGCGCGGACTTCGAATACAAGCGCATCCTGAAGCCGCTCGAACCGCTGCGCCAGCACATCACGCTCGTGTCGGGACTCTCAAACGACGCCGCGAAGAAGGCGCAAGGCGGCGGACACGCCAAGGCTTCGGGAAGCTTCCTGTCCGCGACGCCGCCGAAGTACACGGCCGGTGCGGATGTCCGCGCGGGCGTCACGTTCGATCAGGTGATCGCGCAGAAGACTGCGGCGGATGTTCGCGTACCCTCGCTGCAGTTGGGCTGCGAAGACTCGCGCATGATCGGCAATTGCGATACGGGTTCGAGTTGCGCGTACACCAACACGCTGTCCTGGCGGAATCCGGATACGCCGATGGCGGTCGACGTCAACCCGCGCTCTGTGTTCGAACGCCTGTTCGGCACGGTGGATCCGAGCCTGGACCCGGCCACTCGCCAGCGTCGCGCGCTCTATCGCAAGAGTATCCTCGATCTCACGCGGCAGGACACGCAATCGTTGACCGGCAAACTCGGCGCGACGGATCGCCGCAAGCTCGACGAGTATCTCACCTCGATCCGCGAAGTGGAAGTTCGCATCGCGAAGGCCGAGAAGGATCCGGAGATCCCGATGGGCGAGAAGCCTTCGGGCATCCCGTTCGAATACCGCGAGTATGTGAAGCTGATGTTCGACCTGCAGGTGATCGCCTTCCAGTCGGACCTGACCCGCGTCTTCACCATGATGCTCGGCCGCGAAGGCAGCGTGCGGACATATCCTGAAATCGGCGTGCCGGATCCGCATCACCCGCTCACGCACCACCGCAATCACCCGGACTTCATCGAGAAGGTGGCGAAGATCAACACCTTCCATGTCGAACTCTTCAGCTACTTCATCGATCGCCTGCGAACCACGAAGGATGGCGAGAGCGGCTCCCTGCTCGACAACTCGGTGATCCTCTACGGCGGCGCGCTCAGCGACGGAAACGGCCACTCGAACGACAATCTGCCGCTTCTCGTTGCCGGACATGCTGGTGGAATCCCGGGCGGCCGTCACATCGCCGCGGAGCCGAAGACTCCAGTGGCGAACCTGTTCCTGCGCATGATGGACAGCGCCGGCCTCGACGCCGATCACTTCGGCGACAGCACAACCAAGCTCAAGCTGAGTTAAACGATTGCGGGCTTGATTACCGCGACGCCGAGCGGCTTCATTACTTCGACCAACCGCTCGAACATCGCCTCGTCCTTGTACAATCCCGAGATCGCCCCGCCTGATCCGGAGAAGTGCGAGCATGCGCCGACTGATCGCGCGGCGTGGATCATCTCGAGATTGCCCTTATCGATCTTGTAGATTGTCGTGCGCAGGTCGAAGTTGTCGTTGATCAGCTTGTGCAGGCGGTCGAAATCCTGTGCGAGGATCGCTTCGCGTCCCTGCAGCGCGATCTCGCCCCACTGCTCCATCGCGCCGACCACCTGCGCGTCGCCGCGATTCCAGCGATCCCGGATGTTGTTGTGAAAGACTTCGGTGCCTTCGCTCAAGCTGGTGCGATAGGCGACGTAGAGGTTCGGCACGAGTTTGGGATCCAGCCGCTCGTACTCGCCGTAGCCGCGGGATTCCATCAGGTTTCGTTGGAAGTCCATGTACACCATGCCTTCGTAAACCTGGATCACGCGATCTTGCGGCCCGGCGGCGACGCCGAGTTCGCGGGTTTCAGTCTCGAGCGCGATCTTGGCCTGGATCGGCAGGGGGATCTCGATGCCGTAGTACTGGCACAAAGCGCGCAGTGCCGCAATGATGATGGAACTCGATCCGCCCATGCCCAAACGCAGCGGGATTGTCGACTCGTATTCGATCGTGAAGTTCCGATTGGGGAGTTCAATCCCTTCGACACGGCAGTAGTCCATGAATCGGACCAGAAGCGCCTGCAGGATCCGGATGCCGCCGTAGTAGCCGCGCCAGCGCGTCGTCGCGTACAAATCGTCGAGGCTCTCAAAGACAGGCATGTCGGCTTTGGATGGCTTGATCTCGAGCCGGGCCGAAGGATAGACGAGCACCCGGGCCCGGAAGTTCTTCACGAGAAATGCGATCGTGCGGCCAAAATAGCCGTCACTCGGGTTGCCGAGCAGGCCCGCGCGGGCGTAAGCGTACGTTTCGATCATCATTGCTGGGTACCTCTCTAAGTTATCGTTCGAAGGGGGGACTTGCAAAAGGGCGCCCATTTGCGAGACGCTAGAAGGTTTTCCAGTACTTTTTCGCGAACATACTTTCCTGATGCGGGTCCGAATCCTTTACCACGATCATTGCTTTGACGGCGCAGCCTCTGCCGCGTTCTTCAGCCGGTTTCTCAAAGAGAAGTTCCATCCGGATGCCGAGTTCCAGTACACTGGCATGGCGCACAAGGCGTCGCAGTTGTTTGAAGACGAATTGTTTGATGGAGACATCAATGCGATTGTCGACTTCAAGTACTCGCCAAATCCGGCGTTGACCTGGTGGTTCGATCACCACCAGAGCGCGTTCCTCACTCCCGAGGATCAGGCCCATTACCAGCGCACGCTCGACGGGCGGCATTTGTTTTTTGACCCAACCTATCAGTCCTGCACGAAATTCATCGCGCATGTCGCGCGCGACAGGTTCGGGTACGAGGCAGCGGATCTTGCCGAACTGGTGAAGTGGGCCGACATCGTCGATGGCGCCAAATACGAGTCTCCCAAGGCCGCCGTCGAACTCGGCCATTCGGCCATGAAGATCACGCTCGTGATCGAAGGCGCCAAGGGTTCGGAACTCGTACATCATGTGATCCGGTTGATGCAGACGAGGACGCTCGACGAGATCATGCAGGATCCGCGCGTCAACGAACTGTGGACCCCGCTGTATGAGCGGCACCTCCACTTGATCGACCTGATCCGGTTGCGCTCGACTCATGATCAGGGCGTCGTGTACTTCGACCTGATCGGCGACGAGGTCGAGGGGTACAACAAGTTCATTCCGTACTATCTGCATCCCGAATCCGTGTATACCGTTTCCGTCAGCGATCAAAGCTTCCGCACCAAGGTGTCCGTGGGCTCGAATCCGTGGGTGACGGGGCCGCTGAAGCACAACCTCGCGACGATCTGCGAACGCTACGGCGGAGGCGGGCATCCACGCGTCGGGGCGATCAGTTTCCCCAAGGGCGACGTCGAGACGGCCCGCCGGGTTGCCGCTGAGGTCGCAGCGGAACTCAAGAGTTAATGAACACCGGGCCGGTTTCCTGGGCGATTCGAGGCGGGATCCTCGCCGGGTTGCTGGCTGCCGAGTTCCTCGTGGCAACCATCGCGTTCGACACCCGCGACCTGCTTGGAAAGCCGGGCCCGTTGACGGCGGCCATCGAACGCTGGGCTCCGGGAGTCCTACAGGCTGGCATCGTATTCGCCGTCTCTTTCGCTGGGCTTTTGGCGCTTCGACGCCGGGAAGAAGTTGGCCGGGTCCTGTGCTCCCATGCTGGTGCGCCAATCCGGTTCGGACTACTTGCCGCGCACATTGGCGCATTCGGAACGACGTTCCTGCTGGCGCAACAACTGTTCTCAAAAAGCCCGGGATTCCCAAGTGATCTCCTGGGCGCTGCCTGTCTCGCCACGGGCCTTCTGCAAGTGACGCTGGCCGGCCTGGCGTGTGCCCCTGGGCGATTCTGGGTGGATCTCGCAAAGGCAGGCGGCGAAAACTGGTGGATTGCGGGATGCGCCGCGGGGTTGTCGGAAATCAGCGTGGCCTGGATCCAGAAGCTGTGGGCGCCGGCGACTGCGCTGACTTTCACGCTCGTGCAATGGCTCCTGCGCCTCATGCCGGAACCGGTGATCGCCAATCCTGCTGCCGCGACAATCGGCACATCACGATTCGGCGTCACAATCTCGCGTCAATGCTCCGGACTTGAAGGCGCCGGGCTCTTTCTGGTTTTCGGGATTCTCGGGTTGATCCTCTTCCGCAAGGATTTCCGGTTTCCTCGTGCCCTCGGCCTGATTCCACTGGGCATCGCGATCCTGTACCTGATGAACGCGGTGCGCATCGCTCTGCTGATCTGGATCGGACACCTCGGCGCCGCGGATGTTGCGATCGGCGGGTTCCACTCGCAAGCCGGCTGGATCTTCTTCAACGCCGTCTCGCTCGGCCTGTTCGCTTGGGCGCGCATGTCATCGTTGTTTGCTGCGGAGAATGCCGCGAGTGCCGTCGTGGTTGCTGAGGAAAGCGATCCTGCTCCCTATCTGCTGCCCTTCTTGACGATCGTCGCCGGCGGAATGCTCGTGCGTGCGGGGAGTGCGGGATTCGAGTGGCTGTACGGCTTGAAGGTGATCGCCGCGCTCGGCGTCCTTTGGAACTTCCGTCGATCGTATGTTCCCGCGCTGAACTGGCGTTTCGGCTGGGCAGGCGTGTTGGCCGGCCTTGGCGTGTTTGCGCTTTGGATCGGTCTCGATTTTCTTTCCCCGGTGGCCGAACGAGGTATGCCGCGCGAACTGGCTGAAGCGCCGGTTGGGGCGCGCTACGGTTGGATCCTCGCTCGCCTCGCCGGCGCGGTCGCCAGTGTTCCGGTCGCCGAGGAACTCGCGTTTCGCGGATACCTGCTTCGGCGCTTCGTCAGCGCCCGCTTCGAAAGCGTGGATCCGTCGCGATTCACCTGGCTGGGGCTCGCGGCTTCGTCTCTGATTTTCGGACTGCTGCATGGCGACCGCTGGATCGCGGGAACCTTCGCCGGACTGATCTACGCGGGCGCCATGATCCGGACCCGCAGGATCGGCGACGCGGTTGCCGGTCACGCATTGACGAACGCGCTGCTCGCACTGTGGGTGTTGTTCGGCGGCAACTGGAGGTATTGGTGAACGGCAAGGTCGTGGTCATCACCGGCGCCACGTCGGGTATCGGGCAAGTGGCGGCGGAAACTCTGGCCGGGCGCGGCGCGAGGATCGTGCTCATCGCTCGCGACCGGGACCGGGCCGACGCCACGATGAGGCGCCTGCGCGAACACGGCCCGAAGCAAGAACACACGGTACATTACGCGGACCTCTCGCGCCTCGGCGAAATGAAGCGCGTCGCGCAGGAAATCGTCGCAGCCGAACCGCGCATCGACGTATTGATCAACAACGCCGGCGCGATGTTCGGCGAACGCCGTGTCACCGGGGATGGACTGGAACTTACCTTCGCGCTCAACCACGCGGCGTACTTCGTCCTGACGCACGGACTGCTGCCGGGTCTCCTCGCATCCTCGCCCGCGCGCATCGTCAATACGGCCTCGCGGGCGCATCGCACAGCGCCGCTCGACTTTGAAGACCTGCAATCGGAAAGGGCCTACGCGCAGCGGGGCCTGCTCGAATGGGTGCGCTACGGAGGTCCGGGATTCAAAGTCTACGGCCGCTCGAAGCTCTGCAACATCCTGTTCACGTCGGAACTCGCGCGGCGCCTGGAAGGTACGGGCGTCACGGCGAATTCCCTGCATCCTGGTTTCGTGGCGACGCGTTTCGGCGATCAATCCGGAGGCTTGCTCTCATTCGGCACACGCGTCGCCAAGCGCTTCGCGCTGTCGCTGGAAGAAGGCGCGCAGACGCTGGTCTATCTGGCCTCGTCGCCCGAGGTCGCGTCGGTGACGGGCCAGTACTTCCACAACTGCCGGCCGGCTCTGCCCACTCCCGACGCGCAGAATCGCGAGAGCGCGAAACGGCTGTGGCGCATGACGGAAGAACTGGTGCAATTGCGCTGGGCTTAGGGCTTCAGGTGCTTGCGCAGAAACGCCCAGATTTCCGCGCGGGATTCGCGCGCCAGTCTGGTGTCGATGCGGTTGAAGTGATGCCCGCCGGGCGGGTCCTGGTAAACCTTGTAGTCGAACGGCTTGCCTTCCGCCTTAAGCGCTGCGATCAATCGCTGCACTTCAAGGACGTTCACGTCTTCATCGTTGGTTGCCGTGTGCACCAGTAAAGGCGTTTTCAACTTCGATACGTGCGACACCGGCGAGCGGCGCAAGTATTCCTTCACGTCGTCGTTCGCGTCCTTGCCGATGTGGTAGTTCGCCGAGAAGAGTTTGCGATAGCTGTCGCTCTTGTATCCCATGCGCGCCACCAGGTCGCTTACCGGAACGCCTGCGTACGCAACCGCGTAGGCTTCGGGATGTTCGAAAATGCTCATCAGCGTGATCATGCCGCCGTGGCTCCAGCCGATGATGCCGACACGCGCGGGATCGATGAAGTTGTAAGTTTCGAGCATCCAGTTGCGGGACGCCCAGATGTCGTCGTTCTCGCGTCCGCCGTAATCGATCGCCCGCCAGTATCCCGCGCCATATCCCGTGGATCCGCGATATTCCGGCGCGATCACCGCATAGCCCTGTTCCACGAGTTCGCGAACGATGTGCGCCGAGTTGCCGGCCGAACCCGACATGAAGTTCGAATGCACGCCGCCGTGAATGAAGATGACCAGCGGCGCTTTCTTCGAACGGTCCAGCTTTTTCGGCAGGAACGTGTAAGCGTACATGATGAACGGATTGCCGGCGCCCTGCGCCGTCGGATTGGGCTCGCGGCGCAAGGGCGTACTGGTGAAGACCGCTTTGTCGACCTCCGCGATGTCGCCGAGTCTGAGATGCCACATCAGGTCGTCGGTGGCCTTGAGGATCATGTCTCCGCGATGATCTTCCCCTTGCGGGGCGGGACCCTGCGGAGAAGGCGGCGGAGGGGCTTGTTGCAGTAGCCAGGAACAGGAAAGCAGAAGACCGGCAGCGATCATGGGTTCAGTCTAGCCCAACGGCTCTCGCGACTGATAGTAGGATAATAAGACCGCCATGATGCGCCGTCCCGTTATTCTCACGCTCGCCGCCCTGTTGACGATCGCAGGCGGCTGTACTTCCTCCTACAAGGCTCCCGAAAAGGAATCCCCGAAACCAGCCATGAACGCGAAAGTGAAGAAGCAGGAATTCGGCAAGAGTGCCGCCGGTGAAACCGTCGATCTGTATACGCTCGAGAACGCGAACGGCATGAAGGCCCGCATCTCGACTTTCGGAGGCACCATCGTTTCGATCGAAACTCCGGACCGCACGGGCAAGTTCGGCGATGTCCTGCACGGCTTCGATACGCTGGACGGCTATCTGGGCGATCATCCGCATTTCGGAACCCTCATCGGCCGCTATGGCAACCGCATCGGCAAGGCGCAGTTCGTGCTCGACGGCGTGACCTACAAGTTGGCCGTCAACAACGGCGAGAACCATCTGCATGGCGGCGTGAAGGGATTTGGCCGTGTCGTGTGGAAGGCGCGCACTCTCGATGATTCGCCGGACGCCGCCATCGAATTGAAGTACCTCAGCAAGGACGGGGAAGAGAACTATCCCGGCAACCTGGACGTAACGGTCGTGTACAAGCTGACGGCCGATAACGCGCTGGAGATCCACTACACGGCGACGACCGACAAGAAGACGGTTGTGAACCTGACCAACCACGCCTACTTCAATCTGGCGGGCCAGGGCACGATCCTCGATCACGAAGTCCAGATCAACGCCAGCAAGTTCACGCCGGTGGACAAGGGGCTGATCGCGACGGGCGAATTGAAGCCGGTTGCCGGGACGCCGTTCGACTTCACCAAGCCGACCGCGATTGGCGCGCACATCAACGACACCAAAGACCAGCAGATCGTCTTCGGCGGCGGCTACGACCACAACTGGGTGCTGGATCGGCCGGCCGGCGACACGGGGATGTTCCTCGCGGCGCGCGTGCGCGATCCCAAGTCAGGGCGCATCATGGAAGTTTCCACCATGGAGCCGGGCCTGCAGTTCTACACCGGCAACTTCCTGGACGGGACGATCAAGGGCAAGGGTGGAACCGTTTACGTGAAGCGAAGCGCGTTCTGCATGGAAACGCAGCACTTCCCGGATTCACCGAACAAGCCGCAGTTCCCCAGCGTGGTTTTGGAGCCCGGCAAGACGTACCATACCGCTACGGCCTACCGCTTTTCTGCCGAAAAGTAAGCCGTAGTAGAATAAAGGGAACGTCGACGTGCATCCAATCGTCAGAGGGTTAGAGAAGTCTTAGTGAAACGATCATTCGCAACGGTAGTGCTCCTTTCCGTAGGGCTGGCGCTTGGGGGATCCCCTGTAGCGTTGGAACCCTCAGATCCGGCAGCCAATGAGTTGATCGATAAGTACGTTGCTGCCTCTAAGTCCAATGTCTTGAACGGGATCCGGATGGATGCCGAAGTCGAAGCCTCCCTGCCGAAACAGAAGAAGTTCGGAACCATGAGCGCCCTGCGCACCATCACCAAGGTGGGCAAGGTGACCTGGGACAAGATGCGCTTTTCGGGTGACAACACGATCAAGAAGGACGTGATTGCCCGGTACATTCAGGCGGAGCAGGAAGCTGCGGAAGCCGACATCGCGAAATTCGCGATTACCCCGGAAAACTACCGGTTCAAGTACAAGGGCCTCGAAAACAAGGACGGCGCCCGGGTCCACGTCTTTCACCTCACCCCGAAGCGGAAGGCCGTCGGACTCTTCAAGGGTGAACTCTGGCTGGATCCTGAAACGGCCCTGCCGGTTCGTGAATTCGGTGAACTGGTGAAGAGTCCCAGCATCTTCCTCAAGAAGGTGCAATTCGCCCGCGAATACGAGATCGTGGACGGCCATGCGATTCCCAAGCATGTCGAGAGCAAGATCGCGACTCGCGTCTGGGGGCCGGCTGAAGTCAGCATCAATTACCGCAACTTCACCAAGGCCGACGACGGCTCGTTGAGCACCAGCAACTAAAGGATTTCCCCTGTGGCGACCACCCGCCGCTCCCCTTCTCCCAGAGCGCTGCTTCTGCACTGGAAAGAGGAGGAACTCGCGGATCTGGCGTCCCGGCTGTCTGGTTCCGGATTCCACATTGAACCTTACGTCCCCGTTCCCGGCGAAGGCCTGAAGGGCCTTGTAGCGCGCGGCCGCCCGGATCTGCTCCTGGTGTCCCTGGACCGGTTGCCATCGAACGGCCACGCCGTTGCGGATCACTTTCGCAAGCGCAAGGACGCGCGGATGATCCCCATCGTGTTCGTCGGAGGAGCACCGGAGAAAGTCGCGAAGATCCGCGCCGCGATGCCCGGGTGTTGGTTCGCCGGCTGGGATACTGCCGCCCGGACCATGCAGCAGGCGATTTCGGGCGTTGGCGCGCCGCCGGTTGCCAGAGAAAAGCTCTCCCTTCCCCCACCCCGCGCCATGTACGAGAAACTCGGTCTCAAGGCGGATTCCGAAGTCGCCGTCCTGGGCGCGCCGGCGGACCTCTACCGTCTTGTTCCGGACCTGCCTTTCGAGGTTTTCGAAGTGGACCAGCCAAGTCCCCGCACCGACACCACTCTCTGGTTCCTGCGTTCGCTGGACGAGGTGGATGACGGGTTTGCCTGGATTGCGGCCAGGATGTCGCGGCCGCGGATCTGGACGTTCTACCGGCGCGGGTCCAAAAGCGGGATGAACTGGGGGCTTCTCAGCGAACGCGCCGCCGCGGTGGGGCTGGCGCAATACAAGATCCTTCGTTTCAACGACGAGTGGACCGGCGTAGCGTTCGGAATCGCACGGAAAGGGAAGGCCTGAGATGACGGCGCCCGAGCAGACTCCACAGCACCCTGCTGACGACCCGATTCACCTGCGGAAGTACGCGGTGCGCTGGGCGCTGGTGTTCGTGGTGCTGATTTCGGCGATGGCGTTTGCGCTCTGGTGGTCCAGTCGCGCGCTCCAATACAGCACGGCGCGGATGCAGGAGACGGCCAAGGCGACCTACAAGGTCCGCGGCGAAGTCATCGACAAGATAACCGGCAAACCGGTCGCCTGGGCGGACCTCGAAGACGATCCCTCGGGGAGGCCGCCCCGATTCCGGACTTCTGCGGATCACCTCGGGCGTTTCGAACTCCTTACCTTTGCCGAACCCCACCGGATCCTGGTATCGGCGCTGGGCTACCGGCCGTCCAGCCTCCGGACCGGCAAGGATTGGTATCTCTGGATGCCAAAGGGCGAAGAGCAGGTCCGGGTCGAACTCGAACCCGAGTCAGTTCATGAACGGCCCGGTGGCGGCGATA
The DNA here is from genome assembly GCA_964627455.1 of uncultured Solibacteraceae bacterium. GTDB lineage: Bacteria > Acidobacteriota > Terriglobia > Bryobacterales > Bryobacteraceae > F-183. The sequence continues at coordinate 35,645 of CAZVKC010000012.1, read as the reverse complement.
AGTATCGTGTACGATGACTTCGCAGGTTACCGCAACGCAAACCCGGGATTCGGTCCTGAAGGCCATGGACAAGCTGCCTGCGCTTTCACCGACCATTGGCCAGTTGATCGGCACCCTTGCGCACTCGATGCCGGATGTCCTGCGCCTGGAGCGTCTGATCAACAAGGATCCTGCCCTGGCCGGAACTTTGCTTTCTGTTGCGAACTCGGCGGCCTATGCGCGATACGCCACGACCTCATCGACCATGGACGCGATTTCGCGGCTTGGTTTCGGCAAGCTGAAGCGGTTCGCCCTCGCACAGGCATTCTCGAAGGTCTTCCGTTTCGGCCGGCCTCCTGCGGTCTGGTCTCCGACGCGGTTTCACTTGCATTCGACCGCTGTCGGGATGGCCGCTGAGATTCTGGCGGACTTCCTGCCCGTGGAGGAATCCGAGCACGCGTTCCTTGCCGGGTTGTTGCACGATTTAGGCAAGCTTCTCATCGCGGTTGCGTTCCCCGACCACTGGCTCAGGATCGATAACTTTGCGGTGCACGGGGGCGACGCCATCGAGAAGGAACGCGAACTTCTGGGGCTCGATCATTCGGAACTCTCTGCTCTCGCGGCGGCACGCTGGAATCTTCCGGAAGCCGCCTGCGAGGCCATACGCCGCCACCATTCGCCCGCGCTGGAGAGTGCGCGCGTCGTACCTCTCAGCCGCCTGATCCAGGCGTCCAACACGTTCGTCAACTCGCTGGGGGTCAGCGTGATCAACCTCTCCCCTTCCGGTGATCCGGTGCTGCCCTTATTCAACGGACACTCCTTCGACACCGAGGCGTTTGCGGCACAATTCCAGGCGGAATGGGAAACCATGAGTTCCCTTTGCTTCTGACATCCCTCGGTTCTGTTGTCTTCGCTGGTACGCAATACTAGAAACTGAGCCTCGCGGGCAGCGACGACGCATCATGTACGTGAAATCTCTCGAAATCGAGAACCTCCGCTGTTTCGCGAAGACTTCGGCGAAACTGCAGTATCCCGGACTGCCGGCCGGCAACGTCAACCTGCTGCTGGGCAATAACGCGGCGGGAAAGACGACGGCGCTCAAAGCGCTGGCTCTTGCGTCGCTGGCTCCGTCGATCAGCCAGAGTTCCGGGTTCCTGCCATATCATCTGGTGCGCCTGGGCGCGAATTCCGCGCGTGTGGCCGCGCAGTTGGTGCTGCATCATCAGGACGCAAAGAGCATCGCGCGGAAGTCCGAGCGGGAGGTGGCGACCGAACTGTTCATCCAGCGCGTTGGACAGCAGGAAGTCCTGCAGGCCGCGGTTCCGCACGGGCCGCTGTTTGCGCAAATGTTCGAGACCGAGACGCCGGCGTTCTTCGTGGTCGGGTATGGGGCCACGCGGCGCGTGGAAGAGTCCTCGAGCTACAGCCCGGGTGATCAGTTGAAACGCCGCGGACTCCGTTATTTGCGGGTTGCGAGCTTGTTCGAGTCTCATCTCGGATTGACGCCGCTGACTTCGTGGCTGCCGCCGCTCGAGAAGGAAAACCCTGGCCGCTTCAAACAGGTCATCCATCTCATTGCGAAGCTGCTGCCGGCGGGCGCGGAGTTCACCGGCAAGCGTTACAAGCCGGCCGTGCGGTCGAAGGAACGGGGCGATTATCTGTTCAGCATCGACGGTATCGAGGCTCCGTTCGGCGCGCTGTCGGACGGCTACCGCGCCTACATCGGCTGGATCTCGGACCTGCTCTATCACGTGCTGACCGGATGTCCGTCCGGCGCAAAGCTCGTGGAAAGCCGTGGACTCGTGCTGGTGGACGAGGTGGACCTGCATTTGCATCCGTCCTGGCAGCGGTCGGTCATCTCGACGATTGCAGCGGCACTGCCGAATCTGCAGTTCGTGTTCACGACGCATAGTCCGCTGGTGGCGAGTTCGCTGCATCCGGAAAACATCTTCGTGATGGATGGCGGCGGAATCCGGCAGTACAACGAGCGAATCTACGGGCTTGATTCTGAACAGGCGCTGCTGAGTTCGTATTTCAATCTCAGTACGACGCGGCCGGCGGGGTTCGTCGATGAGCTTCGCGAGTTGTCGAAGAAGTCGGCGTCAGGCGATGCGACGGCGGCCCGGCAGATTCTGTTGAAGATGGCGGGCTTGCCATTGGACGATAACGAGCCTTCCGGTGGCCCTCGAAAGCGGAGGGCGCCGAAGCCGTGATTCGCTACGCCGTGCCGGCGGCGGATCTCGAACGCCTGATCCGTGAGGAGTCCCCGGATTGGATCGAGAACGCCGCGGAGCAGACTCGTGAGAGCCGCAAAGCCCGGCAATATGTCGAAGGGCGCGTGAACTGGTCCGCGATCAAGCAGGCGTTCATGTCCGCGCAGCAGGGCAAGTGCATCTACTGCGAGCGCAAGATCGGCGATGCGTCCGACAAGAAGGTCGAGTGGGACGTCGAGCATTACCGGCCCAAGGGGCGTGTGCGCAAGTGGGCGTACACGTTCGACACGGGCCCGGCTGCGGATACCGGGTATTATCTGCTGGCGCTCGACTGGCGCAATTACATGGCGTCCTGCAAGCGCTGCAACTCGACGTACAAGAAAGATTACTTCCCGATTGCGCGTCCGCCGCGGCAATTGACCGCTGATGCGGCGGCGCGGCTGGAACAGGAAGGCGCGTACCTGCCGTTTCCGCTCGGCGCCGCGTCCGAGGATCCGCAGGAACTGGTGACGTTCCTGGGCGTCGTGCCGAAGCCAAAGACGGCGGCCGTTCGCAAGCGCGCGGAACTGGTGATCCGCTTCTTCGACCTCGACGTCAGCGAGGACCTCATCGAGGCCCGCGCGACGGCGCTGGTGAGTGTGTACATGTTCCTGCGCGACGCCGTCCACGGCGATGCGGAAGCGAAGAAAGACGCCGAGGCGATGATCGCGATCGCGAAGAGCGACCGGTTTCCCCATGCGGGCTGCGTGCGTGCGTTCGTGGACCTGTACGAACGCGATCCTGACGAAGCACGCAAACAAAAGGACGCCTGTGTCGCGTACCTGAAAGGCAAGTTCAGATGATGCAGATGCCGTTTGGGCGCGGGTTTCTCGATCTCGCGGATATCCCGGTGCGCGCGGACCGGATTACCCACCGCGGATCCGCGCCGATTCTCGACGAGAGGGCTGCGATTGATGCGGCGCTGGCGAATCCGGTGGGTACGAAGCCGCTGCGGGAGATCGTGAAGCCGGGTGAGCGTGTGGCGATCGTGGTGAACGACATCACCCGCTTGACGCGCACGGATCTGTTCCTGCCGCCCGTGGTGCGTGTACTCAACGAGGCGGGCATCCCGGACTCCGACATCTTCATCGTGTTTGCGCTGGGGATCCACCGGCCGCAGACGGAAGCCGAACGCATCGAAATCATCGGCGAGGAACTGCACCGGCGGATCCGCAATTTCGACCACGACTGTTACGACGAAGCGAATCTGGTGACGCTTGGCACGACGTCGTTCGGCAATACCGTGCAGATCAATCGCGAGGTGTGGGACGCGGACCGCATCATCCTCACTGGCGAGATCATCTATCACCTGATCGCGGGCTACAGCGGCGGCCGCAAGAGCCTCGTGCCGGGCGTCGCGGGCGCGAAGACGACAACGTTCAACCACGGGATGATCTTCGATCCGAATTGCCGGTCGGGCGTTCTGGATGGCAATCCCGCACATGAGGACCTGCTCGAAGCGTGCCGGATGGCGGCCCCTGACTTCATCGTCAATGTGGTGTTGAGTCCCGAAGGCGGGTTGCTCCATGTGGCGGCCGGTCATTACGACCTCGCGCATCGCGAAGGCTGCCGCGCCGTGGATGCCGCGCTGGCCTCGGAGATCGACGAGCCGTACGACCTGATCCTCGCCTCCGCAGGCGGATACCCTTTGGATATTGACCTGCGCCAGGCGCACAAGGGCCTCGAAAACGCCTGCGCGGCGTTGAAACAAGGCGGGTCGATCTTGTTTTATGCCGAATGTCCGAATGGCGCGGGCCATCAGCGGTTCGCGGACTTCGTCAATCAGTACGCCGATGAATACGAAATGCAGCGCGCACTGGAACAGCACTTCGAGGTTGGCGGACACAAGGCGTATTGGATTGTGCGGCTCGGCCGGTTATACGATGTGAATCTGGTGTCCACGTTGGATCCTGCTTTTGTTTCGCGCTGTCACTACCGTCACGTTGCGCCCGCGGATCACAGCGCGCGCCTGCGCGAACTCGTGTCGCGCGCCGAACGCATCGGCGTGATGCCGCATGCGGGACACACCCTTCCTGTTCTTCGTCGTCGCGAGAGGACTTCTTAAGTATGCAAACTCATCCGTTGTACATCGGTGGCGAAGCCGTCCAGACCGGAGCGGAACGCACGATTCCGCTGCCGTATGATGGCTCGCCCGTCGCGAAGGTTCAGGAGGCGCCGGCTGCCATCATCGATCGCGCCGTCACCGCCGCGCGCGAAGGGCAGCGCGCTATGGCCGCGATGAGCAACGCCGAGCGTTCGGACCTCCTGTTTCGCCTGCATGCGATCCTGTCTCGCGACGTCGCGGAGATCGGGCGGCTCATTTGCATGGAAACGGGCAAGCCGATCAAAGAAGCGCGCGTCGAGGCGGACCGTGGCCTGCAGACGCTGCTGACTTCGGCGATCGAAGCGCGGAACCTGCATGGGGAAGTGATCCCGATCGACGGCGCGCCGGTTGCGAAAGGCCGCATGGCGATGACCGTTCGCGAACCTGTTGGCGTCATTGCGGCGATCACGCCGTTCAATGTGCCGTTCAATCTGGCGCTGCATAAAGTGGGTCCCGCGCTCGCGTCGGGGAACGCGGTCGTACACAAGCCTGCCGAACAAACGCCGCTGTCCGCGATGAAGATCGCCGAGGGGTTGATTGAGGCGGGCGCTCCCAAGGGCGCATACAACCTCGTCACCGGCGAAGGCCGTCCGCTTGGCGAGGCGATCGTCGCGCACCCGGGGATCAACATGATCACGTTCACCGGCAGCGTCCCGGTGGGCAAGTGGCTGCGGGCGAGCTGCGGCCTCAAGAAGTTGACGCTCGAGCTGGGCAACAACTCGGGGCTGATCATCGAACCCGATGCCGACCTCGATCTGGCCGTCGCGCGCGCCGTGATTGGCGGCTTCTCGCACAGTGGACAGGTCTGCATTTCCGTCCAGCGGATCTACGTCCACGAGTCCGTCGCGTCACGTTTCATCGATGCTTTGCGCGCGGCTGTCGAAAAGTTGAAGATCGGACATCCGCTGGAGGAGTCCACGGACCTGTCGTCGCTCGTCTCCGAGAAGGCCGCGCAACGTGTGGACGATTGGGTCCGCGAGTCGGTCGCCGCGGGCGGACGCATCGTCACCGGCGGAACTCGCAACTACGCGACGATCGCGCCGACCGTGCTCGAAGACGTTCCGGAAACGGCCAAGGCGATGTGCCAGGAAATCTTTGGTCCCGTGGTGTCGGTGAACCGCTACAAGACGCTCGATGAAGCGGTCGCACGCGTCAACGATTCGCCGTACGGATTGCAGGCAGGATTCTTCACCCGCGATCTCGAAAAAGCCTTTCGCACGGCCCGTCAACTGCAGGTGGGCGGCGTCATCATCAATGACGTGCCTACCTTCCGTGCCGATCCGATGCCGTATGGCGGGGTGAAAGAGAGCGGCCTTGGCCGCGAAGGTCCACGCTATGCGATCGAAGAGATGACGGACTCGAAGATCATCGTATGGAAAGTCTGAGCGATTGGGTTCGTTCGGTTTGTGACTCGGTTTTGCAGGTGAATGACGGCGGCACGGTGCTGGATCTCGAAGGCGTGCAGGTGATCGGTTCCGACCCTTCGCGCGGCATCGACGTCAACTTTGCGCTGCAAACATATCATCCCGAAAATGTTTTAGCCGTGAAACCGGACGATGAAACTTGCGAGGAAGTTTTGAGTTGTATCACGGTAGAACGATTCTTCTATGTCGGCGAGGATGCTCCCGAAGCGCCCGAGGGCTGGAAGGGGACGCCTTCGCAGCATGGCATGATGTACGAAAGGATTCTGCAGAATGAACCGGCGTGAATTCGTCGCTGCGCTCGCGGCAGGCGGCGCAGTCGTGACCAACGCGAAGAACGGAAAGTTGCGCATCGGCTGCCAGACCAATGCCTGGAAGATCGATGTCCCGGAGTTCCGCAATCTGCTTCCCGTGCTCGAGGAGATCAGGAAGCTCGGCTTCGAGGGGTTCGAGACCGGCTACCGCAATGTGCAGGGGCAGTTCGAAAACCTCAAGGAAGCGCGGGAGTTGATTCGCAAGACAGGACTGCGCTTCTTCGGCTGCCACATCTTCCAGTTCGACTACGATCCCAAGACCAACATCCCAGCCTGGGAACTGATCGAGCGCGTCGCGAAAGGGGCTTCCCAGCTTGGGGCAGAGCGGCTCATCGTGAGCGGCGCGCCCGTCGGCACGGATCCTGAGCGCTTGCGTTGGAAGGTTGGAGGATTGGGCCGCGCCGGACGTCTCTGCCGCGACCTGCAGATGACGCGGTTGCTGTATCACAACCACGGTCCGGAGTTCGATAACGGCGCGGCGGAATTGAACGCGCTCATGCGCGACACCGATCCCGACACCGTGCGATTCCTCGTCGACTGCGGACACGCGCTACGCCGCAAGGCGGACGTGGCGGCGTTCTTCCTGAAGAATCACAAGCGGATCGAAGGGCTGCATCTGCGCGACTTCAAGGGTGATGCGCAGGTCCCGCTGGGGCAGGGCAGCTTCGATTACGCGCCGCTGGCTGCCGCGGTGAAGAAGACTGGATGGCAGGGCTGGGTCCTCAATGAAGAAGAGCGCGAGAGCGGTGAGAAACCCGGCGCTGCGGCCGTTGAGCCCGCCCGCGCGCACATCCGAAAACTGTTTGGAGCGTAGACGTCCATGAAGACTGATCGCAGAACTTTGCTCAAGAGCGCGCTCGGCGGTATGACCGCGGCCTCGTATTCGAGGATCCTCGGCGCGAATGATCGCGTTGGGATGGCGCTCATCGGATCCGGCCGCCGGGGCAGGGAAGTCATGAAGGCTTTCCTCGATACCGGCCGCGCCGAACTTAAGGTCATCTGCGACATTTACGACGTACAGCGTGAGCGCGGCCGTCAGATGCTGGCGACCGGATCGGGCGACAAACCATTCGAATGTTCGAACCACGAGTTCGCGCTGGCGCGTGGCGGAGTCGACGCCGTGCTCATCGGGGCTCCCGATCACTGGCACCTCGATCTCGCCACGACCGCGTTTCAAGCAGGCAAGCACGTGTACCTCGAGAAGCCCGCGACGCACCAGTTTGATGAAGGTCCGAAACTGTTGCGCGCGGCGCGACTGAGCGGCAAGGTGTGTACGATCGGCACGCAACAGCGCAGCGGCGCGCACTACAAGCAGGCCCGCGAAGAGTTCTTCACCAACCCGAATTCGAAGCTCGGCAAGGTGCTGTTCGTGCGAACCTACTGGAGCAACTTCCCCTGGCAGGCGCGCACGATCCAGCCGCAGGCGAAACCTGCGGGGCTCGACTGGCTGCGGTTCCTGGGCCGCACACCGTACTACGAGTACAATCACGCGCGCTACGATTCGTGGCGTTACTTTCCCGAATACGGCGGTGGCGTGCTCGCGGACATCCTCAATCACTGGGCTGATGTCGCGGTGTGGATGATGGACGATCAGCCCGTTGATTGTGTCGCGTCCGGCGGGATCTTCCATGCGCACGATGGCCGCGTCAATCCGGATACGGTGAACGCGATTCTGCGATTTAAGAAGGGCTGGAACCTGACCTTCGAATCGAGCGTGCACACCTTGCGCGACGATCGCCCGGGACTCACATTCATGGGTACGGAAGGTTCTCTCGAAATCACCCGCGCCGACTACGTGTTCCGGCCCAACAAGGGAGAACCCGTAACCGTGAAAGCGTCGGGATCCCTCGAAATCGCGCATGCGTCCGACTTCCTCGACGCCATTCGCTCGGGACGCAAGCCCAGCGCCGACGTGGACCTCGCGCTGCAGGGCGTGCTGCCGTGCCACATGGCGCGCGCTGCGTATTGGTCCGGCAAACGCGTGCAGTACGATGCCGGCCGCAACGAGATCGTTACTATATAGAGACCATGGTCCTGGAAGCTCGACTCTGCCGTCACTCCGAAGTGACGCCCACATTCAAACAGCGATTCACGCCCGCGTCAGGCAATCTGCAGTTTCTGAGTTGCGGCGAGTGGGACGTTCCTGCCGGCACGCAGACGCAGGTGGTCGCGGCGCCCGGACAGGAGACGCTGCTCTTTCAATGGAAGGGATCCTCGACCGTGAAGGTCGACGGGGCTCACGAGTATACGCTCGACACCTACGATACGCTTTACATCCCGCTGGGCTCTTCGTTCCAGATTTCGGGTGAGGATCAGCACGCGAAACTCGTGCAGGCTTCGGCGACCGCATCCAACCGGCATCCCGTCTTTCATTCGAAATTCGCGGATTTCTCGCAGCGCGAAGATCGCATCCGCCGCTTGAAGGGCAAAGACGTTTATCTGATGTTCGACGTATCGGAATCCGCCGACAAGCTTGTGGCGGGGTACACGTTCTTTCTGCCGAAGCAGCGTTCGTGGCCCCCGCACAATCATACGGACCAGGAAGAGTTCTACTTCTTCATCCAGGGACACGGCGCCATGGAAGTCTACGAATCGCCGGAAACGCTCTCGTTCGTGCACAGCGTGAACGAAGGCGATCTGGTGACGATCCCGTTCCTGAACTACCATCCGGTCTTCTCGCAGGAGGATCCGCTCCAGTTCATCTGGTGCATCGCCGGCGAGCGTTACTGGGTGGGTGACAAGAACAAAGACTTCATGAAGGGCACGTCCGACTCGATCACCACTTAGTTCGCGGGTGCGGCGCAGTTGAACATCCAGCAGATTCCGAATGGATCGTGGAGGATGCCGAACTTCGCGCCCCAGAACGAATCCTGAATCGGCAGGATCGCGTGGCCGCCATTTGCCGACAACGCATGGTACGCGCGAGTCATGCTGTCGAGATCGGTGAAGTCGAGACAGATTTGGACCGCGCCGTTCGCGGTTTGCACAGCGCGATCCGGCGTCGTGTCGCTGACCATCAATTGGATTCCATCCCCGATGCGCAGCAGGGAATGCAGGATCAGGTTCTTCTGATCTTCCGTGGGGTTCACGCACGGGCCTTCGCTGTAGCGCATGAGCGCTTCCACGCGAGCGCCGAGGGCGGATTCATACAAGCGGATCGCGGCCTCGGCCGTGCCGTTGAGATGGATGTAAGGGTTGAGGTTTTGAATTCCCATTCTGAATGTATAGACCGGCCGGACCTGCCCGAGTCATCGGTCATCCCGGAAATATTTTACGCGGCCGGCGCCGGCACATAGCTGGGGAGTTCGAAGAGCGGGAACAGCGCCTCGGTGTCGAGGAACGAGTTCATTGCCGCGATCTTGTCACCGTCGAGTTCCAGCACGATCAGCGCCCAGGGTTTGAATCCGCCCGTTGCCGGATCCGGACGATACTGGCCGAACGCGGGCGATCCGCCGCATGCTTCCACGCGCAGCAGGATCGAATCCCGGCATCCACAGCCTCTTCCGAGCAGCCACTCCCGAATCGCCGCGTGACCCTGCAGCCACAGCGAGTACGGAGGCATCGACAAGGTCGCATCCTGCCGCATCAATGCCGTGAGCGCGTCGACGTCGTATGCTTCGAATGCGGCCGCATAGCGGTCCACGAGAACGGATTGGGATTCGCTGAGCGCGACCGGTTCCAGCGGGATGCCGCGACGATCAAGCAGCGTGGCGCGAGCGCGCTGCAGGGCGCTGTTCACCGCCGCGGTCGTGAGGTCCAAAGCGCTCGCGGTTTCAGCCGCTGACCATCCCAATACCTCCACCATCAATAACGCCGCGCGCTGTTTGGCCGGCAAATGCTGCAGCGCCGCGACAAACGCGAGGCGGATGCTCTGCTTCAGAATCGCCTGCTCGGCCGGCGTCACGTCATCATCGGGAATCGCGCGCGCGTCTGCGACAGGCTCGATCCAATACTCGCCTGGATATTCGTTGAGATCATCCCCGGGCGTTCCCGGCGGACCATCTTCGACAGGCCGCGCACGATGCCGCTTGTGCGCAGCAAGTGCATCCAGACAAACGTTGGTCGAGATCCGGTACAGCCAGTTCTTCAGGGAGGCGCGTCCGTCGAAACCGTCGAGTCCTCGCCATGCGCGAATGAGCGTCTCCTGTACGGCGTCCTCGGCGTCCACCGCAGATCCGAGCATCCGGTAGCAGTGTCCCGTCAGCGCAACGCGATACGCCTCGAGTTGATCCACGCGATCCATCAATCCCTATTTAATATCTCCAGGGAGCCTTTTGGTAAGCCGTGACGAACGCCTGCCCATCGAGTACGATCATCGGATCGTTGTTCTTGGGATGATTGCGTTTTTCGAGCTGATAGGTGGTGACGCGTCCGCTCACAGACTTCGCCGTAATGGTGGTCTCGGTTGCTGACCACGTGCCGCGGTCGGAGGACTGCGAGGTCGCCCCGCCGTTCGGGTTGTAGCTGTCCGTCTCGCCGTAGTATTCGTAGCGCCCATCCGCATACAGCGTGAAGCATTGATTGCTGGACCGCGCCCCGCCGTTATTGGCGTACACGTTCGACACGTAGCAGTATTTGCCGGTCAGGTCCTGCTGCACGCGTCCCGCCTGCGCTCCGGACTCGACCACGCGGGTCGCCTGCAACTGCCCCGTCGGACTCCTCAGAATCAGCGTGTCGCCGCTGACTTCGAATTGCAGCGAGACGTTGGTCTGGGGCTGACGAGCGTCACCGTGTCGCCGTTGATCTGATAGCGAAACGCCTCGCCGAGCGCGATGCCCGATCCGTCCGCGTTGAAGCGCATGACGCCCTTGTCGTTGCGCCAGGCTCCCGTCAAACCCATTGCATCCGGCCGCCGGTTCGATCCAGCACCGCCGCTGCCGCCCAGCGGGTTCGCCGCCTTGCCGCGGATTGCCTCCAGCCGGTAAGTTTCGCCGTCGGTCTGGAACATTACCGCTGATCCTTCCTTGCGAAGTTCGAACGGAAACGATTGCCCCTGGCTCTGGAACTGCCCCTGCATAGTCGATTGCCCCGTCGCGCGAGCCGTCAGGGGCATCGACGCGCCCTGATACACGATCGTCCCCGTGTAACTGCCGTCGCCGCCGCGCCGCAGCGTCAATTGCGCTTCACTGTTTTTGTATTCGCCAGCAAAGGGATCGGCGGTCGGCTGCGCGAATGCACAAACGGCGGCAAGAATCATCAAGGTTCGGCGGTACATGGTTTCCTCCATTCTATTCGCGCAGGATCCTGTGTTTGAGGCTCACGTACGCGAGTAAGATGGAGCAGAGAATGGTGAAGATTCACTTGACCGGCACGATTGAGAGGAAGCACCCAACGCTGCCTCGGTATGTTGTCGTGCCCGGCGAATTGGTTTCGGCCTGGAACCTGACCGGTACTGCGATTGTTACCGGAACACTGAATGGAGTTCCACTCGGACGCCGGGGCTTCAAGGCGTGGGATTGCAACTGGTTTTTCGAGATCCCGCAACCGCTCTGCCGTAAGGCGGGAGTGGACACGGGATCCACCGTTGAGATCGAACTGGAACTTGCTCCCGGCGAGTTCCCCGAAGAGTTGCAGTGGCTGATCGACAGGATCCCCGCCGCGCGTGCGGCTTGGGATTCTCTAACGCCCAGCCAGCAGCGGATGCTTCGCGAGTACGTTGCGGTTGCAAAGCAAAGCCCCGCGCGGATCAGGCGAGCGCGCGCGGGGCTTGGGGTACCGGCAGTCTTGGGTAAGGCTAGTCTTCGTCCTGCTGCGAAGCAAGGGTCGTGATCACGGTCATGTCTTCGAGCGTGGTCACGTCGCCGGCCACCGTGTGCGACGTCACGATCTCGCGCAACAAGCGGCGCATGATCTTGCCGGAGCGCGTCTTCGGCAGCGCTTCGGTGAACCGGATCTCTTCCGGACGCGCGAACGCGCCGATCTCGCGAGCCACCCATTGGCGGAGTTCCACGCCGAGCACTTCCACGTCGTGATCGCCCTTCTTCAGAGTCACGAAGCAGCATACAGCCTGGCCGGTGATTTCGTGCGGCTTGCCAACAACGGCCGCTTCCGCAACGGCCTCATGCCGGACCAACGCCGACTCGATCTCCATCGTCGAAAGGCGGTGACCCGAAACATTCATCACGTCGTCGACGCGCCCGAGGACCCAGAAGTATCCGTCCTGGTCGCGCCGCGCCGCATCGCCCGTGAAGTAAATGCCGGGGAACTTGCTCCAATACTGTTCCTTGAACCGTTCCGGATCGCCCCACAACGTGCGCAGCATGCTCGGCCACGGCTTGCGGATGATCAGGTATCCTTCGCGTCCGAGTTCAACGGAATTGCCCTTTGCGTCGACCACGTCGGCAATGACGCCCGGCATCGGCAGTGTGCCGGACCCCGGCTTGGCCGGAATCGCGCCCGGCATCGGTGCGATCATGATCGCGCCGGTTTCCGTCTGCCACCAGGTGTCGACAATCGGGCAGCGCCCGCCGCCGATCACGCGGTGGAACCATTCCCACGCCGCGGGATTGATGGGTTCGCCGACTGAGCCAAGCAGCCGCAGCGACGAGAGGTCGTGACCGTTCGGCCAGTGGTCGCCCTGGCGGATCAGCGCGCGAATCGCCGTCGGGGACGTGTAGAAGATCGAGATCTTGTACTTCTCGATGATCCGCCACCAGCGGTCGAACTTCGGCGTGTCGGGTGCGCCTTCGTAAATGACGGTCGTCGCGCCCGCCGCCAGCGGACCAAACACGACATAGCTATGTCCGGTCACCCAGCCGACGTCCGCGGAACACCAGTACGTGTCCTCTTCATGCAGGTCGAACACCCACTTCATCGTCGCGGTGCACTGCGTGAGATAACCGCCGGTCGTATGCAGGATGCCCTTCGGCTTGCCAGTGGTGCCGGACGTGTACAACACATACAGCGGATGTTCGGAATCGAGGTGCTCGGCGGGAGTGTCCTCTGAAGCGCCCTCGTCGAGGATGTGCCACCAGTGGTCGCGACCCTCCACCATGTTGGTGTGGGACCCGGTTCGCTGGTACACGATCACGTCGGTTACCGACGGGCAATCCACCAGCGCCTCGTCCACTGCGGGCTTCAGTTTCACTTCCTTCGCGCGGCGCCAGCCGCCATCGGCGGTGATAACGAGTTTCGCTCCGAGATCCTGGATGCGGGCCTTCAGCGCTTCCGCCGAAAAGCCTCCGAATACGACGCTATGCGTGACGCCCAGGCGCGCGCAGCCGAGCATCGCGATCGCCGCTTCGGGGATCATCGGCATGTAGATGATGGCGCGGTCGCCCTTCTGCAGGCCGCGGGACTTCAATACCGAAGCGAAGCGGCACACCAGGCGGTGCAGTTCCTGATAAGTGATGATGCGCGAATCGCCGGGCTCGCCTTCGAAGATGATGGCGGCCTTGTTCTTGCGATGTGTCTTGAGATGGCGGTCGACGCAGTTGTAGCTGACGTTGGTCGTTGCGCCGCAGAACCACTTGGCGAAGGGGGGATTGTCCCAGTCGAGGACCCGGTTCCAGGGGGTGAACCAGTCGAGATTCTCAGCGGCGAAGTCGCCCCAGAACTTCTCGGGATCCGCCGCGGCCTGATCGTACAGGGCCTGGTAGCCTTCTAAACCTTTGACGTTCGCTCCCGCGACGAACTCGGCGCTGGGCGCGTATACAACTGCGTGGTCGCTCATGTGGGTGATTTGGGTTTCCTGTGTGGCAGGATATCAAATCACCCTCATGTTCCCAAAGCGATTTACTTCTTGATGGTCTCGTCGCGTTCCACCTTGCCGTCGCGGATGTGGACGACGCGGTGGGCGTGCAGTGCGATGTCGTGTTCGTGGGTGACGAGCACGATGGTGTTGCCCTGCTGGTGCAGCCGTTCGAACAGGCCCATGATTTCCACGCCGGTGGCGGTGTCGAGCGCGCCGGTGGGTTCGTCGGCGAGCAGGATCGAGGGGCTGTTCACCAGCGCGCGTGCGATCGCGACGCGCTGGCGCTGTCCGCCCGAAAGTTCGTTGGGCTTGTGGAACATGCGCTTCTCGAGGTCCACGGCGCGGAGCGCGGCGCGAGCCATCTCGTCGCGCTTGTTGGCCGGGATTCCCGCGTAAATCAGCGGCAGTTCGACGTTGTGCAGCGCCGACGCGCGCGACAGCAGGTTGAACGTCTGGAAGACGAATCCGATTTCCTTATTGCGGATCTGCGCCAGTTCGTCGTCGTTCATCTGGCTGACGGCGCGCCCGGCGAGGTAGTACTCGCCCTTCGACGGCGAGTCGAGACAGCCAATCAGGTTCATGAGCGTCGACTTGCCCGAACCCGAGGGGCCCATGATGGCGACGTATTCGCCCTTGCGGATCTCGATGTCGCAGCCCGATACGGCGTTGATCACCTGGTCGCCCATGACATACGTCTTCCAGAGATCGTACGTCCGGATGACGACTCCCTCGCGCTTGAGTTGCTCGCCGCGTTCGGCGATTGCGTCCATGACTGCGGGCATGTGTCCTAAATTGCTCCTGAACTGTTTATGGCGTCGGGCGCTAGCTCTTGGTTTCCGCCTGCGGAGCCCGGTTGTCGACTTTTACCTTGGCCTCGTTTCGCAGAGTGCGAATCACTTTGTAGCTACCAGTAATGATCTCATCCCCGTCCTTGAGTCCGCTGACGACTTCGATATCGGTAGCGCCGGTGATGCCCGTCTCCAGCTTGCGGAACTCGGCCTTGCCGCCCGCAGCTACGACGAACACGCCCTGCAGTTCTTCCTTCTTCGCCTTCTCCGCCTGCGGATTGGCCGGCTGCGCGGCGGGCTGGTTCTTCTGGCCTTCCTTCACCGGCTCGAGGTCGCCCTTCTGGCGGACCGTCAATGCCTGGATCGGGATCGTCAGAACGTTCTGGCGCGTCGCCGTCACGATCTTCGCCGTGCACGAGAGGCCGGGGCGAATTTCGTCCGGCGGATTGTCGATCGCCACGACGACCTTGAAATCCTTCGCTTCCTGGCTGGAAACCGCGCTCTGGGACGCAGCCACGCCGCTCGACCGCAGGATGGCGGTGTTGCCGATCTCAATCACACGGCCTTTGAAAGTCTTGTTGGGCATCGCGTCGATCGTGATGTCCGCCACCTGGTCCAGCTTGACGTTCACGATGTCCGTCTCGTCGACCTTGACTTCGGCGGTAATGAGCGACATGTCCGCGATCGTCATGATCGTGCTGGCCGCGGAGTTCTGGACACCCGGAACCACGGTCTCACCCACACGCACCGGCAAATTCGTCACCACCCCGTCCAGCGGAGCCGTGGCATTGTGCTTGGCCAGCATGTCCGAAACGCGGGCCAGGTTCGCCTGATTCTGCGTGATGCGTCGCTGTGCCGCTGCCAGTTGGGCTGCGGTCTGCGCGCGCTGGGATTTCATCTGGTTGACGCGAGCCTCGGCTTCGCGCACGGCCGCAACCTGCGCGTCGTAGGTCGACTTCTTCTGGTCGAAGTCCTGACGGGGAACGAGTTTGTCGTTGTAGAGCTTCTGGGTCCGCTCAAAGTCGACGCGGGCGCGCTCCAATTCCGCCCTGGTGCGTTCCACCGCTGCCTGCTGGCTGGCGATGCTGTCGTCCATCGACTTCAATCCTGCTTCGGTTGCCGCCGAATCCGCCTGGGCGCTTGCCACCGACGCGCGCTGGGCCTGCACGTCCGCTTCCGCCTGCACCGCTTCGATTCTCGCGACGACCTGATTCTTGCGAACGCGGTCACCCTCTTTTACTAAAAGGTCGATAATGCGTCCCTGCGCGTTTGCGCCAATATTAATATAGGTCCGGGGTTTGATTTCGCCTGACGCCGTCACAATCGAAGAGAGATCCTGGCGCATGGTCTTGCCGGTTTGTACCGACACGATCCCCCGCTGGTTCATTTTGATGGATGCGAAAACAGCGCCTGCGACAACGACCAATAGGCCGATCCCCAACCAGATCTTCCACTTTTTCACAGTCTTTGGTGGCTCCTAAGAGGATTAGACGAAACTCGAACCTCAGAAGTTCGAGAAAATGCTGAGGGTTGCCTTAACTGTAGCACGCATGACACCGGTCAAACTCCGGCGTCCGCGGTACTGGAACGTCATAGCCGGACGGTTCACTGTCACCGTACAGTCTCAAACCCCACCATGGGGACGGTAAAAAAACATGAGGTTTCTACCGTTCCTGCTTCTTGCCGTTGCCCCGGCGGCGCTCGCTGCCCCCATCACCATCTCCGATCCCTGGGGAGTCGGCGCGCCGGATGTGATTGGCGCCAACTCGTCCTTCGACATCCAGAAGGGCGTTTTTGACTTCGGTCCCACGTCGGCGACCATCAAGCTCTATTTCAACTTTGGCCCCAACAATACGAGCCTCGCGCCCTTCGCCCTGGGCAGCGTGACCCTCAGCCTGGGTGACCTGTTCCTCAACGGTGGCGGCGTGAATTACGGAATCGCGCTGGTTGCCCACAATACAGCCGTCTCCGGCGATGTAGCGGCGGGGACCTTGTACCAGATCAACAACAGCAATGGTCAATTGACGGCCTCCCAGGCGCTCGGCAATCCGCAAATCGGTTACCGCCCCAACGAGATCGTCTGGCTTCGCAACAACGGCGCTGGTTCGATTACGCCAGTCGCGGTCGGCTCGGTTTCCGTGCAATCCGGCGGCGATGGCGTGATCAACCCCGAGTTTGTTGTGACACTCAACCTGACATACTCGTCCACCATCGGCGCCACGCTTGCATCTCCGTCGATCCATTTCGCATCAGCGACTTGCGGCAATGACATCCTGGAGGGCCAGATTCCGGAACCGGGCAGCCTCAGTCTGATCGGCGGCGGACTCCTTCTTGCCGCCGGAATCAAGTTCCGCCGCCGTAACGGCGGAAACGCCGCCAAATAGGCCGTGCTAGCATGAGGGTTCGAAACCCCTGAACCAACATGCGGAACGTGATTATCATTGGTTCGGGCTGCGCCGGCAACACTGCTGCCGTCTACGCGGCCCGCGCCAATCTGAAACCCCTCGTCATCGTCGGCCACGAGCCCGGCGGCCAGCTTTCCATCACTACTGAGGTCGAGAACTTTCCGGGCTTCCCGGAAGGTATTCAAGGCCCCGAACTCGTCGAAAACATCAAGAAACAGGCGGAACGCTTCGGCGCTGAATACCTGCACGGCAAGGTGACCGCCGCGGACCTGTCCAAGCGGCCGTTCCGGCTGCAGATCGACGGCGAGTGGCACGAAACCAAAACCCTCATCATCGCTTCCGGCGCTTCCGCACGCTGGCTGGGACTTCCCAATGAACAAAAGCTGATCGGCCACGGCGTTTCTTCCTGCGCCACCTGCGATGGCTTCTTCTACCGCGGCAAGAAGATCATGGTGATCGGCGGCGGCGATACGGCGATGGAAGAGGCGAACTTCCTCACCCGCTTCGGCAGCGAGGTCGTGATCGTGCACCGGCGCGAAGAGTTCCGCGCCTCGAAGATCATGCTCGACCGCGCGCGTGCGAATCCCAAGATCAAGTTCCTCACCAACACGGTGGTCGACGATATTTACGATGTGAACCAGGGCGTCGTGACCGGGGTGAAACTCCGCAACCTCGTGACGGGCGAAGTCACTGACCGCGAGGTCGACGGCTTCTTCGTGGCGATCGGACACATCCCGAATACGCAGCCGTTCGTCGGCCAGATCGAACTGGATCCCGACGGCTACATCATTTCGAAGGGCGGCGCGCGCACCAATATCGAAGGCGTGTTCCACGCCGGCGACGTGGAAGATCGCGTTTACCGCCAGGCCATCACCGCCGCGGGCGCCGGCTGCAAAGCCGCGATCGAGGTCGAACGCTTCCTCGAAGCCGAAGGCCACTAAGTCCACAACTTTCCTGAAAGTCCAAGCGGGGCGGTCGCCACCAGACCGGCCCCGCCCATCCACATGAAAATCGTCAACATCGAAACGTTCATCGCGGGCAACCCGTGGAAGAACTGGCTCTTCGCGCGCGTCACCACGGATGAAGGCATCTACGGCATCGGCGAAGGCACCCTCAACTACTTCGCCAAGACCGTCGAACAGGCCATCCACGAACTGAAGCCGCTGATCCTCGGCATGGACCCATTCCAGGTCGAGACCATCACCCAGCGCATGGTGCGCGACGTCTATTCCGAAGGCGCGCAGATCCATATGTGCGCCGTCGCGGCCATCGAAATCGCCTGTTGGGACATCATCGGCAAGGCCTGCAATCAGCCCATTTACAACTTGTGGGGCGGCCGCTGCCACCAGAAGCTGCGCGCCTACGCCAACGGCTGGTATCGCGGACCTCGCACTCCCGAAAGCTTCGCCGAAAAGGCCAAAATCGTTGCCGGCCGCGGCTATACCGCACTGAAGTTCGATCCCTTCGGCAACGCCTGGCGGACCCTGTCGCGTTACGACTTCGACCTCTCCCTCGACATCATTCGCGCCGTACGGGACGCCGTGGGACCCTCGGTCGACCTGCTCATCGAAGGCCATTGCCGCTTCAACGTGGCGACCGCCATCCAGTTTGCCGAGGCAATGGCGTCGACCCGCCCGATGTGGTTCGAAGAGCCCGTGCATCATTCGAATATCGCCGCCATGGTGGAGGTCGCGCGCCGCAGTCCCGTGCCGGTTGCCACCGGTGAAAGCCTTTCGTCGAAGCAGCAATTCGCGGAACTCCTGCAGCACGAATGCGTCAGCATCCTGCAGCCGGAGCCGCTGAACCTCGGCGGCATCTTCGCTACGCGCAAGATCGCGGACATGGCCGACGCGCACTTCGGCATGATCGCGCCGCATTCGGCGCAGGGCCCCGTGTGCTCGGCCGCGTGCGTGCAGTTAAATGCCTCGCTGCCGAACTTCCTCATTCACGAGATCTTTGACGAGTTCAACGAACCCTGGGAAAAGGAGATCGTGCAGAATCACGTCGAGGTAAAGGACGGCTACATCGAGATCCCCGAGCGCCCGGGCCTCGGCATCGACCTCAATATCGAGGAAATCGCCAAGCACCAGTATCAACAGGAAAACTACCTGCCGCTCTTCAAGCCCGGCTGGGAACGCCGTCAGAAGCAGTAACGCTTCAGCTGTTGGACCGCAGCTTTTTCAGCATTCCGCCTGCGAACGTCTTGCCCTTGGCAAAGGCCTCTTCGTAGGCGGTTCCTTTTTCGTCCTGCGAGTACGAGTAGCCGGTGCGATACAGCCGGTCGAGCGAGAGTCCGACCACTCGAGTTCCGGCATACGCGATGGCGGCTTTCGGGATGAGGCCGCCGCCCAGCGGGATCTTCGACACCAGTTGGCGCGCCACGGCGCGGAATCCGAAAGCGCCGGCAAGGATCGATCCGAGTTCGCCTTTCTGTTCCGCATATCCCACCGGATGATCGCTGGCGGCCGCAATCAGGAACGCGAGGCGCACCTGATTCATGGTCAGGAACATCGTGTCCGACGCGAACTCTCCGATCGCCCATGGCAGCGAAATCAGCGGCACCATGTCGGGTAGCGCGGTCGCCAGCGAGAACAAGGCGTTCTCTTTCGAAACCGTCGCAATCAGTTTCTGCACCACCGGTTCGCGAAACGGCAGGATGTGACGCGCCAAGGCTAGCGAAAGCTCAGGGCGCCGCTTCAGAATCTGCTGCACGCACAGTTCCGGGTTCTTCACGTCGAAGTGGAACGCGGTCTTATGCGACTGCATCGACGAGTCGAAAATTTCGATATCCGGCTTGCGGTCAGAATGCAGGATGTCCAGCACCTGGTCGCGTTTTGCGCGTGAGAGTGAGGGCGGACAGAAGTACGCCTCCATCGCCCACATCGCATCCGGCGTCGCGGCATGCAGGCTGATCGCCAGCGGATAATCCGCGTCATGCCGGACCTCTTCCGGATTCAGATAGGTCACGGCTTGCCGCAGGTTTCGAATCAGTCCGTAAGCCATTTGGTGTGTCGTTTCCTTTTCCTTTTACGTAGGACGCCGGAACATGACTTGAAGTTCCTTCCGCCATTCTACGCCGACGCCGATTTGTTCAGCTTCGACCATCGGGGAAAAGAATCGCAACACTCGTTCATTTGCCGGATGCACCTCGAGCGCGGGGCAAACCAGCAACAGGCGCGGCGCCTCTCGCGATACCGTGATGCCTGGAAAATGCCCGCTCCACTCGCCGCGGTCGAGATGCCACTTCACGCGGATCCAGTAATCGAGCGCCTGCAGCGGCAAGTGGATGTCCTCGCTGGCTTTCAATTCAATGACGCTCAACCGTCCGGTGCGTCCGATGGCGAGCAGATCGATCAAATCGCGATCGGCGCGATGGATGACGCATCCGTTTGTCGCTGCGCCCGGTCTCGCGCCGGCCATGGCGGGCGCCTGCCCGTACACTGGCTCCGGACACAGGTCCGCATCGAGCACATCGAGATTGGCGCGCACTTGTGACTCGAGCCAGCTTTCCGGATTGCGGCGCGCCAGCGGATTTTCGAGCCTCTCTGCGCTGCGAAGTTCGCGAAGCGTGTCAGCCAGTTGCTCGATCTCGGCCAGTTGGGATTCGGTCGCGACACTCTCGGCTTCGATGCCGAATCGAATTTCCGGACTGCCTGCCGGGCGTCGTGCGAATTCGAGCCCGCGCATGCGGAAGCTCAAGGATTGGTCGTGGAGTTCCACCGTCTCGACGTCCCGCATACTGCGAATTGCGGACTCGATCCGGTCCGAGGCGTCCGGATCCCGCGGCAGGCGCGGCAGCAGCCTCGTGTCGATGTTGTTGTAACTCGCCGGGTCAACCTGCTCCTCGTACCCGTCTGCCGTCAGGACGTGCAGTTCGCAGGCAACCAGCGAAGGATCCAGGTAGCGCATGCGCAGCGCGGTATCGACCTCGCTGCTGGCGGGCAGGAACAAACTCAGCACTTGTGTCGTGACTCGCTGCTCCCGTTGCCGAAGATAGTCGAGCCAGATCAAGCCAAACGTGAGCGCGCCGCTGGCAGTCGCCGGATCGCTCGCCGCAAGCGCCGCGATTCCAATCGTTCCTTTACGCAGCCACGCGCGAGGATACGTTGGCGACAGGCTGTGTTCGAGGTCCGGCTCGGATGTGAGTTCCACGACGCGCCAACCGGGATACTGCCGCGCCAGCGACCGCCGGAAATGCTCCCGGTGAATCATCCGCTCGCCGCGCTTCGGCAGGCTCGCGTTGCGCTGAGCCGCAAGGTCCGCGAGGATCACGCGGCCCTCTTTGCGTCCGAATCTTTCGACCGCGAGTTCGATGCGCGCGCGATGTTGCTGCGCGGCGAGATCGGTGATGCGCCGCGTGAAACTGCGGGTGTCGTCCCACAACGTCAGCAGTAGCGAATTCCCGCGATTTTCCAGCAGGAAGTTCGAGGCTTGAATGGCGAATGGAGGTTCGCCGGGCTCAATGAGAGTGGGCTGTTTGCTGGCGGTGAGAAAACGCTCGATTGCCAGTCGGATCTCGTCCGGTGTGCAGCGGGGAGTCCTGCGGGAAGCAGGATCAGGTCGCAC
>CAZVKC010000012.1:8833-14023 GCA_964627455.1 uncultured Solibacteraceae bacterium | reverse complement strand
TTCACCTCAGCGAGCGAAAAGTACGCGGGCTTGAACTGCTGCTTCGCGTACAACTCCGATTGGTCGAAGTAGTTCCGCGAATCTGGATTCGAGTTCTCCCCGAACACCAGGATCGACCGCGCCTTCACCTCCGCGCCGAACTCCACCACGCTCACGAACGAATGCCCGGCGACTCCGTACCGCCGCTTCTGATTCTTCTCCGGACGCGCGTAGAAGTTGAACACCACACCGAGATCCCCCGGCGCGCCCGCCACGGGCACGGACTTCTTCCCGTCGTCGAACGCTTCCTCTCCACCCGTGTGCGCGCGCTGCAGCCGGTTGACCTCGCCCCACGCGACCTCCCACGTCCCAAACGCGCCGGTCAAATCCTCCACCGTCTTCTCCAGCGCCTCCACCGGATCCGCCTTCGGATTCCCATACGGCGACAACGGCGTGCGATGCGTCCGCAGATACCACAACGAAAACAGCGTCATCGCCTTCGATGACACGGTGCTTACGTGATTCCACTCGCGTAACTCCGTCACGGGACCCACCAACCTCATAGCCCGTGCTGGATCCTTCGCCCGCACTGCCTCCCACGCCGAAACAATCCTGGGGATCTCAGTTTCCGCCTCGATGATCGTCGTATCGAACGCCGCCTTGGCCCAATCTTCGAACGTGAACTTCTCGGTATTCCACAACAGGCGCCGCGAAATCCGCGCACGCGCGTTATCCGGTTCGCCCACCATATACGCCGGAAACTTCGCGGGATCCGGGTTGTCGTAGACCGTCGTCGCAAACGGCGTCGAATTGCAGTTCTGCGCGAACCCCGACTTTGGATTCTCCACCTGCGGCAACTCGTTGAACGGGTGATAGCCCGCCCACTCCGTCTCCGGATCGCTGCCATCCACCGGCTTCGACCAGTCAAACTTCGTCGACCGCCGCGGCACCGCGCCGTTATAGACGTAGAAAATGTTGCCGTCCTTGTCCGCGTACATCGTGTTGAACAGCGGAATCGACACGCGCGACATCGCCTGCTTGAATTCGGCCAGGTTCCGCGCGCGCCCCATCTCGAACCACTCTTCCATCTGCCCGCCTTCTTCGAGCCGCGCAAATCGAACCGTCAACTTCTTCCCGTTCCGCACGCCCAGCACCGGGCCATGATGCGTCTTCACAAACGTGTGCGTCCGAGTCTGCGATCCCACCTTCACCGGAACGCTCCAGCGAACCGCCTGGCGATAACCGTTCCCGTACTTGTACGCCAGAGGATCCTCCGCTTTGTCGAACGTCTCTTCCCAGACGTCGAACACATCGGGCTTGTTGACGGTGTGGCTCCAGCCCAGGTGTTCATTGTGCCCGATTGTCGGGAACCCGGACCCGAAGAACGAGGCGCCCGAAACATGCCAGCCACTCTGTTGCGAGTGAATGTGGCCCTCGTACCATTGGCCGGGTCCGAAGAACGGCTGGTGCGGATTGATGAACAGCATCGCGCGTCCGCTGGCGCTCTTCTTCGGCGCCACGGCCCACGTGTTGGACCCCTGGATTTGCGACGACAACTGCACGATGCCTTCCGGCGCGACACCCGTATTCTTGCCCAGGAACATCACGTACAGCGCGTAGCGGTTGAACGCGTACACATACCAGGGCTCGAACTTCGTCAGCAGTCGCGGCTTCACATTCGGGTTCGACGCCAGATAGTGATTGAGTCCCGCGGCCAGTGCGTCCGCCAGTTCCCGCAGTTTCGGATTCGCGCGCTCATACTCGGCCTTCGATAGGCGCGGGATTTCCAGCGCGTGCACCATCAGATCTTCGGCCAGCGTCTTCTCGCCGTACACCTCCGACGCGCGTCCCAGGCTGCGAATGTAGCTGTCTTCGATCTGCCAGAAATTGTCTTCGGCCTGCGCGTAAATGTATCCGAACACGCAAGCCGCGTCGGTCGCGCCGTACACGTGCGGAACGCCATAGCCGTCGCGATAGATCGTCACCTGTCGAGCCAGTTGCGCGCACAGCGAACCGGCCAGCAGCAGCAGGAGGAGAAGGGCTCGTCGCATCGGCGCATAGGATAGCAATCCGGGCGGAGCGCTATACTCGCTATCAACTATGAGTCCACAGGAACGCGCTGCCAAGGTCCGCGAACTCCTCGCCCGGTGTGCTTCAGGCGTGCTCTGCACGCAGTCCGAGAGGATGGAAGGCTTCCCCTACGGATCCGTCGCGCCGTTTGCTGTCGATGCGCATGGCTCGCCATTCTTCTTCCTCAGCGGACTGGCAGTCCACACCAAGAACCTGCAGGCGAACGCCAAGGCCAGCCTGCTCGTCAACGAAGAAGCCGTTGGACTCGACGGCGGCCGTGCGAACCTCTTCGGCGAAGTCCTGCCCGTTGCCGATGAGGCCTTGATCGCGGACCTCCGCGCCCGCTATCTCGCGCCATCCCGAAGCCGAACAATGGATCGACTTCGGCGACTTCGCCTTCTACCGCATGGAAGTCGCCAACATCTATTGGGTCGGAGGCTTCGGCGCCATGGGCTGGGTGCCGGTCGACGCCTATCAATCCTGACGCAAGACTTGTACCGGATCGAGCATCGCTGCTCGCCGCGCGGGGATCCATGTGGCGCATACCACTGCCGCCAGCGTACCCGCGGCTACCAATGCATACGTTGCGGGATCCACGGCCTTCACCTGGAACAACAGCGATTCGACGAATCGCCCCGCCGCAAACGCGCCCGCCAATCCAACCAATAATCCGGCCGCCGCCAACTTCGCGCCTTCGCGCAACACCATGCGCAGAACATCGCTCCCGTCGGCCCCTAACGCCATTCGCAAGCCGATCTCCGCGAAGCGCTGTGACACGGAGTACGCCATCACGCCGTACACGCCGATCATCGCCAGCACCACGGCAAGTAGCGCCAGCAGCGTCAGCAGGAACGTGCGGAATCTCGGTTGCGCCGCGGCGTCCGACAATGCGAGTTCCATCGTCGAAAACCGCGCGGGGACCTCGGGATGCCGCTCCCGGATCCGCGCCCGAATCGCTTCCTGCAAGTCCGCCGGATTGCCCGCCGTGCGAATCGTCAACGTCATGTAGGTGGCCGGCATCGGATGCTGTCGATACGGCATGATCAACTCGGGAGCCGCCGAGCGCGCCGGACCGCGTTGCCGGATATCGCCCACGACGCCGATGATCCGCATCCATTCCGGCGAATCCAACCCGCAGCGCAATCGCTGGCCAATCGGATTCTCGCCGGGAAAGACGGCCTTCGCAAAGGCTTCGTTGATGATGACGCTGTACACGCCGTCGCCGGAATCGCGATCGTCGAAATCGCGGCCGTCACGCAGCGGGATGCCGATCGACCGCAGGTAGCCAGGCGTCGCGACCGTAAATAAGGCGTTCGGCAGTTTGCTCCAGTCCCCGTCGAACGGCCGGCCCTCGACCTGCACCGAACCGTTCGAGCGCTGCGTCGATCCGGGCGGTGACGTGACGGCGCCTGCTGCGATCACGCCGGGCATCCGCTCGATCTGCGGCAGCATATCTTCGTAGAACCGGATGTTGCGTTTCGCGCCCGCCAGGTCATCGGCAGGCGTGGTGGTCTCGGCCAGCAACAGTTTCTCCGTCTGAAAACCAAGCGGCGTCCGTCCGAGTTCCACCAGGCTCTTCACCAGCAAACCCGCGCCGATGGCGAGCATCGCGCTTAGGCCGATCTCCGCGATGACGAGCGTCGACCGCAATTTCGAAGCGCCTCCCGCGGTGGTGCGCGACGTCTGCTTCAGGGCTTCGTTAAGGTCGGCCTTCGACGCCGTGATCGCAGGCGCGAGTCCGAAGACCAGCGTCGAGCCGAGCGCCGTCAACAAAGAATACGCCAGCACCGAACCGTCGAGCCGGATCTCATCGAGCCGTGGCAAATCCTTCGGCGCCAGCGCGATCAATGCGTCGATGCCCCAGTACGCGATCAAGACGCCCAACGCCGCCGCAGCGACGGCGAGCAGCACGCTCTCGAGCAGCATCAAACGCGCGACATCCCAGCGGCTTGCGCCCATCGCCGCGCGGATCGCAATCTCTTTCGACCTCGACGACGCTTTGGCCAGCAGCAGGTTCGCGACATTGGCGCATGCGATCAGCACCACCAGCGCGACCGCGCCCAGAAGCAAACTCAGAGTCGTTCGCATCCCGGCCACCAGATCGTCCTGCAGGGGAACCGCCACCGAACTCTTGCCGCTGTTCTCTTTCGGATACTGCGCCTCGATCCGTGCCGCGATCGCCCGCAACTCCGCGTTCGCCTGTTCGAACGTCGCGCCGTCCTTCAAACGGGCGACGGCCTGGTAGTTGTGCGCGGTCCGGTGCGTATTCTCTTCTTCCTGGCCGGAGGCGTACCAGACCTCGGTCTTATCCGGGAATCGGAACGGCAACACGCCCACGATCGCGAATACCTTCGACCCGTACTGCAGCGTTCGGCCGAGCACCTTGGGATCCGCCTGCATCCGCCTGCGCCAGAACTCTTCGCTGACGACCGCCGCCGGAGGTCCACCGCGCCGCTTCTCATCCGCCGTGAACACGCGGCCCATCACAGGCTGTACGCGAAACACGTCGAAGAACTCTTCGGAAACCATCGTCAGCCGCGTGTAGTCGGCCACGCCGTCGATGACGACATTCGACTCGCCGCCCGCAAAGTACGCGAACGCGCGGAACGCCGTGCTCTGGTCTTTCCAGTCGTGAAAGTCCGGAGCCGAGATGGTTCCGTTCGCGCCCGTCTTCATCCAGCGGGTGTAGATCGTGGCGATGCGATCCGGCTCCGGATACGGCAGCGGCCGCAGCAACAGCGAGTTCACGACGCTGAAGATCGCGGTGTTGGCGCCCATGCCGAGGGCTAGCACCAGGACGGCGAGTATCGTGAAGCCCGGGTTCTTCCAGAGCGAACGCAAGGCAAAGCGAAAATCCATGCAGTCGCCGTGGCACGTCGAGGGCCGTGAAAATAGGCCGGAATCACGCGCGAATCCGTCGCGCGCCGTCCGCTTTTGGGACTATGCTGTCTCGCCGACGAGACGCAGCATCGCCTTCAAGCACTGATGTGACGCCGGGATATTGATCGCGGGACCCTTCAATGTGTGCGTCTCGAGGCCGTAGAGCCCGGTGTAGCCCGCCGCATCCATGGCCTTCACGATCCCCGCCCAATCGATCGATACGCCCGGGCCGATGAGCCCTTCCGCCTTGATCTGAATGTT
>CAZVKC010000012.1:0-8733 GCA_964627455.1 uncultured Solibacteraceae bacterium | reverse complement strand
CCCAGATTCTGCGCCGCATCGAGGCAGCGCCGGAGCGTGTCGTTGCGGTCGCGCCACATCGACTCCGGGGTCCAGCCGAGCTTCTTGTACATGTTCTCGTAGAAGTCCTCGCTGGCGACGGCCTTAGTACCCGGCAGCGTGAACTTCAACAGCGCGCAGTTCAGAAAGGAGCAGCGCAGTCCGTTATCCCCGAGCTTCTTCGCCACTTCTTTCAGCTTGGCCGCGGGCATCCGGTCGTAATAGTCCGCGCCGGATTCGGCCCGCAGTTCCACCCACTGCAACTTGTATTGCCGGGCAAAGGCGATCGCTTCGTCGAGGTTGCGGCCCACCTCGTCCGTCATGACGCTCAGCCGCGAACGGTCGAGCTTCGGGCGTTGTGCGGCAGCCGCCACGGCAGCGAAAGAGGCTCCAGCGGCAAAGAGAGATCTGCGGGTTAGGACCATAATGAAACAGCCAGTGTACCGGATTGGCCTCAAGGAGCGATACAATAGAAGGTACCCAACCAGCCGTAGTGCGTCTGAAACAGCAAATGCTGAAATCGCGCCTGTGTTTTGGTTAGAATAGAAAAGTTTGAGGTTAGTAGGTCTCACGCCCGTCCCGGGTACTCCTGATTGAAACCTACCTCCGAGCCGGAACGTCTCGTTTGCAAGCGCAGAGTGGAAAGGAACGTGGTTTGATGAAGTTTCGCAGGCCTGAAAGCCTGTCTGCAATAGTAGTCTCTGTTTTTGTTCTTTCTAGCGCTTTCCTTTTGACCACTCAGCCGGTTTCTGCGCAGCAACAGCAACAACAACAGCAGCCACAGACAACGCCTCCGCCACAGAAGAAGCAAGCGCCCAGCCCTTTTGAGAGCGTTCCGGTTACGGAAGACGCGAAGCCCGCGGCTCCTCAACAGCCGGGCCAGGCCAAGCCGGCTCTCGAAGCGCCCAAGCCCGCCGCCGGAGAACCATCTGCCGCCGGTCCGGTTGAAGATGTCATCGAAGCTGTGGAATTCCGCGGCGCCCGCCGCGTGCCGCAGGACACCCTCAAGGCTCTTATTTTTACGAAGAAGGGCGACAAGTTCGACGCCGAAGCCCTGAATCGCGACTTCATGGCCCTGTGGAACACGGGCCGTTACGATGATATTCGTCTCGAGCGCGAAAGCGGCAAGACTGGTTGGATTCTCCGCTTTGTCCTCACCGAACGCCGCATCGTTCGCACGATCAAGTACGAAGGCAACAAGTCGATCACCGTTTCGGAAATCCTCGACCGTTACAAAGAACGCAAGGTTGGTCTGCAGGTCGAATCGCAATATGACCCGAACAAGGTCCAGCGCGCCCGCAACATCCTGGTCGAGTATCTCGCCGAACGCGGCCGCCAGTTCGCCAAGGTGGAACCCGACATCCGCCAGATCCCGCCGTCCTCTCTTGAAGTGACCTTCAAGATTGACGAAGGTCCGAAGGTGAAGGTCGGCAACATCAATATTGAAGGCAACAAGGCCTTCTCCGATAAGACCATCCGCCGCGCGATGAAGAATCTGAAGCCGGTTGGTCTGCCGCACTCGATCCTCTTTGAAAATCTGTTCGCCAAGAGCTACGATTCCACCAAGCTCGATGAAGACGCGGATCGAGTTCGCGTCGCGCTGCAGCAGAAAGGGTACTTTACGGCCCGCGTGGTCGACCGTAAGGTCACTATCCGCGACGTGCAGACCCGCAACTGGTTCCGTGTTCCGATCATTCAGAAACCCAAGGTCGGCATCGGCAAGCGCGCGGACCTCGACGTGATCGTCGACGAAGGCAAGCTGTACCGCCTCGCCAAAGTGAATTTCAATGGCGTCAAGCTGTTCAAGACGCCCGACGCCCTCATGACTCCGCTGTTCGGCATGAGGGAAGGCGACATCTTCGCCACCCAGAAACTGCAGAAGGGCCTCGAGTCGCTCCGCAAGCTGTACGGCGAATTCGGCTTCATCGACATGGTTCCCGAACCGTCGTTCGAACCCGACACGCAGAACGGCAAGATGGAACTCACGCTGTCCATCGACGAGGGCAAGCAGTTCTTCGTGCGCCGCATCGATTTCTCGGGCAACACCACGACGCGCGACAAAGTCATCCGCCGCGAATTGCTGATCGATGAAGGCGACATGTACAATACGCGCTTCTGGGAACTCAGCATCCTGCGTCTGAACCAGCTCGGCTACTTCGAAGTCCTCAAGGAAAACGAGTCGGTCGACATCAAGCGCGACACCAAGAACAACACCGTGGATCTCACCCTCAAGGTGAAGGAACGCGGCAAGAACTCGGTGCAGATGAACGGCGGCGTGTCCGGCATCGCCGGCAGCTTCATCGGATTTTCGTACGCGACGAACAACTTCCTCGGACTCGGCGAAACGCTCAGCATCTCGACCCAGTTGGGCGACCGTATGCGCGACGTGACGTTCTCGTTCACCGAACCGTACTTCCTCGACAAGCCCGTGCAGGTTGGTTTCACGGTGTTCATGCAGCGGTTCAATTACGACCAGGGCCGCGAAGTTTCGCTGCTGTCGGGCCGTAACCTGATCCCGTACTACCAGCAGATCGGCACCAACAACCTGTTGAACTATGTGTCCAACGGCCGCGGTTTCACGGTCTTCGCGCAGTACCCGCTGAAGCGCAGCTTCGCTCGCCTCGGCTTGAGCTACGGCTACACGATCCAGAACATCCGGACCCTCACCGACGCGGCCAACGCGTACTTCAACTTCTCGGCCTTCCAGCAGTTGAGCGGCCCGAACCAGTTGAACGGCATCCGGTCCAGCCAGATCATCCCGTCGTACACCTACAACACGGTCAACCATCCGATCACCCCGACCCAGGGCAAGAGTCTCTTCTTCTCGTCCGCTTTCGCGGGCAGCATCCTCGGCGGCGCCGTGAATTCGTGGGAACCGCAGGTGGACGCCAAGTACTTCCGCGCCGGCTTCAAGAAGGGCCACGTGATCGGCACCCACTTCCTGGGACGCTTCATCACGGGCTATGGCGGCAAGGTCGCCCCGCCGTTCAATCGCTACTTCATGGGCGGCGAAAACGACATCCGCGGATTCCAGATCTGGGAACTCTCGCCGTTTGCCTACATCCCGAGCCAGGCTACGATCAACGTTCTCAATAACGATGGTTCGCCTCGCCAGCAGAAGGTCCTCAACAGCGACGGCACCACCAGCTTCCAGAACGTGGTCCAGCAGATCCCGGTTTATCAGTTCATCTCGCCGGGCGGCGACACGCAGTTGCTGACCAACTTCGAATACCGCATTCCGATCTTCGGCCCCGTTTGGCTGGCGGCCTTCTTTGACGCGGGCGTCAACCGCCTGTCGCGGCCGAGCCAGTTGAAGATCAATCAGTCCCGCATTGACAACCTGAACGATCTCTTCCCTGAAGCAGCGTTCCGCCCGCAGGCCCGTATCGTCAGCGCCTCGCAGGCCATCCGCTCTTCGACGGGTCTGGAATTGCAGGTTCTGATGCCGGTGGTGAACGCTCCGTTCCGTCTATACTGGGCGTACAACCCGAATATTTTTGACAGTGTCGTGCAGCCGCCGATCGTTACCGACCGGTCGACCTTCCCGAACAACGCCACGTTCCTCAATTCGATCGTGCAGTTCGGACGGCCGTTTAACTATCGCGAGCGCAGGTCCACCTTCCGGTTCTCGATCGGACGCACGTTCTAACAATTTTGAAGCAGTAGCACAGGAGTTCTGAAAGATTATGAAGTTTATTCGGCTTATCGCCTTCGCGGCAGCGGCAGTGGTCGCGGCGAACGCGCAGACTAAAGTGGCGGTGATCAACATCCAGGCAGCGATCGCCAACACCAAGGACGGTAAGAAGGCGGCGGAGGACCTCGATGCGCGCATGGCTCCGCGCAAGAAGGACCTCGAAAAGAAGCAGGGTGACATCAACGCTCTCAAGGACTCCCTCCAGAAGGGTGGCGCGGCGATGTCCGAAGCGGCCAAGCGCGAGCTGATGAGCAACATCGACTCGAAGACCAAGGCCTATAACCGCGACCTCGAAGACGCACAGGCGGAACTCCAGCAGGAACAGGACAAGGTCCTCGGCGAACTCGGCCAGAAAATCATGGCCGTCATCGACAAGTACTCCCGCGATAACAGCTACGCGCTCGTTCTCGACGTCAGCAATCCGCAGACGCCCGTGCTCTTTGCGTCGAACACCATCGACATCACCCAGGCGATCATCGAGATGTACGACAAGAACGCCCCGGCTGGTGGCGCGCCTGCAGCCCCGGCTGCTGCGCCCGCCAAGAAGCCTCTCGGCAAGTAGTCTGGCGGTCTCTGCAATCTTCTCTTCTCGCGGATGAGGCACTCGCTGTCTCATCCGCGTTTGTATTTTGGATACGCATATGGAAGCGGTCTTCGACTGGATCACGCAGTACGGCTACATCGCCCTCTTCATGCTCCTCATGCTGGGGATCGTCGGACTCCCCATTCCCGACGAAACCCTGATGGTCTTCTGCGGCTACCTCATTTCCAAGGGGACCCTCAATCCTGCCGCCACCTGGCTGACGGCCTTCGCCGGTAGTGTCTGCGGCATCACCGTCAGTTACATGCTCGGGAGGACATTCGGGCTCAAACTGATCGAGCGATACGGCAGGTACATGCACTTCACGCCCGACAAGCTCGACAAGGTGCTGAAGTGGTTCGACCGCATCGGCCACTGGACTCTCTTCGTCGGCTACTACATTGCCGGCGTCCGTCACTTCACCGCCGTCGTCGCCGGGACCTCCGGCTTGAAGCCCGTCCATTTCGGCCTGTACGCCTACTCAGGCGGCGCCGTGTGGGTCACGACGTTCCTCACCATCGGCTATTTCGTCGGTGAGAACTGGAAGCTCATCGCCGAGCAGGTCCACCACCGCCTTGCCCAGGTCAGCGCCGTCGCCATCGGCATCGCCGTTGTTGTACTCGCCGTCCGCTGGTACCTCAACCGCAAGAAGTCCGCGTAACTAACCGGCTGCCGGATTCTGCAGGAAGCTTGCCGCCGCGCGCAGTGACGCGCGAGCTTCCGGCATCATCTGCACGAACAGCTGCCATACATGCGGCACAACCGGCCACACGTCGATCTGCACCCGCACCCCGGCCTCTCTCGCGCGCTCCGCCACGGCTGTCGAATCATCCAGCAGCGTTTCGTCCGCGCCGACGTGGATCAGCATCGGCGGCAGTCCCCGCAAATCCGCATACAGCGGCGACACCAGCGGATTGGCAGGATCCTCGCCATCCTGCAGATAAAACCGGTTTACCAGCTTCAAACCTTCGCCATGAAACATCGCACAACGCCTGTCATTCCGTGAGCGTGATGCGCCTTTGCCGGTGAGGTCCGTCAGAGGTGAAAACAGAACAGCAGCAGAGGGAAGGGAAGTCCCCTCATCCCGCAGTCGCAGCATGGTGGCGAGCGCGAGCCCACCGCCTGCTGAGTCGCCCGCGATCAAGATGGGGATCCCGGGATGCAGACGCTGCAAAGCCCGGTACGCTGCGACGGCGTCATCGAGACCTGCGGGAAACCGGTGTTCCGGCGCCAGCCGGTAGTCCGGTGCGTAGACGTGAAATCCATTCTTCGCAAAGTGCGTCGTATACGGTCGATGCGTCCTGGGACTGCACGCGATATATCCGCCGCCATGCAGGTACAGCAGTAGTTGTGCCGGATTTCCGCCCGCCGCCGGTGTGACCCACTCGCCGCTGGTCTGTCCCACGCGCTCCTCGCGAATCCGGACATCCGCCGGCGTGCGAAACATCCCCCCGTTCATCACCTTGCGAATCCCGTCGATCGACCCGGCCGAAGCCGCCAGTTGCTTCTTGAACGTGTGCCGCAGCAAGAAACTGAAGAAGTGCGCCTGCCAGCTCGCCATGATCGTCCTTTCGTGATCCAAGCAAAACAAAACCGCCGCGACAATAGCCGCGGCGGTTTTGTGACACTTCGGAATCGAAAGGTTAGGCCTTCTTGGGGCCTCCGCCCAGCTTGTCGATCTCGTTGAAGTATACACGGCGTTCCTGTTCCATCGCCATGTTCGACAGCATCACCGCGATCGAGTCCTGCAGGCCGATCTCGAGATCCGCCTTCGGATGTCCGCCGGTCTTGCAGTCGTTGAAGAAGCTCTCGAGTTCGACGTCCACCGGATTGCGGTCTTCCTCCGGAACGATGACACCCTTCTGCATCAGCCACAACTTCGCGAACTTCAGTTCCTTCTGGACGAAGCCGTCCTTGTCGCTGACCTTCTGGTCGTCCATCAGCAGCGGCAGGCCCTTGGATCCCGCGCCGAGCGCATAGCTCGCGCCGGCTGCAGCTGCCTTCTCCTTGCCCGCGCCCGCCGGAGCCGTCTCCGCCTTCTTCGGTTCCTGGAACCACATGCCGGTCGGCATCGCGACCTCTCCGTCGCCGATCGTCAGGTGGATGGCGCCCTTGGTGCCCATGATCACTTCGCCGAATTCCGGACGCGTCGCGTTGAGATACGGCAGGTGCGAATTCGTCGTGATCGAGCTGTACACCAGCTTCTGGCCCTTCGGATACTTGTAGATCAACTGGATGTTGTCGTAAACCGTGCGGCCGTCCTTCCAGTAATCATTGCCGCCGACGCCGATCACGTACTCCGGCGTCGCGCCGAACATCCAGTCCGCCACGTCGATCTGGTGCGACGCGAGTTCCGCCGTGAGGCCGCCCGAAAAATCCTTGAACAGGCGCCAGTTGGCCGGGTTCTGCGGACCCGCGGGCTGCTTCATCGTCCAACCCGGATTGCGGTGCCACTGCGCGTGGATGTGCGTGACGTCGCCGATCATGCCCTTCTCGATCATCTGGCGCGCCGTCTGATAGAACTTGCTGTAGCGGCGCTGCAAGCCGACCTGCAGCACCTGCTTCGAGTACTGCTTGGCCAGCGCGCGCAACGCATGCACTTCTTCCGGCTTGAAGACGAGACTCTTCTCGCAGAACGTGTGCTTGCCGGACTCGAGCGCGGCCTTGGTCACCTCGAAGTGCAGATAGAGGGGGACAGCGATGATGACGGCCTGCACGTCCTTGTTGGCCATCACTTCGCGATAATCCTTGTACGGAACCGCCTTGTTCAGCTTGTAGGTGTCGATGCCCTTCCGCGCGGCTTCGTCCTTCACGTCGCACACGGCGATACAGCGGCCGTTTTCGACTTTGTTCAGGTGCTTGAGCAGATAAGACCCGCGGCCACCGGATCCGATGACGGCGAAGTTCACGGTGTCGCCCGCGGCTTTGACAACTGCCGGGGCCTTACCGAATTCCACTGCGGCTGCGGCCGCTGCGCCCACGGCGGCGGCGGTTTTCACGACGTCGCGGCGTGAGGGTTGATTGTTCTGCGGGGTAGAAGGATCGTGCATCGCGGAGGTTCCTCTAAACTTTTGAGTCTATCGCAAAAGATCTGAATCCTGTTTGGGTGGCTCACGGCCATCAGCCGTTATACAATGGCGAACACCATGATCGAGCTCGACATCCAGCCAAAAAAGAAGAAACCAATTGAGCCGGAAGAAGACAAGACATTCCGGATTTTGATTCTCAGCGACCTCGGCGCCGCGGACGTTTCGCGTCCCCAACTCATCGATCGCGACAACTTTGAAGACGTCATGAAGAAGATGAAGGTTTCCGTTGAGCTTCCGCTCGCCGGAAAGATCGCCTTCTCGGACATCGACGACTTCCACCCCGATCAGTTGTATCGCCGTCTCGATCTCTTCCAGTCGTTGCGCCAGGCGAGGTCGCGGCTGGAAAATCCCGAAACTTCGAAGCAAACCGCAGAACTTCTTTTCACCGAAGCCACGCCGCAGGCCACGACCGACATCCTCAAACCTGCCTCCGTCCTCGACGCCATTGTCGAAGAGTCCACAGGCGGCAAGTACGTCGACCCCTTTGCGGATTACGTGCGCAAACTCGTCGCTCCTTATACAGCGCCGAAGCCCGATCCCAAGATCCCCGACATGCTCGCGGAAATCGACGCGGCGATCGCCGGCAACATGCGCGAGATCCTGCATGACCCCGCGTTCCAGTCCATCGAGGCCGCATGGCGCGCGCTCTTCCTGATGACCCGCGGCATCGAAACCAGCGTCGACTTGAAGGTCTACGTCATGCACTTCCCCAAGAGCATGTTCGTCACCGACCTGCTGCAGGCCAAGAGCCTCAAAGACACGGTGTTCCTTTCGATTCTCAATTCGCAGAAGTGGGCTCTCGTCGCGGGCAACTACTACTTCACCGGCGGCGAGGTCGACATGGAACTGCTCGGCCGCGTTGCGTTGATCACCGATAGTGTCGGCGCGCGGTTCGTCGCCGGCGCGGAACCCGATCCGGCCAAGTGGCTCTCGCCCACGCCCGCGTATCAGGAATTGCGCGCGATCCCCGAAGCCGAATCGATCGCGTTGTCGCTGCCCCGCTGGATCCAGCGCATGCCCTACGGGAAGAACGCGTCGGAAACAGAAGCCTTCGCCTTCGAAGAGTTCGCCCCGGGCGTGCCGGATCACGATCACTATGTCTGGGCGAACCCTGCTTTCGCCGTGGCGTATCTGATGGCCGAAATGCACTCCTCCGGCGAAGAGTCGTTGAACATCCACTCGCTGCCGGCGCACATGTACAAGGACGACGGTGAGAATGTCGTCAAGCCTTGTGCCGAGCACCTGATGCGTCAGGTCGACGCCGAAAAGCTCATCGAGAACGGACTGATGCCGTTGCTCTCGATGAAGGGGCAGGACTGGATCCGTCTCGCGGGCTTCCGGGCCATCAACGG
>CAZVKC010000011.1:82074-123743 GCA_964627455.1 uncultured Solibacteraceae bacterium | reverse complement strand
CAGCGCCCGCTCGTTCTCAACGTAAGGCCGCGGCTTCACAATAGTTCAACTCTCTAGAACTATTGTGCCGAAGGAAACATGAATCGGCAACTACCGGTTGTGTATCTTGAAGTGTCCATGATGTGCTGATCCTCCGATTGTTAGGATGGACAACGAGTGCATTGCAGGCCATGAAAAATCCTTTCAGATGGTTCCACAAGAGCGGCCCGACCGGCCCAGTGGCCTTTGGCTACAAGATGGCGTGGATCGCTGTCCGCTCCAATCACCATGAAGAGGTCGTCAACTTTCTCGAATTAAGGAATCGCAGCAATTTGTTTTGGCGGGATGGCATCGATGCTGTCTACGATCCCCGAAAAAATGGCGTGTTCGTCACCCCGTCGATTCAAGGCTGGACCTTTGTCGTCGGCTGGTCTGCCGCAGGGATCTACGACGCACAGCCGAACAAGTCGTTCTACAACTCATTGGACGTAATCAGCAGTCGATTCGGTGAGGCGCAGGGGTTCGCAACCCAAAGGGTGACCGAATATCACCTGTGGATGCTGGCGAAAGCAGGTAAGGTCATCAGGAGCTTCGAATACGCGGGAGAACAAGGCCAAGTGTGGGACGATTTCGGGCCATTGACCGAGGTAGAACAGGCCCTTGAGTTCTTCAAGAAGCCGCAAGACGAATGGAACCCTGATGAGAACGACGTGATGCGTGTGGCGGAAGGATGGAGTATCGATCCGACGACGCTGACGGAAGAGTCCGGCAAAGCTGAACTGGGAATGTTTGGGCTGATAGGACTCAAGCTTGGTTGAATTCCGCGTTCTCCAGGCGGACTAGGTGACGGCGGGGACCACGGAAGACGAGATCGTGGCCGACTTCAAAAAAGCGCGGTTTGCGGCCCCGGATCGCGATCCGTCTCCATCCGGGTGCTTTCGCGGATCCCGCCGAGGCCCCTTCCTGATTCGCGCTGTGCGCAGAGGCGTCTGCTAATCTCAACCCATGGCTGCCCGAAAAGTAGGCTCCGTGTGCGAGCTGCGACGCTATCCGGTGAAGTCCATGGCTGCCGAGAACTTGCAGTCTGCCGAGGTGTCCTGGCACGGCGTGGCGGGAGATCGGCGATGGGCGTTCATCCGGCCAGGCGTGGAACGCAGCGGGTTCCCCTGGCTGACGATCCGCGAGAAGCCGGACTTGTGGCGCTACGAACCGCGCTTCCTCGATCCCAATGAGGTGGAGAGCTCCAAAATCATGGTCCGAACGCCGGGCGGCTCCGAATTCGACGTGGCGGACCCGGAACTGGCGCGCCACCTCGGCGATGGGGTCCGCGTCATCAAACAGTACGGCGGTGTGTTCGATACCTTTCCGCTCTCGGTGTTGACGGTCCAGAGTGTCGATAGCCTCGCTGCCCTCGTTGCGCAACCTCTCACCGCGCTTCGCTTCCGCCCGAACCTCGTGATCGACACGGGAGACGGCCTTGGCGCTTTCCCGGAAGAGGAATGGCGCGGATCGATTCTGCGCATCGGCGCGCTCCGATGCCGGCTCGACCAAAAGGATCCGCGCTGCGTGATGGTCAACATCGACCCATCGAACCCGGAGGCTACATCCAACGGCGGCGTGCTCCGCGCCATCGCCAAGGAACGGGGCGGGCACTTCGGCATGTACGGTACGACGGTGGAACCCGGAATGGTCTCCGTGGGAGATCCCGTCTATATCGAGTCCTGAGACATGAACAATACACGAGTCTTCAAAATGGCGTTCGCCAGCGTGTACCCGCATTACGTCGCCAAGGCGGAAAAGAAGGGGCGCACGAAAGAGGAGTTGCACGCCATCATCCGATGGCTGACAGGCTACGAGGAACAGGCGCTGCAACAGCAGATCGAGAACAGGGTCGATTTCGAGACGTTCTTCGCGCAGGCGCCACAAATCCATCCCAACGTTTCGAAGATCACCGGCGTGATCTGCGGCTACCGGGTCGAGGAGATCGAGGACAGGCTCATGCAGCAGATCCGGTACCTGGATAAGCTCGTGGATGAGCTGGCCAAGGGACGCCCGATGGAGAAGATCCTGCGGAAGTAAATATGACTCGACGCCCGGCAATGCTCCCCTCCTCATGAAAGTTTGCGGATTCAGCATTGCGAATCAGGTGGTCCGGCTGGGATATCCGATTGCGGAAAGCCTTCGGTCCATGCTCCCGCTCGTCGATGAGATCGTACTGAACATCGGCGAAGACGACGACGAGACGTGGGACCTGGTCGCCGCCATGCGCGAGCCGAGCATCAAACCCTTCCGCTCTTATTGGGATCCCAACGTGCGGGAGGGCGGCCGCCTTCTCGCTCCATGAACTTCTGAAGCGTGGTAAGCCCGGTCCCGGATGCCTACTTCACCTTTCGCCGATGCTGCTTTGCGCGCCGCTTCGATCTCCTCCGCGACGCGCTTGTTGCTTGTCTTCGCGCTCTCTCGGATCGGTTCGTCATTCCAGACAAAGCGATACCACCAAGTGCCGCCCCGCTTATAAACTGCCATATGCTTCGCTCCTTTACGAAGTGATGATTACTCTTCCGTACTCCGCTGATACGCCGGTTGAATGCTGTCATTTTGCGGATGTTTTCACGCGCGCGCCGTGCGGTCAGAAGGCTTTGAACGCTCAGAGATTCGACTCCCCCCCGGGGCGCGTGTACCCAACTTTTCCTCGGCGCAGAACTTGACGAGCCGTTTTCGAACTGGGCGTGCAACGCAATCCGAAACACGGTTGACCTCAGAAACCCAAAAAGGTATAGTCTCGAGCATGAGCAGAGAAATCGTTCGAGGATACGATTGCGTGAAGCACACGTACTATACGTACGAAAAAGAAGACGGCGAGTGGACTGACAATGAAGGCCATGGACGGACGCAAGAAGAGTCCGACAAGGACTTCGTCGAGACCACGAATATCAAGAATCAAACCGAATAGAAGGCCATGCCGCGCGACCTGGGGGAAAGCAGCCCTTTCTCCCAGTCCGAATCTCTTATTTACCAGCCAGCCGACCAACATGCGTTGCGCGTCCCTCTGCACCAAGACATTGGCACCCCTTACAGTTGATAGAGATGCCAGCTCCTCATGAAGAGGAGTGCGAAAGGCCAGTTCGGCTGGAGTATATTCGGCAAGCCAGTCAACCCACCCTGAAGACTTTGCCCGGAAGGACCCGGTAGTGATTCCGGTTTTGCGAGAGTGAAAATTTGACGGTCCGGCGGTTAGCCCCAGCCCCTATCATTTTGCCGTCCACCCCCTGCCCTGCCATCCACCTCATAAGGCAAACCAATAGTTGTTGCTGCAAAGCATCGGAACGCCTACCCTAACCCGCCAGCGCAATCAGTCAACCCGCTGCCGGAACCACGTCAAAGGACCCCCAAATATTCCCAATCGATGTCAGCGGCACCTTCGGGCTGACGAATGCTATCACTCGGGTTAATCAATGAAACCGCCGTAACACTGCTCCCGAAGATAGCGGTCGTGAGCCAGAACTTGCGACAAATCCTCAAGCGAGGGCGTCAATGGACCGTTAAAACTGGCTTAACCGTTCGTTTAACAAACTGCTTCCGCGTCTGCATCCCAAGGTACTGCGGGCGTGCCCATGCATTGAAAGGCGATCCGCCGGAGCCTTCGATGCGCAGGTAGTGGAGGCCTGGGATCTTCCTTCCTTCAACTGGCGAAGCTTCTGCGCCCAACGTCATTTCGCCGCATCCAAATTTGATGAAGTCGTTCATGGCGGCCCGCAGGGCGACACCGGAAAGCGTCAAGAGCTTGGCATAGTCCGCCGCGCAGTCAGCGGACAGCATCACCAACCCGGTCACCACTCGAACCTCTACCGACTCCTCTTGCTCAAGTGAAAGGATCGTCGGAGTAAACATATCCACATCGCCAATCCGATCTAGGTCCTGCTTGTCGAATCGGCGTTCATATCGACGACTTGCCCCTGCGGATATCTCAAGTTCGCTTGTAAACTCAACCCTCTCCGTAGCCTTTTCCCCGCGCAGCTCAACGCCAATTCGAACTTTGCGGATTCTGCGTGCTGAGTTATTGACGATCTCGACCTGCAGGACCGGCTGATAGCTTCTCGTCAGCTCGGAATACCGCCACAATCCAGAATCAGAGATCGAAACGGCAGCACCGTCCCCGTCAATCCGAAAATCTGAGCGGTGGCCTTTTGTGAGCATGTGTCCATCGGCTTGTACAAGCAGAAGCGTCGAAGTCATCCAAAACAATATCATCGTTTCCTAGTGATCTCCTGAGGTTAATCGTACAACTTCAGTTCCGTAACGTTAGTCTCCCTCTAGACGTCGATGCCGCGGACGCACTCGCAGCACGCGCGGCATACCGGAACCTTTGATCGTCGACGACGTGCACGACGTCGTCCGGCCAGCATTCGCAGTGGAGTAGACCCGGAGCCGTTTCCGGGCCGGTTTCGGCCCGCAACAGGGCCTTGTGGTGTCGCAGTGTGCGACGTCTGCATGCGCTTTCGTGCTCCGGTGTGTGCAGAGCACCGCAGTCCTGGTAAACCATTTCGCTAGTGGGCTGTCCGCGCTGACTCTTTAGCATTTGGTAATCCGGTGTTCGATATTTTCGCACTTCCAGCTAAACGCCTTGGCAGTCTTCGAATAGAGCCGGATGCAGCGCATGATCTTTCGGCGAAAACCATCGACAGAAGTAAAGATTCGTTGTACCACGGTAGAGCAGGCAGATTCTGCTTCCTGCGATTACTCTGCAGTTCAACCCGTTGGGCGGTCGATAGCGGCAAAGATTCTGACAACGCCATTCACTGTAAACGACGCCGTAAATGACGCCAATCCAATACTAGAGATTACTCGGCGACAGATCACTAGCGCGTGATCGAGCAATCATAGCGTTTTAAGTGATATCGTTGAATAATGTCTCCCTCAAGCAACAACTTTGACGGCGAAGAGAATCGACGCCTTGCAGAAACCGAAGCCTCGGCGATCTTTGATTCATACCACCTCGACGAGCGGGTTGCCAAGGATTGGCCACGCGAAGAGCCGCGTCCATTCAAACATATGCATCGCGAGTCGGAAGTTTTCCTGGCAGACGTTGAAGCCGATGCGCAGGCATTCAGCGCACAACTCCGCACTGCCGCTCGCTCTGGTCTAAAAGAGGTGCCATGCGTGGCATTTGGCAACTCTGGCCCGGTGCCGCTGGATTACATGGACTTCTTCAAGTTGTCGATCTCCGATCCCCGTGAATCCTATGACTTCCCCATTGGTTCCAGATCTTTGCGCTACGCGTTCCGGAAAATGCGCGGGGAGATGAGAGAATTTTTTGGTGGCCCCTCGATTTCAATAACGGTTGCTCACCCCATGGAAGCCCTAGGGATGTTCCGCAGCCGAGTGATCGATTTCTTGACTGACCGATTCGCTGGACGCGCGCAGGCAGGGGTTGGGCCTAGTCCCGGAGTTCGCTTCAAGGTCATCACTCAAAACCAGGGCGAACGTGTTCATTACTCACCTGCTTACTTCCTCAAGACATCGACCGTCTTTGGTGCTCCAACTTCCCCAGTGATTGGTTGGATTCAACCTGGGCGCTATGTATTCGCGACAGTTGGTGCCAATGGGCGCATGAGGTTTGACCCCGGCCAGTTCTCAGTGCCACCGTCGGTTTCCGCCCAATTGACCGTTTAGCTAACGCCATGAACGAATCCGAATACGGTCCGTTGACCGATCTTGTGAAGTACTCCGGCATGCTAATGTCGGCGGCAATCGCCGTCGGACTCGCGTGGCGGCGCAGAGCCAACTGGGAGCCTTGTGAAGAGGACGTGCCCAAAGGCCCATCTCATGTTGCTGGTCTGCTTTCCGCGATTGCGATAGCCATCGTCTGGTCAGAATATTCAACGCTGGCGGCCAGAGACGGACTGACCAAGGCAGCTATTATCCTTGGTGGATGCGCATTGGTGTTCCTACTGCTATATGGATTCCTAATCGCCAACCAAGTGTACGAACAGAGGTTCTCGCCCAAGAAGGGCAAGGTTGAGACGCGCAAGATTGTTGGCGGGTTCGCTCTGACGCCAGAGGCAAAGAAGAAATTACGCAGGGTTGGCAGTGTTCAAAAGTTGTTTGAAGGAGCGGCCTACGACCCCGACTTAGTCTGGACGCGGGATTCCCGCGCACACGCGAAGCAAGCGTTCGCGTTGGCCTACATCGGCCTCAATCTCAGCGGAACGATGGCATTGAGTTGTGCCGCGCTATTGTTCCTATTGACCAGTTCGGCCAAGAAGGGTTGATTCGACCGACACCCACCGCCCACGGCCCCAAAGAACAACAAGGACCGTAAGCGTTGAGCAGCGTCCCACACCGCAGGCGGGAAGGAAGGTCGGCTCACCGAACTAAGCCAGCCGCTTGTCCATGGCCGCAAAGTCGCGGTCCCTTGGTCCAGCTCGAGCTGGCCAAGGGACGCCCGATGGAGAAGATCCTGCGGAAGTAAATATGACTCGACGCCCGGCAATGCTCCCCTCCTCATGAAAGTTTGCGGATTCAGCATTGCGAATCAGGTGGTCCGGCTGGGATATCCGATTGCGGAAAGCCTTCGGTCCATGCTCCCGCTCGTCGATGAGATCGTACTGAACATCGGCGAAGACGACGACGAGACGTGGGACCTGGTCGCCGCCATGCGCGAGCCGAGCATCAAACCCTTCCGCTCTTATTGGGATCCCAACGTGCGGGAGGGCGGCCGCCTTCTCGCGCAACAGACCAATATCGCCCTGGACCGTTGCCGTGGAGATTGGGCCGTCTACCTCCAGGCGGACGAGGTGTTGCATGAGCAGGACTATCCGCTCATTCGCGACGCCATGCAGCAGAACCTGCGGCGCCGGACGCAGGGGCTTTGCCTCTATTACCACCATTTCTACGGGTCTTTCGAAACCGAGCAGGACGATCCGCGAAACTGGTGCCGCTGGGCGACGCGGATTGTGAAGATCGGGTCAGGAGTCCGGTCGACAGGAGACGCTGCCGATTTCTGTTCGGTCCGCGAGGGACGGGAGGGACGGCTGATTCGCGAACGCACCGGCGCCTATGTCTACCACTATGGCTGGACCCGGCCTCCCGAAATGATGCTGATCAAACAGAGGCATTTCGAACGCCTGTATGTCGACGACGCATGCCTGGAACAGGCCTATCGCAACAAGCAGGCCAACGATATGTATTCGATGCGAGGGAACCTTCGCTTCTACCGCGGCACGCATCCGTCGGTGATGCAGGAGATCGTTGCCCGGCAAAACTGGCAGTTCGACCACGGAATCGAGCGGCAGGCGCCGGACTGGCTCCGGCATCTGCACGTCTGGCCGGCTTACTACTGGAAGCGGATCCGGCAGATGGCGGCGCGCCATTCCAGGTAGACGATGCTGTCCTTCATCGCGGCGAAAGCAATTCGACTGCATCTCCCACCTGGACGACGCCTCCCTTGAGAACCTCAGCGTTCAGAGCGAGCCTGCCGCCGAATCGCCTGACGATGTCGCGCAGGACGGTGGGATCGTGTTCCAGTGTGTCGGGATCGAACGTCGTCATGATGCAGCGGCCACGGAGGTCGTGAAGCCCCGCTACAACGCCTCCGATCGACAACTGCCGGCCTTGCCAATCACGCTCCGCCATCCCCTCCACGCCACCGATGACGAGGTTCGGCCGCAGGCGCCGGACGTCGCGGCCGAAGGCCTGAATGGCGCCGTCGGTGGCGACCAGCAAGGGCAGTATGTCGAAGCGCTCGGCGGAATCGTCGAACGCGAGTGTTGCCTGTGGTCCAACGACTTTGCGAACCGCCGCCAGCACTTTCGGATCATGCCACGGCAGCCCATCCACGAAGGGAATGCCACCGTCGCCTATGTGCGCGTGCATTCCCAACAGGCCCGGGTAGGTTCGTGAGGTGGCGACATGGCCCAATGCGTCGTAGACCTGAACAACACGGTCGCCTTCAACGCCATTCTCTGTCAGGCGGGCGGATTCCACCCGCTCACCGGCCATCGACTTCACGGGATAACGCCAGATCGCTGCAAC
This sequence comes from uncultured Solibacteraceae bacterium, assembly GCA_964627455.1. GTDB lineage: Bacteria > Acidobacteriota > Terriglobia > Bryobacterales > Bryobacteraceae > F-183. The sequence continues at coordinate 115,730 of CAZVKC010000011.1, read as the reverse complement.
ATGCATTTGTTTGGACCTCTCTCTCCTCTAGCGAATGCGCCGTTCTGTTTCTTCGATCGGCGCGTCATTGATGCTGGCCCGCCGCTCGCGCATGAGACCGTCTTCGTCGAACTCCCACAGTTCGTTCCCATAGGAGCGATGCCACTGTCCGGACTCGTCGCGCCATTCGTATTCGAAGCTGACCGCGATGCGGTTGCCGCCAAAAGCCCACAACGTTTTCTTGAGCCTGTAGTCGAGTTCCCTGGCCCATTTGCGGCGCAGGAAGGCTTTGATCTCTTCGCGGCCGTTCAGGAATTCCGTCCGGTTGCGCCAGTGCGAAGCGGGACTGTAGGCCAGCGCAACGCGTTCCGGATCGCGCGTGTTCCAGGCGTCCTCCGCCATCTGGACTTTGGCGGACGCGGTTTCAAAGGTAAAAGGTGGTCGAATCGGTTGCATCAGATCAGTTTTCTCCTGGGCATCGGAAAAGGGGCATCCGCCAGGACACCCCTGATTCGCCAACTCAAGCGTGGACTGCCTCGCTCAATCGCACGCTCACCTTGGGGAAGTCCACTTCGGTGGCGGCAACATGATTGAAGTAGTTGGTGAAGATGTTGAGAGCGACGTTCGCCACGATTTCGGCGATTTCGCCCTCGCTATACCCGGCCGCCTTGACTGCGGCGAGCGCCTGGTCGGAAACGATGCCCCGTTCGACCACCAGCGCCTGGGCGAAGCGCAGGCCGGCATCGCGCCTGGCGTCCGCGGCATGAGCCTCACGGCTCGCGTGGATGTCATTCGGCGTCAGCCCGACCATTTTGCCGATCGCGGAATGCGCCGACAGGCAGTATTCGCACGAATTGGCCTGCGCGACGGCAAGCGCGATCTGTTCGCGGAATTTTGCGTCGAGCGTTCCGGAGGCGACGGCGCCGCTGAAGTTGAGATAGGCCTCGAGCGCGGCGGGCGCGGCAGCCATCGTCTTGACCATGTTCGGGGTCATGCCCAGTTTGGCCTGGACGGCGTCGAGCAACTGCTTCGCCTTTCCAGTGGCGGCGGCGGGATTTACGGCAGTGATTCGTTGCATTGGTTTTGGATTCCTCTTTTCTGTATCTGTCACCCGGTTGTTGAGGTGACGCCTGATAGAAGTGCAAGAGTCGAGCCAAACAGGAACCATCCGTATACCATTGAAAAATGGGCACATCGAACAGCCAATTGACTGATGATATTTCATGATTCATGATTTTTCATGACTTACTTCATGAATCTTCGTGATACGATGGGCCGACATGGAGAATCTGGAACCGCTCCCCGGCGTCATTCTCGCCCTTTCGGAGCAAAGATCGCTGTCGGCCGTCCTCCAGATGATCATGGAAACGGTAGCGCGCCAACCTGGCGTGGCCCTGGCTCGCCTTTGGCTCAGGGGAACCGTGGGAGAATGCGCCGTTTGCGGGAGTGACGGACAGCCGGCGACGCTCCATTTGCGGGCCAGCGCCGGCGCTTCGGTCACCGGCGCGGACTGGTCGCGCATCGACGGTTCGTTTCACACCATCGATCTGGCGAAAACCAATTTGAAGATCGCGCACATCGCCACGACGGGCAAGTCGATCCGGATCGATAACCTGCCGGGCGATCACGAATGGGTGCGGATCCCACAATGGGTATCGGAAGAGCGTTTGAGCAGTTTTGCGGGCCACGCGTTGTTGTTTCGCGGCGAGGCGCTCGGCGTTCTCGCGGTGTTCCGGCGCGACGTCATCAGTGAGGATTGCTTTTCCTGGCTTCGCACGATGGCGAGCGCCGCAGCGGTCGCGATCGCGAATGCGCGGGCCTTCGAGGAGAACGAGAGTCTGCGCCGGCAACTCGAACTGGAACGCGACTACCTGATGGAGGAAGTGGAAGCGACGGGGTCATTCGGCGAGATTCGAGGCCGCAGTCCGGCGCTTGAACGCGTGCTGCACCAGGTGGCGATGGTGGCGCCGACGAACGCCAACGTGCTGATTCTCGGCGAGAGCGGAACGGGCAAAGAATTGGTGGCGCGCGCGATTCACCAGCGGAGCGAGCGCGCTCACAAGCCGCTCGTCAAAGTGAATTGCGGATCGATTCCGCGGGAGTTGTTCGAGAGCGAATTCTTCGGGCATGTGCGGGGAGCTTACACGGGCGCGATCCGCGACCGGGTTGGGCGATTTCAACTCGCCGACGGCGGCACGCTGTTTTTGGACGAAGCCGGCGAGATCCCCCTGGAGCTGCAATCGAAACTGCTGCGCGTTCTCCAGGAAGGGGAGTTCGAGCGGGTGGGGGAGGACACGACGCGGCGCGTGAATGTGCGGGTGATCGCGGCGACCAACCGGGATCTGCGCCAGCACATCCAGGAGGGGCACTTCCGGCTCGATCTTTACTACCGGCTCGGTGTGTTTCCCGTGGAGATTCCACCGCTCCGGGAGCGCAAGGAAGACATCCCGGAACTGCTGGCGCATTTCGTAAATCTCGCCTGCGAGCGGTTCCACATTCCGAAAGTTTCCGTACCGCAAAAGGAGCTGGCGCGTGCGCAACGATACGGCTGGCCGGGCAATGTCCGGGAGTTGCAGAACGTCGTCGAACGGGCGGTGATCCTTGCGGCGGGAGGGCGGTTCCACCTGGACCTCCCCGATGACGTGAATCCGCCGGTTCCTTCCCGCCGTGTTCCGTCCGCCACCCAGGACTGGAGCGAGGAGGACCGCGTGATTCCGGAGAGCGAGTGGCGGGAACGAGAGCGTTCGAATCTCCTCGCCGCCCTGCGCAAGTCGAAGTTCAAGATTTCGGGGACGGGCGGGGCAGCGGAGTTGCTGGGGATCCACCCCGCGACGCTGACCTCGCGGATGAAGGTCCTGGGCGTGCGGCGTGAGCGGTGAGTTCCGGGCGTCGCAAAACCGCCGGGGACAAAGACGGATCGCGACTCGTGTGGTAGCGTTGTCAAAGCCCGGGATCCGGGCATTCCTGCGATGAAGAATATTCCGCCAGAAGCGCCGGATACGGGGCGCGGCGAGTTTGTTGGACCTTACGAATTGATCCGGCCGCTGGGGCGCGGCGGCATGGGCGACGTCCAACTGGCGCGGCGCGCCGACGGCCAGTATTTGAAGCTCGTGGCCGTGAAGCGGCTGCTGCATGTGGACAGCGCGAAGCAGCGAGAGCGCTTCTACGCCGAGCGGCAGATCCTGGCGCACCTCAATCATCCGAACATCGCAGCGCTGCTCGATGGCGGCGAAACTGCGGACGGGCAGTTGTATGTCGTGATGGAGTATATCGACGGCGTTCCGTTGCTCGAATACGCGGAGCGCGCGGGGCTCGGAGTCGAGAAACGGCTCGGCCTCTTTCTGCAAGTCTGCAGCGCGGTGCAGCATGCGCACCGGAACCTGATCGTCCACCGGGACCTGAAGCCTTCGAACATCCTGGTGACCGGCGACGGCGCCGCGAAGCTGATCGACTTCGGCATCGCCAAGGCGCTGTTGCCGGACCATCACGAGAACGCCGCGGCGGTGCACACACAAACCGGGGACACGATGCTGACGCCGCTTTATGCGAGTCCCGAACAGGTGCGCGGCGAGATGGTGACCACCGCTTCCGATGTGTACGCGCTGGGGGTCTTGTTATTCGAACTGCTGGCGGGAAGCGTGCCGTACCCGGCAACCTCGACAACCGGTCTCGCGCTGGCGGAGGCGATTTGTTCGGACGCTCCCCGGCTGCTCAGCGAAGCGGCTGTCGAGAACGGCCGAGAGAAATGGCGCGCGCGGCTGGCGGGCGATCTCGAAAACATCGCAGCCATGGCGCTGCGCAAGGAGCCGGAGCGGCGCTACAGCTCGGTCGAACAACTGGCCGCCGACATCGAACGGCATTTGACGGGATTTCCGGTGCTGGCGCGTCCGGACAGCGTAGCCTACCGGTTGACGCGACTCTTGCGGCGAAATCGCGCCGCGGCGGCGGCAGCGGCGGTGGTGGTGGTGCTGCTCGCCGGATCGAGCGCGATCAATTACCGGACGGCACGCAGAGCACAGCAGGAACGCGATACCGCGAGGAGTGTCGCGAACTTTCTGGCGAGTATCTTTTCGGCCTCCGATCCATTTCGCCCGGACGGGAAGGAATTCACCGCCAGCGAGTTGCTCGCGCGCGGCGAGGCGCGCATCGACACGGAGTTGCAGGATCAGCCGGAAGTGCAAGCGCGGCTGCTGATGACCATCGGCGAAACGCACCATCACACGGGGAACCTGCAGCGGGCTCTGAAAGCCTACGATCGCGCGCTGGCGTTGCGTGTGGCGCTCCACGGAGAGAATCACCCGGATGTAGCCGAGACCCTGCGCGAGAAGGGACGGCTGATCCAGCTGCAAGGCCAGTACAAGGCGGGCGAGGAATTGCTGCGGAGGGCGCTGAAGATCCAGCAGGAGCAGCTACCGAAGAATGACCGAGAGACTCTGCGCACGGCGGAAACTCTGGGACTCGTCATGCAGCGGCAGGGACGATTGCAGGAAGCCGCCGGTCTGCTCAAATCCGTCATCGAAACGTTGCGGCAACAGGGCGAGGATCAGACCGGCTCGGCAGACGATCTGTTCGAAGATACGCTCAACAACTATGCGCTGGTGATCCAGGACCTGGGCCGTTTCGACGAGACGGAGCAGGCGCGGCGCACGCTCGTGGAACTCGAGCGCAAGCGACATGGCGAGAGCTACGGAAACTACCTCGTGGACCTGAACAACCTTGGGGTGCTGATCCGCGACCGTGATGCGCTCGAGGAAGCCGAGCCCTTGCTGCGGCGGGCGCTGGAGGGACAGCGGAAGATCCTGCAGCCGGGCAGCTTCGGGTTGATCAACAGCATGCAGTATCTGGCGATCTGCCTGCAGCGGATGGGGCAGTTGGACGAAGCCGAAGCGCTTTGGAAAGAGCTGCGCCCCCAGCGGGTCAAGCTGCTGGGCGAGAAGAATCGCTTTGTGGGGAACGATTGGGCCGGCTGGGGAGAATGGCTGCAACTGAAGGGGGATCTGCCGGGCGCCGAGGCGGCGGTGCGCAAGGCGATCGAGATCCGCGAAGCTGCGCTTGCGCCGGCGCACCCCAGTCATGGCGCGACGCATGGCAGGCTGGCGCGGATCCTGCAGGCGAAGGGCGACCTGGCGGGGGCCGAGCGCGAGTTTCGATTCGCCTACAACACCTATCGCAGGGCGCATGGCGAGTCGAATCCGCGAACGACCGCAGGCGCGGAGCTGGAGTTGGGCAACGTGCTCTGGCAGCTGGGACGCAACGACGAAGCGGGTCCGCTGCTCGAGCACGCCTACAAGGTACGCAAAGGGACGCTAGCTGCTTCGGACCGGCAACTCGCGGACGCAACTCTGCGATACGGCCAGTTTCTGCGGGCCACCGGGCGGACGAGTGAAGGAAACGCGCTGGTGAGCCGCTAGTTGAGCCGCGGCGTCAAACGGATCACGACTTCCAGCCCAGTGGGCTTGCGGTTGCGGCAGAGGACCTTGCCCCTGCAGACGTCCACACAACTCCTGACGATCGCGAGGCCGAGGCCTTTGCCGCCGCTGGTGGTGGTTCGCGAGGGATCGAGTCGATAGAAGGGATCGAAGATCTGTTCGAGTTCCGATTCCGGCAAGCCGGGGCCATGGTCGGCGACGATCAATTCCACGAACTCGCCGTTATGCTCCGCGCGGACCTCGATGGGTCCGGCATGACCGGCATAGCGGCGGGCGTTGCGCAACAGGTTCGCCACGGCGCGCGTGAGATAGACTTCGTGGGCCAAGGCGGAAAGGCCGGGTTCCACGGCAATGTCGATGGGGATGTTTTCGCGATCTGAGGCGCGTTGAACGGCGGATCGGAGATCCACCGCCGAGAGAGGCGCTGCCCCGGCGGCTTCCATGCCCACCTTCGAGAAATACAACAGTTCATTGACGAGCGCCGACATCTCCTGCACTTCGTCGTGAAGCGCTTTCACGTCGGCCCGGTGTTCTTCGCCAAGCGTCTCTTCAATCAATCCGAGGGCAAACTGAATGCGGGCAATGGGCGCGTTGAGTTCGTGCGCGGCGTCGCCGAGAAAGCGCTTCTGGCTTTTCTGGATTTCGTCGAGACGCCGGGTCAATACGGCTGTCGACCGTTCGAGGGCGGCGGTGGATTGCTGCAGGCGGCGCAGCGGCGGGATCCAGACCAGCGCCGACAGGAGCGCCAACACGCAGGCGAGCAGGATCCAGTGCACGACCGTGGGCGGATGTTCGCGAAAGATGTACGGCACTGCGAGTAGCATCCCCGCGGTAAGGATCGCCTGCAATGCCGTTCTGAACACCATTCTTCCAGCCATGAAGCGCTGCTGCCCTCTACGGCCTGTTTTCCTGCCGGGGCCGCAGGAACATATACCCGACGCCGCGGACAGTTTCGATCCAGCGCGGGGACCTCGGGTCGTCGCCCAGCTTTTTGCGGAGCAACGAAACGTGGACGTCGATGGTGCGTTCAAAGCTCTCGCCGTCACGGTCGCCGATTTCGAGCAGCAGGTTTTCGCGCGTGCGGACGCGGCCAGCGGAACGGGCGAGGGCCTCGAGCAGATCGAATTCGAGGCGGGTCAGATCGAGGATCCGGCCGGCGAGGGTGGCCTCATAGGCTGAGGGATCGATGGTGAGGTCGCCGATGGTGAACGGGGGACGGCGGCGATCGGGGGCTGCGGGCGGCAGCATGGAACGTCGCAGCAGAGCGCGCAAACGGGCCAGAAGTTCGCGAGTGGATGTGGTTTTGGGAAGGTAATCATCGGCCCCCATTTCGAGACCGACAATGCGGTCGGTTTCGTCAGAGCGCCCGGTCAGCATGAGCACGGGGACATGGGATTCGGCGCGAATGTGGTGGAGCAACTGAAAGCCATCCATGCCGCCGGGCAGCATGACGTCGAGGATGAGGGCGTCGAAGGGGTTGGCTCTCGTTCGCTTGAGGGCGGCCTCGCCGGTGTGGGCGAGCTCCACGGAATAGCCCATGGTTTCGAGATAGCGTTTCACCAGGCCGCACAGGCGCAGGTCGTCTTCGACGAGGAGGATGCGCGGGCGAAAGACCTGATCCACTTGCTGGGCGGCAGCGGAGGGCATGCGATACACCCTACTGTACTGGGTAGGCGAGTTGCCTGTCCAGACACGAGCCCTCAGCTTCACAATTCCTAAACAATTCCTGGAAGTGAGCTTCATGTGTGTCCGGTAATCTCGACAGTGGTTGAAGATGCGGTTCTCCCTGGCCGCGTTGTCCCTGCGGGAATGGCGCGGACCAGGGTTTGTCCGGCAGGAAGTCAGGAATCGGAGGAGAGCATAGTGACCAGACTGCTGCAGTTGTTGCTGGTGATGGGGATCGCGACGGTTGTTCCGCTGTATGGGGACACCACCAATTACACTTTTCACTTTCAAACGCAGGCCCTGGGCATACCGATTCCGACGGGCGGTTTCGGATACGACAGCACGACTGGCGTGTTTTCAGATTTTGTCGTGTATCTGGACGGAGTGAGGTACGATTACACGCCGGTGGCCAATGCGATCGGCGGCAAGAGGCGGATCCCGTTTGAAATGGGGCGCCTGGCGCAAAACCTGATTGACGGGTACGGTCCGCTGGGGCCGGAGCTTTCGCACTGGTATGGCGGACCGGGCGGCTTTTACGGCTTCGAGTGGCGGACTCCGGCGCAGGATTTCCTGTATTGGGACCTGACAGCGGGTGCGCCAGCGACTCCGATCTCGAGTTCTCCGCGGGCATTCGCGGGAACCTGGAGTACGACGGTTACCACCGTAACCGCCACCCCGGAACCGGCGACGTTCGGAATGCTGCTCGTGGCCGGCGCAACCGCAGGGGCCGTGGCCTTGCTGAGGCGTCAGGGCCGTTAGTCTGACCGCCGCGGCCCGCACCACATTACTTGTCCGGAACAATCGTCGCAGACAGTTCCAGCAGCAAAGCGGAGCCGTCGCCACGGTAAGCGCTGCCGTGCTGGCAGGCGAGGGTCGTGGGATGGAGAGCCGCGAGCTTTCCTTCCAGGATGGCTTTGGTGCTGGTCGCGTGGGCGTAGTAGTCCATCATGCCGCGCATGGTTTCACTCGCCGTCAGAACTTCGGATTCCGTCACTGGCGGCGGCGTCCCGCCGGGCTGCGTGAACAGATCCCCGCAAAACAGGACCTTGTTCGTCGCGTCGAAGAGAACCCCGCAGTCCCAACCGTGCGGGACGTGCGGCGTGTCCAGCCACTGCATGCGGCGGCTGCCGATTGTGAACTCCTCACCATCCGCGAAACCCCGTGCGGCGCGGTTCGCGTAGTCGTTGAGCGACGTGAGCGCGCCGACGGCAGAACCGAAAGCGGTCGCTTCCGGGGCAACCGACAAAAGGTCGTTCAACGCGCCGAACTCGTCGCTCTCGAAGTGAGATCCGCCGATCCAGCGGAGCCTTTCGACCGGCATGATTTTGCGAATGGCTTCGACCGTCGATGCGAATAATCTCCTGTAGCCGGTGTGAAACAGTACGGGTTCGTCGTCATCGATGAGGTACGAGTTGAAGGTGAATCCGCCGGGGATCACGTCCAGCCGGGTCGAGATCCGGTAGATGCCCGCGGCGATCTCGTCCACGCGGGCGGTGCTGGAATTGGAAGAACTACTCATATTTTTTGTTTGTTGCCACCTTTCAGTCCGGATGTGGGACCAGGAGCGGCTTCGTTACAAGATCGATCGAAGATTTCGAAATCGGCGACGGGCGCGCGTAGGCGGACCGGCTCGCAGCCGCTAGAATAAGAGATCCACGCGATCGGCCACCCATGAAAGTCTGGGATTGTTTTCCCTTCCATCACGAACTCGATGTACTCGAGATCCGGCTCCGCGAACTCGACAGAGTCGTGGACCGGTTCGTGATTGTCGAGGCGGATCGGACCCATATGGGGGATCCGAAACCGCTCTTCTTCCGCGAGAACGCGGAGCGCTTTTCAGCGTTCCGGGATCGAATCATCCACATCACCGTCACGGACATGCCCGAGACGACAGATGCGTGGGTACGCGAGAATTTTCAGCGCAACGCGATCCAGCGCGGATTGCAGGATTGCAGGGACGGGGATTGGATCGTGATTTCCGACGCCGACGAGATCCCCCGCGCGGACGTCATCACGGACCTGCGCGACCGGCGGTTTCGGCCATGGCGCACCGGGATTGTGGGTTTGCGCATGCCGCTGTATTATTGCCGGCTCAATTACGTCAACCTGGCAGGAAGCGCACACGTAACCTGGGGCGTCGCGACGCGCGTACACGGGCCGCTGCGGCCGCCGCAGAAATATCGTCATGTGCGAACCGGTTTCGACAGCCAGTATTGGAAGTTGCGGATGGGTCTCACCGGATGCACGTCGATCCCGCATGCGGGTTGGCACTTTTCCTACATCGGAGACGAAGCCATGGTGCGGCAGAAGCTCCGGGCCACGGCGCATGCGCAGGAAGACGACTACGAACCGGTCGCCGAAACACTGCAGATCGACCGCATGATTCAACAGCGCCAGGATCTGATGGGCCGCAGCGAATACCGCTGGGAACTGGTGGAAGTCGACAGCTACTTCCCGGAATGCGTCACACGCGACCCAGCCCGGTTCGCCGCCCAAATCGCGCCGGGAGCGACTCGCCGCATGCAGGACTTCGACGGCCTGATGGACTACGAAACCAAGCTATGGCCAAAGACCCGGCAGTCCATTCGCAGGCGGATGCCGGTTCTCTAACCTTCGCCTTTCCTGATGAAAAGGCGCCCCCGCGAACTTCGATGGCTGTTCCGAACGGTTTTTTGCGCTTGAAGGGTTGAGGACCGAGTACTCTGCCATGAGCGACCCGAAATACGACAACTGGTTTACAGACGCCGATCAGCTTGGAGCGCCCGTTCCGGCGTTGAAATCCAAGGGCGGCCCTGCGTATGATCGGGCGCTCGCCATCATTCAGGCCTTTTCAAGCCGCACCGGAACGAGCCCCTTCTGGAAGAATCTCAACCGATACGCGATTGCCAAGGACATTACCGCGCGACTCAAGGATCCCGACACGTTCAACCAGGGTTCGACCTGGATGTGCGGCATCGCGACCTTCGCCCGCGTGTGGGCCGTCGATTGTCCCGAGCAATACGCGCAGCTTGCCGTGGACCTCTTCGAGAAGGGCCAGGGCACGCTCACCGGCGCCAAGAAATACGCGGGCAAGCTCATCAAGCCCAGCCAGACGCTGCTGGAGTCGCCCGCAGGCGCAGGCGTCAGCCACGGCGATTGGATCGTGCTCGCTTCGATCCGGGAAGCCTTCAACCAGGTCTTCGATTATCAGGCGGACGAAGGGATCGGGCACATCCGCGCGTGGAACATGCCCAGCGACGTCGAGGGCGAGTTCAAGGCGGCGGGATACAGCAAGATCGTGTCCAAGGCCGGCTGGGGCAGCGGCGGCATCGGCAGTCTGGACGAGGCCTCGGATTATTACGACCGCGGCTGGCGCGTGATTCTGCTGGTTCATTCCGATATCGTGTCGGATCGTGCGGCAGGGGCGGCGCCCGGCGCTCCGGCGACTGCGCCCATCCCGAATACGCCGGAGAATTTCGGCAAGATCTGGCGGGTCGACAAAGGGCCCGACACGCCGCCTCCGATCAAGGGGCAGATCCTGCGGACTTCGAATCACTGGGTCGGATTGAACAGTTCGGTCACGATCACGCGGTGGGGCGCTGATTGGATGGTGCAGCCCTTCGAGGTCTACTCGTGGAACGGTAAGCATACCGTGCCCGGATGGAAGCGCGCAGTCCCGCTGCGGATTTTCAACGATTATTTCTTCGGCTACGTCGCAGCCCAGTTCTGACGCAGCGGGGAGCATCTGCTACTTTTGGTTCCGGTGGTGGACGCGACGGACGTGCGATGCTTCCTGCTCGCGACTTTCTTTCACGGCGAGATCCGGCGAGAACGATCGGGACGCTCGGGATGGGTCAAGCGCTCCAGGGCGCGCTGATCTTGTCTTCGAGGTCGTCTGTGGCGAGAGTTCGAAAATCCTTCACGTTCAAGGTGTAGATGCGGTCGCATCCCACTTTGCGAGCGCACTGAAGATGCAAGGCGTCATAGACCATACCGCCAACCAAGCCGGCCTTAGCGCTGGCGTTCAACACTTCCTTGTAGTCATCACTTGAAAGCGCCACCAACTCGAAGTATGGAATGATGTTGTCTTCCAGAAAACGGCCAGCCTCTGCTGGATGAACGCGGGGACTAAACGGGGCGCGAGTAAGCACCGAATAGAATTCGGCCAGACCGTGAGTGCTGATACAACCCTGCAGTAGCCCGTCCCTCACGTTGCTGACCAGATCGAAAGCTTGGGCGTGGTGGGGGTGCGCCTGAACGGAGGCGGCTATCAAGATGTTGGTATCAACGTAGACTTTCACAGGCCAGACAACTTCCGCATTCTGTCTTCGCGATCGTCGCGGATGGCCTGCAGGACATCGAAGCCAGGCGGGACCTTTCCGGTATGCACCCAGAGACCCTGCTTCTTGACCATCGACGGACGAGCCTCGACGGGTTTGAGCATAACGCCTTCTGGGGTTTCCACCATCTCAAGATCACTGCCTTCGTGCAAACCCAGCCGATCCCGGACAGGCTTGGGCAGAATGACGCGACCAGCCTTATCAATTTTCAACGTCATGCCATTTCAATATGGCATATGCCATTTTAATTGGCAAGTGGTTTCAGTCCGTTTGCCTTCCGCCGCCAGCCAGGCGTTGACAACACTCCACGCTCCCGGGTTTCGGACCCATGACGACCCATTGGCGGTGATTCGGTGGCCGCTTCGATTACAGCCAGGTGATGTGGCCGGATTCCAGCGGCACGCTGGCGCCCTCGTGATACGGCACAACCCGCAAGGTGTAGTGCGACTGCGGGCGATTGTTCGGGACCTCGGCATCGAAGCAATAGCCGCCGGTCACGCCGGGGAGTTCGCGGCACGGCTGCATGACGTGCACGAACGGCTGGTCCCCGGGATTCAGCGCCTCCGCGTAGATTTCCACCCGAATGCCCTCGATCGGGATCTCGTCGCAATACAGATGCAGCCGGAACCGGTAGCAATGCTCGGTGGCGTCGACCTGCATCTTTGCGACACGGATCTTGTCCCAGTGCTCGTCGAGCGTGTTGCGCCAGCGCACCAGGCGCGTACCTTCGGCGCCGCGGAACGACGAGCGATGCAGGTAAGCCTCGGCAGCCGGCAGATAGTGATTCACAGTGTATTCACGAACGCTGCGATTTGATGAGAACTGCGGCGTTAGGCGCGCCATGCTCTCACGGATCTTCGCGACCCACGCCACCGGAACGCCGTTCCAGTCGCGATCATAGAACATCGGCACGACCTCGGATTCCAGCAAGTGGTACAGCTGGTTCGCTTCGATCGTGTCCCAACCGCGATCTTCCCCGTGTTCCTGCCCGTCGCCCAGCGCCCAACCGACTTCGGGCGCGTAGGCTTCGGCCCACCAGCCGTCGAGTTCCGACAGATTGAGGCCGCCGTTCACCAGGATCTTCATGCCGCTCGTGCCGCAAGCCTCCCAGGGACGACGCGGTGTGTTGATCCAGACGTCAACGCCTTGCACCAGGTGTTGCGCCAGATCGAGATCGTAATCCGCCAGGAACACAATGCGCCCTTGCACGTCGTCGCGGCGAATGAATTGCACCCAGTTCCGCAACAGCGATTGGCCGAAGCCATCGGCCGGATGCGCCTTGCCGGCTACCACGAGTTGCACGGGACGCTCGGGATTGTTGAGGATCCGAGCCAGGCGATCGGGATCCTGCAGCAACAGGTTCGGACGCTTGTAGGCCGCGAACCGGCGCGCGAATCCAAGCGTGAGCACGTTGGGATCAAGAGCCGCGTGGCCATGCACCGGACAGGCGCCGGACTTCATGTCGCAGCGGCGGCGGACTTCATGCACAAGGTCCGCGCGGATGTTCCCTCGCATCTTCCAGATCTGCTCGTCAGTGGCTTTGCGAAAACGTTCGGTGAGCCCTTCCTGCGTGCCGCGCCAGCGGCCGTGGCCACCAACTTCGGTCCACAACTCGTCCGCTTTCGGCGCATCCCAGGTCGCCATGTGGACGCCGTTGGTGACATAGCGAATCGGGACTTCTTCCTTCGGCCAGCGGGGAAAGAGCGGCTGGAAAATCGAGCGGCTCACTTCGGCGTGCAGGCGGCTGACGGCGTTGATGGCGCCGCTACCGCGGATGGCGAGGTTCGCCATGTTGAAGTCGCCCGCGCCATCCTTCTGGCCGAGGCGCAGCACGTCTTCGACCGGTACGCCGAGCCTGTCGTGCGCGTAGCCGCTGAAGTAGTAGCGGATCATGTCTTCCGGGAAGACGTCAAAACCAGCGGGCACGGGAGTGTGCGTCGTAAAGAGGTTGCCCGCGCGGGTTACCTCGAGAGCAACAGGAAACGGCTGCTGGGCTTCATTCTGGAATGCGGCCGCGCGCTCAAGAACGGCAAAGGCCGCGTGTCCTTCGTTGAGGTGGCAGACTTGCGGCTGTTCGCCGAGTTCGGTGAGCAGGCGCCATCCGCCGATGCCCAAAGCGATTTCCTGTTGCAGGCGGAGTTCGAGTCCCGCGCCATAGAGTTCGCTGGTGATACCGCGCGAGGCCGGTGAATTGGCCGGATCATTGCTGTCGAGCAAATAGAGTTTCACTCGCCCGCAGCGGGCCTGCCACGCGCGCAGAACCAGTGTGTAGGCGGGCATTTGCACAAGAACGCGCACCCATTCGCCGGACTCATTTCGAACCGGCGACACGGGAAGCTGCGTGGGGTCATTGTAGGGATAGAGAGCGCGCTGATTGCCGTCGGCGTCGAGCACCTGGCGGAAATAGCCGCGCTGGTACAGCAGGCCGATCGCAGTGACCGGTACGCCGAGGTCGCTGGCGGATTTCAATTGATCGCCTGCGACATTGCCGAGTCCGCCCGAGTAAATGGGGAGCGCCTCGCTGAGGCCGTATTCCATCGAGAAGTACGCTACCGAGGTGAGTTTCGAGTCCGGATAGGTGGTCGCGAACCAGGTGGGAGATTCGTAAATATTGCGCCGCTTGGCGACGGTTTCATGGAGGCGTTTCTGGAAGTCCGGATCCCGGCGAATCTCATCCAGATGGGTTTCGGAAACGGTCTGGAGTACGAACCAGGGATTGTGGGTCAAGGCCCAGAGGTCCGGGGCGATTGATCCCCAGATTTCATCGGAGGAGTGGTTCCAGGCCCACTGCAGGTCCAGTGCGAGATCGACCAAGGGATCATCGATATCCGCTGAGACCCCGTAGGATTGGAGGGTGGCAGGCATGGCGAGGTCCTTTCTGGTAGAGGCACAACTTTCCGCCTGCCTGATTATGGAACCACCGAACGCGGGCGCCTACACGGTCTTTTCCGGGGGAGTGTTCTGCCGCCGGTACGCCTCGATGACGGCGCTGTTGTCCTGCTCGGCGAATCCGGCCTCTTCCGCCGCGGTGAGCAGGCCGTCGTGGACTGCAGAGAGCGGCAGGCGGATGCCGAGTTTGCGCGCGGCGTCGAGCATCAGCCGGACATCCTTGTGATGCTGGGCCAGACGGGCTTCGGGCGCGTAGTCGCAGTGCAGCATCCGCGGACCCTTGCGGTCCATGATGCGGGAATACGCGGGACCTTCGCGGAGCACGGCGAGCGTTTGCTCCGCGTCGAGGCCGAGGGCGGCCGCAAGATGCAGCGCTTCTGCGAGGACGGCGCGGTGGAGTCCGAGGGCGAGGTTGTTGACGAGCTTCATTCTGGCGCCGGATCCGCAAGGGCCGGTGTGGACGATGCGGGTCGAGATGGTTTCAAGAAGCGGCCGGGCGGCGGCGAGATCGTGCGGGTCCGCGCCAACTAGGATCAGCACGTCACCGTGGCGGGTCTGGTTGCTGGATCCTGCGATCGTGGCGTCGAGGTAGCGGCGGCCGGCGCTCGTGGCGAGTTCGCCAAGTTGCGACATTTGATCCGGATCCCCGGTGGTGCAGTCGATGATCAAGGCGCCGGGGGCGAGCGCCGGGAACAACTCCGGGGCGAGGCGCGACGTGACGTCGCTGTTCGGCAGGCAGATGATGAGGTGCGTGGCGCCTGCGGCGGCCTGCTGCGCGGTATCCGCCCACTCGAGGTCTGGCAGGCGCTCGCGTGCGGCGGGATCCGGATCGAAGGCGCGTAACGTCCAACCGGCTTCGCTGAGACGTGCGGCGATTGCGCTTCCCAGGAGGCCCACGCCGAGGATGCTCGCAATCATCGCGGCGCCTCGGTGTCGAGCGCTAGCGACTCGCCCATGCCATCGTGGATCAGCACGCGGTAGGCGAGCGTCAGTTTTTGCCCGGCCGGAATTTCGTATTCGCCGGACGGCGCATCTTTGCCGTTGAAGCTGCGGTTGGCGAAGGGATTCGCGGCGTTGAGTCCGTAAGGGCGCGCGTGCCAGGCGGTCGGATAGCGCAGGTTCGCGGGATGGTCGAAGATCGCGACACCGGCCGCGCGGCCATCGACCGAAGCGCTGTAGTCGATCCAGCGGGCGGGCTTGCCCCACAACGCCTTGGTCCCAGTAGCGCCCGTGTCGTTGCGGAGCGCGGCGCCGCGATCCTGCCGGAACTCATCGCGCAGGCGGACACCGAAGCCGCCGTCGTCGGTGTCGCCGAAATGCAGCGGCTTCCCTGCCCCGGCGTGATACGTGAAGCGCACGTCGATGCGGATGCCGAGAGGGTTGCTGGCGAAGGTCCACTGTTGGGTGAGGGTCCCGATGGGCGTGGTGACGTTCGGCGGCAGCAGGTCGAATTCGGCGGTGAAGGAATCGCGCCGGATCTTCGGCTCGCCCTGGATCCGGATGAGCCCCGTGTTCTCGGGCTTCAGTTCACGCCAGAAGTCCACGCCGTTGATGTCGCCGTGACCGATCCAGAGTCCGCGATGCCAGGGATGATCGGTCGTCTCGTTGCCGTCGCGCTTCTCGATGGGATAGCCGCGGCTGACGGCAAGGCCCGCAGGCGTGATCAGCGGATACAGAAAAGGCTTCGCCCACTGCTGGCCGTAATGAAAAGCCATGCGGCCCGGGGAGACTCTGACTTTGGACGCCTCGCGGTCGAGCG
The DNA here is from genome assembly GCA_964627455.1 of uncultured Solibacteraceae bacterium. Taxonomy (GTDB): domain Bacteria; phylum Acidobacteriota; class Terriglobia; order Bryobacterales; family Bryobacteraceae; genus F-183. The sequence goes on along the minus strand of CAZVKC010000011.1, from coordinate 99,690 downwards.
ATAGCCGAATCGGCGTGGGTGGGGCCGCGACCACGGCAAGCGCGCTGGCGGAAGAAGCTAGAAACGTTCGGCGGGACAGGGTGACAGACATCGGACCTCAGCTAATAGAATATGAGGACCATGCTATCGCCCGCCGCACGCACCGCAGTCCTGGCTGCATCGTTTCTGGGACTCGTGTTCGACGGCGTGGAACTCGGCATGATGCCCATCGCGTCGCTGTCGATTTCGAAAAGCCTGCTGGGCGCGGGGTTCAACGCTACGTCGGGCGGGGACTGGTTCGCACGTTTCACCGCGGCACTAATGCTGGGCGCGGCGATCGGAGGCATCGCGCTCGGAAACCTCGGCGACCGCATCGGCCGAACCCGCGCCATGGGCGTGAGCATCCTGGTTTATTCGCTGTTCGCGGCGGCCGGCGCGTGGGTCCAAACGCAGGAGCAGATGTTGTGGCTGCGGTTCCTGGTGGGGCTCGGCGTGGGAGGGATGTGGCCCAACGGCATCGCGCTGGTCGCCGAATGCTGGCCGTCGGCGTCGAAGCCGCTGGTGTCCGGCGTCATGATGGCGGGACTCAATTCCGGGATCCTGCTGTTGTCGCAGTTCGCTCGCATCTGGCCGATCACGCCGGATTCGTGGCGCTGGATCTTTCAGCTTTCGGGCGCACCCGCGGTGTTGGGCATTGTGATTCTGACGGCGCTGCCGGAATCGCCGGAGTGGCTCGGGTCGCGCTCGAAAGGCCGGAAACCCGCGCCGCCGCTCGCCGAGTTGTTTCGACCGGGATTGATTCGCACGACACTGTCGGCTGTGGTCGTGAGCGTGATCCCGATGGTCGGCGCGTGGGCCGCGAGCAAGTGGATGATCCCGTGGTCGGATAAGATCGCGGGTCCGGCGAACGCGCAGTACAAAGCAGCGACGCAGGGATGGTGGGCAGTTGGCGCGATCCTCGGCGCGATCGCCGGCGCGGAACTCGCGAGCCGTTTGGGACGCCGTCGCAGCTACCTGCTGATCAGCATCGGCGCGACCGTGCTGACGGTTTCGATGTTCACGCTCACGGCGCCGCTCGAACCCGCGTTTCATTACGTGGTGTTCGCACAGGGCGCGGTTGCGACGCTGTTCTTTGGATGGCTCGCGCTGTATCTGCCTGAGATCTTTCCAGTGCAGGTCCGCGCGACGGGCAGCGGACTCGCTTACAACTTCGGACGCTTCGCAACGGCGGTCGGCGTGTTGGGCGCGGGCGTCCTGTTCAGCGCGCTGGGCGGCGATTATCCACGCGTCGGCGCGATCTGCGCGCTGATGTACGGACTCGGTGTGTTCGCAATCTGGTTGGTCCGTGAAGAATCGGCCTGATCTTCAGCATCGCGGTTAACATTGAGTCGTATGCCAGATTCGGACGCGAAGTTGTCGCTCGCGCAACAACTGATGCAGCAGGCCCGTTTTGCTGAGGCGGAGGCCACACTCCGCGAGGTGCTGGCGGCCCACCAGGAACAGCATGACGCACGTTACCTTCTGGGCTGCGCGATGTTCCAGTTGGGACGGACGGGCGAAGCGGTCCAGACACTCGAGCAGGCTGCGGCGGACTCGGGCCAAGCGGAACATCGAAGCGCGCTGGCGACCGTGCTGTTTCATCTGGGGCGCGACGAAGAGGCCGAGCGGAACCTGCGTATGGCGATCGCTCTGGACGCCTCAGGGGCGCATTACCACAGCGGACTCGGAGCTGTTTTGCAGCGCCAGGGGCGGGTCAACGAGGCGATCGAAGCGTTCGAAAAGGCTGTCGAACTTGGTGAATGTTCGGATGACACCCGGCTGACGCTCGGCCGCCTGCACGTTTCCACCGGGGACGAACCAGCGGCTTTAAAGCAGTTCCTCGCAATCCTGAAGAGTGAGCCCGACCATCCGGCAGCCCTGGCTGCGGCGCGGCGGATTTTACGCGGCATGGATCCGGCAGAGTCGCTTCTGCGCGAGGCAATCGCGGCGCAGGGCGGGTCGCCGGCGAAGCTGTGCCGGCTGGCGGCCGGGCTGCAGAAGTCCGGGGACGCAGCGGGCGCGCGGGCGATTGCGAAGGCTGCGATCGAGAAGGCTCCGGAGTCGCCGGACGCGTGGTTCTGCCTGGGGTACATCGAGAACGAGAACGACGCTTACCTGGAGGCCATCGACTGTTTCCGGCGTGTTCTGGACCGCCGGCCCGAATGGATCGAAGCGCGGCACAATCTGGCCCGGGCGTTGTTCGAGATCGGGCAGGTGGAAGAGTCCTACCGCGAGTTTCGGACTTGCACCTCGGGACCTCGCGAGATTGCGGCGCGGGCTCGCACCATGATGGCCGTGATCGCGCCGGGAGTTTCGAGCGCCGATCACCATGAAGTGAGGCGGATCCGGCGCGCCTGGGCGTCTTCCCAACCTGTGGCCGCGAGTTCGAACGTTGCTTCGGCTGGCCGGGGCGGGGCCGGGCGCGATCCCGAACATCGCCGTTTGCGGATCGGCTACCTCTCGTCGTTCTTTCATCGCGACAACTGGATGAAGCCGGTGTGGGGCCTGATCAACCAGCACGATCGCGAGGCATTCGACGTCGTACTGTTTTCGGACGCGGGACAAGGTGAGATCGGAAGCGCGTACCGGCGGCACGCGCGGGATGCGTATGTCGATATCCGATCGCTCGACACCGGCGCTCTGCGCGAGGCGATCCGGCGGAACGAACTGGACGTCCTTGTGGACCTCAACGGTTATAGCGAAATGAACCGTGCAGGTTTGTTTGCGAATGCGCGGCGCACCGGGCGCGATCCCGTGACGGTCGCGTGGTTCAATCAGTACGCCACCTCGGCGCTCGACGGTTTCGATTACCTGATTGGCGACGCCTCAGTGATTAGCGAAGGCGAGGAGCAGTTTTACACCGAGAAGGTCTTGCGGGTTTCGGGGAGCTATCTGACGTTCACGGCCGATGCCGACGCACCGCCTGTGAGCGACCTGCCGTGGCTGCGGGATGGCGCGGCCGGCATCACCTTCGGATGCCTGTGTTCGCAGTACAAGATCACGAACGAAGTGGTCGCGGCGTGGTCGCGGATCCTGCGGGCGAGTCCCGCGGGATCGACTCTATTGCTCAAGAACAAACAGCTGGGTTCGCCGCGGGCAGCAGCGTGGATGCGCGGGTTGTTCGAAGAGCACGGCATCGCGGGGGAACGCATTCGCACCGAAGGTCCCGAAGCGCATCATTTATTTCTCAACGCTTATAGCCGCGTGGATGTGGCGCTCGACGTGTTTCCTTACAACGGCGGCACGACGACGACGGAAGCCTTGTGGCAGGGCGTTCCGGTGTTGACGTTCCACGGAGACCGGTGGGCGTCGCGGACCAGCGAATCGCTGTTGCGGGCGGCGGGGCTCGACGAATTCGTCGCGCCTGACCTCAGTGGTTTCGTCGCGCAGGCGGTGCGTTTGGCTTGCGAGAAGGATTCGCGCGAGTATCTCGCGTCGGTCCGCCGAGGTCTGCGCGAGAAACTGCTGGCCTCGCCTGTGTGCGATTCCGGAAGACTGGCGCGTGAGATGGAGGCGCTATACCGGCAGGCTTGCCGAAGACAAGCGGCCGTGCGATGAACCCGGCCCGGCGCTAGCGCATGCGCAGACGCTTTTCCGCGCCGTTGATGGTGAGTAGCGGGTGCTTCACCCAGGCACGGTACTCATAGACTCCGGCAGGGTTGAGGTTCGGAACCTGCAGCGTGAATTTGCCGGGCGCGGTGAGTTTCGTCGAGGGTCCCATTTGCCAGGGAATCGAGCGGTCGCTGGCGTCGAGTCCCACAATGCTGCGGTATTCGAACCCGGCTTCGAGGCTCGTTGCGCCCTTTCCCATATCGAGAAGATTGCCTTCGAGCGTCGCCGTGCGAGTCGCCGGATCGAACCTCGCGTTATCGGTGGTTTCGAGCTTGGGCGGCGTGAAGGCCGCTTTCACGTTGGTGATCTTGAGCACGATCGGGTTCGGCCAGCGGCTGTTGTCCTGCAGGCGGTGCGTGAACATCGCACGGATGTGGAGTCCGTCGGCTTCCTGCTTGAAAGTCGGAGCCGGATTCACTTCGGGGCGATACTCGAGGACGCGTCCGTTTTGACCAAGCACGCTCACCTGCGTCTTGTCCGTTGCGGCAACGCTCTTCAGCACGAAGTCGCGCCACTGCCCACGGACCCAGCGATCGTCCTTGTGCTTCACGATCGCGTAAACCGTATCTTCGTTCTTCGCCTTGGTGAACCAGATGTTCTTCTCGTTGGTGATCACCCAGGGACGCACGCCGTAGATGCATTCCTGATTCACCTGCATCCACAATGCGACTTCGCGCAGACGCTCTTCCTGTTCGATGGGGAGTTCGCCGTCGGGCTTGGGTCCGATGTTCAGCAGCAGGTTGCCGCCTTTCGCGCGGGTTTCGACGAGGATGTCGATCACCTGACCGCCGGTCTTGTAGTTCTCATTCTGCGGCTGATACTGCCAGGCGGTCCCCATCGTGAAGTTGGCTTCCCACGGGCCTTCGAGCGGGATGCCGGGGACGTAGAGTTCAGGGGTCTGGATCGCGCCGCGCGTGACGATCGTATTCGGCTGGATCTTCCAGGCGAGGTCGCGCAAGCCCTGCGGTTCGCCGTCGAGGAAGACGAAGTCGATGGGTCCGTAGTTGGTCATCAACTCGCGCATCTGGTCGAGGTCCAGTTTCATCAGGCCGGGATTATTGCGGGGCTGGACAGCGGGAATGTTCCGCTGGATCTCGATCTTGTTCTTCCACAGCCACCAGAAATCGTCGGGCGAAAAATAGATGCCGGGACGGATGCCCTGTTCGGTGAACGCGTTCAGGATTTCACGCGTGATGTCGCGCTTGAAGGGCGTGTGCATGATGCCGAAATCCGTCGTCTTCGTGTCCCACATGGCGAAGCCGGAATGGTGTTTGGTGGTGAAGACCACGTAGCGGATGCCGGCAAGTTTGGCGAGCGCGGCCCAGTCCTGCGGATAGAATTTGCGGGGGTTGAAGGTCTTGGGGAGGTCGTTGAAAAAGCGGTTGGTGTACGCTTCATCGGAGCCGGGGAGCGAGTGCGAGATCACGACGCCGGTCTGGGAATCGAGCGACCAGTGGATGAACATCCCGAAGCCGAGGTCGCGAAACGAGTCCAGGCGTTCAGGCTTGTTGAGGGATCCGGGCAGGAGGTTTTCCTGCCCGAGGAGTGCGAGGGAGATGAAGAATAGCGAGCAAATGAACTTCATGGCCAGAGGGTGGTTTCCCGACCACGATATCACTCAGAAGGGATCTGCTCGCGGATGCGTGATGCAACGAGATCCGGAACTTCCATCGGAAAGAAGTGGCTGTACGGAACCTCGATGTCGACGCCGCGCTGAAATCGCGAGGCGAGTTTCGGATCGGTGGGCGACCCGTTCATGTCGACATGTCCGGTCCTCAGTTCGAGGTGCGAGCGAATGACCGTGACCGGCGCCGCGATCGAGCCGAGTTCGTCTCCGATGTCAGCCGGTGACAGCGAACTGTTTTCGTAGACCGAAGCCTCGAAGTCCGGCGCACAGGCGAGGACATTGCCGTTCAGCGCGTAATCGCAATAGTCGCGCAACACTTGCGGATGCCAGGCGGCGAACGGCGGGCGATCTTTGAAGCGCTCGTACATCTCATCCGGCGAGGTCCACTGGTTGCGGCGTTTGCGCGCAAAGTGGTTCTCGACCCACGGCGCGCCGTAGGCAGCACGGATAACCGGATCGAGCAGGATCAACGAACGGAACTGGAATGGACGCAGCGCCGCGGCGTGCACCACCGAATGGCCGCCCATCGAATGGCCGACGCCGGTGATGGCATCGAGTTCGAGCGCGTCGATCAGCATCGCCATGTCGGCGCCGAAGAGCTTCCAATGCGGCGTGCCGTCGGGATTGCCGCTCGCTCCGTGCCCGCGCATATCCGGCGCGATGATCCGCCAGTGTTCCGGCAGAAGTTTTATGATTTGGTCCCAGCAACGGCCATGAAAGCCCGTTGCGTGGCACATCAGAAGCGTGGGACCGGCTCCCCTCCACTCCCAGAATCTGATGTGGCCTACAACGTCAGATTTCGGTTCCCGCACGCTGGCGGATCTCCATGCAACCTTTGCCGGTGGGCAACATTTTGCCTGGATTCAGCCGGCATTCGGGATCGAACAGCTTTTTGAAGTTGGCGATCATATCGAGTGATTCGGATGAGAACTGGTCGGACATGAGTTCCATCTTTTCCATGCCCACGCCGTGTTCGCCGGTGATGGATCCACCGACGGAGACGCAGAAGCGAAGGATGTCCTCGCCGGCATGCTGCGCCTTTTCGAGTTCACCGGGCTTGCGCGCGTCGAACAGGATGATCGGATGCATGTTGCCGTCTCCGGCATGGAAGATATTGGAAATCTGCAGGCCGTACTTTTCGCCGACCTGATGGATGTACTCGAGCGTCGGCGCGATTTGCGTACGAGGTACGACGCCGTCCTGCACGTAGTAGAACGGACTCACGCGTCCCACGGCGCCGAAGGCGTTCTTGCGGCCTTTCCAGAGCAGGTCGCGTTCTTCGGCGTTGCGAGCCACTCGGACTTCACGCGCGCGGCAAGCCATGCAGGCGGCCTTGATCTGCTCCATCTGCTCTTCGACGACTTCCTTCAAGCCTTCGAGTTCGATCAGCAGCACGGCGGAAGCATCGAGCGGATATCCCGCATGCGTCGCTTCTTCGACCATGCGCAGCATCACGCCGTCGAGCATTTCGACCGCAGCCGGCGTGATCGCGCGGGCCGTGATTTCCGCGACCGTCGCGCCCGCGTCGCTCGGACTGTCGTAAATCGCGAGCATCGTCTTCACGGACTCGGGCGCGCGCATCAGGCGTACGATCACTTTGGTGATCAACGCGAGCGTGCCCTCGTTGCCGGTGAGCAGACCGCGCAAGTCGTACCCGATGGGATCCGCCTCTTTGCCGCCGACCTGGATCACTGAGCCATCGACAAGTACGGCTTCGAAACCGAGCACGTGATTGGTTGTGACGCCATAGGCGAGCGTGTGCGGACCTCCCGCATTTTCGCTGACGTTGCCGCCGATCGTGCAGGCGCGCTGGCTCGACGGATCGGGCGCAAAGAAGTATCCGTCGCGCTGTACGGCGAGCGTGATGTCGAGGTTCACGACGCCGGGTTCGCAAACCATGTACTCGTTCTCGAGATCGATTTCGAGGATCCGGTTCATGCGCGAGAAGGCGATCATGAGTCCGCCGGTGCGGGCGATCACGCCGCCGCTGAGTCCGGTGCCGGCTCCGCGTCCCACCAGCGTGACGCCCTCGTCTTTCGCAAGTTTGACGAGCGTCACCACTTCATCGGTCGAACGCGGGAAGGCCACGACATCGGGGCGCGCCTTATCGACGCCGCCGTCGTACTCGTAAAGCTTGAGGTCCGCGGCGGAGGTCAGGTAGCCGCGAGGTCCGGTGATGGCCTCGATCTTTTTCAGGATGTTCGGACTCATGGCTAGAGGGACTTGACCATCTGCTCGAGTTCGGGGAAGTTATCGATGATGCCGATGTACTTCTTGATGACCTTGCCGTTGCGGATCACGTAGGTTTCGGGGAACTGGAAGGTCCCGTAGCTGGCGCTGACATCGGCGTCAGGATCGCGCTTGGTCTGGAACAGCGGGCGCGTAGCCTGGATGAAGCGCTGATACTGCTTCTCGTTGCGGTCGACCGACACGCCAACGACGACGACACCCTGATCCTTCACCTTGCCTGAGAAGGTGTTCAACGCGGGGAATTCTTCGAGGCAGGGCTGGCACCAGGTGGCCCAGAAGTTAAGGACCAGAACCTTGCCGCCGAAGTCCTTTTCCGTAATGGTTTTGCCCTGGTCGGTGACGAGCGAAAACGTGGGCGCGTCGTCGCCTGGTTGAATGACGCGCTGCTCGAGGGTCGGGTAAACGACGGCGACAAGTCCAAGGGCGAGAGCCCCAATGATCAATTTAGTCCACATGCTAGGCTACGTTTAGCGTATCCTTTCTCCCGTTCGGTGCATCCTATAGCTGGTTTCATGCAAATCACCCGAAAAGTCGAGTTTTCCGCGTCGCACCTTTGTTACCACCCTGAATTCAGCGAGGAGCAGAACCGGGCGATGTATGGTCCAGCCGCTAACAAGAACGGACATGGCCATAACTATATTCTAGAGGTCACGCTGGACGGCGTGCCGGACCCCGTCACGGGAATGATCGTCGACCTGAAAGAAGTGAAGGACATCATGAACCGTGAAGTGGTGGATGTGATGGACCACCGGTTCCTGAATTACGAGGTTCCGCCGTTCGACAAGGTGATCCCGACCGTGGAGAATGTGGCGATCGACATCTGGCAGCGTTTGGACCCGCATTTCCAGGGTCCCGCGCGGTTGAAGAACGTCCGGTTGTATGAGACGGAAGACCTGTACGTCGACTACGGAGGCGAGCCGTGCGCCTGACGCGGCGCTATCGTTTTTCCGCGTCGCACCGGTTGTTCTCCGATTCGCTGAGCGAGGCCGAGAACCGGGCGATTTTCGGCAAATGCGCGAATCCGTTCGGGCATGGCCACGATTATGCTCTGGACGTGAGCGTGCGGGGTCCGCTGGATGCGCACACCGGGCGGATCATTGATCTGGACCTGCTCGACCGCATGGTTCGCGAAACAATCGTCGAGCCGATGGAGCATTCGAACCTGAACGTCGATGTCGATGAGTTCCAGGGCGGCGAGCTGGTTCCGACCACGGAGAATCTGGCGGTAGTGGTTCGCAACCGGCTGGCAACGGCATGGAACAAGTACTTCGATTCGCGCGTCCCTTTTTCGGAAGCGTCGCTCGACAAAATTCGAATCGAGGAAACCAAACGCAACATCTTTGAGATATCGGAATGAGCATGAAAACCAGAGGCTCGGCAGTTGTGAAAGTGATGCCGCAACAGAGTGTGGCGCAGGAATCGAAGATCGCGGCTGCGATGCGTGAGGTGATTCACGAAATTGGTGAAGATACGACGCGCCAGGGTCTGCTGAAGACTCCGGAGCGCGCGGACAAAGCGTTGCGGTTCCTGACGAGCGGTTACCAGACGTCGCTCGATGAGATCGTGAACGGCGCGCTGTTCGATGTCGAGACCGAAGGCATGGTGATCGTGCGGGACATCGAGTTTTATTCGCTGTGCGAGCACCACATGCTGCCCTTCTTCGGGAAGATGCACGTCGCGTATCTGCCGAATAATAAGGTGATCGGACTGAGCAAGATTCCCCGCATCGTGGACATGTTCGCCCGGCGCCTGCAGGTCCAGGAGCAGTTGACCGAGCAGGTGGCGAAGGCCGTGCAGGAGATCCTGGAACCGCGCGGGGTGGGTGTGATCGCCGAGGCGCGTCACTTCTGCATGATGATGCGCGGGGTCGAGAAGCAGCATTCCGGCACGATCACGAGCACGATGCTGGGCGACTTCAAGGCGAAGAAGACCACGCGCGACGAGTTCCTCGCGCTGGTGTCGCAGAAGACGAATCCGTTCTAGCTATCGCTTGACAGCCGGGAATTCGATATCCCGGTAGATTTCTCTAAGCGGGACTTCTGTCTGGAACGCCGAGAGTTTTAGGGTCGCATCAAGCCCCTTAACCCTGTCGGCAGTCCACAGGGTCCCGCTTTTGCGTGGGTAGCGCAAGATCAGCGGTTCGGTTTGTGACACCAGCAGATATTCCTCGATCGAGGGGACCGCACGGTACAGCTTCAACTTCTCTACCTGATCGTAGTTCGCAGTGCTGGAGGACAGGACCTCAACGACCATTTTCGGGTTAATGAGAACGTCGTCGCGCTTGTTGTAGTACTCGCGCTCTCCGCAGACCACCATCAGGTCCGGCTTGACGATGTGCACTCGATGCCCGGCGCGCACACCGACATTCGTCATTTGGCGGCATGTGCGGGGCAAGCGGCTGGACAGTGCGATCCCGAGATTGATGATCAACTGGCCGTGGCGTTCGGTGTTGTTTTCGAGGATGACGATGCGCCCCGCCCAGTACTCAAGGTTCCCGCGTGTCTCGTCGAGGAGGAAGTACTCCTTCTGGGTCAGCAGAAAGTTGTCCGGCAACGCACCCATGGAGTTATTGTATCCGTAAACTCTGTTGTATACTGGAGAAAAGCCGTCCGGCAGCGCGGCTATTCGTGTGTGCGCGTCTTTCGCGCCTGCGATGCGCCCGCTTCCCCTGCATAAGGTAACCATGTTCTTAACCGTTCGAGAGTTGGAGCTTCGCAAGATCCACTTCGACGTGGAACTGGAGCCGGGCAAAATCGAGTTTGAAGATGAGTTGAAGCAGACGGCGCCGATCCGCTCCAAAGGCGTGGCGCAGCTGCTCAGCAACACTCTCGGCGAGATTCGAATCCAGGGATCGTTGCAGGTGACGATGGAAGCTCCGTGCGACCGTTGTTTAGAACCCGCGATCTTCCCGGTGGATACGGAATTCGACCTTTTTTACCGGCCGGACGCCCCCGAGGACGAGCCTGGTGAAAAGCATGTCGCCGAGGGTGAGATCGAAATCGGGTTTTACGAAGGCGACGGACTCGAGTTGGAGGATGTTCTGCTTGAACAGATCGTTCTCTCGCTCCCGATGCAAAAGGTCTGCAAGGCCGAATGCAAAGGCATCTGCCCGGTCTGTGGCCAGAACCGGAATCTCGCAAACTGCAACTGCGAGGTCAAACCGGTTGATAATCGCTGGGCAGCCGCCTTCGAAAGTTTGAAGAAGTAGAGAGAGAAAGAGACCATGCCGAATCCCAAACGACGCCACTCCAAGCGCCGCACTTCTCAGCGTCGCGCCCATGACCACCTGACGGCCAAGGGCCTCGCCGAGTGCCCTTCGTGCCATGAGCGCGTGTTGCCGCACCGGGCCTGCCCGTTCTGCGGTAAGTACAAGAACCGCGAAGTCATCGAAGTCGCTGAAGCCTAGTCCTGTTCTGCTGCTGCAGTGCAGACTGGTTTCAGGGTAAGATCATGAAAAGCCCGCCCGGACTCGTCCTTTCGGGCGGGCTTTTCTGTGTGTGTTCGTAACGACGTGTTGTTGTTCCCAGCATCATGATTACTATCGCCGTTGACGCCATGGGCGGTGACCACGCCCCGAAGGCAGAGGTCGAAGGCGCCTATCAGGCCGCCAAACATCTGAACGTTCGAGTGATTCTGGTCGGCCGTGAGGAGCAGGTCCGGCAGGAATTGAACCATCACGAAGGATGGTCCAAGCTGCCGATCGACATCCAGCACGCCTCCGAAGTCGTCACCATGGAAGATTCCGCCGCCAAGGCGATGCGGCAGAAGCGCGATTCCTCGATTCGCGTCGCGACCCGCCTGGTTCGCGACGGACACGCCCACGGCGTTGTTTCCGCGGGCAACACGGGCGCTTGCATGGCGACCGCCAAGATGGTGCAGGGGATGATCCCCGGGGTCGAACGTCCCGCGCTCGCCTCCGCCTTCCCCACCGTCAAAGGAAAGCCGGTTGTCGTCATCGACGTCGGCGCCAACGTCGACTGCACGCCGCAAATGCTCGCGCAGTTCGCCGTCATGGGCGATGTGTTTTCCCGGGTCAGCTTTCATACCGAAAATCCTCGCGTCGGCATTCTGTCGATCGGCGAAGAGGACCACAAGGGTAACCAACTGGTCCACGACTCGCGTCCTCTTTTGCAGTCACTGCCTTTGAACTTTATCGGGAATGTAGAGGGCCGCGATTTGTATTCAGGATATGCGGACGTCATTGTTTGCGACGGCTTCGTAGGCAACGTGGCGCTGAAAGTCAGCGAAGGTCTGGTGGAAGTTTTCAAGCACATGCTGAAGGAATCCCTCGAGGCGACCATTACGCGCAAGATCGGCTACGTGCTATCGCGCAACGCCTACGCGGACTTCCGCAAGCGGGTCGATTACGCGGAATTCGGCGGCGCGCCGCTGCTGGGTGTTCGCGGGACCTGCATCATTTGTCACGGCCGTTCGCCTTCAAAAGCGATCCGCAACGCCATTCGCGTGGCCAAGGAGTTCGCCGAGGGCGGGCTCAATCAACAGATCGAGCAGGAACTCCATCAATGGACGTCTTCGGTCGCATCGAGCCGCACCGCTAAAGCATCCGACTAAGTATGCGCATCCGGCTGGCAACCTTCGTTTTCGGCATCTTCAGCATCGCGGCCGCCTCGGCCCAGGACAACATCCCGCAGATGCAGTGGAAACTGGAGGAGTCGAGCTCGGGTGTTTTGAAGCTCTCGTCGAACCTCCCGGAACCTTGGCATCTGTATTCGTTCACGACGCCCAAGGGCACGGGGATCCCGTTTACGATCACGTTTCCGGATCAGCCGAACGTCGAGTCGTTCCAGGCATATCAGCAAAAGCCGATCCGCAAGTTCGATCCCAATTTCCAGGCCGAGAGCGAGACGTTCGAAAAAGAGATTGTCTTTTATGTCGTGCCGAAGGTGACTGGCGCCGCGGCTGTCGAACTGAGCGCCAAGCTGCGGTATCAGATCTGCACGGATAAGCAGTGTGTCCCGCAGCGGAAGACTCTTACGGTTTCCTTCACGCCGGCTGCGGCTGCGGCCTTTACGGCGCCCGATGGGTTCGTCGCAGTGGCTGCGCCTGCCGCACCCGCTGCTGCCGCCTCGACAACAAAGCCGGTCGAGAAATCCAGCAGTGACGATTCGCAGAGTCTCGGCGCGTACTTGTTGACCGCCTTCGGACTCGGCCTCGCCGCGCTCTTCACGCCCTGCGTCTTCCCGATGATCCCCTTCGTGATGTCGGGTTTTCTCAACCGCGACACGGGATCCAAGAAGGAAGGTGTTTTCCAGGCCGGACTCTTCTCGCTTGGCATCATCGTTCTGTTCTGCCTGCTCGGATTCGCCGTGACTGCGATTCTCGGACCTTTTGGTGTCGTGCAACTCGGCTCGAGCCCGTGGGTGAACGGGTTCATCGCCGTCCTGTTCGGCGTCTTCGGACTCAGCCTGCTTGGCGCGTTCGAAATCACACTGCCCGTCTGGTTGACCAGCGCAGTCGATGAAAAGTCCCGCCAGGGCGGATCGATCGGAACGCTATTGATGAGCCTCAGCTTCGCGCTGACGTCGTTTGCCTGTGTCGGACCCTTCGTCGGCACGCTGCTCGCCGGCTCGATTCAGGCGAAAGGTTTTCGTCCGGCGATGGGCATGGCGACGTTCGCTACGGGACTCGCCGCGCCGTTCTTCCTGCTCGCACTTTTCCCGCAGTATTTGAAGCGGATGCCGAAGTCCGGCGGATGGCTGGCCCGAGTGAAAGTCGTGATGGGCTTCCTGGTTTTAGCCGGGATGCTGAAGTACCTCAGCAATATCGATTCCGTCCTGCAGTGGGGCTTCCTTACACGCGAGCGTTTTCTCGCCGCATGGATCGTGCTGTTCTCGCTCGCGGGCCTGTATTTGCTGGGCTTTTTGCGGCTCGAAGGCATTGGTCCGAATGACCACATGGGCGTGGGACGCCTGCTCACCGGCGCGTTCCTGCTGATCTTCGGTATCCACCTGATCCCCGGCATGCTCGGCGGCCGCCTGGGCGAACTCGACGCCTACATTCCGCCGCCATCCGAAACTTCTTCCGGCGCACCCGGCGCAGCGACCATGTCGTCGTCTTCAAAATGGCTGAAGAACCAGTATGCGGAAGCGCTGGCCAAAGCCAAGGCTGAAAACAAGAACGTCCTGATCAACTTCACCGGTTACGCCTGCACCAACTGCCATTGGATGAAACAGAACATGTTCCCCAAGGCCGAGGTGCAGGAGGCTATCGCGAACCTCGTGCTGCTCGAACTCTACACCGACGGCACGGACCAGGCGAGCGAAGAGAACCAGAAGATCCAGGACTCGAAGTTCAAAACAGTTGCGATACCCTACTATGCAATTGTGAGTCCCGACGAACGGGTGATCGCGACCTTTGCCGGTCTGACCAAGAACACCACGGAATTCGTCGCATTCCTGAAGAGTACATGAAACCGCTGCTTTCCCTGTCCCTCTGTTGCACTCTGATCGTTGAAGCGCAGGCTCCCGCGGGGGCCATTCGTGGATTCCCGCCCGAGCAGCAGGCGGCGCAGCGCGACCGGGAGAAGAAAGCACGCGAGATGGCGCAGGCCGAGCGCATCCGCACCTACATGGAGCGCATGTCGGCGGATCCGCATCATGCGGGATCTCCGGGTTCGCGCGCCGTGGCCGAATACGCGGCTGCACTGATGAAAGAGTGGGGACTCGACTCGCGCATCGAAACCTTCGAAGCGTCGCTTCCCTACCCCACCGGCCGCGTGCTCGAGATGACCGCGCCCTCGAAGTTCCGCGCGCGGTTGCAGGAACCGGCGATTCCGGAAGACAAAGATTCGAGTGATACCGGCCAGTTGCCGACTTATGTCGCGTACTCGGCCGCGGGCGATGTCACCGCGCCGCTCGTGTACGTCAACTACGGCACGAAGGAAGATTACGAAACGCTCAAAAAAATGGGCGTGGATGTGCGAGGCAAGATCGTCATCGCGCGCTACGGCGGAAACTTTCGCGGCGTAAAGCCGAAGCTCGCAGCGGAAAACGGCGCCGTGGGATGCATCATTTATTCGGATCCCAAAGACGACGGCTACTATCGCGGCGATGTGTATCCGAAGGGTCCGTATCGCCCGCCGCATGGCGTGCAGCGCGGGTCCATCATGGACCTCGCTGTTTACCCCGGCGACCCACAGAGCCCCGGCTGGGCGTCGGAAAAAGGCGCGAAGAAAATTCCGCTCGAGACGGCAAAGAACATTGTCCGCATTCCGGTGCTGCCGATCTCGTATGCGGACGCATCGCCTTTGCTGCGTGCGCTCGAAGGTCCCGTGGCGCCGGAACCGTGGCGCGGCGCGATGTCGCTGACCTACCACGTGGGTCCCGGTCCCGCATCGGTGCGGTTGAAGGTCGACTTCGACTGGAGCGTCAAGAACGTGCACGATGTGATCGCGGTGATCCCGGGCACGGTGTACAAAGACCAGTGGGTGATCATGGGCAACCATCACGACGCCTGGGTCAACGGCGCGTCGGATCCGCTATCGGGGGCGTCATCGCTGCTCGAAACGGCGCGCGTGTTGTCGAGGATGGTGAAGAACGGCTGGAAACCCAAGCGAACGATCGTCCTCGCGCTGTGGGACGGCGAAGAGTTCGGCATGGTCGGATCCACCGAGTGGGTCGAGAAACACAAGCAGGAACTCGACCAGCGAGCGGTCGCTTACATCAACACGGATTCAAACAGCCGCGGTTCCCTCAGCGCGAGTGGCTCTCCTGCGTTCGAACAGTTCCTCACCGAAGTGATGCGAGACATCACGGATCCGGCGACGCAAAAGAGTCTGCTCGATGCGCCCCGGCGTCCGTCGCGCGCGGGGTCGAGCGCCAATGCAGGCTTGCGCCTGGGTCCGCTGGGATCCGGCTCTGACTACACGGCGTTCTTCGATCACGCCGGCGTTTCGTCACTGAATCTTGGATTCGGCGGCGAAGGCGGCGGGGTGTACCACTCGATCTACGACACGTTCACCTGGTATCAAAAGTACGGCGACCCCGATTTCAGTTATTGCCGCACGCTGTCGCAGGTGACGACCACGATGTTGATGCGCCTTGCCGACGCGCCGCTGCTGCCTCATCAGTTCAGCGATCTGTCGCGCGCCGTTCGCGGCTATGTCGACGACCTGCAGAAGGATTTCCCCAACGCGGACCTCAAAGAAGTCGCGCGCCAGTTGACGCGGCTTTCCACCGCGGCCCGGCAGTTCGACGACGACTCGGCCTCGGCATTGCGCCGCGCCGGATCCGCCAATGCCGACAAGCTCGCCAAGCTGAACCAGGCGATCTATCGCGCCGAACGCGCCCTGCTTGCGCCCCAGGGATTGCCGGGACGCGAATGGTACAAGCATCAGTTGAACGCGCCCGGGCTCTATACCGGATACGGCTCGAAGACGCTGCCCGGGATCCGGGAAGCGCTGGAAGGCGGACGCACGGCAGAGGCCGCCCAACAAGCATTGGTAGTCGCCAGGACGCTAAAGGCGTGTGCCGCGCAGATCGAAGAAGCGACGGCGCTGCTGCGCGGAATCTGACGCACGGCCGTTACAATTGAAGGTACGTGCTCTCTTCGCCCGCTCGCGTACTGCTCATCCACATTACCGGCCAGGACAAGCCGGGTCTCACACGCTCTCTGATGCGGATCCTCGCCGATTACGGCGTGCGCATTCTCGACATCGGCCAGGCCGTCATTCACGACGCGCTTGCGCTCGGCATCCTCATCGAGTTGAGCGATGACATCAAGTCTTCCAGCCTGCTCACCAACTTTCTGCTCGCTGCGCATGAGTTGAACATGCAGGTGCGGTTCACCGCCGTCAGCGACGCCGAATACGACGGCTGGGTTCGTTCGCAGAAGAAGCGGCGGTTCATCGCGACCGTGCTCGGACGCACCATCACGGCGTCCGACCTGGCGAACATCACCGGCGTGATCGCCAGCGCGGGCATGAACATCGACCGCATCGACCGCCTCAGCGTTCGAACGCCGCTCGTGCCGCAGGAAAATTCGCGCGCCTGCATCGAGTTTCTGCTCAGCGGCCAGGATTCCGATGAGGACCTGATCCGCGCCGAGTTCATGCGGCTCACTCGCGAACATGAGGTCGATATCGCGTTCCAGCACGACAACGTATACCGGCGCACGCGCCGCGTCGTTGCGTTCGACATGGATTCGACTCTCATCCAGGTCGAGGTGATCGATGAGCTTGCGAAGGTCGCAGGAGTCGGCGAGCAGGTCGCGAAGATCACTGAAGCGGCCATGCGCGGGGAACTCGATTTTCCCTCGGCGTTCCGCAAGCGCGTGGCGTTGTTGAAGGGATTGCCCGAGTCCGCGCTGGCGCAGGTCGCCGAACGCATCCCGCTCACCGACGGCGCCGAGCGCCTGATGTCGACGCTCAAGAAACTCGGCTACAAGACGGCGATTCTTTCCGGCGGCTTCACGTATTTCGGCAGGAAACTGCAGGAAAAGCTTGGCTTCGACTACCTGCACGCCAATGAGCTCGACATCCGCGACGGCGTGGTGACGGGCGAGATCACATCCGAAATCGTCGATGGTCAGGTGAAGGCGCGGCGCCTGCGCGAGATTGCAGAAAAAGAGAACATCAGCCTCGAACAATGCATCGCCGTGGGCGACGGCGCCAACGATCTGCCGATGATCGGCCTCGCGGGACTCGGTATCGCATTCCGCGCCAAGCCTGTCGTCCGGCAGAACGCACGCCAGGCGATTTCGACGCTTGGCCTCGACGGGATTCTGTACCTGATTGGCGTTCGCGACCGTGACGTGACGGACGCGCTGTAGGTGCGAACCGCCGTCCTGTTCGCACTGCTCTCGTGCGCGCTTCCCGCACAGCGGCAAATCGCGATCACGCTCGACGACCTGCCCTGCGCAGGCGGATGCCGCAACCTCGCCGAGATGCAGTCGATCAACACGCGGATCCTGGCGGCACTGCGCGGCGTACCCGCGATCGGCTTCGTCAACGAGGCAGGATTGAACGTCCGAGGCGAACGCGACGCGCGCGTGGCGCTGCTGGAGCAGTGGCTCGAAGCCGGACTCGAACTCGGCAACCACACTTACTCCCACCCGGATCCGAACAAGGTTCCGCTCGAAACATATCAGGA
>CAZVKC010000011.1:62876-81974 GCA_964627455.1 uncultured Solibacteraceae bacterium | reverse complement strand
GTTGAAAATGTTTCAGCGCGAAATCCCGCAGATCCTGCTGGCGCACGCCAATCTACTGAACGCCGACGTGTTGCCGGACCTGCTCGCCCTGCTGCGAGCGCGTGGCTACACGGTGGTATCTCTCGCCAAAGCAATGGAAGACGCGGCGTACACAACCCCGGACCGGTATGTGAACCGGTTTGGCCCCTCCTGGTACGCCCGATGGGCCGTGGCGTTGCGGCTTCCGAACCCGATGGCGCAGGAACCGGAACTTCCGGCGTGGGTTCGCGACGAGTACGCCCGGCTGACCCGCTAAATCCAAACTGTCCGGCTCAAAACATAGCCCTCCGCCCCGATAAGTACCTTGTATGTTCGTCATCATCGGGATACTGGTGGTTTTGGGAGGCGTCGTTGGCGGGTACTTGCTGGAACACGGGCAACTGGCCGTGCTGTGGCAACCGGCGGAACTTGTCATTATCGGCGGCGCGGCCCTCGGCACGCTTCTGATTGCGAACCCGCTGTCGACAGTCATCGCGTTGTTCAAGGGCATTCTCGGCGCATTGAAGCCGAGTCCCTACAATCAGAAGTTCTACCTCGAGACGCTCAAAATGCTGAACGATCTGTTCGTGCACGCGCGCAAGAACGGCATGGTGAAGCTCGAGGCCGACGTCGAGGAACCGGACAAGAGCCAGATATTTTCCAAATATCCCGCATTCCTGAAGAACCACCACGCAGTCCACTTTGTTTGCGACACGCTGCGGATGGCAATCAGCGGCGGCGTCGGCACGTTTGAACTCGACCAGATGATGGAGATGGACATGGAAGGGCACCACCATGAGGTCAATGTTCCGGTGGCGGCGTTGACGACGGTGGCCGATGCGCTTCCGGGCCTTGGCATTGTGGCGGCAGTGCTTGGCATCGTCATCACGATGGGCGCTTTGGGAGGTCCGCCGGAAGAGATTGGGCACAAGGTCGGAGCCGCGCTCGTTGGAACTTTCCTCGGCATTCTCATGTGCTACGGTTTCCTGGGCCCGATCGCCTCCTATCTCACCAAGATGAATGACGCGGAGGGCGAGTACTTCAAGGTGCTTCGCATGGCGGTGATTTCGTTCATCAAGGGAGCTGCGCCGATCCTGGCGGTCGAGACCGCGCGCCGCATGATTCCTTCGCACGAACGGCCAAGTTTTAAAGAGATGGAAAAGGCCTGCAAGGGCGGCGGCGGAGGCGCGTAGTCCATGGCTGATCCCAAAGCCGCGCCGATCATCGTCATCAAGAAGAAGGGTGGACACGGCGGCCATCATGGCGGCGCGTGGAAGGTCGCCTACGCCGATTTCGTCACCGCGATGATGGCGCTGTTCATCGTGCTCTGGCTGCTGAATACCTCGCAGGACGTCAAAGACGCCATCGCGGGGTACTTCAAGGATCCGGAAGGGAGTGGCCGCCTGGCCGGGAGTTCGCAAGCCGGCACCGGCGATGCGCTGCAGTTGGAACGCGACAACATCGACCAGTTGAAAGACAAGCTGGAACAGATGATGAAGGAGACCCCCGAGCTTGCCGATCTCAAAGATCACGTGCAAATGACAGTCACCGGAGAAGGTCTACGCGTCGAGCTGCTCGAAACCGAGAAAGGCTTCTTCTTCGATTCGGGCAACCCCACTCCCAGCAAGAACGGCGAAGAGTTCCTTACCAAACTCGCTGCCGAAGTCGGCAAAATGCCGAACAAGGTGGTGATCGAAGGCCACACGGACGCGAAGCCGTTCGGCAAGCGCCAGGATTATTCCAACTGGGAACTGTCTGCCGACCGGGCCAACTCCGCGCGGCGCATCATGCAGAGTTCCGGGCTCAAGCCGGATCAGGTGACACAGGTACGCGGATTCGCGGACCAGCAGTTGAGGAACACCGAAGATCCGGAAGACGCGAGCAACCGGCGGATCACGGTCATCATCAAGTACCTGCTGCCCAAGGATGCGCCTGACGCGAACAAACGCTCGAAATCCGGCAAGCCGGAAGAAGCCCCGCATGGGTCAGAACACAAGCCTGCATCCACAAGCGACGGACACGCTGCGCCGGCCAAGCCCTCGCCCACTGCGGAACACAAGGGTCACTGAAGGAGTTCCCACTCGCGCCAACCGCCGAGCAACGGGAAGTACAACCCGAGTTTCACGCGCCGGCTCTCGCGAGCCAGGAACAACCGTCCATATCTTTCGAGCTGTGCGCGATAGCGCGTCTGCTCGTGATCAAGGAACCATTCGAGGCCTGCGCCTTCGTGCGTACTCGTTTTGTAGTCGATGATCCAGCGGACGCCTTCTTCATCGACAAACGTACGATCCACGACGCCGCGGATGATCTCCGAACCCACACGCCCGGTCAGCGCGAACTCACTTTGCGACTCCGCATGGTCTGGCGATAGAGCCCACGCGCCGCGCGGATCCTCGAGCGTGCGCAAAACCGCCGCCTGCACCTTGGCCGCCGCTTCGCCGCATTCGCCGGCAGGAACGCCTAGGCTCGCCAGCAGACGCCGGATCGCACCGGCCTGCTGCCGCACCCATTCCGTGCCATCTCCGGATCCTTCGCGGATCCACCGGTGCAAACAGGCGTGTGTGACCACGCCGATGTGACGCAGGGTGTTTCCCGCCCAGTCGAAGGATTGTCCCAGTTCCTCCTCCACTGCTTCCTGTTCGATGAACCCTGCCTCCTCGACGCTCGCGAGACCCGCCGCCGGCAGGGCTGTCGCGTAATCCAAAGCGACTCGCCGCAGCTTACGAGGCGCGGCCGGGTTCGCAGGGTGGCCCGCGCCATTCCCAGTTATCAGGCCCGCTGCGCCGCCGATCCTCGCGAACTCGGCAACAAACTCCTCACCCACCGCTGCCCACATGCGATACAACAGCGACCGGCGGTCCGGCTTCGAGATCTCGCCGTTCTTCTTCACCGACACGTTCCCGATGAGATGCAGCGTGCGCCGCGCGCGTGTCGCCGCGACATACAGCAGCCGTGCGAGTTCGTTCGATTCCTTGCGAGCCTCGACCGACGCGAGATAGCGATAGATCGGATCGTCGTCTTCCTGCGACGCGGGCACGGGCGCGAGCACCAGCCGGTCCTGATTGCGCAGCCAGTGCATCAGGCGCTGATCATCCTGGCGGCCGCTCTTGCCGAGTCCCGGCAGGATCACGGTATCGAACTCCAGGCCCTTCGCCTGGTGGATCGTCATCACCTGCAGGCGGTCGTCCGCTTCCGGATCCGGGTTGGTGAAAATCTCTTCGAGCCGCTGTTCAATACGGTCGAACTCCGGCAGATCGCCGCCTTCATCGAACGAGTCCAGCAACTGCAGGAACTCACGCGCATCGGCCAGTTCCGCCTCACTGCGGCAACACGCGGGGCCCCCCAGCCGGATCCAGGCGCCTTCCACCCAATGCCGCAGCGGCACGCGGCGGCGTTCGAGCATCACGGGATCGATTGCCTGCAGAAAGCGCCGCAAACGCGACGCGCCATCGGCGGACAACCGCAATCCCGGGCTCCGCAGCAGTGTCCACACCGTGGACTTGTGATCGCCGCCGGCAATGGCGTCGAGATCGGCGAGCGTGAGCCCACACCAAGGCGCGCGCAGCACGGCCAGCCACGCCGGGCGATCCGCCAGATGCACCAGCGCCCGCGACAACGCCAGCAGATCCCGCACCACGGGCGATTCGGCGAGCGTGTCCACCTTGACCGCGCGATAGCGCCAGCCACGGCCACGAATTTCGCGGACGATGTCGCGCAAATGCGAACGCGCGCGGACGAGCACGGCAATCGACTGTCCCGGGTTCTCGTCCCTGGCGGCCCCGATGAGGTCCGCGACCAGCGCCGCTTCCGCCGCATCGTCTTTATCGAATCGCGGATGCACGCGCACCACGCCGGATTCCCAACGAAACGCGACCGATTCTTCGAACGGCACCGCGCCCATAGCGATATCTTCAGCTTGCGGGAACGCTTCGGTGAAACACGCGTTGCCCCAATTCACGATCTCGGGCGACGAGCGGAAGTTCACGCGGATCGTCAGCGGTTCAGGATGCAGAGGTCCCAGACCATGTGAACGCGTATCGAGAAAGACGCCCACCTCCGCCTCACGGAAGCGATAGATCGACTGCATCGGATCCCCGACCAGGAACAGCGTGCGGCCATCGCCATCATCCCAGCCGGCGGTCAACTTCAGCAGCAACTCGCGCTGCGAATTCGACGTATCCTGAAACTCGTCGACCAATAGATGCCGGATCCGATGCCCCAGGGCGAGCGCGAGATCCGTGGGATGCTCGACGGGTCCCAGCGCATCGAGCGCGGCCTGCGTGATCTCGCTGAAGTCCACCTGCCCGCGGGATTGAAACACCACGCGCAGGTTCGCAGCCGCAAGCTTCAACGCGCGAAACAGGGCTTCCAGCACCTTCCACTGCGCGTCTTCGTAATATGGCGGCGGGAGTTTCCGCAGATCGTCCAACGCTTCGCGTAACGCCTCGTATCGATCGCCACCAAGGCGCAGCGCATCCAGCACCGCGCCCTCAGGACCCGACGCCTTCTTGCGCCAGTCGCCGGACTTGGTCAGCAGCTTTTCGCAGATGTCTTTCCAGACGCTCAACGCCAGCGCGTCCGCTGCGGGCAGGCGCTCCAACTGCACGGCGCGCGGCAGTTCCCGCACGGCGATCTCAGGCAACAACGACTGCACCTGCTGCAGTTCGATGCGGATCAATTGCGCGAGGTTCGCTTCCAGCACCGGACGCAGCGCATGCACGTCTTCGCCGACGATGATGCGCAGCCATTGCTCGCGCCGGCTCAGCATCTGCGCGATCAACCGCTCGCACGTTGCGACGTTCACGTCGAGATGCGCCAGCAGCGTGCGGATCGCTTCGGCGTCGGGATTGCCGTTGCCTTCGGCCAGCATGCGCACGGTGCGCGACGCCGCGATGCGATAGAGTTCCTGCGCGTCCTCCACCGGTTCCGGCATCGCGCCGAAGCGCGACAACCACGGCATCGAGCGGACAATCGCATTCGACAATGCGTCGATCGTGTCGATCCGCAGGCGTCCTGGATTCCGCAGCAGGTCCCACTTGCGCTCGTCGCTCCGTTCCAACACGGCGGTCGCCAGTGCGCGCTGCTCGATCTCGCGCTGGTTCTCCAGAGGCTCGCCGGATCGCACGCGCTCGAGCGCGGCGAGCACGCGATCGCGCATTTCAGCAGCAGCCTTCTTGGTAAACGTGATGGCGACGATCTCTTCCGGTTGATCGACCCGCGCAAGCAACGTGAGGAACCGCTGAATGAGGAGTTCCGTTTTGCCCGAACCAGCCGGAGCCTGCACGATGAACGATTGCTCGGCATCGAGCGCCCGCTGTCGCTCGTTGACATCCTGCGGAACCGAAAACGGAAAAAGGCTCGAAGGCGCTGCTGCATTAGTCGCCATGGTTATCGCTCACTCTGCAAATCACATCCGCATCGCAATACTGGCAGTTTACGGAAATGTCTTTCGGATCGACGGCCGCCACGCCGGCGGCGAAATCGTTGGCGAGCTTCGTGAGTACTTTTCTCCATTCTTCAATCGGCGGCGCTTCGCCGGGATTCGGAGTCCCCGGACCGATGCCCTCGAGGTTGAGGCGGCTCTTCGACACCTTCGCAAATACGAGTCCGCTGACTTTCGCGGGATGACTCACCGCATAAGCGGGCAACTGCGGTTCCGCGGGACGCTCGCCATCCCACGGATTCGAAACCACCTCGCCGGTCTTGTAATCCAGAATCGCCTCCGTGCCGTCCGGAAAACGATCCACTCGATCGACGCGCGCCTGGAACTTCAACTTGCCGAACTCGACTTCGCGCGCCTGCTCCTGTCCCACCACGACGAAGGTTCCGCGCTTGCGCTCGACCTCCAGCAACCAGGACTTCACCAGTTCATGCAATCGCACGGCTTCCAACTGCAGCACTTCGCGCTCGAAGGCGTCGCGGCCCGGCCACTGGCTCTGGCGGATCGCGCCGCGGATCATCTCGTCGAGTTCCGCAGGCGGTGTGTGCTGCAGCCGCGCCGATGTCTGCAACTGTTCCCACACGAGCCGCAGTGTCTCGTGCAACAACTTGCCGCGGTCGCGCGGATTCAAGCCGGCCTCGCCGCTTTCCATGCCGCGCGCGCCCAGGCGCAGTTCCGCGAACGCGCGGAACGGACAGGCCGCCTGCAGTTGCAGGATGCGCGTCCCACCGCGCTGCAACGAGCCCGCGCCAAGCGGCGGAGCCTGTGCGTCGTCCACTTCTTCGAACGCAGCGCGCTGCAAAGAGGCGCCCGGCGCCTGCTCCTCGATCGGCAACGGCGACAGGCGCGACAACAACGCGCTTTCGCGCAACTCGCGATCCGCCTCGCGCCGCGCGTAGCTGAATACGATGTCGACACTGCAGTTCTCGATCAACGCACGTGTCGCCGCACTCGCGAACTGCAATTCAGATTCGGGCGAACTCGACGGCACGCCGCGAGCCCGCTGCAATACGACGGGCAGGAATGGATTCGGGCGGGGCGGCGGAGGCCACGCGTCCGACGTGCACCCCAGCACCCACAAGTGATCGAACGGCGCGCCAAGCGCATCGTCGAGCGAGAGGATCGCGACGCCGGAACGCCCATCCCGCCGGCCGGGAATCGCACGCGATCTCGCCAAATCTCCGAGGGTGCGAATGGCCGTACCCAGAGGCATCGAACCGGTCACGGCGTCCAGTGCGGCAAACTCCGAAAGCGTCTCCTGCCAGGCCTCGAACACTTCCGATTCCGCAGGGGACAGGGTATCGCTGCCCGGCCATTCGAGTGTGCGCAGCAAGCGCGACAGGTGCGATGCCCACGAACCCGGCAGCGCAGACTTCGGCAACGCGCGGCGCAATTTGTCGAACTTCGCCAGCAGCGACGCCATCACCGGAGCCTTTTGACGCGCCTGTTCGGTGATTTCCTGAATGCTCAACCACGCCGGATGGTTGCGGCGCAGCGTTGCATCGAGCACCGCGCGCGCGGCGCGTTCTTCGAACCCGCGCCCGAGGAACGGCGAACGCAACAGACTGCCCGCTTCGGACAAGGTCAGTTCCCCGCCCGCCAAATCCAAGCCAAGCAGCGCCGTGTGGATCATCGGATGTCCCGCCAGCGAATCGCCGCCGGACTCGAACTGATACCGGCGGCGCTCCACCGACGACTCGCTCGCAAAACAGAGTTGTTCGGGGTGGAAGACTTCCAGAAACACGCGATCGATGAGCCGACGTTTCGACGCCAGATCGAGGCACACCACCCCAATTCGCTCGCCCGGATTCGCCAGCATCACTTCGCGCGCCCACACGGCCGCCGTTCGGATCTCCGCTTCTATGGTCGTGAATTCCGCCTTGCCCGCCACCGGCGAACACGGGCCGTCAAACGCCGGCACATCGCGCCAACCCGGCGCGACACGGTCGAGCATCGCCCGGTGTTGCGGCAGCAGCAAGGTGAATCCAGCCACAGCGACTCGCTCACCTGCGCCCGCTCGCGACAGTTCTCCGGCAAGCCGCGCGCGATCGATCCAATGTTTCTTCTCGCAACGCTGCGCGAAGGCGCGCGACCAGCGAAAGTATGCGGCTGTATCTTCCTGCGAGTCCATCGACGCGGCGGTGACCGGCAACTGCCACGCTTGCTGGATCCGCCAGGCGTCCGCTGCAAGCCGCGCCGCCGCCGGGATCTGCAGTAAGCGCTCGGCCTCTTCCGACTCGAGGATCACCTGCTGCCACAATTGCAGTTCCTGCGCTGCGCTCAACAGTACGTTCTCGCCCGAACGCCACGATTCTTCGAGCCAGCGCTCGCGGATCCACGCGTCGATGGTCAACACCCGCGGACTCGGAACCACCCCGCTGATCGAGGACTCGTAGCCCTCGCGCACGGCGCGCGCAATCCCTGCCGACGGCGTGAGCACCGTCCAGCCGTCGCGCAGCAGTTCCTGAATTTCAGTCGAAATGCTCATTCTGCTCGATCGGATCTCCCAAGTGGTCGAGTCCCGTGACCCGCCTCATTCCCGCGCTCGACTGCCAATTATCGGCCACATGTATATTGCCCACTACCGGAGGCAGCGGCAGCAGGAACATGCGCGACAAAGCCATCAAATACGGTTCGTACATGCCGCGCAATTCGTCCAGTTTCTTCGCGCTCGTGGCATCGAGACCGGCCAGGTCCATCTGGCCGCGGATTTCACCGCACTCGCCGCCGCGCCGGCTCTCGCGGTCCGGCGGGATAAAGAACAACAGCGCGATGTCCACTACAGCATGGCGAGCCATCGCGAAGGTCACCTGTGCCTGATAGGTATTGGTTCCATGCGCCGTATTCGCGATCGCAAGCGACGTCGCATCGAGAATCGCAGCCAGGGCCGCGAGCCAGCTTTGATTGTCGTGCTGCGACCGGTACCAGGCAATCGCCGGATACGACATCGTCGATTCCAGCAGTTCCGCACACCATTTTTCCCATTCCTCGAAGAAGGCGTCGAGCCCTTGCAGATTGCCTGCGCGCGACATTCGAATCAGGATCTGCGAACCGGTAGGCGGCGATCCGGCCCGCGCGTCCAACAGCGAGATCATGACCTCGCGCTTCGAGAACGTTTGATACAACGTCGGCATGTAGCCGATGACCACGGCGAGGAATCCGAATCCCAATCCACTCTCGATCACCGCCAGCGAACGCCCCACGCCGTCGACGGGAATGATGTCGCCGAACCCGAGCGTGAAGAACGTCACCCCGCTGAAGTAGAGGTTCGCGCGGAAGTCCATCGGACCATGCGTGTCCTGTAGCGGCGTCTGCAGCGCCCAGTGCATGCCCGCAAACCCTGCGATGAGTCCCAGCGCCCAGACGACGAAGAGCGTCAGCAACGACAGCGGACCATACCAGGCCAGCCAGTTATTGCGCAGTTTCGGCGACTGCATCCGTTGCGCTAGCCACTTCCACGGCGCCCAACTCGAGCGGTAAAACGCGCGGCCGATTCGCAATCGACGACCGACACGCCTCGGCAGAATCATCGACTCGAACACGTCCAGCAGGACGAGCAGGATCAACGACGCGCTGGCGATTCCGGCGGCTGTCTTCAAGCCTTCTCCTTGGCGATCGGGCCGACGGTCGCGTTCACGGCGCGGATGTAATCCGCCGGCTTCATCAGAATCTGAACGCCGCGCATGCCCGCGGAAATCGAAATCACATCGCAGATTTCAATGAGTTCATCCGCAAAGACCGGATAGTCTTTCCTGCAGCCAAGCGCGGTGACGCCGCCTCGGATATAACCAGTGAGCGGTTGGACTTCCTTGAGCGGCACGATGTCCGACTTGCGGTCACCGCTCAACTTCGCGAGGCCTTTGAAATCAAGTTCGTAATTGCCGGGAATCACCGCCAGGCAAACGCCGTTGCGGTCGCCGCGCGCGACCAGTGTTTTGAACACCTGCTCGGGCGGTAATCCCACCTTGGCCGCCACGGTTTCGGCCGACAAATCTTCCGGGTCCACCTCATACTCGCGGACCTCGAAGGGAATCCCCATCCCTTCCAGAATCCGCATCGCATTCGTCTTCATTTCAACTCGCCAATTCTTCATGGTAATCGAAGGAGCTTGTTACACTTCCGGTTATATGCGTCGTACCATGCTCGCCGCTGCCGCCCTGGCAGCGGGTTCGTTAGTCTCCGCTCAACAGGCAAAGCGTGCTCTCACGCTCGAAGATCAACATAAGTTCGCCGCCGTCGCGGATCCGCAGTGTTCGCCCGACGGCAAGTGGGTGGCCTATAGCGTCTCGACCACCGACGTGAAGGAAGACAAACGCGACACCGACATCTGGATGGTGAGCGTGGATGGCAAGGAAAACATCCGGCTCACGTCATCGTCGGAATCGGAGTCGCGGCCGAAGTGGAGTCCAGACGGAAAGCTGCTCGCCTTCCTGTCGTCGCGGCCCGGTAAGGCGAAGGGGAATCAGGTTTGGGTGCTTGACCGGCGTGGCGGCGAAGCTCGCCAGTTGACCGACGTCAAGCAGCGCTTGTCGGATTTCGTCTGGTCGCCTGACTCGAAGCAACTGCTGCTCACGATGCAGGAACCCGATGAGCCGCAGGCCGAAGAAGGAAAGCCTCCGGCGAAACCGAAGCCGATCGTGCTCGACCGTTATAACTTCAAGCGCGACATCGCCGGGTACCTCGGGGCGAAGCATCCGCAGCGGCTGTACCTGTACGACATCGAATCGAAAAAAGTCGACACGCTCACCAAGGACGAGTATGAAGAGAACGGCGCGGCGTGGTCGCCGGACGGCAAGTGGATCGCGTTCGTGAGCCGCCGCGAACCCGAGGCCGACCGCTACAACAATTCGGATATCTGGATCACCGCCGCGCAGCCGGGTTCGACGCCGCGCAAGCTGACGACGTTCCATGGTCCCGACAGCGCGCCGGTGTGGAGTCCCGATAGCACGCAGATCGCCTACATTCAGGGCAGCGAACCGAAGCTGTCCGCCTACAATCAGGCGAAGCTCGCGATCCTGTCGATCAACGGCAATGACGGTGGTCCTAAACTGCTTACCGCCAGCCTCGATCGCGGCGTTTCGAGCCAGCGCTTCACCGCCGACGGCAGCGCGATCCAGTTTCTGATCAGCGACGACCAGTCGGTATATATCGGGCGCGTGCCGGCAAAGGGAGGTCCGGTCGAAAAGCTGACGGCGGCGGGACGCACCTTCAACTCGCTGTCCGGCACGAACGGCTGCACCGCGACCCTGATGGCGACCAGCACGACGACGCCTGAAGTCCACATACTCGATGGCGCGACTCCGCGCAAAGTGACATCGCACAACGACAAGCTGCTGGCGGAACTGCAACTCGGCACGACCGAAGAAGTGAAGTTCAAGACGAAAGACGGGAACGAAGCGCACGGCCTGCTTGTGAAGCCCGCCGATTTCAAGGCGGGCCAGAAGTACCCGATGCTGCTGCGGATCCACGGAGGTCCGAACGGGCAGGATGAGCACTCGTTCTCATTCGAACGGCAGTTTTTCGCGGCCAACGGTTACCTGGTGCTGGCGGTGAATTATCGCGGCAGTTCCGGACGCGGGCAGGATTACCAGAAGGCGATCTATGGCGACTGGGGCAACAAGGAAGTCATCGACCTGCTGGCCGGCGTGGACCACGTGGTGAATACGATGGGCATCGCGGATCCAGACCGGATCGGCGTCGGCGGCTGGAGCTACGGCGGCATCCTCACCGACTATCTGATCGCGTCAGCGCCCGACAAGTTCAAGGCGGCGGTCAGTGGCGCGGGCAGTGCGCTGCAGCTTTCCATGTACGGACACGACCAGTACATCTTCCAGTACGACAACGAAATCGGGCAGCCGTGGAAGCATCTGGACCAATGGCTCAAGATCTCGTACCCGTTCCTGCATGCCGACCGGATCAAGACTCCGACACTGTATATGGGTGGGGAGAAGGACTTCAACGTCCCGATCACCGGCAGCGAGCAGATGTACCAGGCGCTCAAGTCGATTGGGATTCCAACGCAGCTGATCGTTTACCCGGGCGAGTTCCACGGGATCAACCGGCCGAGTTTCCAGCAGGACCGCCTGAAGCGGAATCTCGACTGGTACGAGAAGTATTTGAGGCCGGTGAAGGGTTCCCCGGCCCAAACAAACTAAGCGGCCGGCGTTTTAGCTACCGTAGCTGCTGGTGGCGCTGAACGAACTCTGGACTTTCGAGAATACAGTCGAAATCGAAGGAGCAATGGTTGTGGGGAACGTCGCCCCGACGGCCACGGCAAGAAACGCCGCCATCAGTGCGTATTCGATCAGATCCTGCCCTCGCAGATCCCGGCTGAGTTTTCTGGAGAGAGCGAATTTCAGGTATTGGCAGATTTGGGTCATGGCGGTCACGATTCCTTACAAATTGACTTCTGCTAGTGTAAGTTTGCCGTAACCGCCACGCCGGAACAACTCAGTGATCTCTCTAGGCCGGTACCTAAAATCCCCTAGGTACTATTGGCCGGAGGTTACTGCCGGGATACGCACCACGGAGTAGTAACGGAGGGCAATGCTCTCGAGCGACGCAGAGGTCATATTCCCGCGCAGGCGCAGGGTTATGGCGCTCGTCATCGATTCCGTGCTGATCCCGGTCGAGACCTGCTGAGAGCTGGCGACTCCTTTGCTTTCACACATATAGAGCGCAATGCCGGTCGTTATCGCCAACTGCACGGATCCGACCAGAGCGGACTCTCCGCCAGTGGCCGTGCGCGTGAAGATGTCGCTGGTCCCCCAGCGAACCGTGACGGTCGACGGCACGCTCGTGCCGTAGTGATTGTAGCCGAACTGAACCTCTAACCTGTCTCCTTCCTGTAACTTAGCTGGATCTATGGTGCAGGTTGCGAGATCCGTCGCCGTGGTCAATGCGGTGGACGCGCCGACGCCGGAGCATAGTACCTCCGGCACATTCGCCGGGGTTGTTCCGCCGCCTCCGCTACCTCCACCGGTTCCGGTGAGGATCGTTCGATAGTTCGCCACCAGAGAATCGCCGGTTTGGGGCAGCGATTGAGCGAGGAACGAGATTGTCTGCCCGCTCAACAGATAGTCGACGCCGCTTCGCATGAGCAACCCGTTCCGGTAGAGCAGCAGGCTGGCCGCCGGAGCGGGCGTTGAGGCAAGAGTGAAGGTCGCGTTCGAGCTATTGATGGATCCGGCCGGGGTTTCGCCATCGACGAACCCGACGGAGGTCCCAACACCGGACGCACCGGTCGAACACGGCGAGGCGCTGCCGTCCACGCGGACGCAGTCCGACAGGTTGCCCTGGACCGCATCGATCTGACCGGTGGAATTGATCATCGCGGCCCGGCCCAATCCGAAATTAAAGCCTCGCATCGGGCGAAGCAGCAGTTCGTTTTCGAGGCCCGACACGTCGCTGATCTGCGACAACTGCCCGAAAACCGGGGGGTTGCCGACTACGGTCCCGGAAGTCACGCGCACGTCGCGGACCTTCAGTGCGACGGTGCTCGGCGGCACCGCCCAGGTCTCGGTGAAGAGGAACTTCCCCTGGCTGGCGAACTGGACTTCGTAATTCGCGCCCGCCGTTGCGTTGGTCGTCGGTACGAGCTTCGCCTTGAAAACGCCGTTGACGACGTCGATCCGCAGACCCTGCTGCGGGATGAAGCTCGAACCCGAGGATACGAACGGTTTCCACGAGATCGTCACGGTTCCGTTGAAGCGCGTTCCGTCGGCGCGGAACAGCACATCCTGAATGGTGGTCAGCGCAGGCTGCGCGGACACGAGAAAGGCGCAGCAGCACAGCAGCAGCAACGCCCGAAAAACGGCGCCGGGCCCGTTCTGGGAGGCGGCGCGGGAATGGATCTGTTTCATGTGATCTCCTCGCTCCCCGGTGTGCGGCAAGTTGCGCGCGTACCGGTTCACTTTCGCCTTCAGGTTTCCAGGGGGCCCTTCGAAGGCCGGGTGGGAGCGAGGAACCAGGAAAAAGAAAACCCCCTTGGGATCAGGGGGTTACGAGCTGAAAATATTTTCGGGCCGTTTGTGAACGGCGGTTTTGGGCTACTTCAACTGGCCGGCGGCGGTGATCCGCTCGGCGTTGAGATAGGGCCGCAGGACCTCCGGAACGAGCACGCTGCCGTCCGCCTGCTGGTAGTTCTCGATGATCGCCACCCAGGTGCGTCCAACAGCCAGTCCGCTGCCGTTGAGCGTGTGCGCGAACTCGCTCTTGCCCTTGCCGGCCTTGGCGCGGATGTTCGCCCGGCGCGCCTGGAACGACTCGAAGTTCGAGCAGGAGGAGATTTCCTTGTACCCCTGCTGGCCCGGCAGCCAGACTTCGATGTCATAGGTCTTGGCGGACGAGAATCCCATGTCGCCCGTGCAAAGGACCACGGTCCGATAGGGCAGTCCCAGCAACTGCAGGATATGCTCGGCGTCGGCCGTCAGTTTCTCGTGCTCGGCGTAGCTCTGTTCCGCGGTGGTGAACTTCACCAGTTCGACCTTCTGGAATTGATGCTGGCGAATGATGCCGCGCACGTCGCGCCCATAGGATCCGGCTTCGGAACGGAAGCACGGCGTGTAGGCGCAGAGGCTGATCGGCAGTTTGTCGACGTCCAGCGTCTCGTCGCGAAACAGGTTCGTCACCGGAACCTCGGCCGTCGGCGCGAGCCAGTAATCGGTCTTTTCGAGCTTGAACAGGTCCTCGGCGAATTTCGGCAACTGGCCGGTGCCAAAGAGGCTCGCCGAGTTGATCATGAACGGCGGCAGGACTTCGGTGTATCCATGCTCGCGCGTGTGCGTGTCGAGCATGAAGTTGATGAGCGCGCGTTCGAGCCTGGCACCGAGTCCCCAGTAAACGGCAAAGCGCGCGCCGGTGACCTTGGCGGCGCGTTCCATGTCAAGGATGCCGAGTTCCGGCCCGAGGTCCCAGTGGGCCTTCGGGGCGAAAGCCATCTCCGCGGGCGTACCCCAGCGGCGGACCTCGACATTGTCGTCGGCACTCTTGCCAATCGGCACGGATTCATGCGGCAGGTTGGGGATCCCGGTGAGGATCGCCTTGAACTGTTCATCGACCTCGGCAACCTTGGCGTCGAGTGCGGCGATCTGATCGCCCATCTCGCGGACCTTGGCCTGCGCTTCGGTCGTATCCTGGCCGGCTTTCTTCAGCTTGCCGATCTCCATGCTCGACGCATTGCGCTGGGCCTTCAGCGTCTCGGCCTCGGTCACCGCGGCGCGGCGCTGCGAGTCGAGCGAGCGGAACTGCTCCTTGTCGACAATAAAAGGCCGCTGCGCGAGACGTTCCGCCGCGGCGTCGAGATTGGTTCGAAACCAGTTGAGATCGTGCATGTTCGTATTCGAAAAAGGAAAAGCGGGAGACACCGCAAATGTGTCTCCCGCCTTTCAGAATAGCTGTTTTGAGCGCGGTTTAGCGATTTTCGATCGCCACCCAGGGCTGGCCGACATCGAGACCAGTGTAGTCGGCGCGCGGACGGATGAGGCGGTTGTTGCGGTACTGCTCGAGCACGTGCGCCGTCCAGCCCGACATGCGGCTGACCGCGAAGATCGGGGTGAAGAGGTCGATCGGGATCCCGAGCGAGTAGTAGGTGGATGCCGAGTAGAAGTCGACGTTGGCGTTCAGCTTCTTCTCGCTCTTGATGTACTCTTCGATCTTCTTCGAGGTGTAGTAGAGATCGACGTGGCCGGTGCGCTTGCCGAGTTCTTCGGACATCTTGCGCAGGTGCGTGGCGCGCGGATCTTCGGTCTTGTAGACGCGGTGGCCCATGCCCGGGACCTTCTGCTTGGTGGCGAGCATGTTCTGCACGTGAGCGAGCGCCTTTTCCTGCGTACCCGCGGCGAGCAGCATGCGGATCACGTCCTCATTGGCGCCGCCGTGGAGCGGTCCTTTGAGGGCGCCGATGCCGGAAGTCACGGCCGAGTAAATGTCGGACAGCGTGGCGGCGGTGACGCGCGCGGCGAAAGTCGACGCGTTCAGTTCGTGGTCGGCGTGCAGGGTGAGCGCGATGTCGAAGGTCCGCTCGGAGATGTCATCCGGCTTGTTGCCGGTGAGCGTATAGAGGAAGTTCGCGGCAAAGCCGAGCGACGGATCGCCGGCGATGACGTCCTTGCCGTTGCGCAGACGGTCGAAGGTGGTGACGATGGTCGCGGTCTGCGACATCAGGCGCTGCGCCTTGCGGACGCTGGCGTCGATCGAGGTGTCCTTGGATTCGGCGTCGTAGAGGCCGAGCATCGACACCGCGGTGCGCAGCACGTCCATGGGCGTCCCCTGGCCGGCGGACTTCAGGAAAGCCGTGACCTCCGCGGGGATCTCACGGTTTGCGACGAGAGAAGCCTTGAGTTCGTCCAACTGCGCCTGAGTGGGCAGTTTTCCGTGCCAGAGCAGATAGATGACCTCTTCAAAGGTCGCATTTTCGGCGAGCGTATGGATGTTGAAACCCTGATAGCTCAGGATTCCAGCCTCACCATCAATAAAGCAGATGTTCGATGACGTTGCGACAACGCCTTCAAGTCCAGCACCAGCTGCAGCAGCCATAGTTGTTGATCCGTGATTCCCGTGAAGCAGTGATTTTCGTAGCGATCCGTCTATAGGATGACGGAAGTCCATCGACGAACTCACATTTTATCAGAGGATCTCAGGGTCCTAGAATTCGCGGACTGGCGGCGCCTGGTCGGAAGGCGCGATGCGGCCTTCGCCAATCTTGGCCACCGCGTAGTTTTCGGCCTTCACCGCGGCGCCCGCCAACCGGCGCAGGATGTTGATCTGACCGGTGTGGGTCAGGGCGTCCGCCACGGGACCCTGGAAGAGCCGGTTCACGTCGCAGGCAATCGGTTCGTCCGCAGCCAGGCGTTCATCGAACTTCTTCAGCGCGGCGAAGAACCGGTCGCACTCGGCGGACCAATCATCGAGCGGCTTTGAGTCTTTCCAGGCTTGTTTTCCATTGGCCATGGAAAGCGCCCAATCGAATAGGTCGCCCATGTGCGCGAGGATCTCCGCGGCTGTTCTGCAATCTGCGGAGGGACGATAGACGGCTGCTTCGGGGGGCATATCGCGAACCGCCTTCGCAGCGCGATAGGCAAGGGTCGCAACGGTATGACGTAGGGTGAGAGCGCTGGCGGACATGCCTTACAGATTAGTACGGCGGATCCGCCAGCGCGATGGGGTTAGTATTCGCGATCTTTCTTAATGCCGGGTTCCGGCACCGGGTACTTGCCATTGGATGCGAGTTGCACCGGCGCAGGACCATCCGGCGTCAACTTGTCGACGTTCGGCGCGAACTCATGCGGGCAGTTCAGCATCTGCTCGTAAGTGATGATCTGTCCCGTATGCGCCGCCATGCGTCCCATCGACGTGACGAGGCTCGCTTCCGCGCCGCGCCGCACTTCGTTGTACGGCTTGTCGTTGCGGATCGCTTCCATCAGGTCGTCCCACTCCCATTGATACGGGCTCTTCTCGGGCTGCGGGAAGGCCCACACGAGGTTCGGATCCGGCGGCAGCGGCAGGTCCTTGCGGCTGTTCACGCGCGGGATGTTCTGACCTTTGTAGATGCGCGTGATGCCAGGCGTATGCGATAGCGTCGAGATCACGGCGGATCCCTTGGAGCCATGCGCGTAGCTCGCGAACTCGTCGCGTGCGCCGGCCATGTTGCGGCCGTCGAAGAAGAGTTTCGTGCCGTCGGGATAGGTGAACTGCACCGAGTAGGTGTCGAAGTTCTGGTCGAGCGAATCGCCGCGATAGTGGCGACCGCCGACGCCGTGCGCTTCCACCGGCCAGGCGCCTTTCATCCAACTGCACTCGTCGATCTGGTGGATGTAGTAATCGCTGAAGACGCCGCCGCTCGACCACAGGAAGGCGTGGAACTTACTGAGCTGGTACATGACTTCCGGCATATCCGCAGGCTTCGGCGGAGCCGTGCCGCCTCCCTGCCCCATGCGGTAGCCGCGCATCGCAATGATCTCGCCGATCTGTCCGTCGCGGATGCGATTGAGAAGTTCCTGGCGCGCGCGGCAGTGGCGGACCATGAGTCCGACGGCGCACTTCAGGTTCTTGCTGGAAGCGAGGTCCGCGAGTTCGAACATCCGTTTGGTGGTGGGTCCGTCGACGGTGACGGGCTTTTCCATGAACGTGTGCAGCCGCCTGTCGATCGCGTACTTGAAGTGGACCCAGCGAAACGCCGGCGGCGTTCCCAGAATCACGACGCCGCCCGGCTTCAGCGCATCCATCGCCTGCTTGTAGGCGTCGAAGCCGAGGAAGCGGCGCTCCGGCGGGACTGCCACCTTGTCGCCGAACTGCGTCTTCAGCTTGTCGTAGCTGTCGTTCAGTTTCTTGGGGACGACATCGGCCATCGCGACGAGCTTGGTAGGACCATTCTCGACGGAAAGGGCGTTGACGGCGGCGCCAGTGCCGCGGCCTCCCGCGCCGATCAACACGACTTCGATGGTGTTGTTTTCGGCGGCGTGCACGTGCGGCAACGCGACGCCTGCCAGGGCGGATGCGCCCGCAACGCGGCCGGTAGCGGTCAGAAATTCGCGGCGGGATTTGGATGGATTCGGGTTCTCGTTCATCAGATCGGAGATCCTTTCTGCTCTATTTGCCCGCCAGCATATCGCAACGCCGCATGGAAGTGGGTCCCGCCGTGGCGGCGACTCGCTATACTGAACCGAAATGTCGAGGCGAATTCTGTGCTTTTTGGTTGGGTCCGCATTTGCTCTTGGACAGCAACAGGGTGGACCGTTCCGGCAGGCTGCGGAACCCTCGCCGGCCGATCAGTCCGAGATGCAAAACGTACTGCGCAGGTATCTGCTGGCGCTGAACATCTGTGACGGAACGGCAGTGCGGGCATCCCTCACAGATGATTTTGCCGCAGCGTTCAGTTGGGGAAGCAGGACTGCAAGTGCACGCCTGCTGCCAACCCCAGCGAACTGTCCGCCCGGAAAGCCTCCCTTCGAGATCACGGCGCTGGCCCGAGTCTTCCGCGTGGTTACGAATGATGTCGTGCAATCCGACGCGTTCTATCGCACGATCGGGAAACCGAGGGGCGAAGAGGCGGGGCGGGTGTCGATCGTGTTTGTCCGGCGGGCCGCGGAATGGCGGATCTTCAGCCTGCGGTTCATGCCGCTCCAGTTCGAGCCTCCGTATTTCGCGATTGAGGCGGCGAAGACCCATGATGTTGCGGGTCCCGATGGCTGGATCACGCTGTTTGATGGAACATCCACGTCGAAATGGATCGACGTGGAAGGTGGCGCTGCACTGCCTTCATCCTGGAAAGTCGAAGCGCGCGCGCTGCACACGGTTGCCGACGAGAACGGCCGCAGTTTGCGGACTCGCGATACCTATCGATCATTCGAAATGCGCTTTGAATGGAGGGCAACGTCGAAGGGGAACTCCGGCGTGAAGTATCACCTGTATTATCTGAACGCGTCGGCCGGCGGATCGGATGGAGCGGGATTCGAGTACCAGGTGGCGGACGACGGCGGGGATCCGGGAGCGATCTCGCATCCGGTGGAGCGCAGTGGGAGCCTGTATAACCAGATCGCGGCCAAGGGCGCTGCATTGAAGCCGGTCGGCGAGTGGAACGATTCAGCGATTGTGGTTCGCGGACGGCATTGCGAGCATTGGCTCAACGGGGTAAAGGTCGT